>NZ_JALQDV010000037.1:0-6724 GCF_023631045.1 Caballeronia sp. AZ7_KS35 | reverse complement strand
CGAGGTCGTCGTCACGCTCCTACAGCCTTATCTGCAGCCCGATAATTATTAAAGGTAATTACGGGATGTTGTACTAGATATCGATTTGTTGCTGACCGCGCTGATCAGCGTGGTGCTGCTTGTCGCGCTCATCGTGTCGCGCATCAAGATGCATCCGCTTCTCGCTTTGCTCGTCGTTTCAATCGGCGTAGGGTTCGCAACCGGCATGGAGCCGGGAAGCATCGTCAAGCATCTGACCAACGGCGCGGGCAAGACGTTGGGCGCGGTGGGCGTCGTCATCGCGCTGGGTGCGATGCTCGGCAAAATCCTCGCGGATGCGGGCATTACCGAGCAGATTGCCGAGGCCATTCTGAGGCGCGCCTCCGACCGTATGATTCCCTGGGCGATGACCCTCGTGGCTTTCGTGGTCGGCATTCCGATGTTCTTCGAAGTGGGGCTGGTCGTCATGCTTCCCTTGATCTTCAGCGTAGCGCGCAAGCTGGAAAGCCATGCCCGGTTCAAGGGCTCGGCCTATGTGTACGTCGGCGTGCCCGTGATTTCGGCTCTTGCCGCGATGCACGGCATGGTGCCGCCCCATCCGGGTCCTTTGACGGCTATCGCCACGCTCAAGACTTCGGTGGGGCCGACCATGCTGTACGGCTTTCTGGCGGCCATTCCCGCGATGATTCTGGGCGGCCCGCTCTATGGCGCGTTCATCTCGCCGCGCATGAGCACCAGGCCCGATCAGGCCTTGCTGGACCAGTTCACCGTCGTCGAACAGTCCGACAATGGCCACCGCGCGGGGGTCGGTCTCGGCGTGCTGGCGGCCCTGTTGCCCGCCATCCTGATGCTGGTTCATGCGGTGGCGGAGATGGTGTTGCCGAAGAACGCACCGATGCTGCACGTTGCCAGCTTCCTCGGCAATCCGCTGATAGCCATGCTGCTGGGCGTACTTTTCGCAGTTGCGGCGCTGGTCCTCGCCCGGGGCGGCGATGCCGAAAAGCTGCGTCACGCGCTCGGCAACAGCCTCAAGCCGATTGCTTCCATCATCATGATCATCGCCGGCGGCGGCGCGTTTCAGGAAATGCTGACCAGTGCGAAGGTGGGTGAGGCGATCGTGCATCTGACGCAGCACTTCGCTTTTCCCCCGCTGATCCTCGGATGGCTGATCGCGATGTTGCTGTCCGTGTCTACCGGATCGGCGACGGTGGGAATCGTCGGCGCGGCGGGTCTGCTGGCTCCGCTGGCCGGCGCCGATCGGAGCCTTAACCTGCCTTTGCTGGCCTTGTCCATCGGCTGCGGTTCGCTGTTCTTCAACTATGCGAACCACGCCGGCTTCTGGATGGTGAAGGAATCGTTCGGCATGACGATGGGCGAAGCCACCAAAACGATCTCGGTGGTTCAATCCATCGTGGCTGTGGTTGGCCTGGTGATGGCGCTGATCTTCAACGCGGCAGTCCACGTTGGCTGAACTGCAGGGAACACGCCGGCAATCAGTCATCGGAGCGCTGACGACTCCAGACGAAGCGCGTGATCACCGCGCGTGCGCAGCTTCGTGACGGCCACGGCTACAACCGTGCCCAAAGCCCAGCCTAGGGTGGCCAAGCTGCCTAGGCCTCGCAGAATGGCAAGGGCGAAGGTCCAAGGATTGTCGCTGCCGATGTTCGGACCGCCGAAGCGAGCGCGTTGAAACTTTCGTTGCGGCACAGGCTCGTTGTCGTCGATGGTTTCGCAAGTCAGTGCGTCGCTTCGCTTACGGTCGGCATTCCAATGGTTCCGTCTTCCGTCCATCGCGCACCTCGGCGATTCCCAACGCGGCACGGGGCGCTTGGCGGCGTGCAGCATCGACGTATAGGCATCGACATAATTCTGCGCCATCCTGCTGGCGCTGAAGCGGCGCTCGAATTGCGCGCGGACGCGGGCGCGCGACAGCTCGTCGATCCGATGCAGTGCGCCGACCGCGTCTTGCACGTCTTCGCAGATGAAACCGGTCACGCCATGATCGATCACCTCGGGCACCGCTCCGCGCTTGAACGCAATCACCGGCGTCCCGCACGCCATCGATTCGATCATCACCAGGCCGAACGGCTCGTTCCAGTCGATCGGAAACAGTAGCGCCTTCGCACCCGACAGAAAATCCGGCTTCCGCGTTTCGCTGATTTCACCGATGAATTCGACGTGCGCCTGCGAAAGCAGCGGCTCAATCGTCGACGCGAAATACTTCTCATCAGCCTTGTCGACCTTCGCCGCAATCTTCAGCGGCAAGCCGCTTCGCGCCGCGATTTCGATGGCGAGATCGGCACGCTTTTGCGGGCTGATGCGGCCGAGGAACGCCAGATATTCCGGCTTCTTGTGCGGCTGCGGCGTGAGCAGGCCGTCCGGCAAGCCGTGATACACCGTCTTCAGCCAGTTTGCGCGCGGCAAGGGGCTACGCTGGTCGTCCGAGATCGAGATGATGTTCGCGTGCGTGAACGTCGCGAAGATCGCGCGCAGCTCGGGCAGATCGAGACGGCCGTGCAGCGTCGTGACGAACGGCGTATCGCTTTGAGAGAACAGCGGGAACGGCAGGTACTCGAGATGGAAGTGCAAGACGTCGAACTCATGCGCGCGGCGGCGAACGGTTTCGAGCAGCAGCATGTGCGGGGCAAGCGAATCGCGGATGCCCGGATCGAGCCGCAGCGCGCGCGGCCAGGCTGGTTCGAGCCTCGCGCGGGTCTGCGAATCGCCGCTTGCGAACAAGGTCACATCGTGGCCGAGGTCGACGAGTGCATCTGTCAGATACGACACCACGCGCTCAGTGCCGCCGTATAACTTCGGGGGAACCGCTTCGTGCAACGGTGCGATTTGTGCGATTCGCATAGGTTGGTTCTCCAGTGCGGCCCGCCTGCGGATTCGTGCAACGCGAGTGCTCAGACATGCTCGCGACGCTCGCACCCATCCCTGCGGGACGTCCCCTCTCATGCAGACCGGCACCTTGCAGACAGCTTCTGGTATTGCTGGTTGAATCCGGACAATCTATCGCCATCCTAAACAGTGAGTGCCAACGCCGCGCATTATTCGTGACGGTGCGTGATGAAATCGGCAGCTATCGGCGTGCCCGATTCATGTCGACAGAGTCGGCTCGCGGATGAGCATCGAGATTCGGTGCGATTGGTACGGCTATCTAATCGATGCGTGGCGCGCGACGTGTAATCGCGTAATCGCGGAGAACTTGCACTTGGCTGCAGATGTTGCAACAGCGGCTAGGTTCACGAGCCGGAAGGGTCGCCATTCGGTCAGTTGACGCGCACGCATAGTCTGCATCGGTGATGCCTCGTCATGAGCACCTGTCCAGGACGACGAAGCGCACCGATCTGGTGACGGGCCGCGGATCAGACACAGAGACGAGCCGTTTCGCGAAACGCTCACATCGCGTAGCACACGGAGATGCTTCCCCTGGCGTGGACACCAATGCAGAGCCACCGGCCACCCGTTGCCCGTGGTCGCGATGATTCAACGCGAAAAGAAGATCGGTGCAAGAGAGCAGGCATTTAACGGAACGTCGAATGCTGTCCGATACCACCGCTCACTCACGATGAACGTTAGCGATGAGTCAGGCATCCGTTTCATCGCGGCCGGCGAATTAGCCGACACGCCGCACGGAGGAACACGTTCGAAAGAGACTTGTCAGGAGATGCCCCTCGACACCCGGCGGTTCGAAAGAACTCAGCGCTGTGCGCCATAGGTATCGAATCGCCCCAACCGGAGACGATTGATATGCCAGCCCTTTGCGAGATTTGTCATGCCCGTCCGGCGGTTGCGCAGGTAACCGTCGTGCAGAACGGCCGCCGCAAATCGATGTCGATTTGCGAGTACGACTATCGCCAGTTGATGCGGCATCAAACCATGCTGAATCCTTTCGATTCCTTACTGGGCGGCGGAGGTCTGTCGCGTCTGATGGGTGACACGGACGGCACTGGCGAGGAAGACGAGGACGATATCGTCGCTTCGGTGCCGCGCGAGTCCGTCGACGTGACCGATGCCTTCAGCGAGCAGACGATGGAACTTCTGCAACGCGCCGCCGAAAAGGCGCACGAATTGCAGAAGACGGAACTCGACACCGAGCAGGTGCTTTACGTGCTGGCCGACATGGACGTCGTGCAGGCGCTCTTCAAGGAGTTGAAGCTTTCTGCCGACGACATCCGCCGCTATATCGACGAGCACGCGCAAAAGGGCAAAGCCGCGCCCGATACGCCGGTCGAAAAGATGACGATTTCGCCGCGCTTGAAGAAGGCTTTTCAGTACGCGTTCCAGGCCTCGCGAGAACTCGGCCATTCCTATGTCGGTCCCGAGCATGTGCTGATAGGGCTTGCGTCCGTGACCGACAGCATCGCCGGGGGGCTCCTCCGAAAGTACGGCGTCACGCCCGAGGCGCTTCGCCAGAAAGTGGTGAAGGTCGTGGGCAAGGGTGCGGAAGACGGCCGCGTCGATACGCCGACCGGCACGCCGACGCTCGACAAGTTCGGCCGCGATCTCACCGCGATGGCGCGCGCAGGCAAACTCGACCCGGTGCTCGGACGCGCACAAGAAATCGAAAGTACCATCGAGGTGCTCGCGAGGCGCAAGAAGAATAATCCTGTGTTGATCGGCGAGCCGGGTGTGGGCAAGACTGCGATCGTCGAAGGGCTGGCACAGCGCATCGTGAACGACGACGTGCCCGAAGACTTGCGCAACAAGCGGCTCATCGAGATCAACATCAATTCGATGGTCGCGGGCGCGAAGTATCGCGGCGAATTCGAAGAGCGCGCAAAGCAGGTGATCGACGAGATCACTTCGAAGCAGGATGAACTCATCGTGTTCATCGACGAGTTGCACACGATAGTCGGCGCGGGTCAGGGCGGCGGCGAGGGCGGACTCGACATCGCGAACGTGCTGAAGCCGGCGCTCGCGCGCGGCGAGCTGAGTTTGATCGGCGCGACGACACTCAACGAATACCAGAAGCACATCGAGAAGGATGCGGCGCTCGAGCGGCGCTTTCAGCCGGTGCTCGTGCCGGAGCCGACGGTCGAGCAAACCATCGTCATTTTGCGCGGCTTGCGCGACAAACTCGAAGCGCACCATCAGGTCACTTTCGCCGATGAAGCGTTCGTCGCAGCAGCGGAGTTGTCGGACCGCTACATCACATCGCGTTATTTGCCCGACAAGGCTATCGATCTCATCGATCAGGCTGCGGCGCGCGTGCGAATCGGCTCGAAGTCGCGCCCGCCCGAAATGCAGGAGCTGGAAGCGGAAATCGCCCAGTCGAAGCGCGAGCAGGCCTATGCCTCGTCGCGCAAGCGTTTCGATGAAGCGAAGAACTTCGAGGAACGCATCAACGAGAAGCAGACGAAGCTCGACGACCTGACCGAGGCATGGCAGCGCAAGACCGGATCGGAGACGCTCGAAGTGACGGTTGCAGCGGTCGCGGAAGTGGTCTCGCGTCTCACCGGCATTCCCGTCACCGAACTCACGCAGGAAGAACGCGAAAGACTGCTCGAGATGGAGAGCAAGCTGCGCGAACGCGTGATCGGTCAGGACGAAGCCGTGGTCGCGGTGAGCGATGCGGTGCGGCTGTCACGCGCGGGCATGGGGCAAGCGCACCGGCCCATCGCGACGTTCCTGTTCCTGGGACCGACGGGCGTCGGCAAGACCGAGCTTGCGAAGGCGCTAGCGGAGACCGTGTTCGGTGACGAGCAGGCGGTGATCCGCATCGACATGTCCGAGTACATGGAGCGCCACGCAGTCGCGCGGCTGATCGGCGCGCCGCCGGGATACGTCGGCTATGACGAAGGGGGACAGCTGACCGAACGCGTGCGCCGCCGTCCCTACTGCGTGATCTTGCTCGACGAAATCGAGAAGGCGCATCCCGATGTGAACAATGTGCTGCTGCAAGTATTCGACGATGGCCGCCTCACCGATGGCAAGGGCCGCGTCGTCGACTTCAGCAACACCGTCATCATCTCGACCAGCAATCTTGGCGCGTCCATCATCATGGACAACCTCGAGAGAACCGAGAAGGACCGCGACACCGAGGCAGCCATGCGCGAGAAGCTCATGGACGTGCTGAAAGGCCACTTTCGCCCCGAGTTCCTGAATCGCATCGACGAAATCATCGTGTTCCACGGGCTTTCGCGCGAGAACATCCGCTCGATCGTGCAGATACAGCTGGACCGCGTCGCGCGCACGGCGGCGGCTCAGGACATCAAGCTCAGGGTGCAGGACTCGGTCATCGATCATCTTGCCGATGTGGGTTATCGGCCCGAATTCGGCGCACGCGAACTGAAACGCCAGATCCGCCAGCAACTG
The DNA here is from genome assembly GCF_023631045.1 of Caballeronia sp. AZ7_KS35. Classification (NCBI taxonomy): domain Bacteria; kingdom Pseudomonadati; phylum Pseudomonadota; class Betaproteobacteria; order Burkholderiales; family Burkholderiaceae; genus Caballeronia; species Caballeronia sp. AZ7_KS35. Next base: position 421 of record NZ_JALQDV010000037.1, on the reverse strand, counting down.
GAGACCCGGCTCGCGAAGGAGATTCTCGGCGGCAAGCTCGCTCCGGGCGACACGGTAGACGTGAGCTACGACAAGGACAAGGACGCGATCACGTTCGCCAAGGTCGAGGGCGAAGCGAAGCCGAAACAAAACAAGTCCGGTCCAGCGAGCAAGAAGAACGGGGCAAAGTCGGCGGAACGCAGCAAGGAGTCGGCCAAGAGCGAACATTGAACGCGGCCGTTGCCAATGCCGTCCGAAGCGCGCACGGTCGGGTTCGACCGGGCGCCCCGCGGCACGTACGGATAGACGATTCGCTAGCTGTCGCAATTCCAAGTACGACATTTGAATTGAGCCTCGGCATCAATTGTCAAAGCAAAATTGAAATGTCGTACCACCGGCTAAATACAGATGTCGTGTTTTTGATGTGTGATTGGCTCTGTTT
>NZ_JALQDV010000036.1:0-158941 GCF_023631045.1 Caballeronia sp. AZ7_KS35 | reverse complement strand
GTAGTCCTCTCGTCCATCGTGGGCTGCCTAAAGAGTGCCCTCAAACACCTAATCGGGCTTGGCTCGCGCACGGTCTGAACCATCGCACCACACACCGAACTGGTTCAGCACCAAATAGCTCCGGCCCGCTTCGCGGCCGACCGGTCAATCGGGTCCGCGCGTGCTTCTTTGCTGCCGTCTCCATCTCGCTGCACTTGCCGCACGTTGGTTTCCCTTGCATACCGGGCGGCAGCGCGTAGCGCTGTGCCGAAGCTCTTTCGTGCTGAACCAGTGTCCTCAGCGTTTTCGGGCGGCGGACCGTGCGCGATCCAAGCCCGATTAGGTGTTTGAGGGCACTCTTTAGGCGAGTGCCGCCTGTGACGAGAGGACTACCCAAATTGCGTGTGACCGCGGGCCTGAAAAGCTGCTTTCTTTGCTTACTTTCTTTGCAGCAGCAAAGAAAGTGAGTGCCGCCCCGCACAGGGGCAACGCTAATAGACCGCCACGAAAACGGGATCCGGCGAAAAGAAACGAAACGCCAAACCCAGCTTTGCAGCGGCAAAGAAAGTAGGCGCCGCCCCGCACGGGGGCCGTGCCAATAGACCGACGCGATCACGGGATCCGGCAACAACAAGAAAACCGAAGGCCCCCAACCCGCCGGGGGCAAAAACAAAGGCTCAAGCCGCCTTCAACAACCCATGCGGATCGATAACAAACTTCCTCGGCGCTCCGCCATCAAACTTCCGATACCCATCCGGCGCTTCATCGAGCGAAACCACCGTCACATTGACGATATCGGCAATCGGCAACCGATCCCACAAAATCGCCTGCATCAGATTGCGGTTGTACTTCATGACCGGCGTCTGCCCCGTATGGAACGAATGCGACTTCGCCCAGCCCAGCCCGAAGCGAATGCTCAAACTCCCCTTCCTCGCCGCAGCATCGACCGCACCGGGATCGTCAGTCACGTAAAGACCCGGAATCCCGATCGCGCCCGCCGCCTTCGTAATCTCCATCAGCGAATTGAGCACCGTCGCGGGCGCTTCGTGACCGGCATCGCTGCCGTGACCGTGCGCTTCGAAACCCACGCAATCGACCGCGCAATCCACTTCCGGCTTGCCGAGAATCTGCTCGATCTGCTCGCCGAGCGTCGCATCCTTCGACAGGTTGATCGTCTCGAAGCCCATCGCGCGCGCATGAGCAAGACGCTCCTCGTTCATGTCGCCGACGATCGTGCAAGCCGCGCCCAGCAAGCGCGCCGACGCAGCCGCCGCCATCCCGACCGGCCCCGCGCCCGCGATATACACCGTCGAGCCCGGCCCCACGCCCGCCATCACCGCGCCGTGGTAACCCGTCGGAAGAATGTCGGAGAGGCAAGTCAGATCGCGGATCTTGGACATCGCCTGCGCTTTGTCGGGAAACTTCAGCAGATTGAAGTCCGCGTACGGCACCATCACGTATTCCGCCTGACCGCCGATCCAGCCGCCCATGTCGACATAGCCATACGCGCCGCCCGCACGCGACGGATTCACGTTCAGGCACACGCCCGTATGCTGCGCCTTGCACGTCGGACAACGGCCGCACGCGACGTTGAATGGCACCGAAACCAGATCGCCGATGGCAAGCGTCTCGACATCGCGCCCCACTTCGATCACTTCGCCCGTAATCTCATGGCCGAGCACGAGGCCGACTTCCGCTGTCGTGCGGCCGCGCACCATGTGCTGATCCGAGCCGCAAATGTTCGTGCTGACGACCCTCAGAATGACGCCGTGGCCGATGTCCCGCCCGCGTGGATCGACCATCTTCGGATAGTCGATGGATTGCACTTCGACCTTGCCCTGCCCCAGATACACGACGCCGCGATTGCTGCTCATTGATCGTCTCCTTGTTTCGTGGACGGCATGCGCGAACCATCCGACCGATGACCGCGCCCGTGCAACGAGGGTAGCGCTCTCGCGACGCCGCGACTCGCACTCAATGCGACGCACGTTTGACTGAAACCGACATCGCGCGCAGAAATCCTTTCGACCCGGTTTTTATTGATTGACCGTTCAAAATAAAAAAAATAGTATCGGCGCACATCGTCAGTCACGAAAAGACCATGCCCAAGCTCGGAATGCGCGATATCCGCCGCGCGCAACTCATCGACGCCACGTTGCATACCATCGACCAATCGGGACTTTCCGGCGCGACGCTCGCTTCGGTCGCGCAGCGCGCGAGCACGTCGACGGGCATCGTCAGCCATTACTTCGGCGACAAGGATGGTCTGCTCGAAGCCACGATGCGCCATGTGCTGCGCTCGCTATGGCAAGGCACGTCGCGCCGCCGCAAAGCCGCGAAGCCCGATCCGCGATCGAAACTGCGCGCGGTCGTCGCGGCGAATTTCGATGTCGAACAGGTGAACGGGCCCGTCATGAAAACCTGGCTCGCGTTCTGGTCGGAAAGCATGCACAAGCCGGAATTGCGCCGGCTGCAGCGCGTGAACACGCGGCGTCTGCATTCGAACCTGTGCGCGGATTTCGCGCGTGCCTTGACGAAGCCCGCCGCGCGCCGCGCCGCAAGCGGCCTCGCCGCGCTGATCGACGGCCTGTGGCTGCGCGGCGCGCTGGCCGGCGAGCCGTTCGACACGAAGGGCGCGCTGCGGCTCGCTTACGAATACATCGACCTCGTGCTGGAAGCGCACGGCTGATTAATCACATTCAAGGAAAGGAGCGCGACATGTCCGCATTCGGAGAGCAACGGCTTTATATCGGCGGCGAATACGTCGATGCGACAAGCGGCGAAACCTTCGACACGCTCGATCCCGCGACCGGCGAAACGCTCGCGCGCGTGCAGCGGGCGTCGCAGGCGGATATCGATCGCGCGGTGAAATCGGCGCGCGAAGGCCAGCGCGAATGGGCCGCGATGACCGCGATGCAGCGCTCGCGCATCCTGCGCCGCGCGGTCGATCTGCTGCGCGCGCGCAACGACGAACTCGCCGCGATCGAAACACGCGATACCGGCAAGCCGATCGCGGAGACGCGCGCCGTCGATATCGTCACGGGCGCGGATGTCATCGAGTATTACGCGGGGCTCGCGACGGCCATCGAAGGCGAGCAGATTCCGCTGCGCGAATCGTCGTTCGTTTATACGCGGCGCGAACCGATCGGCGTGTGCGCGGGCATCGGCGCGTGGAATTATCCGATTCAGATCGCGTGCTGGAAATCCGCGCCCGCGCTCGCGGCGGGCAACGCGATGATCTTCAAGCCGAGCGAAATCACGCCGCTGACTGCGTCGAAGCTCGCGGAAATCTATACGGAAGCGGGCGTGCCCGCGGGCGTCTTCAATGTCGTGCATGGCGACGGACGCGTAGGCGCGATGCTCGCGGAACATGCGGGCATCGAGAAGATATCGTTCACGGGCGGCGTCGAAACCGGCAAAAAAGTGATGGCGCGCGCGGGCGGATCGACGCTCAAGGAAGTGACGATGGAACTCGGCGGCAAGTCGCCGCTCATCGTATTCGACGACGCCAACCTCGAACGCGCCGCCGATATCGCAATGAGCGCGAACTTCTTCAGTTCCGGACAGGTATGCACGAACGGCACGCGCGTGTTCGTCGAACGCGGTGTCATCGGCAAGTTCGAAGCGCTCGTGATGGAGCGCGTGAAGCGCATTCGCATCGGCGCGCCCGATGATCCGCGGACGAATTTCGGGCCGCTCGCGAGCGCCGCGCAGTTGCAGAAGGTGCTGACGTATATCGAGAGCGGCAAGCGCGAAGGCGCGCGGCTCGTCGCGGGCGGTGGGCGCATGACCGACGGCGCATTCGCGCGCGGCCAGTACGTCGAGCCGACCGTGTTCGCCGATTGCCGCGACGACATGCGCATCGTGCGCGAAGAAATTTTCGGGCCTGTGATGAGCATCCTCGCGTTCGATGATGAAGACGAAGTCATCGCGCGCGCCAACGATACCGACTACGGCCTCGCGGCGGGCGTCGTGACGGAGAACCTGTCGCGCGCGCATCGCGTGATTCATCGGCTCGAAGCGGGCATCTGCTGGATCAATACGTGGGGAGAGTCGCCGGCGGAAATGCCCGTAGGCGGATACAAGCAATCGGGCGTCGGGCGCGAAAACGGCATCGTCACGCTGAGCGCCTTTACGCGCATAAAGTCCGTGCAGGTCGAGCTCGGTCCCTATCAGCCTGTGTTTTAAGGAGCATGTGCGATGAGCGCGAACGAATACGATTACATCATCGTCGGTGCGGGATCGGCGGGCAACGTGCTCGCGTCGCGTCTCACGGAAGACGAAGACGTGACGGTGCTGCTGCTCGAAGCGGGCGGGCCGGATTATCGCTTCGACTTTCGCACGCAGATGCCTGCGGCGCTGGCTTATCCGCTGCAAGGGCGGCGATACAACTGGGCCTATGAAACCGAGCCCGAGCCGCATATGAACAACCGTCGGATGGAGTGCGGGCGCGGCAAGGGGCTGGGCGGATCGTCGCTGATCAACGGCATGTGTTATATCCGCGGCAATGCGCTCGATTACGACAACTGGGCGTCGATGCCCGGTCTCGAGAACTGGAGTTATCTCGACTGTCTGCCGTATTTCCGCAAAGCGGAGACGCGCGATATCGGACCGAATGCGTATCACGGCGGCGATGGTCCCGTGCATGTGACGACGAGCAAGCCCGGCAACAATCCGCTTTTCGCCGCGATGGTCGAGGCAGGCGTGCAGGCGGGTTATCCGCGTACCGAGGATCTCAACGGTTATCAGCAGGAAGGCTTCGGTCCGATGGATCGCACCGTGACCGCGAAGGGACGTCGTGCGAGCACGGCGCGCGGGTATCTGGATCGCGCGAAGCATCGTGCCGGGTTGACCATCGTGACGCATGCGATCACGGATCGCGTGTTGTTCTCGGGTAAGCGTGCTATTGGCGTTGCTTATCTGCATGGCGGGCAGCGCGTGACGGCGCATGTGCGGCGCGAAGTGCTCGTGTGCAGCGGTGCGATTGCATCGCCTCAGTTGTTGCAGCGCTCGGGCGTCGGACGGTCTGACTGGCTGAAGGAGTTGGAGATTCCTGTCGTGCATGATCTGCCGGGCGTCGGTGAGAACTTGCAGGATCATCTCGAGATGTACATGCAGTACGAATGCAAGGAGCCGGTGTCCTTATATCCGGCGCTGCAGTGGTGGAATCAGCCGGCGATCGGGCTCGAATGGATGCTGAACGGGACGGGCATCGGCGCGAGCAATCAGTTCGAAGCGGGCGGCTTCATCCGCACGCGCGACGAGGATCTTTGGCCGAACATCCAGTACCACTTTCTTCCGGTCGCGATCAATTACAACGGCTCGAATCCGATAAAGATGCATGGGTTCCAGGCGCATGTCGGATCGATGCGCTCGCCGAGTCGGGGGCGCGTGAAGCTCAAGTCGCGCGATCCGAACGCGCATCCGAGCATTCTTTTCAACTACATGGCCGATCCGCTCGACTGGCGTGAGTTTCGCGATGCCATTCGGATTACGCGCGAGATCATGCGGCAGCCCGCGCTCGCGCGATATCGCGGGCGGGAGTTGCATCCGTCGGATGATCTGCAAAGCGATGCGGAACTCGATGCGTTCGTGAGGGCGAAGGCGGAGACGGCTTTTCACCCTTCGTGCTCGTGCAAGATGGGTTATGACGATATGGCTGTCGTCGACGGCGAAGGACGCGTGCATGGGATGGAAGGATTGCGCGTCGTGGATGCGTCGATCATGCCGCAGATCACGACCGGGAATCTCAATGCGCCGACGATCATGTTGGCGGAGAAGATTGCGGATCGGATTAGAGGCGTTGCTGCGTTGGGGCGGGCGGAGACGGCTTATTTTGTGGCGCGGGGGAAACGGGCGCGGGAGGTGGTGGGGGCGAAGGGGGGGTTGGTGGGGGTTTGAGGGGGGAGCTCCCCTTGGGCTGAGGGGGCTAACGGGGGTTGTAGGTGTGTGGACACAAATCGGGTCTATCTCCGCGCATGCGGAGGAACCACTGCGGCACCCATGCCGCCATGTGGCACGCCAAGGTCTATCTCCGCGCACGGCTCGATCGTCGCATTCCTCCGCCCCCGCGGAGCTTCAACTCCCCCCAAACCTCCCCCTAGCCGCCTCCACCACCCTAACCACCGCCTCCGCGCTCAACCGCGCCGCCACGACCCTCACATACTCATGATGCCTGGCCTCTAACGGCGCATCGAGATACTGCGCATGCAGATACCGAATCAACGCAATCCGCCGATGCTTCAGCGCGATACTTCGATCCAGCAGCTTAAGCGCCGCATCCGCATCATGCTTCTTGCATGCACGTTCGGAGAGCTGCGCAGCCGAATCACGCGACGCGTTCATCGCCGGACTACAGCCGCATCCCACGCATCGACGCGCAACCGCCAAGCATCGAAATCCGCCCGACGCCAGTCGAGTTCAAGCCCAAGCCGCTTCGTGCCCTCACGAATCTTCGGCTTGTGCAGCACCAAAGTAAGCGCATCCAGCGCCGGCCACTCTTCGAACGACAACGCGGCGATCTCCACCGCGAGCGTCTCCAGCAAGCGCGTATGCGCCTTCCCTTCAAGAAACGCGCTCACCCGATTGCACCACGCCTCGTAATCAATGAGACCATCGTCCGATTCATGCGGCATGCCGCGATAACGCAGGCTCGCATCGATGCACACGGGCTGCGGCCCTTCATGCTCATGCTCATACAAGCCGACGCGCGTCTCCACGATCAACTCATCGACGATCACGCGCCAGCCCAGGCCACCCGCGGCAAGCGGTTCGAACGGCTTCATGAGAGCAACGGCGCGGCGGCGTCGAGCATCATCTTCACGAAGTAATCGGCGAAGCTGCGGCGCACGATTATCTCGAAGCGATCGCCGCCCAGCGGCACGAGCGTAAGCGATGCCTTGAAGTAATGGCTCTGCGCGCATTGTCCTTCGCCGAAAACCTTCGGATGCAGATCGAGCGGACAACCGCGCGAAAGCACCTCACGCGTCTTCGGTCCGTCGATTTCGAGCACCGTATAACCGCTGCCGATATCCACCGCCGCCGAGAACTGTCCGACGAACGCGTCGCGCAGTTTCGCTTCGAGCGGCGCGGGACGCGATGCATCGTGCGCCGTATCCGAATGCACGAGCCATTCATCGGGACCGAGCCACAGCATCGTATAACCGTTGCCGCGCGCAATAGTGTTCGCCTTCTCGGGCGGCGTGCAGCCGATCACGCTCTGCACCGCCTTCGCGAACGCCGGATCGCGCGTATCGCCACGCACGTTCACGAGTTCGAGGAACGGCCGCTCGGCCAGACGAAACGCTTTCGGCGAGCCCGACTGATGCGTCTTCATCAATGCATCCGCGCCGACGAGCGGAGACTCCTGCCACACACCCTGTCCGCTGATTGCGCGATCGACGACCGTCGAGGAACCTTTGATCTCATTCAACATGCTGACGTGCTCCTTCGCTGTCGTAGAACACCGAACTGGTGATTTTTGCGTTGACCCGCTTGCCGTTCGCGAGCGGAATCATGACCGATTCGCCGATCTTCTCCAGACCGCCCTTCACGACGGCCAACGCAATCGAGCGCTTCAAAATAGGGCTGTAATAGCTCGACGTGACGTGTCCGAGCATCGGCGCGGTATCGCCCTGAAACGGTCCCGCGACGATCTGCGCGCCTTCCGGCAGCACGAACGAAGGATCGTCGGTGAGCAGGCCGACGAACTGCTTTCGCCCTTGTTTTGCAGTGTCCGAACGCGTGAGCGAGCGCTTGCCGATGAAGTCCTTCGACTTCGCGACAAGCCCGCCCATGCCGAGGTCGTAAGGCGTCATCGAGCCGTCCGTATCCTGTCCGACGATGATGTAGCCCTTCTCCGCGCGCAGCACGTGCATCGTTTCCGTGCCGTACGGCGTAATGTCGAATTCAGCGCCCGCGAGCATCAGCGCTTCCCACACCGCGCGTCCGACATTCGCGGGCACGTTCACTTCATACGCGAGCTCGCCCGAGAAACTGATCCGCATCACGCGCGCCGATGCGCCCGCCACCGTGCCATCGCGATAGCTCATGAACGGGAACGCCGCGTTCGCGAAGTCGATGTCGTGACACACTTTCTGCAGCACCTTGCGGCTGTTCGGTCCGACGACCGCGAACGTCGCCCAGTGATCCGTCACCGATGCGAGACGCACGCGCATGTCGGGCCATTCGGTCTGCAGCCAGCGTTCGAGCCACGTCAGCACGCGCGCCGCGCCGCCGGTGGTCGTCGTCATCATGTAATGCTGTTCGCCGAGACGCACCGTGACGCCATCGTCGAAGATCATGCCGTTCTCGTCGAGCATCAGCCCGTAACGGCACTTGCCGACTTCGAGCTTGCTCCACGGATTCGTGTACATCCAGTTCAGGAGCTTCGCCGAATCGGGGCCTTGAATGTCGATCTTGCCGAGCGTCGATGCATCGAGAATGCCGACGCTCTGACGCACCGCGAGCGACTCGCGCGCGACCGCCGCGTGCATGTCCTCGCCCGCCTTCGGGTAGTACCAGGGACGCTTCCAGTTGCCCACATCCTCGAACATCGCGCCGTTCTCGACGTGCCATTCGTGGATCGCGGTCTTGCGCACCGGATCGAGAAACTCGCCCAGCTCGCGGCCCGCGAACGTGCCGAAAGTGACAGGGGTGTAATTCGGGCGGAACGTCGTCGTGCCGGTCTCGGGAATCGTCTTGCCCAAGGCTTGCGCGAGAATCGCCATGCCGTTGATGTTGCCGAGCTTGCCCTGATCGGTGCCGAAGCCCATCGCCGTATAACGCTTGACGTGCTCGACCGATTCGAAGCCTTCGCGCGCCGCAAGATAGATGTCGGCCGCCGACACGTCGTTCTGGAAGTCGACGAATTGCTTCGGACCGCGCGTCGACAATTCCTTGTTGCCGACGATCCACAGCGGCAACATCGGCGCTTCGACGATTTCAGCGACTTGCACGGCAGCCGGCTTCACGACGATATGACCCGCCGCGCGCGCCGCTTCCGCGCCCGCATCCGCGCCGAGGCGAATGCCGCGCGACAGCGAGAACTCGCCCGCGCATGCGCCGACGCTGCTCTCCAGTTGCATCGCCTTGCCCGGCACGAAGCACGCTTTCTCTTCGTGCCAGTGCGCCTTGCCGCCCGATTGCGCGAAGAGATGCAGCACGGGGCTCCAGCCCCCCGACATGGCGACGAGATCGCATGGCAGGTCTGTCTGCTTCTGACCGACCTGGCCTTTGTCGTACGAAGCCACTTCGACCGATGCAACCCGCAGCTTGCCGCGCGCAGCCGTGATGACCGCGTTGTTCAGCACGCGCACGCCGTAGCGTCGCGCGGCCGCGGGCAACGTGCCCTTCGATTCGGCCGGACGCGGATCGACGACGGTCACATCCGCGCCTGCCGCCTTCAGATCGAGCGCGCATTGATACGCGTCGTCGTTGTTGGTGAACACAACGGCGTTGCGGCCCGGCATCACCGCATAGCGATGCAGATACGTCGACACCGCCGACGCCAGCATGATGCCCGGCAGATCGTTGTTGCCGAAAACGATCGGGCGCTCGTGCGCGCCGGTCGCGAGCACGACGCGTTTCGCGCGCACTTTCCGCATCAGTTCGCGCGTGCCGCTGCGGCGCGATACCGGCAGATGTTCCGTCAGACGCTGCGTGACCGTGACGAGGTTGTGATCCTGATAACCGAACGCCGTGCTGCGCGAAAGAACCTTCACATCGGGCATCTTGCGCAGTTCGCCTTCGATTTTCTGCACCCATTGCAGCGCGGGCTTGCCGTCGATCTCCGCGCGGCACGACAGAAGCGATCCGCCGAGTTCGCGCTGATCGTCGACGAGAATCACGCGCGCGCCCGACAAACCCGCCGCATGCGCCGCCGCGAGACCCGAAGGTCCGCCGCCGATCACGAGCACGTCGCAATGCGCGAAGCACTTGTCGTAGCGATCGGCGTCGAGTTGCTTCGGCGCTTCGCCGAGACCCGCTGCATCGCGAATCACTTCCTCGTATTTCGGCCACAACTTGCGCGGCCACATGAACGTCTTGTAGTAGAAGCCTGCGGGAATGAAGCGCGCGATCTTCTGATTGACCGCCATGCGATCGTTTTCGATGTTCGGCTTCGCGTTCACGCTCTGCGCGACGAGCCCTTGATACAGCTCGACTTCGGTAGCGCGCGCATTCGGGACGGTGTACGCGCCGGTTTCGAGTTGCACGATTGCGTTCGGCTCTTCGACGCCCGCCGTGATGATCCCGCGCGGACGGTGATACTTCCAGCTGCGCGCGACGAAGCGCTCGCCGTTCGCGAGCAACGCGGACGCGAGCGTATCGCCTTCGAAGCCCTGATACGTCTTGCCGTTGAACGTGAAGGTGACGGGAATCGCACGATTGATGCGCCCGCCCATGCCGAGTCGGTCTTTCTGGCTCATTTCGACGTGCCTCCGTTGTCATGCATCACAGCCAGCGGACGGTCGAACGTCTCGTAGCCTTGAATTTCATATGAAACCGTATCGCGCTGCACCTTGAACCAGCGGCGGCAGCCTTGCGCATGATTCCATTGCTCGCGATGCACGCCGCGCGGATTCTTGCGCATGAAGAGGTAGTCGCCCCACTCGCGGTCGGAGAGCTTTTCGGTGTCGAGCGGGCGCGCGATATCCGCTTCGCCGCCGCAGGAAAATTCGGTTTCGGCGCGCGGCCCGCACCAGGGGCATTCGATCAGCAACATGTTTTTCGCTCCTAATGCGATTAGTGGGCCACGGCAGCCGCGCCGTGTTCGTCGATCAGATGACCGGTATAGAAACGATCCAGCGAGAACGGCGCGTTCAGCGGATGCGGCTCGTCCTTCGCGATCGTGTGCGCGTAGGCCCAGCCCGAACCCGGCGTCGCCTTGAAGCCGCCCGTGCCCCATCCGCAGTTGAAGTACAGACCCTTCACGTCGGTCTTGGAGATGATCGGGCACGCATCCGGCGATACGTCGACGATGCCGCCCCACTGACGATTCATCCGCACGCGCGAGAACACGGGGAACATCTCGACGATCGCTTCCAGCGTGCCTTCGATGATGTGAAAGCTGCCGCGCTGACCGAAGCCCGTGTATTGATCGACGCCCGCGCCGATCACGAGATCGCCCTTGTCGGACTGGCTGATGTACGCATGCACCGCGTTCGACATCACGACCGTGTTCACGACCGGCTTGATCGGCTCCGACACGAGCGCCTGCAACGGATGGCTTTCGAGCGGCAGGCGCACGCCGGCCATGTCGGCGAGCGTCGTCGTGTTGCCCGCCGTGACGACCGCGACCTTCTTCGCCTTGATGAAGCCCTTCGTCGTATCGACGCCCGTCACCTGACTGCCGTCGCGGCGAATGCCCACGACCTGGCAGTTCTGGATGATGTCGACGCCCGCGCGATCCGCGCCGCGCGCGAAGCCCCACGCGACCGCATCGTGACGCGCGACGCCGCCGCGACGCTGAATCGACGCGCCCAGCACCGGATAGCGGCTGTTGAGATTGATCGTCGGCTCGATTTCCTTGATCTGCTGCGGCGTGAGGAACTCGGCATCGACGCCGTTGAGACGGTTCGCGTTCACGCGGCGCTCGGTATCGCGCACGTCCTGCAGCGTATGCGCGAGATTCATCACCCCGCGCTGCGAGAACATCACGTTGTAGTTGAGGTCTTGCGAGAGGCCCTCCCACAGCTTCATCGCTTTTTCGTACAACGCCGCCGATTCATCCCACAGATAGTTCGAGCGCACGATGGTCGTGTTGCGCGCGGTATTGCCGCCGCCGATCCAGCCCTTCTCGAGAATCGCGACGTTCGTGATGCCGTGCTCCTTCGCGAGGTAATACGCGGTCGCGAGACCATGACCGCCACCGCCGACGATCACCACGTCGTACTCGCGCTTCGGCTCGGGACTTCGCCACTGGCGCTCCCAGTTCTCGTGATACGACATGCCGTTGCGTAAGAGGCTGAAGATGGAATAGCGGCTCATGGTGTTTCTCTTCCTTCGTGGGGTCCTGAATTCAGCATTCGATGACGTTCACGGCGAGGCCACCGCGCGACGTCTCCTTGTATTTCGTCTTCATGTCCGCGCCGGTTTCGCGCATCGTCTTGATGACCGAATCGAGCGACACGTAATGCTTGCCGTCGCCCTTCATCGCCATGCGCGCGGCGTTGATCGCCTTGATCGCGCCCATCGCATTGCGCTCGATGCACGGAATCTGCACGAGGCCGCCAACGGGGTCGCACGTCATGCCGAGGTTGTGTTCCATGCCGATTTCCGCGGCGTTTTCGACTTGCGCGGGCGTGCCGCCCATGACGGCGGCGAGCGCGGCGGCGGCCATCGAACAGGCGACGCCGACTTCGCCCTGGCAACCCACTTCCGCGCCCGAGATCGACGCCGTTTCCTTGTAGATGATGCCGATGGCCGCGGCTGTCAGAAGGAAGCGCACGATGCCGTCATCGTTCGAGCCGTGCATGAACTTCACGTAGTAATGCAGCACGGCGGGAATCACGCCGGCCGCGCCATTGGTCGGCGCGGTGACGACGCGGCCGCCCGCCGCGTTCTCTTCGTTGACGGCCATCGCATAGAGATTGACCCAGTCGAGCATCGACAGCGGGTCGCGCAGCGACTCTTCCGAGCGCGACCGCAGCGACGCGGACAGATCGGCGGCGCGGCGCTTGACTTGCATCGGACCGGGCAGCTCGCCGCGCTCCTTGCAGCCGCGCTCCACGCACGCGGCCATCACGCGCCACACCGCGAGCATGCCTTCGCGGACTTCGGATTCGCTGCGATTCGCGCATTCGTTTTGCATGGTCACGTCGGCGATAGACAGACCTGTCTCCCGACAGACGCGCATGAGATCGTCGCCGGTGCGAAACGGGTACGGCACCGTATTGGCCGCGCGCAAGCCGTTCACGCGATCGCCTTCGCGATTCACGACGAAGCCGCCGCCGACCGAGTAATACTCCTTCTCGACGAGAAGCTGGCCGTTCTCGTCGAACGCCTGAAAGCGCATGCCGTTCGGATGCACGATGCTCGATCCCGGCGCGCCCGGCATCAGCTTGCGATAGAAGCCGATATGCTCGCGCTCCTCGAACATCACATCGTGCTTGCCGAGCAGCTTCAGGCGCTTCGTCGCGCGGATTTCCGCGAGACGCGGCGCGATGACGTCCGGATCGATGAGATCGGGCAGATTCCCTTCGAGGCCGAGCAACACGGCCTTGTCGGTGCCGTGGCCTTTGCCGGTCGCGCCGAGCGAGCCGAACAGCTCGGCGCGCACGCGCGTGACGAAGGCGAGCAGATTGGCGTCTTCGATATGCGACGCGAAGCGGCACGCCGCGATCATCGGCCCGACGGTATGCGAACTCGACGGTCCGATGCCGATCTTGAACAGATCGAAGACGCTGACGTTCATTGGCGTGTCCCTTGGGTTGGCGAGATGTTCCGGTATGGCGCTCATTGCACCAAACCCAGAAAAGACCCGATAGAACAAAAACGCCATCGAAATGGGATCGCGGCGTCAGCGCCGTTTTTCGCGCGTGGACGACGTCGGTTTTCCGATGATTTCAGGCCCGGCGACGCAAGCGCGACGGCGCGTAACAGAGCATTTCGCGCCCGGCGCGTTTTTGCGCATCTTCGTTGCACATCCAGCATTTTTGAGACTGGTCCGAAGCGTCGCGCCGACAGGCATCGGTATATTCCCTAGGTCTTGAGGTGAGCCACGCCTATAGGTTTCGGATCACTCGTCCTTTCCGCCTTTTCTTGCTTATCCGGTTCGCATTGATGGAAACTCACGCCTTACCCGACCAGTTCTTCAAATCCTGGATTCTCGCTTTCCTTATCAGCGTGGCTGTCGTCGGCACGCTTCAGGCAGTCGATCTGCTCGCCGTCGATCGCGTGCTCACGCGTCAGGTGCCCGTCTGGATCGCGCTGATGCTGCTCTGCTCGATCGATCCCGCCCTGCGCTACTTCGGCGTGTTGAAGGCCGAAGTCGAACAGCGTTGGGCCGATTACACGATCGCGAGCGTGCTCGGCCGCGCGGCGGGCGCGCTCATCGGCGGCGCTTTCGCCTGGGGCTTCGCGGTGCTCGGCGGCTGAAGCGCACCGCTTCGATTCATGGTTATTTGCGCGGCCGGCGTCACACGACGCCGGCCGCGTTCCATTTCTGACGCACGCCCGATGCTCGCGGCCGAGTGATATGCTCGCTGGATAACGTCCAGCCGCATGTCTCCCGCATGAACGCCGCAGAATCTCTTCCGCCGTCGTCTGTCGACGGTCAATCGAAATCGCGCATCCGCTTCGGCATCATCCTGCTGCCGAATTTCACGCTGACCGCGTTCTCCGGTTTCGTCGATCTGCTGCGCCTTTCCGCCGATGAAGGCGATTTCAGCCGACCGGTGCGCTGCTCGTGGAGCGTGATCGGCGAGACGCTCGCGCCCGTTCGCGCGAGTTGCGGCATACAGATCACGCCGTGGGAAACCTACGATCAGGCCGAGCCTTTCGATTACGTCGTCGTGGTCGGCGGCCTGCTGCATTCCGGCCCCGCGACGAGCGATGCGACGCTGCAGTTCATCCGCCGCGCGGCTGCCTCAAATGCAACGCTCGTCGGCATGTGCACCGGCGTGTTCTCGCTGATGCGCGCGGGCGTGCTCGAAGGCCATCGCATCTGCGTGAGCTGGTTTCATTATTGGGACTTCGTCGAGCGATTCCCGCACGCGGATGAGCAATCGCTCGTCGCGGACCGGCTCTTTGTCATCGACAGAAGGCGCATTACGTGTTCGGGCGGGCGCGCATCGATCGATGTCGCCGCCGCCATTCTGCTGCGTCACTTCGAAACGGCGACGGTGCAAAAGGCGCTGCGCATCCTGCTCGTCGATGACATGCAGAAGGGCAACGCGCCGCAGCCGCATCCGCCGGGTCTCGCGCCCGCGACGCATCCGAAAGTAAAACGTGCGATCCTGCTGATGGAGCAGCACGTCGGCCGTTCGCTTACGCTCGATGAACTCGCGCACAAGCTCGATCTTTCGACGCGGCAACTCGAACGGTTATTCAAGGCGGAGACGGGCAAGGCGCCGCAGGCGTATGCGAAGCAGGTGCGGCTGCGCACGGCGGCGTGGCTGCTGACGAGTTCGGACAAGACCGTCGCCGATATCGCATCGAGTTGCGGCTTTTCCGACGCATCGCATCTGGGCCGCGAATTCCGCAAGCAATTCGGCCTGCCGCCGATGATGTATCGCGAGCAGGGCGGCGCGCCGGATGCGCCGGATGCAAATCACGCAATGGACTACGACGAAACTTTCCCGGGCCGCGCGCAGGCAATCTAGCAGGATCTGAATACGTTTTCCGCGGCTCATCAAACCAAGGAGGAACGGCATGGAGACTCACGGATACTCGCAGGAAGAATGGAAAGTGCGCTGCGATCTGGCGGCGCTGTATCGCGTGATCGGGCATTTTCGCTGGACCGACATGATCTTCACGCACATCAGCGCGCGCGTGCCGGGCACCGATCATCACTTTCTGATCAACCGTTATGGCGTGCTTTTCGACGAGATGCGCGCATCGGATCTCGTGAAGATCGATCATGAAGGGCGGCCGGTCGAAGCGGGCGCACGCGATGATCCCGCGCGATATCTCGTGAATCCGGCGGGCTTCACGATTCACTCCGCGATTCACATGGCACGGCCCGATGTGTTTTGCGTCGTGCATACGCATACGGCGGCGGGCGCGGCGGTATCGGCGCAAAAGCAGGGCTTATTGCCGATCAGTCAGCATGCGTTGAAGTATTACGGACATATCGCGTATCACGACTATGAAGGCATTGCGCTGGACCTCGCGGAGCGCGATCGCCTCGTCAACGATCTCGGCTCGCATAACGCGATGATCCTGAAGAATCACGGGTTATTGTCGTGCGGAAAGTCCATTCCGGAAGCGTTCCAGGAAATGTACTTTCTTGAACGCGCTTGCGAGATTCAGATTCGCGCGCTGGCGGGCAATGCGGAATTGAATCTGCCGTCGCAGAGGGTTTGCGAGTTGACTGCAGAGCAATATCGGCGCGATGAAGCCGATGGAATCATGGCGTTGCAGTGGCAAGCGGCGTTGAGAATGATCGAAGGCGCGAAGCCGGATTATCGGACCTGACGCGCCTTCGTTGAATCACTGCGTCAGTTTTCAGTTGCCGGCGACATACGCCTTCACTGCCGGCAACCCATCCTTCCCGTCGAACGTCTTTACGCCCGCAAGCCATTTATCGAGCACCGCCGGATTCGCCTTCAGCCATTCGCGCGCCGCCTTGTTCGCATTCGTCTTGTTCATGATCGGCAGCATCACGTGGTTCTCGATATCCGTCGTGAACTGCAGGTTGGACACGAGCTTCGCGACATTCGGACAGCGCGTGTCGTAATCCGTCGGCGTGACGGTCAGCACTTTTGCTTCGCCATAGTTCGGGCCGAAGACATCGTCGCCGCCCGCGAGATAGTCGATCTTCATCTGCACGTTCATCGGATGCGGCTCCCAGCCGAGGAACACGATCGGCTTCTTGTCGCGAATCGCGCGATTCACTTCCACGAGCATGCCCGCCTCGCTCGATTCCACGAGCTTGAACTTGCCGAGCCCGTACAGGTTGTTGTCGATCATCTTCTTGATGAGCGCATTGCCGTCGTTGCCCGGTTCGATGCCGTAGATCTTGCCGTCGAGCTTGTCGTAGTTCTTCGCGATGTCGTTGAAGTTCTTGATGCCCGCCTGATACGCATAATCCGGCACCGCGAGCGTGTACTTCGCGCCCGTCAAGTTCGGCGTCGGCAAGACCTTCACTTGATTCGCTTTCCTGAACGAATCGATCATCGGGTCCATCGTCGGCGACCAGTAACCGAGGAACACGTCGATCTGCTTGCTCTTCACGCCCGCGAACGTGATCGGCACGGACGCGATCGTCTTCGTCGGGTTGTAGCCCAAGCCCTGAAGAACGGTCGATGCAAGTCCGGTGGTCGCGGCGATATCCGTCCAGCCGACATCCGCAAAGCGCACGTTCCTGCACGCGGCAGGCTCGGCTGCATACGCTCCCGCCAAACCAGATAGCAAAGCTGCCGCGATCCACAATCGTTTCATCGATCTCTCTCCGAAGTTATTTTCAAGGCATGACGCGGCCCGCACGCGAGGCTTTCATACCAAGCCCGCGCGGCCAAAAAAGAAAAAGAAAAAGTCAGGCCGATAATCGCCGCTCGACGCTCGGCGCATGTCCGAACTGCGCGCGATACGCCTTGCTGAAGTGACACGGCGAATGGAAGCCGCAGATGCTCGTCACGCGCGCGATCGACGCATCGGTGTTGCGCAACAGTTCGCGTGCGCGACGCAATCGCAACGTCAGGTAGTAATGCGTCGGCGATACGTTGAGGAACATCTTGAACATGCGCTGCAAATGCCGCTGCGACAGATGCACGAGCCGCGCGAGTTCTTCGAGCGACAACGGCTCTTCGATGTTCGCCTCCATCAGCCGCACCACTTCGACGAGTTCCGCACGCGAGAAGCCGACGCGCGCATCGACGGGAATGTGCTGATAATCCGTCGATCCGCGAATACGCTCGACGATGAACTGCTCCGACACCTGCGCCGCATGCGCCTGCCCGAGCCGCATGCCGACGAGATTGAGCATCAGGTCGAGCGGCGCGGTGCCGCCCGTGCACGTCAGGCGGTCGCGGTCGATCACGAAGAGCTCGTCGGCGAAGCGCACATGCGGAAAGCGCTTGTTGACCGGCGACATGTCTTCCCAGTGCAGCGTGCAGCGATAACCATCGAGCAGTTTCGCCGCGAGCAGCGCATACGGCCCGGTGCAGATTCCGCCGAGCGGAATGCCCGCTTCATGCGCGCGCTGCAGAAGACCGATCACCTTGTCGTCGACATAATCGGCGACATGCCAGCCCGCGCAGACGATCAGCACGTCGGGCATGCCGGCTTCGTCGAGCGTCATCGTCGGCTTGATGGTGATGCCGTTGCTCGCACGCGCGGGCTCGCCGTCCGGCGTGATGATCGACCAGCTGTAGTGCTGCGCGCGGCCGACGTAATTGGCCATGCGCAGCACCTCGACCGCGCTCGTGAACGCGATCATCGAGAAGTTCGGCAGCGTGAGAAAGCCGAAGCGCGAAAGACTGGACAACGGTGATTCGGTACCCGCCGGAACGATCGCGTCGCGCTTCATGGGTCGTGTGCCTTGTTAGCCTTGTTGCGCCGCCGGCTCGCGGCGCACTTTCATCACGCTCTTCAGACCGGCGAAGAGCGGGGCGCGTGCCATGCCGGGCGCTCGTCCGAAGCTCTCGGTGATGCGGTCGAGGATGATCGCCAGCAACACCACCGACAAGCCGCTCTCGAAACCAAGCCCGATATCCAGACGCTGAATCGATGCGAGCACGTCGTTGCCGAGACCGCCCGCGCCGACCATCGACGCGATGATGACCATCGACAGCGCCATCATGATCGTCTGGTTCACGCCGGTCATGATCGACGGCAGCGCGTTCGGAATCTGCACCTTGTAGAGCAGCTGGAACGGCGTGCAGCCGAATGCCTGGCCGGCTTCGACGATCTCGCGATTCACCTGCTTGATGCCGAGCGCGGTGAGGCGCACGGCCGGCGGCATCGCGAAGATGACGGTTGCGAGAATTCCCGGCACGCGGCCGAGACCGAACAGCATCGCGGCCGGAATCAGGTAGACGAAGGCGGGCATCGTCTGCATCAGATCGAGCACCGGGCGCACGCCCATTTCGACGTACTTGCTCTTCGACGTCCAGATGCCGAGCGGAATGCCGAGCAGCAAGCTGATGAACGTCGAGGACAGCGTGAGGCCGAGCGTGATGACCATCTGATCCCAGAAGTTCGTCGCGTAGATCAGCAACAGCGACGCGAGGACGAACACGGCGAATCGCCAGCCCACTCGCCACAAGCCGATGCCGACGAAGATCGCCATGAGCGCCCACATCGGAATGGCCTGCAGGCCGTGCTCGACGGCCGCAGCGAATGTTTCGATGACCTTGCCGATGGAGTCGAAGGTCTTAGCGTCGTGATCGAGGAGATAGTGGACGCCGTGGTCCACCCAACTGCCAAGCGGGATGATTTCAGACATGGGAACCTCGATGGTGCGTAAGGACCTTCAGGACATTGGTCTTGTTGATCGAACCGCAGTACGAACCGTCCGCTTCGACGACCGGCAGCGGGGCGGGACTTGCGACCACGCGATTCACGACCTCGTCGAGCGCGACGTGACGCTCGATGCATTCGATCGGATTGATGCGCGGCGCGGCGTTGCCGTTCGCATCACGTCCGACGAAACCGCGGATGCGGCGCTCGGCGTCGAGCACGAACGCGTAGTCGGCGCTGCCGTTGAGCGTCGCCGCGACACTCGATGCGTCGATTTGCGGCGAATGTTTGATGAGCGGCACGTCGTCGGTCTGCATCAGATCGCCGGCCGTGAGATAGCGGCTCGTGTCGATGCCTTCGAAGAACGCTTCCACGTAGTCGTCCGCGGGATTCGTGATGATTTCCTGCGGCGTGCCGATCTGCACCACGCGGCCGCCTTCCATGATCGCGATGCGCGTGCCGATGCGCATCGCCTCTTCGAGATCGTGCGACACGAACAGGATCGTGCGGCGCTGCTCGCGTTGCAGATCGAGCAGCACGTTCTGCATTTCCTTGCGCTTCAGCGGATCGAGCGCGGAGAACGCTTCGTCCATGATCATCAGCGAAGGATTCACGGCAAGCGCGCGGGCGAGACCCACGCGCTGCTGCATGCCGCCCGATAGTTGCGCAGGTAACTTTTGGGCGAACGGAGCCAGGCCGACCTGCTCCAGCACGGTCATGGCGCGCGCTTCGCGCTCCTTCTTGCCGACGCCCGCGACCTCGAGGCCGAATGCGGCGTTGGAAAGAACCGTGCGCTGCGGCATCAGCGCGAAGGACTGAAACACCATGCTCATGTCCTTGCGCCGCAGGGACGTGAGTTCGGAGCGCGGCACGGCGGCCACGTCGCGGCCATCGATCAGCACCTTGCCCGCCGTCGGCTCGACCAGCCGGTTGATGAGCCGGATCAGCGTGGATTTGCCCGAGCCGGAAAGGCCCATGAGCACGAAAATCTCACCTTCCTTGACGTCAAAGGAGACGTTATGGACGCCGACGATCTGTCCGGTGCGCTTGAAAACCTCTTCCTTCGTCGCACCACCGGCCAGCATGTCCAGCGCCTGTTTGGGACTGTTGCCGAAAACCTTGCACAGTCCTTCGACTACCACCTTGGGGGAATTCATCGAATATCTCCTGGCGTGTGCGGACGTGCGTCCGCGCTGTGCATACATAGTTGCCAGAAAAAAGTCACATCAGCCGACTATTTGCGACAACCACATGTGGAAATACGACACCGGAATAAGCGCGAAAGTGCCAGCGGTCGATCGAATCCTTGCTGGATAAGGGTTTGCGGGAAGCGCAGCGAACGATCTTGCGATTTTCGGCATGTCGCGCATGAACAAGTCGCGAAGCCTTTTTGCGATGCAGGCGGCTTGCGAACCGCGCGTCAGCAATACGAAAGAAAGAAAAGACTGGCGTCGCGCAGGAAGCGCGAAGAAGGATGCGTCCGGCACGAAGCCGAAGCGATGTGGAATTGCTAGAAAAACTACATAAAACGGAAAACTGGCGGGCGGGTCGTACGGCTCGTGCCGTCGTAAGTTGCTGGTGTTGTGTTTCCCGCGCCGCCGTCAGCTGCGCATTACAGGCGGAAGCCGAAAGCCGTGCCGCGCGCCTTGCGCTGACGCTCGGATTCACGGAAACGCGCTTGATACGAGTAGTCTTTGTCCATCGGCAGGTGGGCCGATTCGAACATCGAAGCAAATTTTTGCAGCAGGGCGAAGAGGTAGCTCATGACTGACTCCGGTTAGTTACAGAGGGTTTTCCCTTAGAGAGGATTATAGGGTTGTCCCTAACCGATTTCTAGTGCAATGCAACATTTCGTGGCAAGAAATTTGGTAGTTTTTCTACATTTTTACCGGTTTGCCGTCTTCTCGAAACGGGGACGGATCTGCCAGGCCTGTACGACGGCGTTCCGATCCGACGACGAGCGGCTGCGCGACACGCCGCCGCAGAACGGCGTGTCGCGCGAATCTGACAGCGCGAATCAGTGCGCCGAGGAAGTGGCGCGATGGTGCGCGTGACGCGTGTGCTTTTTCGGCGCGGGATCGGGCGTCGCGGCGCTGATCGGCCGAACCGGTGATGCGTCCGTCAGGTCGGGAGGACGGCGCACGCTGATATTGGCGGAATCGGTATCGAAGAGCGACGCGAGCGTCGCCTGCTGGTTGAGCATCAGTTGCTCGGTGCGGTCCTGCTGCAGCTTGCTATCGTGGTTCATGCGCAGCAGTACAGCGGTTTGCGCGATGCCCGTCGCCACCGTGACGAGCACCACGCAGACGATGATCGTCAGCATCGTCTTCATGCGGCGCGCGTGGGCGGCCGTCGAAGTCCGCTGCTCCGCGATCACCGCATAGAGCGCGTCGATGGTGTCCGCGAACGCCGTGGCGCGGGCGCGGTCGAGTTCGGGCGCGGCGGCATCGCGGATGCCGGGCTGCGCGAACGGCGCCGCTTCGTTGCGGTCGCCGCGAGCCCCGCGATCGCGGGCGATGAGCGCTGAAGCGAGCGCGCCGAGCGATGGCGCCGCATTCTCCGGCGCAACCGACGTGCTGATGCTCGCCGATCGCGTCGTCACCGCGGCCATCGCGCCGGTTCTCGCGGCTGGTTGGCTCGCGTCCGGCGGCGGCGCATCGATTTGAGGCAAATCGTCCCCGAAGAGGCCCTGCTCCGGCGCAACCGATGTCACGCCGCCACGCGCCGCCCGTTTCCCGACGACGGATTCCGGCGCGTTCCCGCCATTCGATTGCACGGCCGCGAGAAACACCTCCGGCAGTTCGAAACCTTCGAACGTGCCTTGGCGGATATCGGTGTTCATCGCCTGAAGTTGCGCGCGCTCGGCGTCTTCGGCGAACAGATCGAGCGTTTCGCCCGCACGCGCGCCTTCGCTCAGTTGTGCGAGACGCTGCGCGGAACGTGCGGCGCGAGCGAGTTTCTTTTCCGTGTCGGCGCTGGTCTGCGGCGCCCGCATCTCATGCTTTTGCGTTGCGCGCCGGCGGCGGGACGAGGCGTCGGCGTCTCTCTTTACTGCGGAATCTGACATAGGTTCGAAAGGCGGCTGCCCGAACCGGCGTGCAAGGCGCACCGGCGCATCGGCGATTATTTCGAGAGGCCGCATTGTCGCATGGCTGCGCGTGCAAACCCGCATCCCGAAGGCGATTTCAGGCGGCATCGTCCTCACGAAACTCGCGCACGACGTCGAGTTGACGCAAACGATCGCAAATCGCGCGATATTCCACCGCAGATGCACGCGACAGTTCGACTCGCACCTCGTCGAGATCGGGCGAATCATCGCTTTGCTGCACGACGAACTGCTTCACGCGCACGCTGCCGGGCCCGAGCGCCTCGTGCAGCGCATGAAAACTGAGCGCGCCGCGATCGACGAGCATCGTCAGTTGACGGCGCTGCTTCACGCTGATGAAGCGGCGTTCGAGCGGCTTGATCCCCGCCAGAATGATGAGGATGATCGCCGTCGCCGCGATCGACGCCGTATAGAGCCCGCCGCCGACCGCGAGGCCAATGGCCGCGACCGACCAGAGGCTCGCCGCGGTCGTCAGGCCGCGCACGATCTCGCCGCGCAGCAGAATCGAGCCCGCGCCGAGAAAGCCGATGCCCGACACGACCTGCGCCGCGACCCGCGACGGATCGAGCACGACGTGGTCGTACTTCAGCGCATCCTCGAAACCGTAAGCCGACACGATCATGATGAGCGCCGAGCCGACGCACACGAGCATGTGCGTGCGCAGTCCCGCCGCCCACGAAAGCCGCTCGCGCTCGAAGCCGATCACGCTGCCGAGCGCCGCGGCCATCATGAGCCGCGACACGAGTTCGATATTTCCTATCATGTTCTCGTCCTCCTCTCGGTGAGTCGCCCGCGAATGCGTCGCGCTGCGGGCCGGTTTTGCTATCCTTTCCCGTTGCGTAGGCGCCTCACGGCCGCGCATCCCCCGAAACAATAAGAGTCGTCCTATGCAGGATCAGCAACCAAACGCATCGCCGGCGATGCAATCGGCGAACCCGGAATCCGCCGCGCCATTGCGCGCGCATTACGCGAACATCGTGCTGCCCATCTGGCGCGGTCCGGGCTTCAACGCGGCGCTCGGCCTCGCCTATGAAGCCGTCGCGCCGGGGGATCACGCGCCGCTGGCGCCGAAGCGCTATCGGGCGATGGCCTGCGCGCGCCAGCTCTTCGTGTTCTCGGAAGCCGGCGATCTCGCGCACGCCGCGACGCTGTTCGAATCGCTACGTCACTATTTTCAGGACAAACGCAACGGCGGATGGTTCTACAGCGTGGACGCGAGCGGCGCGCCGCTGGAGCGTCAAAAGGATCTCTACACCCATGCGTTCGTCGTTTTCGCGTGCGCGCATTACGCGAAGAAAAGCGGTTCCGCCGATGCTTTCACGCTGCTCGATGAAACGTCGCGGCTCGTCGAGGCGCGCTTTTCGAGCGGCGGCGATCTGCTGAACGCGGTGCTTGCCGAGGATTTCGGCGCGACCATCGAGACGCCGCTGCAAAATCCGCTGATGCATCTCGCCGAAGCGTGGCTCGCGGCGCGCGAAGCGACCGGCGAGCCCGCCTACGACAAGCGTCTCGCGCAGCTCGCGAAATCCGTCGCGGATGCGTTCGTGCACGAGCCGAGCGGCTCGATCGCCGAATTGCCGATGGGCACGGCGGGCAACCGGCTGGAGCCGGGCCATCAGTTCGAGTGGTATTTTCTGGCGCTGGGCAGCGGTCACGCCGCATTCGAAGCGGCGGGGCTGAACGAACGGCTCGCGCGCGCGTTCGACTTCGCGCAGCGGCACGGCGTGGACGAGCAGACGGGCGGCGTTCATGCCGCCATCGACGAAACCGGGCGCGTGATCGACGGGACGCAGCGCATCTGGGCGCAGACGGAATATCTGCGCGCGCTGGCGACGCGCGGCGACGCCGTCGGTCCGCAAATCGAGCGGTTTCGCGCGCGCTTCCTGCACGAAACCGGCTGGGTGGAATGCCGCTCGGCGACGGGCGAGATCAGCCGCGCCGAGATGCCGTCGACGACGCCGTATCACCTCGCGACGTCGTACGCGGCCTTGCCTCTTTAAGCGAACTCAGACGAGCTGAAACACCGAAACCGCAGCCTTCAGTTGCCGCGTCTGCTCATGCAGCGACGACGCGGCAGCCGCAGCCTGCTCGACGAGCGCCGCGTTCTGCTGCGTCATCTCGTCCATCTGCGTGACCGCCTGATTCACTTGCTCGATGCCCACGCTCTGCTCGAGCGACGACGCACTGATCTCCGCCATCATCTGCGTGACGCGTGAAATCGACGCCGACACTTCGCGCATCGCCGTGCCCGCGCGCTCGACGAGCACCGAGCCGTCGCTCACTTGCGCGACCGACTCGCCGATCAGTTCCTTGATTTCCTTCGCCGATTGCGCCGAACGCTGCGCGAGACCGCGCACTTCGCCCGCGACGACCGCGAATCCACGGCCCTGCTCGCCCGCGCGCGCCGCTTCGACAGCCGCGTTCAACGCGAGGATGTTGGTCTGGAACGCGATGCCGTCGATGACCGAGATGATTTCCGCGATCTTGTCCGAGCTCGACGCAATGCCACGCATCTTCTCGACGACATCGTCGACCACGCTCGCGCCGCGCGACGTCGCGTTGAGCGCTTCGCCCGCGAGCGTGTTGGCCTCGCGCGCGTGCTCGGCGTTCTGGCGCACCGTCGCGGTCAGCTCTTCCATGCTCGATGCGGTTTCTTCGAGCGACGCCGCCTGATTCTCCGTGCGCGCGGACAAATCCGCGTTGCCACTCGCGATTTCATCGGCGCCGAGGTTGATCGAATCCGACGTTGCGCGCACCGTTTTCACCGTGTTCGCGACGCTTGCCTGCATCGTCGCGAGGCCCGCGAACAGACGGCCGATTTCGTTCGTGCCGCGATCTTCGATACGCTCGTCGAGACGGCCGTTCGCGATGCGCTCGAAATGGCGGCCCGCTTGTTCCAGCGGCTCGATCACGGCACGGCGCAGCGCGACGTGCACGAGCGCGATGCCCGCGACCAGCGTCACCAGAATCGCGATGCCGACCGCGCGGAACCACGCGTAGCGCGTGTCGATCGACGACAGATAGCCGCGGCCCGCTTCATCGCCGAAATCGACGAACTTCTGCTGTTCCGCGAGATAGCGATCCTGGAAGCCTTGCGTCGGCTGGTCGAGGAACGCCTGGAGATTGCCCGCGTCGAGATACTGCACGAGCTCGCTCAGCGCCTTCGAATACTCCGCGTATTTGGCCTGCAGCGCGCTCATGCGCGCCGTGTTTTCATCGCCGGTCTTCGGCGCGTTCAGGAACGCCGTGAACGACTTGTCCGCCGCCGCGATCTGCTCGCGCGCGTGCTGGACGATTTCCGTCGGCTCGCTTCCGCCGCGCACCATGCGCGTGCCCGCGCGCGACAGGTTGATGCGCGCATCCATCAGATGCTGGGTGGTCTTGTTGACCGCGTTGACCTGCTTGAGCGCGATGTTGGACAGACTGCCGACATCGTCATGCGTGCGCGACAGGGACCAGAAACCGAGCCCTTCGGTCACCAGTTGAAAGAGACAGAACACCACCAGAACTGCGAGCAAACCCGATGAAACCTTGATCTTTCCGAACATCACTAGCACCCACACTTTCCGAATTAAGGCCCGCCGATGCGGGGACACTGCGGGTTTACGGCAGTCGGGCGACAAAGCTTGAATCGTTTGCCGCAACGGCTTGTCTATGCGAATGCAGGGAACGCGCCGCTTCGGCGAATCGTCATCGGAGAGCGCGCGTGCCGCCCGAAACGCACCATTGCACAATTTTTGCGTGACTTCCTTGCAGTGCGCGCGATCGCTTCCTATTGTCTTTGCAGGACGGCACCGAACCCACCCAAGGAGTGTCCGAATGGCCGAAATTGTCGATATCGCGCGCGGTGCGCTGAATGCGCAACCGTTCAGCGCCTTGCTCGGAACAAAACTGATGCAGGTCGATTCAGCGAGTCTCACGCTGTGTCTGACGATCAGGGACGAGCTAAGGCAACAACACGGCTTCGTACACGGCGGGGTGGTGAGTTATCTCGTGGACAACGCCCTGACCTTCGCGGGCGCGCTGCGGCTCGGGCCGAAGGTCGTCACCGGCGAATACAAGATCAACTATCTGCGCCCGGCCGTCTCCGGAACGCTGATGGCGCGTGCTCGCGTCGTCCATGCCGGCATGACGCAGGCAACCTGCCAGTGCGACGTGTTCGTCACCGATGGCGGCGCCGAGCGGCTCGTCGCGGTCGCGCAGGGCACGATCACGCGCATCTCCGAAGGCGTTGCGGCGGAACCCGTCTATCACGCCTGAACTTTTCGAATCCCGTCGTCCGAAACGAAAAACCTCGCCGCGGCGAGGTTTTTTGTCGTTGCTGCGGGCCGATTACTGCGCCGCGACGGTCTTCTGCGTCTGCTCGCCGAGACCCTGAATGCCGAGCTTCATCGTCTGGCCGGCCTTCAGGAAGACCGGGTTCGGCTTCACGCCCATGCCGACGCCCGGCGGCGTGCCCGTCGAGATGACATCGCCCGGCTGCAGGCTCATCACCTTCGACAGATACGCGACCAGTTGCGCGACCGTGAAGACCATGGTCTTCGTGTTGCCGTTCTGATAGCGTTTGCCGTCGACTTCGAGCCACAGATCGAGCTTCTGCGGATCCGCGACTTCGTCCTTCGTGACGAGCCACGGACCGATCGGGCCGAACGTGTCGAAGCCCTTGCCCTTGTCCCATTGCGTGCCGTGTTCGAGCTGCCATTCGCGCTCGGAAACGTCGTTGATCACGCAATAGCCCGCGACGTAATCGAGCGCGTTGGCTTCATCGACATACTTCGCTTCCTTGCCGATGACCACGCCGAGCTCGACTTCCCAATCGGTCTTCACCGAGTTGCGCGGGATTTCGACGTCGTCGTTCGGGCCGCAGATCGCGCTCGTCCATTTGTTGAAGATGACCGGCTCGGTCGGCACCGGCAGATTCGATTCGGCGGCGTGATCCGCGTAGTTCAGGCCGATGCACACGAACTTGCCGACGCGCCCCACGCACGGTCCGATGCGCGGATTGCCGTCGACGACCGGCAGCGTCGCCGGATCGGTCGCGCGCAATTTGGCCAGGCCCGCTTCGGTCAGCGTCGCGCCGGCGATGTCATCGACGACCTTCGACAAGTCGCGAATCTGGCCTTCGGCGTCCAAGAGACCCGGTTTTTCCTGACCCTTGGGGCCGTAACGAAGCAGCTTCATCTGATGTGATCCTCCTGGTTCCAAATAACGTGAGCGGTCGGTCAGTTCGACCAGCCGCCGTCGATGATGTGAATCTGTCCCGTCGTGAACGACGATTCGTCCGAGCCGAGATAAAGCGCGAGCGCCGCGATTTCTTCGGCGCGGCCGACGCGTCCCATCGGCTGGCGCGCGACGAACGCGGCCTGCACCTGATCGACGCTCGCGCCCTGCGCCTTCGCCTGCTCCGCGATGCGGTCCTTGAGCGACGGCGATTCCACCGTGCCCGGACAGATCGCGTTGCAGCGAATGCCGCGCGTGACGAAATCGGCGGCGACGGATTTCGTGAGGCCGATCACCGCCGCCTTCGACGCGCCGTACACGAAGCGGTTCGGCACGCCCTTCACGCTCGACGCCGCCGACGACATGTTGATGATCGAGCCGCCGCCTTTTTCCAGCATCTTCGGCAGGAACGCGCGAATCGTCCGATACATCGCCTTCGCGTTCAGATCGAAGGCGAAGTCCCAGTCTTCCTCGCTCGCCTCCAGAATCGAGCCGGCGTGCACATAGCCCGCGCAGTTGAAGAGCACGTCGATCGCGCCGATCTCGCCGGCCAGCGCGTTGATCGCCTGCGGGTCGCGCACATCGAGCTTGCGCGCTTCGAAGGGCTTGCCTTCGAGCGATTCCGTGCGGATGTCGGTGGCGATCACGCGCGCGCCCTGTGCCGCGAACAGTTCGGCGGTCGCGAGCCCGATGCCTTGCCCCGCCGCCGTGATCAGCGCGGTCTTGCCTGCCAGTCTTTGTACCATCTACTGCTCCAGTCGGAAGTGTTTTTGAGACATGCCGGGTATATCAGCCGTTTCTTAGGCGATAGAAGGCGCGGGCGTTCGCGCCGAAAATCGCGTCCTGCTGCGCCTTTTCGAGATGTGACGTGAGATTGCGCGCCGTGTCGTGCCACGCCGCGTAGCTGCCATTCATGTCGAGCACGGGCCAGTCGCTACCCCACATCAGCCGTGCATATCCGAAATGTTCGAGCAGATGCGCGACGTAGGGTTTCAGCGTTTCGTCGGTCCAGTTCGGGTTCGCTTCGGTCGCGAGTCCGGACAATTTGCAATGCAGCTTTTGCGGCAGTTTCGCGAGTTGCGCGATGCCATCGGCCCACGGTTGCCAGCCCACGTCGATGCCGTCGCGGATCGGCGGCTTCGCGCCATGATCGACGACGATTCTTAGTTCTGGATATCGCTCGACGAACTTCACGAGCGACGGCACATGCCGCGCGAAGATCAGCGCGTCGAAGGCGAGATCGAGATCGATCAGACGCTCGATCGCGTCCTTGCGCGGCGCGTGCTCGATCCACGTATCGTCGGGCAAGTCCTGAAGCATCGGGCGCACGGCCTTGAACTTCGGCTCGCGCGCGAGTTCGTCGATGATCGCCGCGGCATCGGCCGAATCGAGCGGCACCCAGCCGACGACGCCCGCGATCGAATCGTCGCTGCGCGCGAGATCGAGCAGATAGCGCGTTTCGTCGACCGTCGGCGCGGCCTGCACGACAACCGTTTTCTGAACGCCGGCCGCCTTGCGCAGCGGCGCGAGATCGTCGGGACCGAACACGCGATACAGCGGCTTCATGTCGGGCGTGAGCCAGCCATAGTCGCCGCGCGCGGGATCCCAATAGTGTTGATGCGCGTCGATGTTCACATTCGATGTCATCGCGGCACCGGTGCATTCGCATGAAGCAGACCTTCCGCGCGCAACGCGTCCCACAGCGCGGACGGAACCGGCGTCGCGAACGATGCAGCATTCTCGCGCACTTCGTCCGGCGTGCGCGCGCCCATCAGAACCGTGGCCACAACTTTATGCGCATAAGGAAACTGGATGGCCGCCGTCGACAGCGCAACGCCATGCGCGCGACATACGCGTTCCAGCTTGCCGACGCGCTCGACGACGTCCTTCGGCGCATCGCCGTAATTGAACTTGAGATCGCCATGCGCGTTGGCATCGAGACCACGTGCGAGAATGCCCGAGTTGAACGCGCCACCCAGCAAAATACTCACGCCGCGCTTCTCGCATTCGGGCAATAAATCATCGAGCGTGTTTTGCTCGAGCAGTGTGTAGCGGCCGGCGAGCAGCGCACAGTCGATGTCGAATTCGGCCATCGCTTCCATCACTGCCGCGCCTTCGTTCACGCCGAGGCCGACCGCTTTCACGCCGCGCGATTGCTTCAATTCTTCGAGCGCGCGGAAGCCGCCTGCATCGGTCAGTTGCTTCCAGTAGTGCGCGTTCTTGTCGCCGTGCGTCACGCGGCCGATATCGTGGATCAGCACGATATCGATATCGGTCATGCCGAGCCGCATCTGACTGTCTTCGAATGAACGAAGGATGCCGTCGTAGGTGTAGTCGTAAATCGCCTGAAACGGCAGCGGCGCGGCCCAGCCTTCCCTGCCGTCGTCGGGCGTCGTGCGCGGCACGAAGCGGCGGCCGACTTTCGTCGACAGCACGAAATCGCCGCGCGGATAACGCCGCAATGCATCGCCGAGCCGATGCTCCGCTTTCGTGTGGCCGTAGTGCGGCGCCGTGTCGAAGAAGCGGATGCCCGTCTGCCACGCGGCATCGACGGTCGCGCGCGCCTCGTCTTCCGTCAGCTCGTGATACAGACCGCCGAGCGGCGCGGTGCCGAGCGACAACGCGGTGACTTCCAGCGACGTGCGGCCAATCCTGCGTCGACGTGAAACTGCCTCTTGCGCTTCTGCAGTCATCTGCAAACCCCGAATGATTTAGAGATGGCGAAACTCAAGCCGCCACAGTAACGCGTCGCGCGGCGCTCGGCAAACACGCGGGGCCGACCGGCTCGAAGGTTTTGTAAGTCAGGATGAACTCCTGATGCCCGAGCGCCTC
The DNA here is from genome assembly GCF_023631045.1 of Caballeronia sp. AZ7_KS35. Lineage (NCBI taxonomy): Bacteria > Pseudomonadati > Pseudomonadota > Betaproteobacteria > Burkholderiales > Burkholderiaceae > Caballeronia > Caballeronia sp. AZ7_KS35. Next base: position 128,682 of record NZ_JALQDV010000036.1, on the reverse strand, counting down.
CGACTTCGACGCCGCGCCCGCCGCCACCGCAACGGTCACGCCGACGATCTCGCGGCACACCTCGTCGAGCGTCGCGCGGCCCTCGAGGATGCGGCCCGCGTCGACGTCCATGTCGCCGGACAGATTGCGATACGTCGACGGATTCGCGCAGACCTTGATGACGGGCGATATCGCCGAGCCGACGACCGAGCCGCGCCCCGTCGTGAAGAGAATGACGTGACAGCCGCACGCAATCAGCTCGCCGATCTCCGCGTTGTCGCTGATATTCGGAAAGCCGAAGCGCGGCTCGCCATCGGGCACGACATCGAGCAGATAGAGACCGCCGGTCGGCGGAATATCGCCCGGCTTGATGATGCCGACGATCGGCGACGCCCCGCTCTTCGAATATGCGCCGAGCGATTTCTCTTCCTGCGTCGTCAGCCCGCCGTCCGCGTTGCCGACCGAGAACGAGCCGTGGCCCATCGTCGTGTAATAGCGCGCGGCCTTTTGCACGCATTCGACGATGGCATCGCCCAGTTCGGCCCGCGCCGCGCGCCGTTTCATGTGGAATTCGCAGCCGACCAACTCGCCCGTTTCCTCGAAGATGCACGACGCGCCTTGATCGATGAAAGCATCGAACGCGCGCCCCACGGCCGGATTCGCCGTGATGCCGCTGGTGCCGTCCGAGCCGCCGCAGATCGTCCCGACGATCAGTTCGTCGAGCGCCATCGGCACTTTCTGTTGAGCCGCGAGCGTCGCGCGCGCCTCCCGCACCCAGTCGAGACCGTTCTGGATCGTGCTGCGCGTGCCGCCTTTTTCCTGAATCGTGAGCACGGCGGCGGGACGGCCGCTCGCGCGCACGACATCGGCGAGATAGTGCTTGTTCATGCTCTCGCAGCCGAGCGACACGAACAGCACCGCACCGACGTTCGGATGCGTGCAGATGCGCTCCAGCATCTTTTCGGCGTAGCTATTGGGATAGCAGCCCGGAAAGCCGATCAGATGCACGGGCGGTTCGACTTGCGGATCGAAGGAATCGAAATCATCGAACGATGGACGGAAGTGCGCGACGATCTCGCGCGCAACGTGATGCGCGCATTCGACGAGATACGCCACCGCGACGACATTGCGGATGCCTTTGCGGCCATCCGCCCGGAGATAGCCCTGCAGTGCGGAAGTGTCCATGGAAGTGTTCAGTGCTGCACGTAGGCGTGTGCGGCGTCGTGCGTGTAAGTGGGTAGGTAGTCGCTTTCCAGGTTGTGCGTATGCAGATGCTCGCCGCGCGCGACATCGACGCTTACGTGGCCGATGATCGCGCCATAACGCAGTACCTTTTCGTCCTTCGACAACGCGCGCCGCGCGATCTTGTGCGCAAGCTCGATGGTCGTCGCGAGCGTGACAGACTCGCCTTCGATCATCAGCGTCTCGCCAGCGGGCAGGCGCGCGGCGGCGATCAGGCAGTTGTCTTCCGGACTGAGAAGAATCAGGCGCGGGTCGGTGGTTTCTTGCATCGTCGATCTCAGAAGGAGGATTGCGCCGACCGTCCAAAGCAAGTCGCCGCGGGAAAACGTGGATGCAACGATTCATCAGTGAACGTAATATTCATAGACGCACCAGTCGAAGTCAACAATGACGCAACCCGGATCGATCAGTGATTTCCCTAGCCGGCGCATGCGAATGGGATCGCGCTCCCTGACGGAAGGCTTAAACTCGCGCGAAGTCATGAACCAACTCAGACAGCACATGGACGTGGAAGACAACGACGCCGATCGTTATCGCGCGCCCGCGCTCGATAAAGGGCTCGATATTCTCGAATTGCTTTCGGAACAGAAGTCGGGCCTCACGCGCGCGGAAATCACGAAGATGCTCGGGCGCAACGCGAGTGAGATGTATCGGATGCTGGAGCGGCTGGTCGCGCGGCAGTATGTCGTGCGCTCGCCCGAAGGCGATCGTTATTCGTTGAGCCTGAAGCTCTATGCGCTCGCGCATCGGCATCCGCCGATGAATCGGCTCATCGCCGAGGCGCTTCCGGCGATGCAGCGATTCGCAGATGCAGCCGAGCAATCCGTGCATCTCGTCGTCTACGATCGCGGAAATTTGCTCGTCATCGCGCAAGTGGACGGTCCCGGCACGTGGGGCATTTCAGTGCGGCTCGGCTCGCGCGTCGGGTTGATCGACACGGGCTCCGGCCGCGTCATGCTCGCGTTTCAGACCGACGAACAGCGCGAACACATGCTCGCCGAGCATACGAAGGTCAAAGGCGAACTCGCGGTCGATCGCGCCGTGCTCGACGCCGATTACCGGCAAGTTCGCGAACTGGGCTATTCGCAAAAGGATAGCCAGCAGACTTTCGGCGTGACGGACGTGACGTATCCGCTGCTCGGGCCGTCCGGCCAGGCGATCGCCGCCCTCACCTGCCCGTACCTGCGGCGCATCGACGATTACGTGGCGCCGTCGATCGAAGACGTCACGTCCTTGCTGAAAAATGCAGCCGCGTCGCTTTCGATGACGCACGACTGAATGGCGCACGCTTCGCGCGTTAGAATGGCGGCCCCCTCAAAAAGACGGCGCGCCGCGATGGCGTGCCGCCGTATCCAATCCGACGCATTCCCGATGGCGAAACTCCTTTCCGACTCTGAATTCCTCCGCTTCACCGAACTGCAGCAAAAACAGGCGAACTTCACGATCACATCCGAAGAAGCCGACGAACTGCGCGAGATTGTCGCCCGCGCGCAAAAGAAACGCGACGATCGCGCGGCCGCGATGCAGGCGATCGAAACGTATATCGCGCAGTTCGACATCACGCCCGACGAGCTTTTTTCGGCCGAGCAGATCGGCGATGCGGCACGTACATTCGGCCTGATTCCCGCCGCGAAGAAGGAGCGCACGCTGCCGCCGCAACTGACGTACAACGGCAAGCCGTATCAGTGGACGTCGCGCGCGCTGCCCGACGACATTCGCGTGCCGCTCTTCGATGCGTTCACGTCGGGGCAATCGGTGAAGCCGTTCATCGCGACGTTGAAGGACACGTCGCGATGCGCGTTGACAATCGCGCGCCTCGAAAAGGAAACGGGCAGTTTGTACGCCGAAGCATTGCTCGACGAGCTTTCGCTGTCGCGCGCCCAGATCGACGACGCGCTCGCCAAATTCGCGGCTTAATCGCCGCGCGGCTGTGACGGCGCATCGCACACCCGCATCCTGAAACCGACGACGCCCGGGTCGTCGGTCTTCGTCACTTCGAAGCCGGTGTTGCGTGCGAGCGCGATCATGCCGGCGTTCTCGCGCAACGCCTCGCCGACCATCCAGCGGGTGCCGCGCTGTCTCGCGTAGTCGATGATGCGCGACAGCAGCAGCGAGCCCAATCCCCTGCCCTTCATATCCGAGCGCGCGGCGACGGCGAATTCCGCGGTCTCGTTGTCAGGATCGGCGATCGCGCGCGCGACACCGAGCGTCTCGCCCGTGCCGTCACCGTTCGCTCGCGTGACGATCAGCGCCATTTCGCGGTCGTAGTCGATCTGCGTCATGCGCGCGAGTTGCGAATGATCGAAGTTACGGACAGCGCCAAAGAAGCGCAGGCGCAAATCCTCGGCGGTATTGGCCGCGACGAACGCCGCGTGCGCTTCTTCGTCTTCGGGACGAATCGGCCTCACGGTGACGCGCATGCCGCGCCAGTCGAGCGTCTCTTCGAGGCAGCGTGGATACGGCACGATCGCCAGCGGCTTGCGATGCGCGCCGAGCGTGAGTTGCGGTTCGTGAACGGCGACTGAATCGCGCGTCACGCGCAACGTGAGACGCAGCGCAACGATTTCTTCGATATAGCAAACGAGTTGCGATAACGCCGTCAGCGCATTGAGCAGCGACTCGGCGGGCAGTTCGCGCGAACGCGGCGAGCGCATGACGAGATCGCGCGAAAGTACGGGATTGAGCGGCGGCAACGCAAACTCGTGAAGTGCATCGGCAAGGCCGAGCGCGCCTTCGGCCTTGAATTCGAATACCGGACCGAACACGCGATGGTTGAGCAGGCGCGTCTGAATTTCGACGGCATCGCTCGTAAGCGAGTCGGGCGGCCCCGGTTTCACCGAGATGCCGAAACGAGCGAATACGCGCGCCGCACGTTCGCCATTCAATTCGGCGATGCCGTTTGCGAGCGCCGTGCGAATCTCGTTGTGCGCGGCGTCGATGTCTTCGGGAATATTCGCGGGGAGGCCGTCGGGCGTTTGCATCAAGAGTTCGCGGCCCTGCCGGAAATCGACGAGCCGGGCAAAACCGCGCGCCAGCCGATGCGGCGTCGTGTGCACGGGAATGCCGTTCGCGTGCAACTCGTCGCGCGTGGCGGCATCGACACAGCCGAAAAAGCACGCGAGCAATCCGCGATATGCGTGACGTCGCTCGGCAATCAACGTGCGGGCGACTTCGGCGACAGGCGCGCTATGCGTCGGCGCATGCACGACGAACACTGTGCCGGTCTCGCGATGCGATGCGAGCGCTTCGAGCGCCGCGCCGAAATCCGCGGGCGTGGCGTCGTCGCCGAGAAGAAGAGGATTGCCCGCGCGAGCGCGAGGCAGCGCGGCGGCGACGGCGTCGCGCGCGGCGATCGGCCATTGCGCGAGGTCGTCGCCGGCTGCGCCAAAGGCGTCCTGGGCAAGTGCTGCGACGCCGCGGTCGCTTGTGATGACAGTTGCGACATCGCTTGTCGCGACGCGGCCGATGCCCAAGGTCTCGATCTCATCGAGCAGATCATCGAGCGAATCGACGCGGACGAGTCCGGCACGGCGGAAGGCCGCGCCGTAGAGGCGGTCGAAAGGGTCGTCGCGACCCGTGCGCAGCACGAGCACCGGTTTGTTTCGCGCGGCGGCGCGCGCGGCGGACATGAATTTGCGCGCCGACCGAACCGTTTCGATGGCGAGCAGAATCGCACGCGTCGATGCATCGCTTGCAAGGAAATCGAGGATGTCGCCGGAATCGACGTCGGCTTCATCCCCGAGCGCGACGATTCGCGAGAAGCCGAGTCCGCGAGCACGCGCCCATCCCAGTACGCCGTTCGTCAGCGCGTTCGATCCCGACACCCACGCGACGCCGCCCGATTTGACACTGCATGCGGGCGCGCCGAGACATGCGCCGATTGCCGGCGTGACGACGCCGAGACTGGCAGGTCCGATCACGCGCACAAGAAAAGGCCGGGCGGCGGCGAGCGTACGAACGGTCCATTCGTCGGCGTCCGCTGCGGAAGACTCTCCGCGTTGCTTCGCTTCGCCGACGATCACGACGGCTTTCGTTCCGCGTCGGCCGAGGCGCTCGATGAGGTCCGGCCAAGTGTGCGGTCGCGTGCAAATCACGGCAACGTTCGGCGCTTCCGGTAACGCGTCGACGTCGCGGTACACGGTTTCGCCGGTCAGCGAGTCGTATTTTGGATTGACTGGCCAAAGAGAGCCTGTGAAGCCAGCGCATTGCACACGCGCCCAGACCATCTCGCCGATGCTGCCCGCACGCGAGGAAGCGCCCACGACAGCGATCGACTTCGGCGCGAACAGGGTGTCCAGGTTACGAACAGTCATGGAGGCTCCGGCGTAGGCGCAGTTGTGTCAGCGCCTAGGATAGGCGATTTCGTTTTGCAGGTGAGGACTGGCGTACAGGCGACCGAGGGAGTGCGACTTTATGCGCATAAAGGCGAGGCGGCGGTGCTTGTAAGACCCGCCTCGCCTAGGATGGCGGCGGCTTTATGCGCATAAAGTCGGGCACTTCCGACGCCGGCGCCGCCGGCCGGACAAGGGACCTTATGCGCATAAACCTCGGCCGAACGGCTAACGCGAGTCAGTTGTTGCGGAATATCACTGGAAAAACAACAACGACAATGTAGAATTCAACGGACTTCAATATACGGAGTGGAACGTGGCGGCGGAAATCATAGCGATCACGCAACAAAAGGGCGGCGTCGGCAAAAGCACGATTGCGATGCATCTCGGTGCGGCCTTTCACGAAAAGAAGAAGCGTGTGCTCGTAGTCGACGCCGATGGTCAGAACACGCTGATCCATTGGTCAAGCGCCGCATCGGATGACGCAAGCGGCATCCCGTTTCCAGTCGTCAATCTCTCCGAGGCCGGCGGGCAGATTCATCGGGAAATCAAAAAGTTCGTCAGCGACTACGACATCATCGTCGTGGATTGCCCGCCGTCGATCACCGAGAAGGTATCTGGCGTCGTGTTGCTGGCGGCGAGCGTCGCGGTGATTCCGACTTCGTCATCGCCGGCGGACTATTGGTCGAGCGTCGGCCTTGTCAAGCTCGTTCAGCAAGCGCAGGTGATGAACGAAGATCTGCGCGCCGTCTTTCTGCTCAACAAGACCGAAGAAAAGCGCATGCTCACGCGCGAACTCAAGGTTGCGCTCGAAGAGCTCGGCTTTCCCTTATTGAAAACGCAGATCCCAACGCGCGAGTGTTACAAGCAGGCGATGGCGCTTGGACAGACCGTGCTTCAAATGAGCGATCGCGGCTCGCGCCTCGCAGCGGCGGAAATCCGCTCGGTCGCGGACGAGATCCTCGACATGCTCTCCTGACTTTATGCGCATAAAGGACCCTGAATGAAACCGTCCCAATTTGCCAAGGGCTTCAAGGCTCGGCCCGACACGACGAGCAGCGAGAAGCGCACTGCGCTGGATCGTCTGAATGCGATCGATGGCATCGTCGACATTCAACATGTGGGGCAGGCCGCCGCGAACGGCCGATCGAGCGCCTTCGTGGCCGACGAGCCGGGCGACATCAACGCCGGACCTGAGTCCGATGAATATCGTGCGTGGCGCCGTGCAAACCGCTACACGGCCGGACAGATAATCGAGTTGCCGCTCAAGTCGATCAAGCCCAGCCCGTTCAACCCGCGCCATTTCTATCTGAAGACGTCAATCGCGGAATTGGCCGTCAATCTGGCGAAGCAGGGCCAGCAACAGGCGATTCACGTCATTCCCGATTACGAGCATCCGGGAACATTCTTCGTCAGCGATGGCGGCCGGCGCGTGCGAGCACTGAAAGAGGCAAACAAGGAAACCGTGAAGGCGGTGGTCGTCGATCTGCCGATCGGCATTCAGAGCTACAAGCTCGGTTATGACCTGAACGTTCAGCGCGACTCGCAGACTGTTTTCGACAACGCCGTGGTCTGGCGACGCTTTCTCGACGAACAGCATTTCCAGAGCCAGCGCGAACTGGCGGATCACCTCGGGCTGGACGAATCGACGATCGCCGTCGCTTTGTCGATCGCGAAGCTTCCTGAGAACGTCATGCACGAGATGGTTGCGCGGCCGGACCGATTCGGCTCGAACATGGCCTATCAGATCGTGCGCTATCACGCCGCGCGCGGCACCGACGCCACGCTGCGGCTGATCAACAAGATCACGTCGGATGACCTGAGCACGCGGCAGGTCGCCGATATCGTCAAGGGCCGCGCGAACGCTCAGGAAGCGCCGAAGACGCCTGGCCGGCAACGCTATGCGCAGCGCCTCGAAATCAAGCTGGACGGCGTCGCAGTCGGCGATCTGAAGTCATACGGCGAAGATCGTCTCGAGTTGCGTTTGCGCGGCTTGTCGCGCGAGAAGCGCGATGAGCTGCTGCATCAGATCGAACTGATGCTTCAGCCTGTCGAGACCAAGAAGTAAATGCACACGATGGCCGCCGAGATCATGGACCGGCGGCCATTTTCGAATTGGGACGTTTTCGGTTGCCCGCGGAGACTTTAGCGCGATTGACTGAGCGTAAATGCCAGCAAGTCGCCATCGGTCGGCTCGCCCCACGTCTTTCGCGCCAGCCAGTCGAAGAAGGATGTTTCCGCCAGCTTCGAATCCAGTCCGCGCTTGCGCCAGTCGTCGCGCATGTGGGCACCGAGCCCCGGCAAAACGTCTTCCTCGAAGGATTGACGCGCGACCTCCCGTTCTTCCTCACCTTGCTCGTCGTACAGCACGCGCGCTTCCTTGCGGCGGTACGCCGAGAATTCGCTCAACAAGCGGGCTTTGAGATCGTCGGCGGCAGCCGGCGTGCGGGAGGCCGTACCGCTCGTTGCCGGAGGCAGCGCTTCTACCGGTGGCGCGTAGCCCTTTTTGAGCGCGTCCTTGAAAAGCGCCGCGCCGCTGCGAACCGGCGGCAAAGTCGTGCTGCGCATGCGCTGTTCGGTCATCTGCAACGCCGCGCGGATGCGGTTTTCCTCGCTGTCGGCATACAGCGTCTGCGCGTCCTTGAGCGGAATGCCAATCTTCACCATCCGATCCACCAACGTGCTGTCGAAGACGTTCGGATGTTCGTCCAGCGCGAGCATCGGCTGCTTTTGTTCGGTCACGCGGAACTGAATCTCAGCCACGCGGCGCCCTTCGCGGTGTTCCACCAGTTCGACGAAGATATTGGTCACCGCATTCACCTCGGCGATCGCGGGCCGCAGATAATCGCGTTTGAAGTATTTGTATTCGCGCTTGGCTTCGTCGCCGGCTTCGGTATCGGGCGTTCCTGAAAGAATAGGCCGCCACCATTCCCACGTCTCGCGCATCGTCAGATGGCTGGGATTCGTGAGATAGCGAACGCAAATTTCATAGAGTGCGAGGCCGGCGCTGCTGCGCAACTGACTCTGGAATTGCAGGCTCAGGCGCGCATACTGCACAGGATCCAGCAGCTTCTTTTTGATTTTCGGCGCGAATGAAAATTCGACCCAGACGCGGCGCGTCGTCGGATCTTCGAGGATTTCGGCATCGGCGATCAGCGTCGAGATGCCCCACTTGCGACCCGGCTTCTGACTCGATGTGCCGGTGCTCCATTCGACCTGCACCGACACCATGCGACGCAAATGCTCCTTCACGAGCGCAGTGTCGTTCGAGTCGAACGCAGAATTTGCGACGATATCCGACAGCAGCGCGCGATACGTGTCACCGGAGTCGTCGGCTTGTTGAGCAACGGCTAGCAGCACATTGAACAACTTTCTGGTGAGCAGCGTGATCTTGCCGCTTTTCGGCTGAATCGCAATGGCCTCGACTGCCTTGCGCAGTTCCGCCGAACTGGGGCTGACGACATCGGTTTTCTTTGCGCGCTTGGTGGCCATGAAATGGTCAAGATCGATATTGCGAGCAAGGATACCGATTGGGGTGAAGCCCGTCTATAGGGACACCCTCACCACACAGGGGTGATTGCCAGACAGACAGCACGGCTCACTGCGGTGCGCTCCCGAAAACACTCACCGCTCACCGATCGAGGGTATCTTTTAGCTGTAGTGTCCACGCGGGTAAACGGATTGCGACGGTTTTTCGGCGCCTTCCGGGAGCTCAAGCAGTCTCCCGAATAGGCTCACCTTAAAAATTTTTCGGCTCGTTGAACGACGTGTGGCGCGGCAGAGACAGCCGAAAGTCCGTCCTTCTCCGCTTCGGCCGCGCATCGGTGCGGTGCAAAGTTATAACGGCGCGCACTCACTTCAAAAGATCGGCATCGACAGGTCCCGAAAAGTCTCACCTCATCGAGTTTTCTTCAACCCGATCGCCCCCGTCCAGGCCCGTTCTACGGGCTTCGCGCCGCCTATGGCCCCCGAAAACTATCACTTTTGACCTGCTGCACCTCATATCGCCTGTCCCGCAAATGCTCACCCTGCTGCGTCCTGCAAAGCCTCACCTTTTTTCCGTCGTCGCTCAAAAATGGTGCTCTCCCAGGCACTTATCTCGCTTTCGTCACAAAACGTGAAGAAGGTGGCTCCCGTAAATCCTCACCGACGGTTTCTTGGCACTGTCCCGCACCGACGTTCGTAGCTCCCGCATTCCCTCACCATACCGTGTTTCCGCTAAACGCAACGACAGACCATCCTGGTCTATCCACTTGTTTCTAATATGTTTTTTCATGCGCGCGGTTTCTCATCTAGTGCAGCGACAGTTCTCGTACAGCGCGCGTGATCCCGGATTTCCTCACCATGCGAGGCGCATGACAGGGAAGATGGACTGAAAAAAGCAGGCGCAGACACTCCTGGAAAGGCTCACCTTAGACGCTCTCACCGGCCCTGCGAGCCCATCCAAGAAGAGACTACGGCTGCACCGAGACGTGCATCTTCCATTTCGCTCCCGGAAAAGCTCACCTCAGGCGTCGGCAGATGAAAATTTCAGCGAAAAGTAGCCTTCGCCCCCGAAAACGCTCACCTTTCTCTCGGGAATTACCCTGAAAACCCTCACCGATCGGTAAGCTTTACCCGAATCGACTCCAAAATAGTGCGATTCGCATGCTCCCGAAAATTCTCACCAAACGAAGCCGACAGACCAGGGGGGCGCCCTCGGAAATCAACGCGTTAGCGTGCGCGTGCCCCCGAATAAACTCACCCATCATTTTGGAGCCTCCCCGAACCCGCTCACGATTCTTCCCGAGAGCCCTCACCGATCATCCCGAAGCCCGTCACCGTTCGCTCCCGCAGAGTTTCACCATAGTTCCCGTACAATCTCACCTGACGTCCGGCAAAGCCTTATCCGATAAGGGTTCTGGCTGGCGTTAACGATGTTAACAAGGTTCAAAGGTGTTAACTTCTAATACTCTCTAGCGGTGCAGTGTTTTGCACGCAGTAATTAGAAAAACGAAAAGCTGCGTGAAACAGACACCCATGGCGCGTATGGGACTAAAATCCGCGACAAATCATCGACTTGCAGGGGTATCTTCAGGATGTTTCACGACGGGGGACATGTGTACCATGCCAAGTTGTCGAAAACGGCCTAAATGCTCTGTTATCGACGTTGGTGTCAATGATCGAACGAAAAACATAACGATCAACACGTAAAACGTTATGATCATCATGTTGAACTGCTAGATTTTCGCCATGGATCAATCTACTCGCGACACGCTGCGCCAAGAAATCGAAGCGATGCGCGCCACCGGCGCACGGCGGCAAGACCTCTCTCAACACGCCTGCAAGCGACTCTTCTTCGACCTGGGCGTTCGGCCCTCGGTTACGACTGTCCGCGAACTGACTCAAACCGGCAGCGCAAGCGACATCCCCAAGGACATCGAGGCGTTCTGGGCCGGTCTGCGTTCGACGTTGCGCGTTCGCATCGACGCTGGGGCGATGCCGGAATCATTGCAGGAACGTGCCGGCGAACTGCTGGCGGCTTTATATGACGAGGCTCAAACGGTCGCGCGTGCCGCCCTTAACGAGGAAAAGGCCCGTCTGGACATGGCCATCCAGGCCGCGCAAGCCCAGGCTCGCGATGCCGATATTCGTCGCGAGGCGATCGAGCGGGCTCAGCAGCGTGCCGAGGCGCGCGCCGAAGCAGGCGCTGCTCAGATCGCGGCGCTGGAAGCCGAATTGAAGACGCTGCGCAGTCAAGGCACAGACGCTCAGGCGGGCTTGCGCGAAGTCATCGCCCGATGGGAGAAGGAGAACGAGACGCTCTCGGCGCGTCTGCAGCAGGAGCAGGACGCTGCGGCGCGGCTGCGCGACCGCATCGACGAGCTTCAAAACGAGCTGCGCCACAGCACCGAGCACTACGCTCAGCAGATCAAGGACGCGGTCAAGGAGGCCGAACGGCGCGTGCATCCGATGCTCGTCGAACTCGACTCCCTGCGCGGCATGGCCGCCACCTATCAGACCAGCGCACGCGAAGCGAGTCAGAAAGAATTCGATTTCATTCAACAGCTTAGCGCAGCCCGGAGCCGCGCCGACCGGCTCGAGTCGCAAGTGCGGGCGCAGTCCGACGAAATCGATGCGCTAGTTCTCGAGCGCGATGCACGGCGGGTTCAATCCGGTGCGAGCGCGGAAGTCGGCGCGTTGATCGCGTCGCTGGCGGCGCAGGGGCGCCTCACTTCCGCCGAGATCGCCCGCCTCGGCACGCAGATTGACGCGCACGTCGCCGCGCCAACTTCCTGTCCGGCGTGCGAGGCTGGCGAACCGGAACTGCAGCGCCACGAAGACGAATACGAGCTTTCCTGCCCGAACTGCGAGCGCACCTCCGGGGCCACGGCATCGAAGCTTGCGGCCGTCGACGAATTTATCCGGTCGGCGCGTGTCAGCACCTCGTAATCGCGCGTCGAGTGAGCGCCGGCGTCAAAGGTGAGGGTTTTCGGGATCGTCGACGGACATGTGCCGTTTCCCGTCGGCGCGCGCGTGAGCAATGTCACGCTCCCGTATTTGCTCACCCATCCATTCTTGCCAGGCACGATGCAGCCGGTGAACCGAGATCGTCTGCTGGAATCCGAGCCACTGGCCGACGCGATCGGGGTCCGTGCCATCCTCGAACAACTCCGCCGCGTACGTGTTGCGCAAGGTCTGCGGACTTGCGCGCGCGACGCGCGATGCCGCTATCCCGGACGCGGCCACGACGGCGTCGATCGCGCGCAGCATCGTCGCCTTATGCATGGAGCGTCCCGTCGGTGCTGCCGGGAATAGCAATTCGCCTGCAAGGCCAGCCGTCTTGCGCTCGCTGATCCAGTTGTCGAGCAGTTCGACCGCGAACGGAGCGAGCCGCGCCTGCCGGATCAGCAGCGGATTCGACGCGTCGACGGTCACGTAAGGCGCGCCGGCCGCGTAGCAATCGACGGTCAATTGCGCCGCTTCGCCCGTTTTCACGCCTGCGCCGAGAAAGACGGCGACCAACGCCCGGTCGCGCCGCTCGCGCCAGCGCTGCCCGGCCGGCAAGGCGCCGATCGGAGAAAACAGATGCGCGACGAGCAGCGCGCGCTCATCGTGGGTGAGAAAGCCCGTCGGCTCGTTGTCGCGTGCCTTGCGCCATGCCGCGTCGCCGTCCTGAGCGATGAAGCGCGCCGGATTCGTCGCCGCCGATTCCACTTCCCGAACGTGATCCAGCACGCGCTCGATCAGCCGCAGATACCGCATGCGCTGCGGGCGTCGGATGTCCAGTTGCGCGACGAACTGTTCGATGACCGGACGTTGCACCGTATGCAGCGTCGCGCGTTTGGTGGCCAGCCACTCGAGAAAATTTCCCCATTGCGCGCGATACACATCGGCCGATGACGCCCTGAACGATTGCTGGGCGAGCCATGCATCGAACGCGGCGTGCGGGTCCGCCTGCCAGTCGGCGCGCTGTTGGTCGAAGAGATCGGAAGTGTTCGGCATATTGTTCGAAGGCGCGTTGCGCGCTGTATTGCACTGCGCACAGGGTCGGGCTTCGGGCGCGCGACGTCAAGCGCGTGTGTCCGCCAAAGTGTCGATAACTGTCTTGGCGGGCGTGCGTTTCGTCGACTACTGTCGTCTATACGGCTTCCTTCCATCCACGAACACAAGAGCAAAAAGGAGCGAGCGATGCCCCAGCAATCCTGGCAGGAACGTCGCGCGAATGGACGCGCCAGGCGCGAACGCACACCGCGGGCCGCGCAAGAGGCGATCGGCGATATCGATCGCGATCCCATCGAGCTTTTGCGGACAAGCAGCAAAGGCCGCGTCGATGCGCTGATTCCCTTGCGTTACGGCCGCATGCTCGTTTCGCCGTTCACGTTTTATCGCGGCAGCGCCATCCTTCAGGCGCACGACCTGGCCGGCACACCGGACAGCGGCATCGCCATTCAGATCTGCGGCGACTGTCATCTTTCCAACTTTGGCGGCTTCGCAACGCCGGAGCGCGCGCTCATTTTCGATCTCAACGACTTCGACGAAACCGCGCCCGGTCCGTGGGAATGGGATTTGAAACGGTTGGTCGCGAGCTTCACGATCGCCGGCCGGCATCTCGGCCACGGCGATCTGGCTGCGGACGAGTTCGCGTTTGTCGCCGCGCGCAGTTATCAGACGCATCTGCGCGAGTACGCTGAAATGAGCGTGCTCGATCTCTGGTACGAGCGCATCACCTTCGATCGCATGTACCAGGCCGTGCAGAGCGAAGACGCGCGGCGGCGCATCAAGCGCGGCATCGAACGGGCTTCGCGCCGCACGCACGAAACGATGCTGCCGAAACTCGCCGACCGAACCGGCGACACGTGGCGCATTCGCGATGCGCCGCCTGCCGTGTTTCACATCCACGGCAAGAGCACGCTGATCGATAAGAACGACGGCTGGATGACGCTCAAAGACAGTCGTGAAGATGCGCTCGCGACGCTCGTGCGCGGTTATGTCGCGACGCTTACGCCGGAGCGCGCGAGATTGCTGTCGCAATTCAGCCTGCAGGATGTCGCGTTCAAGGTGGTCGGCGTGGGCAGCGTCGGCACGCGCTGCCTCGTTTTGCTGCTCACGGATCATCACGACAAGCCGCTTTTCCTGCAGATGAAGGAGGCATCGACGTCGGTCGTCGCGAGATTCACGAAACATGCGAAGCACGCCGACGATATCAAACACGACGGGCACCGCGTCGTTCACGGACAACGTCTGATGCAGGCCGCCACGGACCCGTTTCTCGGCTGGGCGACCGGACCGCTCGGGCGCACGCTCTACATCCGCCAGTTACGCGACATGAAAATTTCCGCAGAACTCGATACTTTCAGCGACGACGTCTTTCGCGAGTACGCCGTGCTTTGCGGCTGGGCGCTTGCCCGCGCGCACGCGAAGTCCGGCGGATGCGCGCCGGAAATCTCGGGCTACCTGGGCAACAGCAATCGAATGGCCGACGTTCTAGTGCGCTACGGTCGCGCCTACGCGGATCAGGTGGAAAAGGACTACGAGGTGTTTCGCGTTGCGTGCCGGGACGGCAAGCTCGAATCGCGTTCGGATGCGGACATCGCGGCGGAGTTCGCGCCGTGAAACGATCCGCTGCGCGATGACATGAACCGGGGCACGCGGGTTCAGTCGCGTGCCGCGGGGATGCGTCAATGCGCAGCGCTGACTGCTCGTTGCCGATCCTGTCGCGATGCGCGCTCGTAGGCGTCTACGGCGAAGGCGAAAACGGCGGGCAAGGCATCCGAGGATGCAACGTCGACGACGTCATCGGTTTCGGGGAAATGAAAGTCATCGGGACGCGCGAACAGCTCGCGCAAGGCGGCTTCGTGTCGTCCCGCGAATCCGAGGTCCGCGACGGCCTCCGCCTCGATGGCATGCAACAGCCGCCAGGTCAGCGGCACTCCTTTATCGATGTAACGCCCCGCGATCTGACGCGTGATGCGCTCGAGGTCATGCACCGCGCGGGCGAACTGCCTTCTGCTCAGGTTTTCACCATTCGACTCCATGATCCACCCCTTCCGGCCGGTCTTATTGTACTGTACAAATATACAGTACTTGTTGCAATGAAAATAGCGTCGCGCTAGTCGAACCGGGTGTATGTGCGATTCCGCCTACGTGCGTTTCAGACATGCGCGGCTATGCGCGCCTGCCGACAAAGCGCATCGTTCAACCGTGCTTGGGAAACTCCTGAGCGGAACGCGCAGGCAGTTTCTGCGTTCGTTCGACGGCACCGCGCGGCCAACAGCGCTGCAAACCACGGGAGAACTGACATGAACAAGGATCAAGCCGAAGGCGTTGGCAAGCAGGTCAAGGGAAAGATCAACGAGGGCGTCGGCAAAATGACTGGGGACAAGGCGCAGGAAGCCAAGGGCGACATGCAGCAAGCAGCCGGCAAGGTCCAGAAAGGCGTGGGCGATGCACGCGAGGATCTGAAGGACAGCGTGAAAAAGAACCCGTAAGACGGGCAACCGGCGCCGCGACTCCGGCGCCGCTTTGAGCGGGACGTGCTCGATGCGCGTCCCGTTTTTATTGGCGGCGCACGGCGGCGCGCCGACTTTATGCGCAAAAAGTTCCGGACGCTCAGCGCATCAGCCGTGGATGACGACGAGCAACGCCTTGGCCTCCGCGCGCCCGACATTCCGGATCGCGTGCGCCTCGTCCGCGGCATACCGCGCGGTTTCCCCCACCTTCAGACGACGCGTCGCACCCGACGCATCGACCTCAATGGAACCGTTCAGCACCGTGAGATGCTCGCGCGTTAACGGTTCGTGCGCGTTCGACGTGAGCGCGGCGCCCGATTGCAGCGTAAGTTCGTACCACTCGAACTTGCCGGCGAGTTCAATCGGTCCCCACACGCGCAACTGATAGCCGCCGTTGTCCCCACTCAGGGTCGGTATTTCATGCAGCCCCGAAACGCGGATCGCTTCGGCGGGCCTTTGCTGCGCGAACAATTGGTCGAGGCTGATGCCGAGCGCATTGGTCAGTCGCCACGCGACGGCGATCGTCGGATTTGCCTTGTCGCGCTCGATCTCCGACAGCATCGACTTCGACACGCCGGCCGCGCGCGACAGATCGTCGAGGGTCAGCTTCCGTTCGCTGCGCAAGCGTTGAATGATCTCTCCGACGCGCGGCGGTGTTGCGCCTGCGCCCGCGAGATCGGCTGCTTTTCCCTCTGAACCCGTGCTTGCCATGAATCGACCAATCCCGTAAAGTGTTCGGCATATCGGAAATGCGTTCGAAATATCGAACATGTCCGATGCGATGGATGCACTATAACAGGGCTAAGGACGGCGCGCGCGAGTCACGAGGCGCGGATTGCATTGGCAGGCCCAGAACAAGGATTGCGATGAAAGACCGATATCTCTCCCATTTGCGTTCGACGCTCGACGAAATTCGCGCTGCGGGGTTCTACAAGACGGAGCGCGTCATCGCGAGTCCGCAGTCGTCGGACATTCGGCTCGCGAACGGCGCGGCAGTGCTTAACTTCTGCGCGAACAACTACCTGGGTCTCGCGGACGATCGCCGGCTCATCGAGGCCGCGAAGGACGGACTGGACGCCGATGGTTTCGGCATGGCGTCCGTGCGTTTCATCTGCGGCACGCAGACCGTGCACAAGGAACTCGAACAGGCGATCGCGGGTTTTCTCGAAACGGACGACGCCATTCTTTATTCGAGTTGCTTCGATGCAAACGGCGGCCTCTTCGAAACGCTGCTGACCGAAGAAGACGCGATCATCAGCGACGAACTGAATCACGCCAGCATCATCGACGGCGTGCGGCTCTCGAAGGCCCGGCGTCTGCGCTATAAGAACAACGACCTCGCCGATCTGGAAGCGCGTCTTCAGGAAGCCGATGCAGCCGGCGCACGCTTCAAGCTGATCGCGACCGACGGGGTTTTTTCGATGGACGGCATCATCGCCAACCTTTCCGGCATCTGCGATCTCGCTGACCGTTACGGTGCGCTCGTCATGGTCGACGATTCCCACGCCGTCGGCTTCATCGGCGAGAACGGGCGCGGAACCCCGGAGCAATGCGGCGTGCTCGATCGCGTCGACATCATTACCGGCACGCTCGGCAAGGCGCTTGGCGGCGCGTCAGGCGGCTATGTCGCCGCCCATAAGGAAGTCATCGATTTGCTGCGTCAGCGCAGCCGGCCGTATCTTTTCTCGAACACGTTGGCACCGAACATCGCCGCGGCATCGCTGAAAGTGCTTGAACTGCTCGCGAGCGACGAAGGCGCGACGTTGCGCCGGCGCGTCCGCGAGAACGGGGCGCACTTCCGCAAGGCGATGTCCGCGCTCGGCTTCGATCTTGTCCCCGGTGAACATCCGATCATTCCGGTCATGCTCGGCGACGCTCAACTCGCGTCCAAGATGGCTGATGCGCTGCTCGACGAAGGCGTCTATGTGATTGGCTTTTCCTACCCTGTGGTGCCGAAAGGACGCGCGCGCATCCGGACGCAGATGAGCGCGGCACACACGCCGGAACAGATCGATCGTGCAGTCGATGCGTTCGCTCGCGTCGGCCGATCCCTCGGCGTCATCGGCTGACTTTATGCGCATAAAGGCCCGCGACCTTCGAAGCAGCATCATCAAGACCAAACGCCAGGATCAAACGCAATGAAAGCCCTTGCCAAACTCGAACGCGCACCCGGCCTCACCCTGACGCGCGTGAAGCGACCCGAAGTCGGTCACAACGACGTTCTCATCCGCATCCGCAAGACGGCGATCTGCGGCACCGACATCCACATCTGGAAATGGGACGAATGGGCGCAGAAGACGATTCCGGTGCCGATGCATGTCGGTCACGAGTACGTCGGCGAGATCGTGGAGATGGGACAGGAAGTACGCGGCTTCGCCATCGGCGATCGCGTGTCGGGCGAAGGCCATATCACATGCGGTTTTTGTCGTAACTGCCGCGCGGGCCGTCGTCACCTGTGCCGCAACACGGTCGGCGTCGGCGTGAATCGTGAAGGCGCATTTGCGGAGTTTCTCGTGATCCCGGCGTTCAACGCGTTCAAGATTCCGCCTGACATTTCCGACGATCTCGCTGCGATCTTCGATCCGTTCGGCAACGCGACGCACACCGCCCTCTCGTTCAATCTCGTCGGCGAGGATGTGCTGATTACCGGCGCCGGGCCGATCGGCGTGATGGCTGCGGCGATCGCGCGGCACGTCGGCGCGCGCAACGTCGTCATCACCGACGTGAACGACTATCGGCTCGAACTTGCCCGCAAGATGGGCGCGACGCGCGCGGTCAACGTGGCGAACGAAAACCTGCGCGACGTGATGAGCGAACTCGGCATGACCGAAGGATTCGACGTGGGCCTGGAAATGTCCGGCGTGCCGAGCGCATTCACGGCGATGCTCGAATCGATGAATCACGGCGGCAAGGTCGCACTGCTCGGCATTCCGCCGGCGCAGACCGCGATCGACTGGAATCAGGTGATTTTCAAGGGACTCGAAATCAAGGGCATCTACGGACGCGAGATGTTCGAGACCTGGTACAAGATGGTCGCGATGCTGCAAAGCGGCCTCGATCTCTCCCCGATCCTCACGCACACGTTTCCCGTCGACGACTATCAGCGCGCGTTCGACACGATGCTCTCCGGCAACAGCGGCAAGGTCGTGCTCGACTGGACCGCCGTCGCGGCCTGAGCGGCACGCATCACGGCGCGTTGTCCGCAGACGCCTTCGAAAATTCGGCCTGAATGGCGACGTGCACATCGTCGCCGACGGCCGGATACCACGTCGTCAGTCCGAACTGAGCGCGGCTGAAATGTCCGTCGGCGGAGAAGCCCAGCGTTTCCTGCTTCGTGAGCGGATTGACCGCGTGACCGTTGAACGTCACGTTGAGCGTGACCGGCTTCGTCGTGCCGCGTATCGTCAGATCGCCCGTCAATATGCCCTTGTCTTCGCCGGTGCGTTGAAACGCCGTGCTGACGAAAACGATGTCCGGATAACGCGCGCCATCGAACATGTCCGGCCCTTTCAGCATGCGATCGAGCAGCGGCACATTGGTGTTGACGCTGGACGCGTCGATTCGCGCGCGTACCGAGCTTCCGGACATTCCGTCCGCGTTCCAGTCGAGTTGCGCCGTGGTCTTATCGAATCGGATGACGAAGCGCGAGTAGTGGAAATGATCGACGTCGAAACTCACGTTCCAGTGATGCGGATCGAGCTGATAACGTCCTGCCGGCACGCTCGATTCACTCGACGAAACGTGATGCGTCACGACCTGAAGCGGCGTGCACGCCGTCAATGCGATCGCCGCGAGAAAAAGAACGAGACGCTTATAAGCCTTCATCGCGCATTGCCTCGAAAACAAAAATAGAACGTCGACAAGTTTCGCCGAGATCATCCGAACGCGCGCAAGCCGTCACGGACTTTTCGTCAGCACACACGAAAATGTCGCGATCGGGTAGAGTTCGCCTCGACCTACATCTCAAAAAAGCGGCGCCACCGTACGCGCGTTGGCGGATAAAACATGTGCACATGGCTGTCCCGATTCCGAACGTTTCGCGCGCACTTGTCGGCGGTTGCCGCGCTCGTCGCGCTGGGCTGGACGCCCGCCGCGCACGCAAGCTGGTGCGGCGACGGTCTCTGGCTCGACGCGATGGTCGCTTCGCATCACTTTCACCCGGACAAGGACTTCGAGCAATTCAATCCGGGCATCGGCGTGGAATGCTGGGTCACGCCGCAATGGGCGGTGACAGGCGGCTACTTTCGCAATTCGCTGTCGAAGCCGTCGTTCTACGGCGGCGGCGTGTGGGGACCGGACTTCCTTCACTGGAATTACATCAGGCTCGCAGTCATGGCCGGGCTCATCTCCGGCTACGACTACGGCAGCTACGGCCTCGGCCATAACCATACGGTCGGTCCGGTTGCCGCGCCGCTCATCATGCTGGAATACAAGCGCGTCGGCGCGAACATCATCCTGATTCCGCCGATCCCTTCGAGCGATCTTCCATTCACGCTTGGGTTCATGCTCAGACTGCGATTCTGAACATCGTGCGGGGTTTGTGGTTTGTGACGTACTCCCAAGCTCCAGACGACTGAACGAGAATCCAGCTAACGCCTTCGCGGCCGAGGCAAACCGGCGACGCTGTCAGGCGCGCCGCGCATGCGTTCATTACACCAGCGTTGGCGGCCCAACGATTGCTGAGGGGTGCGATGTGACGCATCGTGCACAGCAGACAAGAGAAAAGAATCAGCACGTGGACGAAAGAAAACGCCGCACGCATGGCTCAACGTCATAGGCCCGGCTTTGGCTCGCTACGCGATGTCGGCGTCACTCCGTGCCCGAGTCTCTCTGCGACCCTATCCATGAGCAAGCCAACCCAGATTCGCATGAAGCTCGACGAATATCGGCTGCAATGGCGCGTGCTGACCTTCTACGAGCGCTTCGAGCAGATCATCGCCCACATCCTGAGCGTCGTGATCTCGGTGATCATCGTCGTATCGCTGTGGCAGTTGATTCGGGCGGTCATAGCGCTGACGCTGTCGGGGGCGCTCGATCCGCTGGATCATGCGATCTTTCAGGCGGTTTTCGGCATGGTGATGACGTTGTTGATCGCGATGGAATTCAAGCATTCGATCACTCGCGTCATGTTAAGACGCGATCACATCGTGCAGGTCAAGACAGTGCTTCTCGTGGCGATGCTCGCGATAGCGCGCAAGTTCATCATCCTTGATCCAGCCACGGACCCGGGCCGCATTGCCGCACTGGCGGCCGCGCTGATCGCGCTCGGCAGCGTCTACTGGCTAATGCGGCAACGCGACGATCCCGTCGATGCGGCGATTGCAGAGCGCGCCGCGCGGGATCGCGAAAAGCGCGATTGATATTCTGTTGGCGTGCTGCCGATGCTTTCAGCGTCAATCTGGCAGCACGAACTCGGTACGCATGTCTTCGATCACCTTCTCGACGTGATGTACATAGTCCGCACCGAGGTCGTTGAGCGGCGCGATGTTCCAGTTGCGGCCGGATGCGTCGGGCGGATGCCGCTCTGGCAGCGGTATGCGCACGCGCAAGGCTCCCGGCGCGTCAGCGGAGATTTTGGCCATGCGGCTTTGCAGTTCGTCGCGAATCTGCTCAGGGGTTCGAACGGTTTTCGGCATGGGTCTGCCTCCTTCGCTTGCACGCCTGGATCGTGACTGGTTGGGCGCAGACGTTGGACGCATGCACCGACGCCTCTTTGAAGTTTAGTCGCTAATTCGGATAGGCATCGACTGATGCAATGATCGTCCAGAAAAAGTGAGTGCATTCCTCCTCACAGCCCCGATTCTCGCTGTCTATTCCACGAATCCGGAATCTTCTTGAAGCGCACCTGCCTCACTGTCCCCGCGCCGCGTGCCGCAAGCACTCCAGCATCAACGTTGCAGCGGGCGTCAGCGGACTGTCCCTGCGCGTCACGATTCGCACCGACACGGCAGGCAACGGATCAACGATAGGAAAGATCGCGAGCCCTTCGCCGACCCATGGATGTTCCAGCAACGCGGCGGGCATCGCGGCGAGCGCATCCGAGCCACGCAACAACCCGTGCGCGATGATGAAGCTCGGACATTCGATCACGCGTTTGGGCACCATCAGACCGCGCTCGGCGTACGAATCGAGCAGCGCCTGCGTCGAACTTTCCGGCGACGGATTCAGCAGCCACTCCGCATCCGACAACTCCGCGAGCGACGTGCAGTGCCGCAACGGATGATCCGCGCGCCCGACGATCGCCGAGCGGCTCTCGTACAGCTCGATGTGATCAAACTCCGGCGCGAGATGTTCGGGCACGACGACCGCCACGACGAAGTCCAGCGAACCATCGCGCAGACGCGGCATCGCGACGCCCGGAAAGCCTTCGATGAAACTCACGCGCGCGTCCGGCATCTGCTTGCGAAACGCCCGATACGCCTGCGGCAATATCGATAGCGCGGCAGTCGGCGTGACGGCCGCGCTCACGCTGCCCGCGCCGGCGCCTTTCATCTGCGCGATGTCGTCTTCCGCGCGGCGCATTTCGCTGACGATCAGATGCGCCCGCACGCGCAACTGCTGCCCGAACGCCGTCAGTTGCACGCCGCGCGCTGTGCGCAACACGAGCGGTACGCCCAGATCCTGTTCCAGTTCCTTGATCGCCTTAGTCAGCGCCGCTTGCGACAAATGAAGGCTGCGCGCCGCCGCGCGAATGCTGCCTTGCTCGGCGGTCGTCAGGAAAGCGCGCAACTGATGATATTTCATGCTCATGGCCGACATCCTAGGGTTATCGCCGACAACCAATAGTCATCACGCAATAAATTTACCGTCTTTTGGTTTGCTTATCGGCTTTATATGCTTGGCACACATCGAATCGCATCGAGCAAGGAGCGTCATATGTTGTCAGTCGAGCCCGTCATCCCCGGCATTGCCGCCATCGCATCGGAATTCGTCGATGTGCGCCGGCGCATTCACGCGCATCCGGAACTTGCGTATGAGGAAACGCAAACCAGCGATCTCGTCGCGGGATTGCTCGCGCAATGGGGCTACGAAGTGCATCGCGGGCTGGGCAAGACGGGCGTCGTCGGCGTGTTGACGGAAGGCGAGGGCGGCAAGCGCATCGCACTGCGCGCCGACATGGACGCGTTGCCGATCGAGGAAGCCACCGGCCTGCCGTATTCCAGCAAACACGCGCGCACGATGCACGCATGCGGCCACGACGGCCACACCGCGATGCTTCTGTGCGCCGCGCGCCATCTCGCCGAAAGCCGCCAGTTCTCGGGCACGCTGATCGTGATTTTCCAGCCCGCCGAGGAAGGCGAGGCGGGCGCGCGCGCGATGATCGAAGACGGTCTCTTCGAAAAATTCCCGTGCGACGCCGTGTTCGGCCTGCACAACATGCCCGGCCTGCCCGCGGGCGACATGTTCTTCACGCCGGGTCCGGGCATGGCGTCGTCGGATCGCGTGAACATCACCGTGCGCGGCGTCGGCGGACATGGCGCGATGCCGCACGTCGCATGCGATCCGATGCCCGCGGTCGCATCGATCATGCTCGGTCTCAACAGCATCGTCGCGCGCGAAGTGGATGCGCAGAAATCCGCGGTCGTCACCGTCGGCAGCGTGCAGGCGGGCGAGGCGTGCAACGTGATCCCCGAGACCGCGCTGCTGAAGCTCTCCGTGCGCGCGCTCGACGCGGGCGTGCGCAAGCAGCTTCAGGAGCGCATCACCGCGCTCGTGAACGCGCAGGCATTGGCGTTCGGCTGCACGGCCGACATCGACTACGAACTCGGCTATCCGGTGCTCGTGAATCACGCGGAACCGACCGCCTTCGCCACCGATGTCGCGACAAAAATGCTCGGCGCGCAACGCGTCGATCCGGCCGCGCGTCCGCTGATGGGCAGCGAAGATTTCGCCTTCATGCTCGAAGCGTGCCCCGGCACGTATGCGTGGATCGGCAACGGCATCGGCTCGAAGGGCGGCTGCATGGTGCACAACCCCGGCTACGATTTCAACGACGACATCCTCGCGATCGGCGCGAGCTACTGGGTGCGCCTGGCCGAAGCCTGGCTCGCCGACTGATCCTTCGGAATCCATCATGAACGCACCTACCTTTGCCAGCGCGCCGGCGAATCCTTCGATGCAAACCCGCCGCGCGGCGCGCACGCGGCTCGTCCTGGCGGCGGCGGTCGGCAACGCGCTCGAGTTCTACGACTTCATCGTCTATGCGTTCTTCGCGCTGACCATCGGCAAGCTGTTCTTTCCGGTGGACGATCCGGTCGGCCAGTTGCTGCTTGCGGTGGCGAGCTTCGGCGTCGGGTTCTTCACGCGGCCGATCGGCGGCTTGCTGATCGGCATGTACGCCGATCGCGCCGGCCGCAAGAAGGCGATGCTCCTCACGCTCGGGCTGATGGCGCTCGGCACCGCGATGATCGCCGTCGCGCCGACTTACGCGCAAGCGGGCATCGCCGCGCCGATCATTCTCGTGATCGCACGGCTGATTCAAGGCTTCTCGGCGGGCGGCGAAGTCGGCGCATCGACGACGCTGTTGCTCGAACAGGCGCCCGCGAACCGGCGCGGCTTCTATGCATCGTGGCAGTTCTCGAGCCAGGGACTCTCGGCGCTCGCCGGCGCGTTGACCGGCGTCGCGCTCACGGCGACGCTCACGACCGCGCAACTCGAAAGCTGGGGCTGGCGCGTGCCGTTCTTCATCGGCACGGCGATCGTGCCCGTCGGCTGGTGGCTGCGTCGCACGATGGAAGAAGCGCCGCCGCAAAACGTCGCCGCCGCGCCCAAGGCACCGAAGATTCCGCTTGTCACCGTGCTGCGCGAACATGGCCGCGCGGTGCTCAACGGACTCGGCCTCACGATCGGCGGCACGTCGGCGCACTTCATCATCGTGTTCTATCTGTCGATCTACGGCGTGAAGACGCTCGGCCTGCCGAGCTGGACGTCGATGCTTTCGGGCTGCGTGTCGGGCGCGATTCTCTTTATCGTCGCGCCGATAGGTGGCTATCTGTCGGACCGCATCGGCCGCAACAAGCTCGCGCAGACGACGCGCATCCTGCTGATGCTCGCGATCTGGCCGGCCTTCGCGCTGCTGAACAAATCGCCGAACGCGACGACGCTGCTCGCGGTCGTCACCGTGCTCTCTATCGTGCATTCGCTCAACGTCGGTCCGACCGGCGCGATGCTCGGCGAGCTGTTCCCGCGTTCGGTGCGCGCGACGGGCGCGGCCATCGTCTACAGCATCGGCGTGGCGATCTTCGGCGGCTTCGCGCAGTTCTTCGTGACGTCGCTCATCGTCATTACGAAGAGCGTGATGGCGCCCGCGTGGTACGTGATCGGTTGCGGCGTGCTCTCCGTGATCGCGGTGGCGTGCATGCGCGAAAGGTCGCAGGAAATGCTCGACTGATCGTCAAATCTTGCGCTGCACGCGCGCCGGATGCGTATGCGAGGTGTATAACTCGACGTGTCCGGGTTTCTGAAAAGGCCGCCCGCGCGGCCTTTTTTACTGGATCCCACACTATGAAGAAAGCGCGATAAAGGGGACTTCCATGCGCAAGAAGCTACGCTCGCAAAGCTGGTTCGGCGGCAACGATAAAGACGCGTTCATCCATCGTTCGTGGATGAAGAACCAGGGCATACCTCACGATCAGTTCGATGGCCGGCCGGTCATCGGCATCTGCAATACATGGTCGGAACTCACGCCGTGCAACGCGCATTTTCGCGAGCTCGCGGAATACGTGAAGCGCGGCGTGCGCGAGGCGGGCGGCTTTCCGCTGGAGTTTCCGGTGATGTCGCTCGGCGAATCGAATCTGCGGCCAACAGCCATGTTGTTCCGCAATCTCGCGTCGATGGACGTCGAAGAATCCATACGCGGCAATCCGATCGATGGCGTCATTCTGCTCGTCGGCTGCGACAAGACCACGCCCGCCTTGCTGATGGGCGCGGCGTCGTGCAATCTGCCCGCGCTCGCGGTGTCGGGCGGACCGATGTTGAACGGCCGCTTTCGCGGCGGCACCATCGGCTCGGGCACGGGCGTCTGGCAGATGTCGGAGGAAGTGCGCGCGGGCACGATGACGCAGGAAGAATTCGTCGAAGCCGAATCGTGCATGAACCGGTCGCGCGGCCATTGCATGACGATGGGCACCGCATCCACGATGGCCTCGATGGTCGAATCGCTCGGCATGGGCTTGCCGCACAATGCCGCGATTCCCGCCGTCGATGCGCGCCGTCAGGTGCTCGCGCACATGGCCGGACGACGCATCGTCGATATGGTCAAGGACGATCTCACGATGGACAAGATCCTCACGCGCGAAGCCTTCGAGAACGCGATCCGCACGAACGCGGCGATCGGCGGATCGACGAATGCGGTCGTGCATCTGATCGCGCTGGCGAAGCGTATCGGCGTGGAGCTCACGCTCGAAGACTGGGAACTCGGCAGCAAGGTGCCTTGCCTCGTGAATCTGCAGCCATCGGGCGAGTATCTGATGGAAGACTTCTATTACGCGGGCGGCTTGCCCGCGGTGTTGCGTCAGCTCGGCGAGCAAGGCTTGCTGCATCGCGATGCGCTCACGGTGAACGGCCGCACGATCTGGGACAACGTCAGCGACGCGCAGAACTACGACGAGAAGGTCATCACGCGGTTCGAGAAGCCGTTCAAGCCGCACGCGGGCATCGCGGTGCTGAAGGGTAATCTCGCACCGAACGGCGCGGTCATCAAGCCATCGGCGGCGACGCAATCGTTGCTGAAGCATCGCGGGCGCGCGGTCGTATTCGAAAACGTCGAAGAGTTGCACGCGAAGGTCGACGACGATTCGCTCGATATCGACGAGCACTGCATCATGGTCCTGAAGGGCGCGGGGCCGAAGGGTTATCCCGGCTTCGCGGAAGTCGGCAACATGCCGCTGCCGAAAAAGGTGCTGCAAAAAGGCATCACCGATATGGTCCGCATCTCCGATGGCCGCATGAGCGGCACCGCCTACGGCGCGGTCGTGCTGCATGTGTCGCCGGAAGCGGCGGCGGGCGGTCCGCTCGCGCTCGTGCAGACCGGCGACATGATCGAACTGGACGTCGAAGCGCGGCGTCTGCATCTCGAAGTATCGGACGAAGAACTGGCGAAGCGCCGCGCCGCATGGCAGGCGCCCGAATTGCCGAAGCGCGGTTATTACCGCTTGTATGTCGAGCATGTCTTGCAGGCGGATCAGGGCGCGGACCTGGACTTTCTCGTCGGTTCGAGCGGCGCGCCCGTGCCGCGCGATTCGCATTGAGCGGAGGCAATCGATGACGAACCTGCAAACGCCGCCGCCCGGCATGTGGCCGGTGCTGTACGCCTATTTCGATGCGCTGAACCGCCTCGACCACGACGCCACGCGCAAGCAGATCGACGCGACCCTCGCGGCGGGCGCGCCGGCGATCGTCACGCTCGGTCTCGCGACGGAAGTGCATCGCCTGTCGGAAGACGAGAAGCGCACGATGATCGACGTATGCGCCGCGCATATCGCCGGTCGCGTGCCGCTCGCGGTCACGATCACCGGCGACAGCGTCGATGCACAAGTCGCGCTCGCAAGCCATGCGCTCGAACGCGGCGCGTCGTGGTTGATCCTTCAACCGCCGTCCAAACGCGGCGAGCCGGAAGCGTTCTACTACGACTTCTTCGCGTCGGTGCTCGAACGGACCGGCGCGAATGCGGGCATTCAGAACGCGCCGGAATATCTGGGCGTGGGTTTGTCGGCGGAATCGATTGCCGCGCTCGCTGCCGAGCGGCCGAACTTCCGTTTGCTGAAGGGCGAGGGCCCGGCCGTGACGATCCGCGCGACCATCGAACGATTGCGCGCGCTCGAACAGACGCTCGCGGTGTTCAACGGGCGCGGTGGCCAGGAACTCGTGGACAACTTGCGTGCGGGCTGCGATGGCCTGATCGTCGCGCCCGACGCGTTCGATCGTCAGGCCGCCATTTACGACGCGTTCGCCGAAGGCCGCGAGGACGATGCCGAATCGCTGTATGCGGAGACGCTGCCGGAAATCGTCTTCGTGATGCAGTCCCTGGAAACGCTCACCTGTTACGGCAAGCGCATCGCGGCGTGGCGCATGGGCTTCGACGTGCAGCACGATCGCGGCGCGCGTCCGACGCCGTTCGGCATCGAATGCGCGCGCCGTTTCGCGCAACGACTAGGGCCGACATCGCGCGTCTTGCGCCGATGAATCAGCGCGCCGCGTGCCGCGTGAAGCGCTGCTCGATCACGGATGTGCCCCATTGCGTGCCTTCGGCTTCATCGCTCAACGTGAATCCGAACGATTCGTACAAGTGCCGCGCGGCGTCCAGGCTCTTGAAGGTCCAGAGATACGTTTCGTCGTAGTGCGCGTCGACGAAGCTCATCGCGCGCGCCATCAATTGCCTGCCTATGCCGCTGCCCCGCAACGAATCGTCGACGATGAACCAGCGCAGATGCGCGACGCGCGTGGTGAGATCGCCATCGATCGCGAGCGAGCCGAGCGTGCGCTCGCCTTCCATCACGAGCCACAACGCGCGGCCTTCGACCGGCAGACTTTCCGCGAATGCGGCCAATTCCGTCGCGACCCTGCGCTCGAAGAACACGCCGAAGCCCGCGTGATGCGCGTAGAAACGCGCGTGCAGGCTCGCCACATCGCCGATGCAGCCGGGCCGGTATCCCTCGACGATGCGCGCGCTTTCCGTATGCGCGGCATGCGGCGTCCTGTGATCGATCTTGTGTTCGTGACCGTGGGCGAGCGCATCGGCGTAGAGCGCGAGCGAGCGCACGAGCGTCTGCTGATCTTCGGGCACCATGCGGCGCAGCGCGTCGGAAACCTGATCCGTCGCGAACTTGTCGATCTTTCTGCGCAGCTTCTGTCCGTTCGCCGTGAGATACAGCTCGGACGAACGCGCGTCTTCGCTCGATGTCTGCCGCGTGACGAGCCCCGCCGCTTCGAGCCGCGCGATCTGCCGGCTGGCGTTGGATTTGTCGAGCCGCAGAATTTGCGCGATGTCGCGCGCCTGAATGCCGGGCGTCGCCCCGATCTCGATGATCGCGTGAACCGCCGAAGGCGCGAGTCCGCTGTCGGCCAGCGTGTTGCGCATGAAGCCCAGTTCGCGCACGAGCTTGCGCGAGAATTCGCGCAGTTCGAGAATGGTTTTGTCGCGCGATTGAACGGGTGTGTCGATGAAGTCCATGTCCTCTCCATCGGTTGCGAGGCGCAACCAAATGCCTCTAATTTAGTTGCGATCTGCAACTTTCGCAAGAAAAATCGCGCTCCCGAAAAGCCTCACCTTTAGCCGCGATGGCGCGCCAATTCGCTCGCGCGCCGCGGTTCCGCCACGCGCAGCAACACGATTGCGATGCCGCCCCACGCGAACTCGCACACGCGCCGCGCACGAAACAGCCGGGGATGCTTAGGTAAGCGAACGAATGGACATTGAAATGCGAGCGAAAGCAATGTGTAGTGCGAGACGCGGTAAATATTCGCGGACAAAAAAAACCCGGCTCATGAGCCGGGTCGAAGGAGGTCGGGCGCGATTCCGAGGTCACGCCCGACCGCGTGGCACTCTGCTGGACGCCGCTGCGTGGGGACACGCGTGCGCGGCGCTCGACCGTGAGCCGTCGGGATGAAGCTCCACATGGAGCTGCACGAGCCAGGCGCCGGGACAGGTTCCGTCGATGACGAATCTGTCGGTGGTCCAGGCGATGCGCCTTGCGGCTCTGGCCGCATCGAATTCGAGCTTGGCGATGCGTCGCACGATGAAGACGATGCCTGCCGCGCTCCCGAGCGTCGCGAGACGCATCGTCGTGGTTTCGAGCGCATGCACATGGCCCGTGCAACCGCAGACCGCGAGCCACGCCGCATCCGATGCCGCGACGCACAATGCGATCAGCACGGCGTTCGCACGCAGGGAAACGACAGTGGACGCTCGCATCGGCATCTCCGGGGCCGCACGGCCGCGAATCGGCGCGCTCGACGTATAGTGCGTGGACAAACCTTATGCGATGCTTAAGCCGCCGGCGCCGCAAGGCGTTATCGGGGACATAATGTGCGGCTGCGCGCAAAGCTTAAGTGGCGCTTAAGCATGCAAGCCGGACAATCGGCGGCGACCTGTTGAGCCTGGAGAAAGCGCATGCGCCTGTTATTGGTGGAGGACGACGAGATGATCGCGGAGACCGTGCTCGCCGCGTTGCGCCGCGCCGGTTACACGGTGGATTGGGCGCAGGACGGACGGGCCGCGGAGCTGTCGCTCGGCAACGGCGTGTACGACCTCGTGCTGCTGGACCTGAACCTGCCCAAGCGCGACGGCCTCGACGTGCTCGCCACGTATCGCAAGAACGGCGGCGACGCGCCCGTGATGATCCTGACGGCGCGCGATGCCGTTGATGACCGCATCCGCGGCCTCGACGCCGGCGCGGACGACTATCTGATGAAGCCCTTCGATCTCGACGAGCTCGCGGCTCGCGTCCGCGCATTGTTGAGACGCCGCACCGGGCACAAGCATCCGGTGTACTCGCACGGCGAGCTGACGCTCAATCCGGCCGCGCACGAGGCGACCAAGGGCGGCGTCGCGCTCAATCTCGTGCCGCGCGAGTTCGCGCTGCTGCAGGCGCTGATCGAAGAGCCGTCGCGCGTATTTCGCCGCCCCGAGCTCGAAGAAAAACTGTACGGCTGGGGCGAGGAAGTGGGCAGCAACGCGATCGAAGTCCACGTTCACAGCTTGCGGCGCAAGATCGGCGCGGATGAGATCGTGACGGTGCGCGGCGTCGGTTATCGATTGAAGAGGATCGGATGACAACGATCCGCCGATGGCTGCTCGGCTGGCTCATCTGCAGCCTTGGCATCGCGTGCCTGATTGCGGGCGTCGGCATATTCGACGCCGCGCGCCTCGAAGCCGGCGAACTCTTCGACTACGAACTGCGCACCGTCGCGCTCTCGCTGCCGCATAACATCACCGCCGACGACGTTGCAGAGGGCCGCAATCCCGAACTGCACGGCATCGCGGACGACCGGCTCGTCATCGACATCTGGGATCGGACGGGCCGCCTCATCTATCACTCGCGGCGCGAGCCCGCCTTGCCGCGTTTCGGCGACGGTTTCGAATCGGCGGAGCGGGAAGGGTATCGCTGGCGCGCGTTCGGCGTCGCGCAGCCGGATCGCTTCGTGCAGGTCGCGCAGCCTTATTTCATCCGCGACGATCTCGCCATGGCGCTCGCATTGCGCACGATCTGGCCGCTCGCATTGCTGATTCCGGTGATCGTCGTGATCGTGCTTCTCGTCGTCGCGCGCGGGCTTTCGCCGGTGCGCTGGCTGTCGCAATCGCTCGTCGCGCGCTCGCCGGAATCGCTCGAGCCCGTCGTCTTCCACAAGCCGATGCCCGACGAGCTGCGTCCTCTCGTCGATGCGTTGAATGGCCTGCTCGCGCGTCTCTCGGAGGCATCGCAGGCGCAGCGCACGTTCGTCGCCGATGCCGCGCACGAACTGCGCACGCCGCTCACCGCGCTCAAGCTGCAAATCCAGGGCGCAATCGGCGATGGCTCGCTTCAGGTCGATGCCGCGACGCTCGCGAAGATCGACGGCCGGTTGAATCGCCTCATCCATCTCGCGCAGCAGCTACTCAGCATGGCGCGCGAAGACGCCGCGCGCGAAGCGGCCATCGCGCCGATGAGCCTGCGCACGCTCTGCGAACTCCGCGTGAGCGATTTCTCGTTGCTGGCCGAAGCACGATCGATCGACCTCGGCCTGGAACTCGAACATGCGCTGGACGATCACGATCCGTTCACGATCATGGGCGACACGCACGCGCTCGCCGTCCTCGTGAACAACCTGCTCGATAACGCGATCCGTCACACGCCGCACGGTGGGCGCGTCGACGTGACCTTGCGGCGCCAAGCGGATGGCATCGCGCTCACCGTGCTGGACTCCGGTCCCGGCATTCCGCCGGACGAGATCGATCGCGTATGCGACCGCTTTTATCGTTGCGTCGGGACGTCGGGACACGGCAGCGGGCTCGGTCTCGCAATCGCGCTGCGCGTCGCGCAACGGCATCACGCGACGCTCGACGTCAGGAACCGCGATGACGCGAGCGGTCTGATCGTCGCGGTGCGCGGCTTGTGTCCGGTTGCGTCGGCGGCGCGCGCGAAGGATGTCGTCAGCGGAATGCATGCCTGAATGAAACCGCAAGAAGCGGGGCGTCGTGCGCTCGCCGCGCGGCGAAGCTGCTCGTTTCATCTTTCATGGCGGTCTGTCATGAAGACACTCGTTCTTCTATGCGCTTGTCTCGCGTGGACCGGCGCCGCGCTTGCAACGGACGCAGCGGAAGCGCCCGTTGCGGCTTCGTCCGCCGCACCGGAACCGAAGACCTTGAAGGAACGTCTCGGCGACAAGGCCAGCGACGATCAACGCGTGGACAATTGCCACGTCCCGGCGGACCGGCGCGGCACGAAAGTTCGTCCCGACAAGTGCATGCCTTGAAGCACGCGATTGTGTTACCTTTGACGTGGTGAACCATTTGGTACAAATTCAGGAGCCCGCCTTGTCATCCACTCAAGCATCGTCCGTCCTGCGCCTCGGCATTCTCGGTGGCGCGAACATCGCCAGACAATTCACGCGTGACGTGAGACCGAGCGAGCGCGTGCGCGTCGTCGCGGTCGCGAGCCGCAGCGACGAGAATGCGCAAGCCTTCGCGCAAGCAAACGGCATCGAAAAATGGTTCGGCAGCTACGACGCGCTGCTTGCGAGCCCGGACATCGACGCGGTTTACATTCCGCTGCCGAACAGCCTGCATGCCGAATGGGCGATCAAGGCCGCGGATCACGGCAAGCACATCCTGTGCGAGAAGCCGCTCGCGCTCGATCGCGACGAAGCCGCGCGCATGTTCGAGGCCGCCGATCGCAACGGCGTGCTGCTGCTCGAAGCGTTCCCATACTATTTCCAGCCGCAGACCGCGACGATGATGGCGCTAATCGGCGAAGGCGCGATCGGCGACGTGCGCGCGATTCAGGCGAACTTCGGCTTCACCGTCGGCAATCCCGGCGCAAACATCCGCATGAAGCCCGAGCTCGGCGGCGGCGCGCTGCTCGATGCGGGGAGTTATCCGCTGAGCCTCATTCGTCTCGTGATGGGCAGCGCGCCGCAACGCGTCGATGCAATCGCGACATGGGCCGACAGCAACGTCGACATCAGCCTCATGGCGACGCTCATCTACGCCGATGGCCGCCGCGCGCAAGTCTCGTGCTCGATGGATGCGGCGAATCATCGGCACGCGACGATCATCGGCACGCAGGGCACGATCGACACCGAATATCTGAATCACACGAGCGCGCAGACGGCGGGCGATCAATACGGCTATCTGCCGAGCCAAATGCGCGTGCGTCGCGGCATTCCGAATTCGGTGCCGTTCGAGACGGTCGAGTCGGACACCGGAAGCGGCTTCTTCTTCGCGGCGGAAAGCTTCGCGCGCATGGTCGCAACGCACGATGCCGCCGCCATCGAGTACTACGCGCAAGTGAGTCTCGACAATGCCGCGACGCTCGCCGCGATCATCGCAAGCGCGCGCAGCGGCAAGCCCGTCACGCTGTGATTCGCGCGCGAGCGCATCTCGTCAACGCCTGACGATCACCACTTCCATGTATTCGCTCGGCACGACGAGCGAAGACGGTCCCGCAACATTGCAGCGTTCGAGCAGGCCGCCGATCTCGCGTTCGAGATCGGCCTGCTTCGCTGCATCGAGCGCCGCGAACGCGCGATGCACGGGCCCGTAGAAATCGCGGAACACCTGTATCCAGTGCGCCGGCGATTCATAGCGCATGTTGAAGTACTTGCGTACGCAACGAATATCAGCTGCCTCGGCGCCGAAGAGCGCGACGAGATGCGGCTCGGTGCCCCAAAGCGCGGGCGATTGCAGCCCCGCGGGCGGCGGCGCGTAAGCGCCGATGATCTTGAACAACTGGCCGATGAAACCTTCGGGCGTCCAGTTCGCCATGCCGATGCGTCCGCCGCTCTTCGCCACGCGCAGCATTTCGCTCGCCGAGCGCCTGTGATCCGGCGTGAACATCGCGCCGAATGTCGACAGCACCACATCGAAGCTGCCGTCGTCGAAGGGCAGGTTCTCGGCATCGGCGACCTCGAAGTCGATCGCGAGTCCTTCGGCTTGCGCGCGCGCACGGCCTTTTTCGAGCAGCGCCGGAACGTAATCGGTCGATGTCACGCGGGCAAAACGTCGCGCGGCGGCGAGCGTCGCATTGCCGTTGCCGGCGGCCATATCGAGCACGCGCTCGCCGGCGCGCACATCGATCGATTCGGCAAGCATCTCGCCGACGATCTGCAATGTCGTGCCGATCACCGCGAAGTCGCCACTCGCCCAGGTGGCTTGCTGGCGGGCCTTGATCGCGGCGAAATCGGGTTGCTGTGATTTGGCCGGCTCGTCGCAGACCGCGGATGTATTCAACGCATGCATGGTTCGTTCTCCAGTTCCGGATGATGTGTCGAGCGTCGCCCTGATAGCGGGCAGATGCAGTATCCCGTTACCATCGCTTCGACGCCTGTCCGCAAGTCGCCGCGAATTGTCCGTTCGTCCGCTTTGCGATGCTTACGATCACCGGGAGACGCCATGAGTCTCGACATCCTGTCCGACGTGCTGCGCACCGTGCGCTTGCGCGGCGCGCTGTTCTTTCACGTGAGCGGCAATCGAAGCTGGGCGGCCGAGGCGCCGCCCGCGCGCGACATCGCGAGCATCGTCATGCCGGATTGCGAGCATGTGATGGAGTATCACGTCGTGACGCACGGCAACTGCTGGGGCGCGCTCGTCGGCGAAGCGCCGGTGCGTCTTGCGAGCGGCGACATCATCGTGTTTCCGCACGGCGACGCGCATGTGATTTCGAGCGCGCCGGGCATTCGCGCCGAAGCGGATATCGATCCGTTCTCGATGAAGATCGATCAGCTGCCCTTCACGCTGACCTACGACGCGGTCGAGGCGCGCAACAATCGACGCCCCGACGACGCGTATGAAACGATGCTCGTATGCGGCTTTCTCGGCTGCGATCTGCGTCCGTTCAATCCGCTGATCGCGACGTTGCCGCGCCTCTTGCATCTGAAGGAATCGGGCGCGCAGGGCTGGATTAATCACTTCATGCAGCAGGCCGTCGTCGAATCGCGTCACAAGCGGCCGGGCGGCGAAGCGATGCTCGAACGCATGAGCGAGATGATGTTCGTCGATGCCGTGCGCCGTTACGTCGATGTACTGCCCGATGAAAGCCGCGGCTGGCTCGCGGGCCTGCGCGACCGATTCGTCGGGCGCGCGCTCGCCGTCATGCACGATGCGCCCGCGCACGAGTGGACCGTCGAAGAACTGGGCGAGCGCGTGGGCCTCTCGCGTTCGGCGTTGCACGAGCGCTTCAGCGAGATCATCGGCTTGCCGCCGATGCAGTACCTCGTCAACTGGCGCATGCAGGTCGCGGCCGGACTGCTGCGCAACACGAACGCGACGATCGCAGCGGTCGCGCAGGACGTCGGCTATGCATCCGAAGCGGCGTTCATTCGTGCGTTCAAGCGCCTCGTCGGCAAGCCGCCCGCGACGTGGCGCCGGGAGAAAACGCGCGTGGAAGCCGAGACCCAAGCACATTGATTGACGCCGGGCGATTCTCTGACTAGAGTCAGAGATATGAACCCGACCGACATCAGCCAGATTCGCAGCTTCAATCGCACCGTTGCCGAGGGCATCGGTGCGCTCAACGAGCATTTTCTCGGGCGCGGCCGTCCGATGGGCGAATCACGGCTCATCTGGGAAATCGGTGCGCAGGGCGTCGATCTTCGCGTGTTGCGCGAGCGTCTCGGTCTCGATTCGGGTTACGTGAGCCGCACGCTCGCCGCGCTGCAGCGACAAGGTCTCGTCGCGGTCGAGTCTCGTCCCGACGACCGCCGCGTGCGCCGCGCGAGCCTCACCGATGCGGGCTGCGCCGAACGTGAAGAACTCGAAAGGTTATCGGACGCGGTCGCGGGGGGCATGCTCGCGCCGTTGAACGATGCGCAGCGCAAGCGGCTGATCGCGGCGATGGCCGAAGTCGAGCGCTTGCTGCAACCTTCGCTGATGCGCTTCGCGATCGAAGACCCGACGAGCGAGGATGCGCAATGGTGCATCGACCAATACTTCGCGGAGTTGAACGCGCGCTTCGAAGCGGGCTTCGATCCGTCCGTCAGCCTGTCCGCCGATGCGCGCGAATTGACGGCGCCGCAGGGCGCGCTGATCGTTGCGAGGCTGCGCGGCGCGGCGATAGGCTGCGTCGCGCTCAAGTTCCACGGCGCGTCGCCGGCCGAGTTGAAGCGCATGTGGGTGAGCGCCGGCGCGCGCGGACTCGGCGTCGGACGTCGGCTGCTCGAAGAGGCCGAACGGCTCGCGTCGAAGAACGGAGCGAAAGCCGTGCGTCTGGAGACGAACAAGGCGCTCGGGGAAGCGATCGGCCTGTATCGGCGATCCGGCTATGTCGAGGTCGCGCCGTTCAGCGACGAGGCTTACGCGCATCACTGGTTCGAGAAGAGTTTGCGTTGACGCCTCCCGTCAGCGCGATGACGAGATCGAGAAACGCGCGCGTCTTCGCCGGCGGATGATGCCGCGACGGATAAAACGCATACAGCGGAAAGCGCTCGTCGGGCCAGTCGGGGAAGAGGTCGATGAGCTTGGCATCGGCGATCAGATGTTCGTGACCCAGCAGCAGAATCTGCGCGACGCCATAGCCTGAGAGCAGCGTGCTCAGCATCGTGCCGGGATCGTTGAGCGTGAGACGGCCGTGCGTTTCCACCGTGATGCGCTTCTTCTTGCGATGAAACTCCCACGCGAACGGCCGTCCCGTTTCGGGATCGCGAAACTCGATGCACGTATGCGTGCCGTCTGCGAGCGCCTGCGGGGTAGCGGGCGTGCCGCATCGCTTGATATACGACGGCGCGGCGACGGTCCGCACCGGCGTATCGAGCAGCTTGCGCGCGACGAGACTCGAATCGCGCGGCTCGCCGAAGCGCACGGCGAGATCGAAACCATCCGCGATCATGTCGCCGAGACGGTCGCTCGTGATGAGTTCGAGTTGCAGATCGGGATGCGCCTTCAGAAACGCGTCGAGCTTCGGGCCGAGCAGAAGCCGCGAGAAGATCGGATCGACGTTCACGCGCAAGCGGCCGCGCACCGCCGTCGCGCCTTCGGATGCCGTGGCCGCCGCTTCCTCCAGTCCCGCGAGATGCGGCATGACGTGCTCGAAGAAGCGCCGGCCATCGTCGGTGAGCGAAACGCTGCGCGTCGTGCGATCGAAAAGACGAATCTTCAGACGCGCTTCGAGGCGCGCGATCGCGCGGCACACGCCGGGCTGCGACATGCCGAGCCGATCGCTCGCCGCGGCGAACGTGCCTGCATCGACGATCGCCGCGAACACGCTGATGCCGTTGAGGATGCGTTCGTTGAAGCCGGCCATTCATGCCTCCGCGTCATGGATGAGAAGGCATTCATGTTATCGCGTCACGCAAAAAAACGGGCCCCGAAGGGCCCGGAAGATCACTCCAACACGGTCAACTCATGCGTGGTGCGCTTTCGCGACCTTGTCCACGGAGATCGAATCGGCGCGCAGGCGCTCGTATTCTTGCTGGCTCATCGGCACGGCGTCCTTCTTGCCGAGATCGCTCAGGCGGATGCGATACGTCTCACGCGCCGAGTAAGCCGCGATCGCCGCGATGATCGTCACGCCGAAGGCAATGGCGCCGACCGTCAGCGGAATGTTGTCCGACCCCGGCGGCGCAACGGCCGCGAAGAGTGCGGGCAACAGCGCGGTGATCGTCGTGCCGATGTTCTGCGAGATCGCCATCGCCGAAACGCGCGAACGGGTCGGGAAGAGTTCCGGATAGAAGCTCGGGAAGATCGCGTTATAGCCTTGATACACGACACCCCACATCAGCAGCGACATCAGGAACGCGAGCGGCACGCTATGGATGCTGATCGCGTAGAGATACGCGAAGGCCAGCAGACCGGAGATGAGCGAGCCGCCGATCATCATCGGGCGACGGCCGATCTTGTCCGACAGATTGCCGACGAACGGAATCACCAGCACCGCGACGATGTTGCCGACGACCGGAATCCACAGATACACGCTCTTGTGGAAGCCGATGCCGTAGGAAGACTGCACCGCATACGCCGCACCGAAGATCGTCGCGACCACGGGAATCACGTTCATCAGCGCCATGCAGACGACGCGGATCATGTCGGGCGTGCTGTTGGCGAACGCTTCCTTGATCGGCGACTTCGGCACACCGCCATGCGATTCCTCGGACGTGAACGCGGGCGTTTCATGCACTTCCTTACGGATGATGTAGCCCGCGACCAGCACGAAGGCCGACAGCAGGAACGGCACACGCCAGCCCCACGAGTTGAACATGTCTTCCGGCATGAACGTGGCGAGCGGCAGGAAAACGGCGGCCGCGAGAATCTGGCCGGCCTGCACGCCTTGCAGCGTGAAGCTCGCGTAGTAGCCGCGTCGGCCGAACGGCGCGTGCTCGAGAATCATCGAGCTTGCACCGGAGATTTCACCGGCCACCGCGAAGCCTTGAAGCAGGCGCAACACGACGAGCAGCGCGGGCGCGGCCATGCCGATCTGGTGATACGTCGGCAGCAGGCCGACAGCCATCGTCGAGATACCCATCAGGAACATGCAGACGAGCAGCACGTTCTTGCGGCCGTGCGTATCGCCCAGATGACCGAGCACGAATGCGCCGATGGGACGCGCCACGTAGCCGACGCCGTAGGTCGCGAGCGACGCGATGATCGCCACCTTCGGATTGCCCGACGGGAAGAACAACTGCGGGAAAATGAGTGCAGCAGCCTGGGCGTAAATGAAGAAGTCGTAATACTCCAGCGCCGAGCCGATCCAGCCGCTCGCGGTCGCTTTTTTCGCCTGGCGGCCGCCGTGCGCGTCTTCCTTAGGGCTAGCCATAGAGATGTCTCCGAACAATGGGTTTATGGAGTTGAGCCTGGAATCTGGCCGAGCGGCGGAGCGTTTTGGTTTGTCGCAATACGCGCGCTCTGAAAGTGATTGGAGAATAAAAGCGCAACCCCTTTCGATCAACGATTTATGATAAGTTTTGCGCGATTATCGCACGCGCGTGTCCGATAATCGATCACTTTGGGGGTTAGCACTAGCAATTGACTTTGATGGAGCGCCGAAACATCGGCCCATCCATAACTAAACAAGCATGCAAGCATGACTAAACCGGAACTCGACAAGCGCGACTGGATCGCCGGACTGGAGAAGGGACTGGCGATTCTCGAAGCCTTCGACGATCAGCACGCGCGCATGACGCCGACGCAAGCCGCGGCGCGCACCGGCCTCACGCGCACGGCGGCGCGGCGTTATCTGCTGACGCTTGCGCATCTCGGTTACGTGCAGACCGACGGCAAGCTCTTCAATCTCACGCCGCGCGTGCTGCGCATGGGCTGGTCGTATTTCGAGTCGGCGCGGCTGCCGCGGATTGTGCAGCCTTATCTGCAGCAATTGAGCGCGCTGATTCACGAGTCGGTGTATGTCAGCGTGCTCGATGACTGGGACCTCGTGATCATCGCGCGCAATGGTTCGACGCGCGTGATGACGACCGGCTTCGTGCTCGGCGCGCGCGTGCCGGCCGCGCTGATGTCGGGCGGCATCGCAATGCTCGCGTATATGGACGAGGCATCGGTGCGCGGCTGGCTCGAAGCGACCGAGTTCAAGCCCTTCACGCCGCTCACGATCACGAACAAGGAAAAGCTATACGAGAAGATCAGGCAGGCGCGCGTGGATGGCTACGTCGCGATCGAGCAGCAATTGCAGATGGGCGTGCGCGGCATCGCGGTGCCGATGAAGAACCGGCACGGCGAAGTGGTCGCGGCGTTGTCGGCGAACATGCCGATCGGAAAGGAAACCGCCGAGGCAGCGCTTGCCCGCGTGCTGCCGCCGTTGCAGGAGACGGCGTTGTCGATGTTGAACGTGATCTGACCGCGGCGAGATCGCGCAAAGGTGAGGGTTTTCGGGAATGCGTGTCGAATGGCGCTCGCAGCCCTTGTTTAAAGGTAATTTCTGAATCGCCTATGACGCAAAGGTGAGCGTTTTCGGGATCAGACCGCATCATCCTCACTTTTACCTAATTCCCCAGCTCCACATTCCCCCCACGGTTGCAGCGACCAGCGTTCGCAACGCCAAGCGGATATCGACACAAGGAAAGGGGAATCGACATGACTCAGTTCGACGCGAAACGGCTTCTCAGTCTGTCGGCAGCAACGGTCGCCACCGCGCTTTCACTCGGAGTCGGCTCAGCGCCGGTTTATGCGCAGACATCGCCGATCAACATGCGCGTTGCACGACCAACTGAGCTCTGACACGATGACGCTCACGACGCGCCCGTGAAGATCGGGCCTTGCCCGCCCGGCACGAATGCGCGATGCGCGCTATCGCCGTTCGCGCCCGACGCGGGCGCCGGATCGCGCAACGTCACCGCCGTTTCGGGCGTGATCGGCACGCTCGGTTGCGCGAGCAGTTCGGTCTTGCGCATCGAGCCCGCCGACGTCCCGAAGTAATACCCGATGATGCTGATCCACGCGGTCCCGAGCGCGCCGACCACGACGTTCACGAGATCGCGATTCGCCTCGGGCAACGCGCGCAACGCCATCAGCAGCAGAATGCCGAAGAAGCCGCCGGTCACGGCCATCGCGAGGAACTTGGGCACCCAGTCCCTGTTCGCGATGCCCATTGCGCGCGCATCGGCGCGGTCGCCCGCCGAGATGCGCGCCATGTCCGCTTCGAACGACAGACGCGCCTGCGCCGCCGCCACCACGAGTTGTTGCAACTGCAACGAGTTCGCGTTTTCGGCCTGGCTGATCTTGTCGAGCGCGGCGGGATCGTTGAGCGCGGTCGCGACGATATCCGGATCGTTAGGCGTCCCGAGCGCATGGGAGATGATCGCGGCCGCCGTGCTGACGCCAAGCCCGACGGGCCCGCCGATGAGACCCGCGAGAAGAGGCGCCTTCGCGCCGATGGTTGCCGCCACTTTCGACCAGTCCATCATGCTGCTCCCAAAAGAAGATTCGTCGCCATGCGCTCGGTCCAGCCGCGGCTGAACGTCGGCCATGCGTGCAGGCCCTTCAGATAGCGCAATCGATACGCAATGAAGCGCAGGACGAAGCGCATCGGATCGGCGGCTTTCACGGCATCGACGGTATCGGGGCCGAACTTGCCGTCTTCCTTTGCGCCCGATGCCTTCTGCATCCACAGCACGACGAGCCCGCCGTTGTAGTTGGCATCGAAGATCTGGAACGCGACGCGCGGATCGAATTCGTCGAGATGCAGCGGGTCCCAGTACTTCTGCTTCGCGATGCGCTTCGCGAGATCGAGCGGCAAGTCCTTCATCGCGCCCGCATAGCCATAGCCGAGTGCGACGCGCGCCGTCACGCCCCACATCGTTTCGCCGCCCGGGTCCGCCGGATGGAATGAGTAGCCGCCTTCGCTGCCGATCAGCGCTTCGAAGGCGTCGTCGAAGCTGTTCATGTCGATCTCCTTGGCGCCTGCGCGTGCCGCCGGAACCATCGTCGCGGCGCCGGAAGAAACGGGCCGGCGCGCGAGGCGTCGGCCCGGTCGCGTCAAACAGTGGCAGGCAGTCATGACGCGACGGCAGGCCTTATGCATCCGCCATGCCAGTCGGTGCATCGCGCGCGCGAAAGCCTTGTGTGGCAAGGCGCACAGAACGGGAGTAGCAGGCGCGCGGAGATGCGAACTGTCGTGCCAAGGCCAACGCTTTTTCGGCGCCGCTGTGCGGCTCGCGCAGACATCGCACGCTCATTCGACGCTCATTGTCCGCGCCTACGATGCAAGGCATCCGGGCGGCGCGGTCCTGATCGAAACCATCGCACTGCCTTTCATTGACGACGTTTCATCGAAGGAGTAATGCCATGCGCCACTATCCATCGGACAGTCCTCGCGCGGCCGCGCGCATCGTCGTGATGTCGCTGATCGCGGACGGGCATATCGGCAGTGCGGAAATCGAAGCGCTCGAACGGCGCGGCTTCTATGCGCGGCTCGGGCTTCATGCGGGCGAGTTGCACGACGTCGTGCGCGAGGTTTGCGAGGATCTCACGCGATGCTCGTATCTGACATGGGACGACGTGTGCCGCGTCGACCCGCATGTCGTGCATCAGCTCGCGCAGGACGTATCCGACGAGCGCGTGCGACGCGATGTGCTCACGCTGTGCGAATCGGCGGTGGTCGCGGATGGCGTCATGAGTTGCACGGAAGCCGCCGTGATCGATGCCGTGAAGCGCGCGTGGCGCATGCACTGAACCGCGCGAAACTCAACCGGAGACGACATCATGCAACAACACGTTCTCGTCGCAGTGGGACCGGATGGCAGCCATGCAGCGCTTGCGCTCGGCATCGCGCGGGCCCGCGAATGCAACGCGCGCCTCACGGCGCTTCATGTCGTGGACCGCGCGCCGTTCTGGGCGATATCGTCCGCGCAATACGACTTCGGCGTGGCGCTCGCGCAGGTCGACGACCTCGCGCGCGAAGTCGAGAAGCGCACGCTTCAGGCGATACGCGCATCGAGCATCAACGGCATGTGCGTGACGATGGACCTGCCGGGCGGCACGACGCTCGCGCGCACGATCGCGCAGGCGGCGCGCGAGTTCGACGCGGATCTCATCGTGATAGGCCGCACGAAAGCCACGCACTGGCGTTTCTGGGAAGAACGCGTGGCCGATGCCGTGAGCCGCCACAGCAATCGCCGCGTGCTGATCGCATCGAACCGCGCGGGTAATGAAGCGAGCGTTGAAACAAAAGCGACACCGTTACGCTTTACCATCGTCGATTCGACGCAGCGCACAACCCCATCATTCAGTTCGAGAGGAAGCTCGCCATGCCGGATCGCATCATCAAACCGTCCCGACGCACCTTGCTGAAGGGCCTCGTTTCCGGCACGGGCCTCGCCCTGACAGGCGCGGGTCTCGCCGATGCCCTCGCGCAAGGCGTCGCGCCCGCCGTCGTCACCGCCGACAAGTTGCGTCCGCAACTACCCAGCGGCGTGATGAGCGGCGACGTCACCGCGACGAGCGGCATCGTCTGGAGCCGCACGGACCGGCCCGCGCGCATGATCGTCGAGTATTCGGCGAGCGAAAGCTTCAGGACGATTCAACGGCGCATCGGACCGGCCGCGCTCGAAAGCAGCGGTTTCACGGCGCGCGTCGATCTGACCGGCCTGCCGCCCGGCGCCGATGTGTTCTATCGCGTGCGCTTCGCCGATCTCGTCGATGGCAAAGCCTACAGCGAGCCGGTGACTGGACGTCTGCGCACGGCATCGATCGAAGCGGAGAAGCCGATCTGCTTCGTATTTTCCGGCGATGAAGCGGGGCAGGGCTGGGGCATCAACGAGCGCTTCGGCGGCTATCGCATCTATGAAGCGATGCGTCGCGAAGCGCCGGATTTCTTCATCCATCAGGGCGATCAGATCTATGCGGACAGCGTGATCGAACCGGAAGTGAAGTTGCCCGACGGCACGATGTGGACGAACATCGTGACCGAAGGGAAGTCGCATGTCGCGCAGACGCTCGACGACTATCGCGCGGCGTTCGCCTATAACCAGCTCGATAAAAACAAGCGCCGCTTCGCAGCCGAAGTGCCGTTCCTCGTGCAATGGGACGATCACGAAGTGCGCAACAACTGGTATCCGGGACAACTGATCGGCGAAGCGGAGAAGCGTTATCAGACGCGTTCGATCAACCTGCTCGAAGCGCGCGCGAAGCAGGCGATGTTCGAGTACAACCCGTATCGCATCAATCAGCTCGATCCGGAACAGGTGTATCGCGGCTTTCAGTTCGGGCCGCTGCTCGATGTGTTCATGCTCGACGAGCGTTCGTATCGCGGCGCGAACTCGCCGAACACGCAAACGCGTCTCGACGCGGATTCGGCATTTCTCGGCTCGCAGCAGACCGCGTGGCTGAAGGCATCGCTCAAGGCATCGCGCGCGACGTGGAAGGTGATTGCGAGCGACATGCCGATCTCGCTCGTCGTGCCCGATGCGAACCCCGATGTGCCCAAAGGCACCTTCGAGGCATGGGCCAACGCGGACAACGGCGCGCCGTCCGGCCGCGAACTGGAGCTTGCCGACATCCTGCGCTTCATCAAGCAGGAAGACATCAAGAACGTCGTGTGGATTACGGCGGACGTGCACTACGCGCAGGCGACGCACTACGATCCGTCGCGTGCGAAGTTCACGGAGTTCAAGCCGTTCTGGGAATTCGTCGGCGGGCCGATCAACGCGGGCACGTTCGGCCCGAACGATCTCGACATGACGTTCGGTCCCGAACTGCGCTATGTCAGCGTGCCGAAGGACAATCCGCAGAACCGTTCGCCGGCGGCCATGCAGCAGTTCTATGGCCGCGCGAAGATCGATCCCGCGAGCCGCGCGCTGACGGTCTCGCTGCACGACCTCAACGGCAAGTCGCTGTACGAAGTGAAGCTCGACGTCGAGGCGTGAGCGTCGCTTAAGCGGCGAGCTTCGCGGCCAGCTCGGCGACGTGCTTGCCCTGATAACGCGCGATATCGAGTT
This sequence comes from Caballeronia sp. AZ7_KS35, assembly GCF_023631045.1. Taxonomy (NCBI): domain Bacteria; kingdom Pseudomonadati; phylum Pseudomonadota; class Betaproteobacteria; order Burkholderiales; family Burkholderiaceae; genus Caballeronia; species Caballeronia sp. AZ7_KS35. The sequence goes on along the minus strand of NZ_JALQDV010000036.1, from coordinate 84,563 downwards.
CGTTCTGCGATGGCTGACGGCTGCCGTCGGACGAAGCGAGCGTCGTCGCGCCGTAGGGCGTGCCGCCGGACACCTCGCTCATGTTCGTGAGTCCCGCGCACGCATACGGCACGCCGACGATCACCATGCCGTGATGCAGCAGCGTCGTATGGAACGATGTGATCGTGGTTTCCTGTCCGCCGTGTTGCGAAGCCGTCGATGAAAACACGCTGCCGATCTTTCCGACGAGCGCGCCTTTCACCCAGAGCCCGCCCGTCTGATCGAGAAACGTGCGCATCTGGCCGGCCATGTTGCCGAAGCGCGTCGGCGTGCCGAAGATGATCGCGTCGTAGTCGGCGAGTTCGTCGACGGTCGCGACCGGCGCCTGCTGATCGAGCTTCACGCCGATCTTCGCGGCCTGATCGGCGGGAATCGTTTCGGGCACGCGTTTGAGCGTGACTTCCGTGCCCGCGACGCCGCGCGCGCCTTCGGCTATCGCTTGCGCCATCGTTTCCACGTGGCCGTACATCGAATAATAGAGAACCAGTACTTTCGCCATGATGTGTCCTTGTGAGAGGGGCTTGTGCGCATTCAAAGATAGCACCGGCGAGTGCGTGCGCAAGGAACTGGCCTGCCCGCAAAAATGCGAAGCGTTCATGGACGCGCGCGTCTGCCTTCGACGACACTGCCCGAAACCCGAACCGGAGACGCACACGCCATGAACGGCCACGCCTTGCTCAGCGCGAATCTGCTCATCGCTTATTCGGCGTATTTCGTCGGCACCGCGAGTCCCGGGCCGAGCAATCTCGCGATCATGTCGATCGCGAGCACGTCCGGGCGGCGCGCGGCCTTCGCGTTCGCGGCGGGCGTGATGTCCGGCTCCTTCTTCTGGGCGATGCTCGCCGCGCTCGGCCTCTCCGCCGCGCTGACGGCGTACTCGGGCTTTCTCGTCGGCGTGAAGATCTGCGGCGGGCTGTATCTGTTGTGGCTCGCGTTCAAGTCGGGACGCGCGGCGTTGAAGCCGCCGCTGCGCGCTTCGTCGGCGGATGCGCAAGGGCAGAGCGCGCGCAGGCTCTACGCGCGCGGCGCACTTCTGCATCTCACGAATCCGAAAGCGATTCTCGTGTGGATGTCCGTGGCGGCGCTCGGATCGTCGGCGGGGGAAGGGCCGGGACACATGCTCGTCGTCGTCGCGGGGTGCCTCTGCATCGGCGTATGCGTGTTCGGCGGCTATGCCGCGCTCTTCTCGATGGCCTCCGCGCGGCGCATGTACAAACGCATCCAGCGCGGCCTCGATGCATGTCTCGCGCTCGTGTTCGGCGCGGCGGGCCTGCGTCTGCTCACTTCGCGCGTGTAGCGGATTTGCCGCACTTTCGCGGTTCGGCTTTGCATCCGGACGATCGGCGGCTACGCTCAAGCCAGACGTCCGAACAATCGCGAGAACGATGCCGACCGACGATTCTTCCCGAAGCGCCCGCCCGATCCCGCACGAAACCGCCGCAGCCGCGTTCGTCCACATCGTCCGCGACGCCTTCGCCGCGCTCGGGCGCGAACTCGTCGCGATCAGGCCGACGCCCGCCCGTGCGCTCTTCGCCACGCAGGCGATGCTTTCCGTCGGACTTGCCGTCGCGCTCGCCTACGCTTTCCATTTGAGCAACATCTGGTGGGCCGCGATCAGCGGCTTCGCGGTGATGCAGTCGAAATTCTCGGCGTGCGCGCAACGCGGCGTGCATCGCGTGGTCGGGACGATCGCCGGCGCGCTGATCGGCGCGGTCGCCGGGCCGATCATCGGCGACGTGCCGTGGCTCTTCGTGCCGCTGCTCGGGGCGATCGTCGGGATGTCGGTGTATCGGGCGCTCGTTTCCGATGCGGGCTACGCGTGGGTGCTCGGCGGCGTGACCTCGCTCATGGTCACGTTCGAGGCGCATCGGCTCGAATCCGCGGCGGCGACGGCGTCGTTTGCGCTCTTGCGCGTCGCCGAAGTGATGGTCGGGACGGCCGCGTGCGTGGCCGTGTCGGCGCTTGTGCATGCGGGCGTGCAGCACTATCGCAAGTCGCGCGGCGCGCCGCCGGTGCCGCGCGCGCAGGCGGCATCCACCGTGGATCGCGTCGATGGCGTCAACGCGCAAACCGTCACCGTCATTCCTTCCGATGCCGCCCGCGCCGTGCAGGCGCTCGACGCGACGCACCTCGCGCGCGCCGAGCAGACCGCGCTCGCGATGCGCAAGCGGCTCGCGTGGCAAGGCGCATGGTCGGTGATGATCCTCGCGGCGATCGCGTATGCGTGGAATCTGCCGGGCTTCGCGCAGGCGATGGTGACGGCGGTTGCCGTGCTGATCTTGCCGACATCGGCGCTCGGCAAGCCGACGCGAAAGCCGATCGCCGAGCGCATGATTCAGCGTTTCATCGGCTGTCTGCTGGCGGGCGCGGCGAGTCTCGCGCTGTTGCCGCTACTCGGCGACAACGCGTTCGCCTGCATGATCGCGCTATGCGTGGGCGTGTGGATCGGCTGTCATGTGCAGACGGGCACGCAGGGCGCGAGCTATGTCGGACGGCAGTTCAGCATCGCGTTCATCATGGTGTTCGTGCAGGACCACCATTGGTCGTCGGACCCGATGCCCGCGCTGATGCGGCTCGAAGGCATTCTCGCGGGCATCGTGGTGTTGTCCGCGGTGATGGCCGCGGGCGCGGCGTGGGCCTCGAAACGGGGGCCGCACGCCGCGATGCGGTGAATCAGGCTTCTTCCGCCCAGGCGAGATTCTCGCGCGCCATCAACGCGCTCGAAGCGGCCGGGCCGAACGTTCCCGCCGTATAACCGCGCGGACGGTCGCCGAGTTCCTTCCAGCCGTTGAGAATCGGCTCCACCCACGTCCATGCCGCTTCCAGTTCGTCGCGCCGCATGAAGTGCGTGAGGCGGCCGCGAATCACGTCGATGAGCAAGCGCTCGTACGCTTCCGCGCGCCGCTGCGTCATGGCCTGCTGCAGGTCGAGATTGAGCGTGACGGGCTGCATGTGCATGCCGCTGCCGGGTTCCTTCGCCATCATCTGGAGTTGGATCGATTCTTCCGGCTGCAGCGTGATCGTCAGGCGGTTGCCGTAATGGCGCGGGCCTTCGGGGATGATCGAGAACGGCAGGTCCGCGAAGTCGATGACGATCTCCGAGCGGCGATTCTGCATGCGCTTGCCCGTGCGCAGGAAGAACGGCACGTTGGCCCAGCGCCAGTTGTTGATATGCGCGCGCAGCGCCACGAAGGTTTCCGCGCGGCTGTCGGCGGGCACGTTCTGCTCTTCGAGATAGCCCTTCACCGCCTCGCCGCCGACCGCGCCCGCCGTGTACTGGCCGCGCACGGTGTCGCGTGCGATATCGGCGACGGTCATCGGCCGCAGCGACTTCAGCACCTTCAGCTTTTCGTCGCGCACGGCGTCCGGATCGAGCGAGACGGGCGGCTCCATCGCGACAATGCAAAGCAGTTGCAGCAAGTGGTTCTGCACCATGTCGCGCAATGCGCCGGTGTGATCGTAGAAGCCCGCGCGGCTGCCGACGCCCACCGTCTCCGACACCGTGATCTGCACGCTCTTGATGTACGGCGCCTGCCACAGCGGGCCGAAGATCGCGTTGCCGAAGCGCAGCACCATCAGGTTCTGCACGGTTTCCTTGCCGAGATAATGGTCGATGCGATAGATCTGCTCTTCCTTGAAGTGCTTGCCGACCGCATCGTTGATGGCGCGCGCCGATGCGAGATCGTGGCCGAGCGGCTTTTCAAGCACGACGCGGGCGTTTTCGTCGAGAATGCCGGCGTTATCGAGGTTGGTGCAGATCGTCACGAACAGTTCCGGCGACGTCGACAGATACAGCACGCGCTGCGAGCCAGGACGCACGGCCTGTGCGAGACGCTCGAAATCGCCGGGATTCTCGACGTCGATGCGCACGTAATCGAAGAGCGCGAGAAATTTGTCCCACGACTGGGCATCGAAAACCTTGGAATCGATGAAAGGGCGCGCCTGCTCTTCCATGAAATTCTTGAGGTAATCCTCGCGCGTCCAGTCCTTGCGGCCGATGGCGAGAATGCGCGTGTCCGCGGGCAGGTTGCAGTGCGTGTGCGCCATGTAGAGCGCCGGCAGCAGCTTGCGCGCCGCCAGGTCTCCGCCGCCGCCGAAGATGATCATGTCGAGCGGGCGTTCATTCACGGGAGAAGTTGGATTCGTCATGGTGCGTGAGCCGGTAAGGGTTCAGATAAGCCGAAAGCGCGGCGATCGAAGCGATCGTTCGAGACAGCTATGTTGCATGTTTTGCCGGCATTTTGCACGGCAGTCGTGCTAACGGCCGTTCGATTCGGCGAGCGATGCACGATTTGTCACCGAAGACGTGTTTGTTTAACGCGCTCAGCGCAACGATTCGTTCGCGCGCAGCGTCGTCACGGCGAGGTCGAGAAATGCGCGGACCTTCTGCGTGACGTGACGCCCTTCGCGATGCACGAGATGGATCGGCAGGGGCGGCGTCTCGAACTCCGGCAGCACGATTGCGAGACGCCCGTCGGCAACGTGTTGCGCGATCTGATACGACAGGAGCCGCGCGATGCCGAAATCCGCGAGCGCGGCGGCGATGGCCGAGTCGTTGGTGGTCGTCGTCAGGCGAGGATGCGAGCGCACGAGAAACTGCCGCTCGCCGTCGGAGAGACGCCATTCCGGGGGCGTCGACGAACCCGTCGACGCAATCACGACATGCTCCGCGAGATCGTCCGGATGACGTGGCGTGCCGTGCTTCGCGAGATAAGCGGGCGAGGCGCACAGCACGCGCCGCACGCGCCCGACGTTGATCGCCTGCAACGACGAGTCCGGCAATTGCGCGATCCGCACCGCCACGTCGATGCCTTCATCGACGAGATTCACCACGCGATCGACGAACCAGCAGCTTGCGTCCGCTTCGGGATAACGGCCCAGATAATCGAGGACGATCGGCGTGACGTGCAGGCGGCCGAACATCACCGGCGCGGTGATCGAAAGCAGTCCGCGCGGCGAGGAATGCGTGCCGGTCGCGGAAAGTTCGGCGTTATCGATTTCGCCGAGAATGCGGCGGCAGTCCTCGAAATAGCCGCTGCCGGCGTCGGTGAGACGCACGACGCGTGTGGTGCGCGTGAGCAGGCGCACGCCGAGATGTTCTTCGAGTTCCGTCACGACGCGGCTCACGACCGACGGCGACACGTCGAGCTTGCGCGCCGCCGATGCGAAGCCGCCGGTTTCGACCACCGTGACGAAGGTCGTCATTGCCTGTAAACGGTCCATGGGAAAGCACGAGACATGCAGGCTTGAGATGCCGTGCATTCTCACGGATATGCGCGCGGGGCACAATCGTTACAGATCGAGTTCGAGCGTGTCTCCATCGGCGGCGGGCATCGCGCAGCAGATCAGCGCTTCGTCATCGCCGACATGAAACGCCGGCTCGCTTTCATACGACACCGCGCCTTTCGCGATGCGCGTCCGGCATGTGCCGCAAGTGCCGCCGCGGCAGTTGAACTCGGGCGACAGACCGCTCGCTTCGGCGAGTTCCAGCAAGGTGCCGCTGCCCGGCTGCCATTGCGCGCTCGCGCCCGACTTCAGGAATTCGATCTTCACGGGCTCGGTCGCGGCGGGACGCATCGGCTTGACGTCGGCGCCGCGATCCGCCGTGCGCTTTAGCGCCGATGGACCGAACGCTTCCGCATGCACGCGCGCATCGGCGACATTGAGCGCGCGCAGGCCATCGTAGATCGACTGCATGAACGCGCCCGGCCCGCACAGATAGAAGTCGTAGTCGTTGAAGGGCAGACGGCTCGTCAGCAGATCGATGTCGATGCGCCCGGACACGTCGTAATCGCGGTCCATTTGCGCGCCGTTCGTGTCGCTGAGCACGCGGATCACGGTCACCGCGCCGCCCGCGCTCTGCGCGAGCGCATCGATTTCGCGCGAGAACGCGCGGCTCGCGAGCGAATGCGCCGACACGATCATCCACACCGGCCGCACGCGGCGCTTCCTCAAGCCTTCGTAGACGATGTGCCGCAACATCGCGAGCATCGGCGTGATGCCGACGCCCGCCGCCATCAGCACGGCGGGACGCTGCTCGAACGGATCGATCGTGAAGTCTCCGGCGGGCGCGCGCGCCTCGATGACGTCGCCCGCTTTCAGCGTGTCGTGCAGATGTGCCGACACGCGCCCGTCGCGCTTCACGCTGATGCGATACACGCCGTCCGACGGCGCGACCGACAGCGTGTACGTGCGAATCTGCGGTTTCGCCTCGCCCGGCAGCGTCACGCGCATCGGCAGATGCTGACCGGCCTTGTGCGGAACGATGCCCGCGCCATCGGCGGGTTCGAGATGGAACGAGCGGATCGCATCGCTTTCATCGACGATTCTGCTCACGCGAAACGCGCGCCACACGTTCGCGAGCGTGGACGCCTTCAGGCGCTCGGCCACTTGCGTCCAGTCGCCGGTCATCAGCGAATTGGGCGATGCGCCGTCGCTGCGCGCTTTCCATCGCAAGGGCAGCGCCTCGGCGCGATACACGATGCGGCGCGGCGTGAAGCGCCACAGCCGTTCCGCGCCCTGAAATGCGGCGGTTTCGGGCGAGTCGAGCAGCACTTCCGCGTCGCCCGCGAGCTGCAGCATGTCGCCGGTTTCGAAGTCCGCGAACACGAGTCCCGCGCGAGCGTTCACGAGAATGTTGCCGAGCGTGTTGAAGAAGAGATTGCCGGCGAAATCGGGAATCGTGAGCGAGCCGTCGTCCGACAGACGCACGAAACCCGGTTTGCCGCCGCGATGCGACACGTCCACTTGCCGATGCCCGTCCTCGCGATCGAAATACGACGCGACGAAGAACGTATCCGCGCCCGCGATCATCGCTTTTGCGCGCGGCGAAAGGGCGTCGGATTCGAGCGGCTCGACCGGCGACGGCAAGGAAGGATCGCGCACGAACTCGAAATCGCGCAACTGGATGTACTGCGGGCAATTGCCGAAGCTCTGTTCGACGGCCACGTCGAACGCGAGGTTCGCGCCATCGCGATGAATCACGCCGTTCATCCGATTGCGGCGGCGCGTGTGCATTTCGATGCCAAGCAGGCCGATCGACGCGCCATCGTGCATGCCGGCGTCGGCGGGATCGAGCGGATCGCGGGCGGGGCTCATCGACAGCGTTTTGGCATCGGTCGCGTGCATGAAGCCGGGATGCCCGGCGAGCAGCGTCGCCCACGGATCGCCGCGTTCATCGACGGAACCGGCCACGATGAACGGCAGTTGCCCGAAGAACTGGCGATGCTGATCCGGCATGTAATCGCGCACGACGCGCCGGCCGACGCCGTCCATGCGCTCGTCGACGCCGAAAGCCTTCTGAATGGCGAGTTCGCCGCGATGCCACGGCGAGGGCGTGGCGACCTGTTTGACATTGCCAAGCGCGGAAGCGGACATGATCGTATGCCTCTTCGATTCGGGCGCGGCGGCACGGCGCGAGCCGGCCGCCGCGCTCCCTTTACGCCGCGAGACCCGCGGCCGTCTTTTGGAACGGAACGAAACCCTTCAGCGCTTCGACGCGCTTCAGCCACGCGTTCACGTTCGCGTAGGCGGAAAGGTCGACGTTGCCTTCGGGCGCGCTCGAGATATAGCTGTAGAGCGCGACATCCGCGATGGTCGGGTGCGCGGCGGCGGTCTCGTCGATATCGGCGATCCAGTCGCGATTCGCCAGTTCCGCGTCGAGCACCTTGAGGACGTTGTACGCGCGGGCGATGACTTCGTTCGCGTCGAACTTCGCGCCGAACACGGTGATGAGACGCGCGGCGGCGGGACCGAACGCGATCTGCCCGGCCGCGACGGAGAGCCAGCGCTGCACGGCGGCGGCTTCGGCGGGCGTTTCGGGCAGCCACTTCGTGTTGCCGGCTTTTTTCGCGAGATAGACGAGGATCGCGTTCGAATCGGCGATGACCGTGTCGCCATCGACGAGCACGGGAATCTGGCCGAAGCGGTTCAGCTTCAGATAGTCGGGCGTCTTGTGCGCGGCGGCGGCGAGATCGACGAACGCTTCTTCGTGTTCGACGCCCAGCAGATTCAGGAAGAGACGCGCGCGGTGCGAGTGCCCGGACAGCGGATGGTGATAGATCTTCACGGCAGATTCCCTGATTCGGTTGATGGCCGGGAGACGTCCCGTCCTGTGAATCGAGTATCGGTTCTTGCCGCGATGAGGAGAATCCCGTCGATTTTCAAATCACCATTCTCGAAACGAGAATGGTGAGCGCGCTTTCGGTGCGCGGACCCACGTCATTTATTCGCCGCGCGGCACGTTCGCCTTGTTGCCGGCGAGCGGCGAACCGTATCCGCCGCTGTTGGCGTTGTTCGGCAGGCCGTTGACGAGCTGCGCGCGCGGATCGCTCGGATTGAGATTGAGCTCGCCGGCCTGCGCGTTGCCGTGCGTCGGGTATTGACTGCCGAGCGGCGCGTTCGGCATGAGCTTGGTGCTGTTTTGCGGCGCGTACATGTCGGTTTCGGCGCTCGGATGAAGCTGCGCGAACGCCGATGTGACGGCGAATGCCGATATGACTACGACTGAAGCGCGGATCGCGTTCATGGCGGACTCCAATGCAGAGCGTGATTCAGTGTAGTCCGCGCGCCGGTGCATTGGCCGATCACCCTTCTTACAACCAGACCAGCGTTTGTTCCGGCGCGCTCGCTCCCGTATTGCCTCACCATTGAACCGATCGCAGCCGAATTTGAATCCCGGAGGCGCTCACCTTATTCGCGGCGAACGGCTTATCGACGGCACGCGTCTTGCATAATGCAACGTTGCTCCGGCCTGCGCACTGGCCGTTCCACGCCGACCACACACTAAAAGCGAGCCGTTTCCATGCCGCAAGCACCCGGGCCGCGCCGGCCACCCGCGAAGATCCTGCCGCCGGAAGCGCCCGGCGTGCGCGCGCTGGCGTCGCTCGTGACAGGCGTCATCGTCATTTGCGCGCTGTACTTCGGCCGCGCGGTGATGATCCCGATCATCCTCGCGATTCTGCTGAGCTTTCTGCTCGCGCCGTTCGTCGATTTCCTGCGGCGGCTGCGCTTCGGGCAAGTGCCTTCCGTGATCGTCGCCGTAGTGGTCGCGCTGTCGGTGCTGACGGCGGTCGGCGCGCTGATCGGCGCTCAGGTCGCGCAGCTCGCGGGCGACCTGCCGAAGTATCAGGTCGCCGTCGAGCGCAAAATCGATTCCGTGCAGAAGATGACTGTCGGCCGCGCCGATGAGTTTCTCGGCCGCGCATCGCGCGCGCTGAAGCGGATTTCGCCCGCGCGCGAGCAGGAGCCGAAGAACGAGGACAATCCGGCCGCTTCGCCGATCGACCAGCCGATGCCCGTCGAAGTGCACGAGCCCACGCCGACGCCGCTGGAACTCGCGCAGCGCTTTCTGTCGCCGATCATCAGTCCGCTGGAAACCACCGGCATCGTGCTCGTGGTCGCGGTGTTCATCCTGCTTCAGCGCGAAGATCTGCGCGACCGGCTGATACGGCTTTTCGGCTCGCGCGACCTGCATCGGGCGACCACCGCGATGGACGAAGCCGCGCGGCGCCTGTCGCGCTACTTCCTCGCGCAGCTCGGCATCAACGTGGGCGTGGGCATCGTCATTTCGATCGGGCTCGCGATCATCGGCGTGCCGGGCGCGCTGCTCTTCGGCGTGATGACCGCGCTTCTGCGCTTCGTGCCGTATGTCGGAACGTGGATCGCGGCGATCGTCGCGGTCGTGTTCGCGGCGGCCGTCGGTCCCGGCTGGGCGATGCTCGTGTGGACCATCGTGCTCTTCGGCGTGACGGACATCGTCGCGGGTCAAGTCGTCGAGCCGCTGCTGTACGGGCATAGCACGGGCCTGTCGCCGTTCGCGGTGATCGTCGCGGCGATTTTCTGGAGCTGGATCTGGGGGCCGATCGGCCTCGTGCTCTCGACGCCGCTCACGCTCTGCCTCGTGATTCTCGGCCGCCATGTCGATCGCCTCGAATTTCTCGACGTGCTGTTCGGCGACCGGCCCGCGCTCACGCCCGCCGAGAACTTCTATCAGCGCCTGCTCGCGAACGATCCCGACGAGGCGCTCGTGCAGGCCGAGACGTTGCTCAAGGAACGCTCTCTGATCGCGTATTACGACGATGTCGCGCTCGAAGGCTTGCGCTACGCGCATAACGACGTGCTGCGCGGCGTCGTCACGGCGGATCAGTTGCGGCGCATCAACGAGTCGGCGCTCGACATCATCGAAGGGCTGGAGGATGCGGAGGACACGGCCGTCACCGTCGCGCCGAAAGAGGACTTGCCCGCGAGTTTCGAATCGCCCGACGACGGGCCGCGCATCGCGCCCGAGACGCCGCCCGCGCGCTTCGATGCGCAGAAGGAAGGCCACACGGCGTCGGTGCTCTGCATCGCGGGGAGAAACGAGCTCGACGATCTCGCGGCGACCATCGCCGTGCAGCTGTTTCGCAAGCACGGCCTGTACGCGGACCTCGCGGGCTACGAGCGCTTTTCGCGCGGACGCTTCGGCGAGGTCGATCTCGCCGGCGTGACGATCATCTGCGTCGTGTCGTTCGATGCCGCCGAGTCGCCGCCGTATCTGCGCAACCTGCTGCGGCGTCTGCATCAGCGCGCGCCGTCGGCGGAACTGATCGTCGGCTTGATCTTCCCCGAAAGTTCGCTGCAAGGCGAAGTGCTCGTGCGTACGAGTTCGGCGGCGGTGTCGTTCAGGGAGCTGGTCGAAGCGTGCGTGGCCGCCGCGCGCCGCCAGTCCGCCGACGGCGTGCCGTGGGCGGGCCTCAACGACGCCGGCGATGAAACCGCGCTGAACGGCCCGCGCGAGAACGTGGCGATTTAGCGGTTGCCGTCGAACAGATCGTTGAGCATGGTGTCGAAGGCGGCTTGCGCGTCTTCGAGTTCCTGAAGCGCGGCGTCGAAGGTCTGCAGCGCCATCTGCGAAGGCCGGCCGTCGCCTTCGGGCGGAAACTGCTTTTGCAGCGCCAGGAAAGCGGACTGAACCTGGCGCGTCGCGTTGACGATACGTTCCATCGCTCGCGCTTCTTCCGTGCGATTGTTCTCAGCGGTCATCGGAGACACTCCTCGTGGGCAATGTCCGATAGTACCAAGCGATCCTAAGCCTTCGCCACGGTAAAGAGGCGCACGGCTTCGTCGAGCACGACCGCGCGTTCCGCGAGGCGCTGCGCGGTGGCCGCCGCCTGCTCGACGAGCGCGGCGTTCTGCTGGGTCGAATCGTCGAGATGCGCGACCGCCTGATTCACCTGCGCGATGCCCTCGGCCTGCTCGCCGCTCGCCTTCGCGACTTCCATGATGATCGCCGATACGCGGTTCACCGCTTCGTCGATGGCGCGCATCTGGCTCGTCGTGCGCGCGACGAGGCTCGTGCCTTCCGCGATCTGCGCGACGCTCGTCGCGACGACGCCTTCGATTTCCTTCGCCGATGCCGCGCAGCGCTGCGCCAGATTGCGCACTTCGGTCGCGACGACCGCGAACGAGCGGCCCGCTTCGCCCGCGCGCGCCGCCTCGACGGCCGCGTTGAGCGCGAGGATGTTGGTCTGGAACGCGATGCCGTCGATGACATCGGTGATGTCCGCGATGCGCCGCGACGCCGCCGTGATGCCTGCCATCGTCTGCTCGACCTGGCTCGCGATGCGCCCGCCGTCGTCCGCCGCGGCCTGCGCTTCCTTGACGACTTCCAGCGCGCGCACGGTGGCGTCGGCGTTGCCTTGCACGGTCGTCGTGAGCTGATCCATCGTCGCGGCCGTCTGTTCGAGCGATGCCGCCTGCATCTCCGTGCGGCGCGACAAGTCCGTGTTGCCGCTCGAAATCTCGTTGGCGGCCTCGAGCATGCCGCCGATCTGGCCGCGCACGTCGAAGACGATCGCCGCGAGATTCGCCTTCAACTGCCCGAGCGCGCGCTGCACGTCGCCGAGATCGTCGTGACGCGCATCGGGCATGTCGGCGGTCAGATCGCCCGCGGCCATGCGCGCCGCGAAACCGGACATCGTGCGGACGGGCGCATCGACCTGACGCGAAAGCGCGAGCCAGCCCACGAAGCTCGCAACGGAACTCACGCCGAGCGCGATCCAGAAGGGCAGCGGCGGCGCGCCGCGCCATCCTGCCAGCGCCGCGACCAGCATGCTGACGGGCACGGCGGCGAAAGCCGTGGCGAGACGCGAACTCACCGGCAGGTTCGCGAGCGCCGCGAGCTTGCCCGCGATGCCGTTCTTCACGAGCGCGCCGCGCACGAGGCGTCGCGACGCGTTGCCGGCCTTGATCTGCGCGTAGAGCGCGGTGGCGTCGCGGACTTCATCGCGCGTCGGCTTCACGCGCACGGAGAGATAGCCGACGACCTTGCCGTGGTCCATCACCGGCGTGACGTTCGCGCGCACCCAGTAGTGATCGCCGTTCTTGCGGCGATTCTTGACGAGCGCGGTCCACGAGCGGCCGGCGCGCACGGTCGACCAGAGATCGGCGAACGCTTCGCGCGGCATGTCGGGATGGCGGATGAGGTTGTGCGGCTGGCCGATCAGCTCGTCGCGCGAGAAGCCCGACACCGACACGAAAGCCGGATTGCAGTACTGGATGTTGCCGGAAAGGTCGGTGGCGGAGACGAGCATCGCCGAGGCGGGGAATTCGAACTCTTGCTGGGTTACGGGCTGATTATTGCGCATGGTGTCCTTGATTCTTCTTCGCGTCGCGCGCCGCTTTTCGAAGGCGGCGCGCGTCTTATTACAAGGACATAACGGCGATTGGCCCCACAATCTTTAGGGGAATCCGACTGAAACGCTCAAGTGTGGCGATTTGTCGCCGATAGGGGCGCGTTAGTTACTGCGCGCTCCATCCGCCGTCGATTTGCAGCGCCGAGCCGCGCATTTCGCTGGCGGCATCGGAGCAGAGGAACACGGCCATATCGCCGATCTGCTGCGCCGTCACGAATTGCGCGGACGGCTGTTTGTCGCCGAGCAGCTTGGCGCGGGCCGCGTCCGGCGTGAGCGAGTCGCGGGCGGCGAGATCGTCGATCTGTTTCTGCACGAGCGGCGTGAGCACGAAGCCTGGGCAGATTGCGTTGACGGTCACGCCGGTGCGGGCGTTTTCGAGCGCGGCGACTTTGGTCAGGCCGAGAATGCCGTGTTTCGCGGCGACGTACGCCGATTTGCCCGCCGAGCCGACGAGCCCGTGCACCGACGCGATATTGATGACGCGGCCCCAGTTGCGCGCGCGCATTTGCGGCAGCGCGACGCGCATCGTGTGGAACGCCGAGCTGAGGTTAATCGCGATGATCGCGTCCCAGCGATCGACCGGGAATTCGTCGATGGTCGCGACGTGCTGGATGCCGGCGTTGTTGACGAGGACATCGACGGCGCCGAATTGCTCGTTTGCGAAGGCGATCATCGCTTCGATTTCTTCGGGCTTCGTCATGTCGGCGGGATGGTGGACCGCTTTCACGCCGGTGGCTTCGATCTGCTTCAGCGCGCCTTCGATATCGCCGAAACCGTTGAGCACGAGATTCGCGCCTGCCTGTGCGAGTGCCGTCGCGATGCCGAGGCCGATGCCGCTCGTCGAGCCGGTGACCAATGCCGTCTTGCCGGCGAGCGCTTTGTTCAATGCGGTTTGGGTCATATGCGGGTTTTTTCCTTCTTTCCGGAGTTTTGATCGGGTTCTGCGGAGTTTGGTGTGTTGGCTTGCTGTGCGTAAATTAGGGTTTTTTCTTTTTTTTCGCCGGATCCCGTTTTCGCGTCGGTCTATTAGCACTGCCCCTGTGCGGGGCGGCACTCACTTTCTTTGCTGCTGCAAAGAAAGTAAGCAAAGAAAGCAGCTACTGATACGCCCGCGGTCACACGCAATTTGGGTAGTCCTCTCGTCCATCGTGGGCTGCCTAAAGAGTGCCCTCAAACACCTAATCGGGCTTGGCTCGCGCACGGTCTGTAACATCGCACCACATAACAAACTGGTTCAGCACGAAATAGCTCCAGCCCGCTTCGCGGCCGACCGGTCAAGCGGGGATGCATGCGCTTCTTCACTAACGCCTCCATCTCACTGCACTTGCCTCACGTTGGTTTCCCTTGCGGACCCGGCGGCAGCGCGTAGCGCTGTGCCGAAGCCATTTCGTGCTGAACCAGCGTTCTCAACGGTTTCGGGCGGCAGACCGTGCGCGAGCCAAGCCCGGTTAGTCCTTCGAGGGCACTCTTTAGGCGAGTGCCGCCTAGGACGAGAGGACTACCCAAATTGCGTGTGACCGCGGGCTTGAAAAGCTGCTTTCTTTGCCTACTTTCTTTGCAGCAGCAAAGAAAGTAGGTGCCGCCCCGCACAGGGGCAACGCTAATAGACCACTAAGAAAACGGGATCCGGCGTAAACCGAAAAAAATCAAACAATGCCGGTCGCGTAATAAACCGCGATAACAAAGAACACAGCCAAAGTCTTGATGATGGTCACAGCGAAAATATCGCGATAAGACTCGCGATGCGTGAGCCCGGTCACGGCCAGAAGAGTAATAACAGCACCGTTATGCGGCAGCGTATCCATACCACCGGAGGCCATAGCCACAACGCGATGCAGCACTTCCAAAGGAATATGTGCAGCTTGAGCGCCAGCGATAAACGTATCCGACATGGCAGCAAGCGCGATACTCATCCCGCCGGAAGCAGACCCCGTAATCCCCGCGAGTGACGAAACGGAGATAGCCGCATTGACGAGCGGATTGGGAATGCTCTTGAGCGCATCGCTGACCACGAGAAACCCTGGCAAAGCCGCGATCACACCACCGAAGCCATATTCGGAAGCCGTGTTCATCGCCGCGAGGAGCGCCCCCGCAACGGCCGCCCGCGTCCCCACCGCGAACCGCTCCTTCACGCGCGAAAACGCGGTCAGCAGAACGAGCACGATGCCAAGCAGCAACGCACCTTCCACCGCCCAGATCGCGACGACGGTTTTGACAGCCGTCGTGACAGGCGCATGCACGCCCGGCAGCACTTCCGGCGGCACGGTATAGCTCGCGCCATACCACGTCGGAATCCACTTCGTCAGCGCGAAGTTGGCAACGCCGACGAGAATCAGCGGCGCGATCGCGAGCATCGGATTCGGCAGCGACGTCGATTCCACACGCTCCGGCTCATTCACGAGCGACGTGCCGTAGCCTTCGCCCTTGGCCATCGCCGAGCGCCGGCGCCATTCGAGAAACGCCAGGCCGACGACGATAATGAACAGCGAACCGATCACGCCCAGCCACGGCGCGGCCCAGCCAGTCGTCTTGAAGAACGTCGTCGGGATGATGTTCTGAATCTGCGGCGTGCCCGGCAGCGAATCCATCGTGAACGAGAACGCGCCCAGCGCAATCGCGCCCGGCATCAGACGCTTCGGAATATTGCTCTGCCGATACATCTCAGCCGCGAACGGATACACCGCGAACACGACGACGAACAGCGACACGCCGCCATAGGTGAGCAACGCGCACACCGCGACGATCACCGCATTCACGCGCGACTTGCCGATGTATCGAATGGCTGCGGCGACGATCGACTCCGAGAATCCCGACAGCTCGATGACCTTGCCGAACACCGCGCCGAGCAGAAACACAGGAAAGTAGAGCTTCACGAAGCCGACCATCTTCTCCATGAAGATGCCGGAGAAAACGGGCGCGACGGCAGCGGGATCGGTGAGGAGGACGGCCGCGAGCGCGGCGATCGGCGCAAAAAGAATGACGCTGTAGCCGCGATAGGCGGCGAGCATCAGGAACGCCAGGGCGGCGAGCACGATGATGAACGACATTGAGTCTCCGTGATGGTTGTTCTTTGAAACTGTCAGCGCGCCTCTTCTGGAAGCGCTGCCGGCGCATGGATAACGCACCGCGCGTGCAAAATGCACTTTCCGTGCCAGTGTGCTGAAACTCAGGCGCGACAGGCATCAGGGGAAGATGACATCGCAAGGTTTCAGGAAAATGTCTCCGAATGGAGACATCCTCGTCTATCGAAACAGCTGCATACAGCATTGAGAACTAGTGCAGATGCGGATAGCGGGCGCGTCTCCGGATTGAGATAGTCGTCTCGATATGGAGAAAACGGAGACTTTGGGCGCCATGCGCAACGACTGGATCAACGTGCCGGCGGACTACAGCGACGTGATGCGCCGCGCGATGGAGTCGCTTTTCAAGACCTTCGAGAATTTGAGCGAAGGCACCTTCATCGTCGACGCGGACGCGCGCGTCGTGTGGATCAACAAGCGCTACGCGGCGCGCTTCGGCTTCGACGATCCGCTCGACGCGATCGGACTCGACTGCGAAGCGGTGATTCCGAACAGCCTGATGCGCGAGGTCGTCGCGACCGGCAAGCCGATTCTGCTCGACGTGCTGGAAACGGATCGCGAGCCGCTCGTCGTCACGCGTCTGCCGCTAAAGGACGACTCGGGCGCGACGGTCGGCGCGATCGGCTTCGCGCTCTTCGACGAGATGAAGGCGCTGACGCCGCTGTTCGCGCATTACTCGCGCGTGCAGCAGGAACTGATCGCGACGCGCCAGTCGCTCGCGCAGGCGAGGCGCGCGAAGTATACGTTTTCGAGCTTCGTCGGCACGAGCCCGGTCAGTCTCGAAGTGAAACGTCAGGCGCGGCGCGCGGCGCTCGTCGATTCGCCTGTGCTTCTGCTCGGCGAAACCGGCACCGGCAAGGAACTGCTCGCGCATTCGATCCACGGCGCGTCGACGCGCGCGGGTAAGCCGCTCGTGACCGTCAACGTCGCGGCGATCCCCGACACGCTGCTCGAAGTCGAGTTCTTCGGCGCGGCGGCGGGCGCGTACACGGGCGCGGAGCGGAAAGGGCGCGTCGGCAAGTTCGAACTCGCCGATGGCGGCACGCTTTTCCTCGACGAAATCGGCGATATGCCGCTGCCGCTTCAGGGCAAGCTGCTGCGCGTGCTGCAGGACAAGGAGTTCGAGCCGCTCGGCTCGAATCGCATCGTGCGCGCGGATGTCCGCATCATCGCGGCGACCTCCGCCGATCTGCCCGCGCTCGTCGCGGCGGGACGCTTTCGCGCGGACCTGTTCTATCGGCTGAACGTGCTGACGATCCACGCGCCGCCGTTGCGCGACCGGCTCGCCGATATCGAAGCGCTCGCTTACGCGATCCTCGAAGACCTGTCCGCCGATACGCGGCCGGGGCACGTCGGCCATTTCGTGCTGCATAAAGATGGCCTGCAACTGCTCGAGGCGTATTCCTGGCCCGGCAATGTCCGCGAACTGCGCAACACGCTCGAACGCGCGTTGATGCTGTCCGAAACCGAGCACATCGACGCCCGCGCGCTCTCCGCGTTCATCGATGCGGGGCGAGTGGCGATCGCGGCGCAGGCCGAACCCGTCGCCCAGGAAGGCGACGAGCCGCCGAACGTGTCGTACGCCGACGCGATGGCCGATTTCGAGCGGCGCTTTCTCTCGGATGCGTTGCGCGCGAGCGGCGGTCGGGTCGCGGATGCGGCGGAGAAAATCGGCATCGGACGGGCGACGTTGTACAAGAAGATCGCGGCGCTCGGCATCGCCGTCTGACGCACTTTTGCGAACAGGCGAATTGTCGCGAAAGCTTCGCGTGGCATACTCCCGAAATCGAAAAATAACGACCAAGAATCAAAGGGGTAGCGGATGAAAAGCGCGACGGAACTCGGCAGAAAACTCGGCCTTTCGATCATGCTGGCGGGCAGCGCGTGGGCGCTCGCCGGATGCAGCAGCGCGCCGCCGCTTTTCTCCGCCGACGGGCGTCCGACGCAACAGATTCAATGCCCCGCCTACGGCGGATGGCGCAATTGCACGGACAACGCGAAGGCGCTCTGTCCGAACGGCTACGACGTGCTTGGCCAGTCGACCGAGAACAATCAGAACTCGCTGCTCGTCGCTTGCAAGGCAAGCTGAAAAGTCAGCCTTGCTGCGTTTCGCGCAGCATCGTGACGTCGTAACCGAGCGCGCGCGTGCGCTCGATCAGCGTGCGACGCAACTCCGCCGAAGGCTTCGCCTCGCGCGTCAAAATCCACAGATAACGCCCGGTCGGTTCGCCGACGATGGACCACGTGTAATCGTCGGCGTGATCCAGAATCCAGTAGTCGCCGACATAGAACGGACCGAAGAACGACACCTTCAGCTTCGTCCCATTCGATCCGGGGACGATCTTCGCGCGTCCTTCCGCCGACCGGTACGGACCGCTCAGCCCGCCTTGCCTGCACGCGTTGACGACGGATACGAGCCCGTCCTCGCGACGCGCGTAGTTCGCCGTGACGGCTTCGCAATTGCGCTCGAAGCGATTTTCGTAACGCGCGAACTCGTGCCAGTGACCGAGATAGCGATCGATGTCGACAGCCTTCGACGGTTCGGGCACGTTGTCGTTGCCGCTTGGGCGCGCCCCGTTCGACGCGCATGCAGCCAGCGTCGCGACGCCGCCGATCAGAGCCAGCGCCGCAGCGCCGTATGCCCAAGGTCTTTTGATGGTCATGTTGCCGGGGTGGGTGAGAAGTACGAGGGCTGACAGAGCAGCAAGTGCCGTTCCGTCCGCCGAGTGGCTCCCGAATTTCCTCACCTCAAGGCGTATCCATGACGCGGGTAAATAACCGCGGGAAGCGCAAGTAGCTGTGCCGACTGGGTTTAATTCCTGGGCCGCGGCCTGACGACAAGGCCTTTTCCTGACTCCCGAATATGCTCACCTTTAGCGGAGCGCGTCGCGTAGCCGAAGCCGGCGCGTTTCGAAACGATGACCGGGCGGCTCGAAGTACATGCCGCGCCGCATCGTGGTCAAGCAAGTCGAATGCGTTAAAGAACAACGGCTTGGGTGGTCCACTTAAGAATGTGACTGAGCTGCCGAAATTGCTTCGCGATCCCGATGATCCGGCTATAAGTGAGGCGCGGCTGTATCGGCTGGCTCACCGTGGGGAGGCTCCCGAAACGTCTCACCTTTTTCCCTCGGAGCTCACCATCATGCTGCCGGTCTTCGGTCTCATCATCGCGGGCTACGCGTACTGAACGCGGCTTTGCTCTGACCGCGAAAAAAAAGCCCGGCGCGGGGGCACCGGGCGAACCACCTTCATTCCGACGGTGGAGGAGGGCCAGTTTAGACTGCTTCCTCTGATTATCGAAATCGCTGCTGTTCAGTGCGCGCTGGAACCGTCGCGCACGCCGGCCTGAAGCTGTGCGTGCCGTTCCTGATAAGGACGCAATTGCGGATAGCTCAGCGCGTTGACCGCATCCAGATCGCCCGCGCGACGCGCGCTCTGTAGCTCCGCTTTCACTTCGGCGCGGGTCTTGCCCACAGGCGTCGATTGCGCAAAAGCGGGCGCGGTGGCGAGAAGCGCCGACAAAACGAGACCGCCGATCAATGAGCTTTTCATTTGAATCTCCTGGATGCGTGTGCGTCGGGGCCGACGCTTGAGAGGCAGTCTAGGAGGATTCCTATTGGACAAAAATACTGATTGAGCCAACACATTGTTGTTCAGAGTGGATGAATGCGGGCCCGCGATGGCAAGTAATCGCTCACTTAATGCGGAGATTTTTACGCGATCAGCAAGGATGCGTTCCGATTCGTACGACCTTTTTGCGCGACTTGGGGCGCTTTGTTTCGTGGTTGAATCAGAAAATTATCGGAATGAAAGTTACTCTCGACTTATCCACAGAAACTGTGGATAACCATGGGGATAGCTCACTGTGAACCGCGTAGTGGCGCGGCGCGAGGTACATTGCTCGATTCATCGCAAAAATAGTCCCGATTGACTGCGCGCATGAAGACGGCCGACCCGCGATGCGCCTATCATGTGCACGCGCGCCGTCGCGAGGACGGCGTTGTCTGAAACGCTTCATCCGCCTTTTCATACCTTTGACGGGGAAGATCTCATGGCCTTAAAGATCGCGGTGGTCGTCGGCAGTCTGCGACAGGGTTCGTTCAACAAGCAGCTCGCGCATGCGCTCGTGTCGCTCGCGCCGGGCGATTTCTCGTTCGAGTTTCTCGACATCGGCAGCCTGCCGTTGTACAGCCAGGACTACGACAGCGACTTTCCCGAAGCCGCGCGCACGTTCAAGCAGAAGATCGCCGAAGCAAACGGCCTCTTGATCGTCACGCCGGAATACAACCGCTCGATTCCCGGTGTGCTGAAGAACGCGCTCGACTGGGGCTCGCGTCCGTGGGGACAAAGCGCGTGGGGCGGCAAGCCGGGCGCGATCATCGGGACGTCGGTCGGGGCGATCGGCACGGCGATCGCGCAGTCGCATCTGCGCGGCGTGTGCGCGTACCTCGACATCGTGCTGATGAATCAGCCGGAGATGTACATCAAGCACGACGAAAAGCGCATCGACGAAAACGGCAATATCGTGAGCGAAGACACGCGCAAATATCTGCAGACGTTCATGGACAAGTACGTCGCATGGGTGCGGGATCGGGCGGCCTGAGCGCTCACCGTTCACACGAAAAAACGGCCCGCGCAAGCGGGCCGTTGTCGTGAGCGGCTCGGAACTCAGACGTGATGATGTCCCGTCACACGATCCCAGCCGTGACGAATCGCCGCCTTGAAGCGTTCCCACGTATCGCCTTCGGGGTGCTTGCTCTCCCAGTCGCGGCGCGTTTCGTATTCCATCTGATCGTCCCAGGTGCGGCTGCGGAATCGATCGTCGTTGCCGAGCGTCGCGCCGTAGCGATACGCGCCCTGATAGTCCTCGTAAGGCTCGCCCGTCGCCGAATACTTCGATGCGTAATCGGCGCGGAAGTCGTCTTCGTACTCCATGAATTCATTGGGCACGTTTTGCGGATTTCCGATGGGTCCGACCGGCCCGCCCGCCTGCGTTCCCGCCGAAGCGACAACCGGATCGGGCGACGATCCCGCCGCGCGCGCCGCGCCCGCCTGAGACGGCGTCGCGGGTTCGTCGAGCGGGCTCAACGGTTCGACGGAGCGCCATTCGGACGCCGTGTCGGTACGCACGCCGGGCAACGGAGCGCGCTCGGGCGGCACCGCGCCGGTCGTGCGCAGCGGATCGCGGCCCGCGATGGCGTCGCGCTCCGATAGCGAATCGCCCGCGAGTTCGGTGCGCGCCGCGAGCGGATCGGCGGGCGTCCCGGCGAGCGGATCGGCGAGCGGATCGGCGCCGGTCGTCGCGTACGGATCCCGGCCCGTGACCGGGTCGCGACCGGCGAGCGGATCGCGGGCGGTGCGTTCGGCGTCGCTCGTCATCGACTGGGATTGGGACTGCGATTGCGACATGCCGCCGCGCGGCATCAGCGGATCGTCGGCGGGATCGCTGACGTAATCGCGCGGCGTCAGCGCGGCCGGATCGCCGACATCAGCGTGCGGATAAGCCCGCGCACGCGACGGCGTCTGGTCGGGATCGTTCACCGGCTCGCGTCCCGGCACCGCGCTGCCGCGTCCGAGGCCCAGTTCGTCGAGCACCGAATGATCGCGGTCATCGGCGGCCGCCGCGGACGTGCCGTGTTCGAGCGTCGTCCAGCTTGCCGCGCGTTCATCGATATCGATCGCGCCCTGATCGGACAGCGTCGCGCGCGCGATGTCGGCCTGCTCCACGCTCGGCGTTTCGACGGCGACGAGGATCGCACCGCGCCGCACGGCCTCGGAATAGTGCGCGACTTCCGGCGGCTGATCGCGTCCGCCGAAGAGCATGCTGAAGAAGCGCTCGATGTTGGCGAGCACGCCCGGCTCCTGATGCGTGACGGCATCGGGCATGTCGGACGGCGCGGCTGCATCGTCGCGCTTGGGATTGGCCTGCAGTTCGATATCCGCGCGCAGGAAGCCGGCGGCGATCAGGGCCGAGCGCGCGTCCTCGGCCTGCGCATAGGTGTCGAAAACTCCGATGACGGTGTGTCGCATGTACGCCTCCTGCGGATGGGCGAATTCCGAAAATCGGCGACGTCGGTCGCCGCGCATGTCGGCATTCACGCAACTCGCGTGCCGGATGCGCGTGAACCGGCGCGAGCGGCACGGCGCGGGAAAAGGAGCCGGCGCTTTTACAAACGCGCGTGCAAAAGTCGATTGCAGCGCGGGCGGTTCAGCGATCGACCGAACGCGCCGCGCGCAGATCGGAAGGCGTCGCGCCGTCGCGGATCGCGCGCAGGAGCGCGTCGAGCAGCGCGATGTCGAACGGCTTCGACAGCACGCGCGCGCCGACCTGCCGCGCGCGGTCGAGCTCTTCCGCGTAACCCGTGACGAGAATCACCGGAATGCGCGGGTGAAAGCGCTGCATCATTTCGGCGAGATCGATGCCGTTCATCTGCCCCGGCATGTGAATGTCGGAGAGCACGACATCGAACGGAAAACCGGCCGATGCGTCGGCGCGCGCGGCTTCGAGCATCGTGGCGGCGGCATCGGCGTTGAAGAGGTAGGTGACGTGGTGGCCCATCATCGTGAGCAGCGCTTCGGTGCCGGCGGCGACTTCCTCGTTGTCCTCGACGAGCAGCACGCGCAAGCCGTCCGCTTCCTGCGACGCCGCCTGTTCGTGCTTCGCGGCCGCGCCGGGCGCCGCCGCCGTCGCGCGCGGCAGGTACAGACGCACGGCGGTGCCCGCGCCGATCGCGCTGTCGATGGTCGCGAGCCCGCCCGCGCGCTCGCAGAACGCGAACACCTGCGGCAGGCCGAGGCCCGTGCCCATGCCTTTCGGCTTGGTCGTGAAAAGCGGTTCGAACGCGCGCCCGAGCACTTCGGCGCTCATGCCGAAGCCGTTGTCTTCGAGCGTGATCTGCACGAATTCGCCGGTGATCGGAAAGCCGTCCTCGTGGCGAAAGCGCACGTTGCCGGCGCGCACGGTGAAGGTGCCGCCGTTGGGCATCGCGTCGCGCGCGTTCACCGCGACGTTGATGAGCGCGAGCTCCAGTTCCGCCGGATCGACGCGGATCGCCCACACCTCCGGCGCGACTTCGACGCTGAGCGCCACCTTCGCACCGAGCGATGCGCGCAGCAACTCGCGCCCCGCCGGCACCCATTTGCCGATCGCGATGATCTCGCTGCGCAACGGCTGCTTGCGCGCGACGCCGAGCAGTTGCCGCGTGAGCGACTGGCCGCTTTTCAGCGCGCGTTCCATCGCCGTGAGTTCGCGATCGAGGCCGGGCGCGCCGCGCCGCCGCGCGATCTGCACGTTGGTCGAGACGATCATCAGCAGATTGTTGAAGTCGTGCGCTACGCTGCCGACGAGATTGCCGAGCGCCTCCATCTTGCGCGCCTGCCGATACGCCGATTCGATCGAGCGGCGCATCGACGCTTCGGCCTGCCAGCGCTCCCACGCTTCCTCTTCGGTCGCGAGGCGCCGCAACGACTGCGCGATTACGCCCCACAGCACGACGCACGGCGCGAAGATCGAGAGCGCGAGCACGCTCAGATGCTTCCACCATGCCGACCAGATCGTCGCGATCGGATAGCCGCTCGATACATAGGCCGGATACCCGCCGACGCGCCGGAACGCGACGATCTTCAGCTGATCGTCCAGCCCCGAAACCATCCTGACGACGCCGCTTCGGCCGCCCGCGCGGTACGCCTCGCGCAGCGGCGAGCTGGCCGCGAGCGCCATGCGATCGGCCGGGCGCGGCGGATACCACGCGAGCACTTCGCCGTCCGCGCGCGTCAGACCGAGCGACACGCTCGGGTTATCGCCGATCAGCTCGCGATAGAACGCGCTGAAATACGATGGGCGCAGCGCGATCGTCACCATGCCGTCGAACGCGCCCGCCGGCGTGCGCCGCGCGATGGCCGTGTTGAACACCTGCTCGCCGGCGACGCGGCCGACCATCACGCGCGAAATCCGCTGGCTCTGGCCGGCGCGCAGGCCGCCGAAATCGTCGCGCTCGGCAACGGAGATGTCGGGCGTCGGCCAGATGCGGCTCGTCGCGAGCAGCTTGCCGTCGGCGCCGAACACGGATGCCGCCGCAACTTGCTGATAGGAGCCGCTGATCGCCGTGAGGCGCTGATGGATCGTGGCGCTTTCTCGGCGGATCGCGCCGGCGTCGAGGCCGTCGAGCAGATCGACGATGCGCTCGTTGAGCGTCACGTTCAGATCGAAGACTTTCAGCGCGTGTTCTTCCGCGACGCGGGCGTTGCGCGCGACCAGATCGGAGGCGTCGGCGACGCGCGCGTGGTAATCGGTGTATGCGGTGATGGCGACGTACACGCACGGCAGCACGACCGCCGCGACCAGCAACGCATAGAGCGTCAGGCGCTGCGCGGCGAAGTTGCGCTCGGGCACCACCGGAAAAGGCGGTTCCTCCTGCCACGACTGCGCGGCGGGAACGGCGTCGGACTCCTCACGTTGCAGCGTCATTTTTGGCAGCGAATTGGAAAACTTACTCATGGCCCGTACCTTTCGTACGCGGTGGCGGGCGTGGACGGTGCAACCGCAACTAGGACGCACGAAGCATGCCGGATCGGCGCGATTCAGCCTTCCCGGCCGTCGAACGAAGCTTGCACGCGGCGCGCAGTTAGCGAGATTCTTGGAAGCGCAAACGTACACAAAAGCATGACTGACAGCGCATCGGAACGCATCGAGCAGAATTCACCCGTATCGAACCTTATTTCATCATATTAATTCTCGCTTGGCGCCTCATCGAGTTGCTTTGACATTCTGATAATCAGACAATGCAATCCTCCGATCCGAAACGCCGCTGAGAGCGTCGGCCGGGGAATACAAGCAGCCTCCCGGCGCGCGTCGGGGCGAAGTACCGCTTGCCCGGCAGATGCGGGCAGGCAGCGCGACCGAGCGAGGAGAAAAAGGCCAAGGTCCGGAATCTCCGGATCACGCACGGGGCAGGCAACATGACGCCGATCGAGAGCCAGCATCCATCGCGCACTGGGCGCGCGCTGATTACACAGCGCCCGCCCGCCGCGTGGCGCGCCGACGTCGACAGGCGACGCGCCTGGCTCATCGCCGCCGACCTGCATCACCGACAGCGCCCGCATTCCCGCCGGGCCCAAGGGCTCACGCCGGTTCTTCCGTGAACATCGCTATAAAGATCGCTGCGCGGATGCCGTAATCCATACGAGAGCCCGCCGTGTCCGTCGACACGACCGTTCTCCGCCCGAAAACAGCCTAAAAGATCCTGCCGACCATGCCGTTGCCGATTGTCATTGCCGATGATTCACTGCTCGCGCGCAAGGTGCTGACGCGCGCGCTGCCCCCGGACTGGGACGTCGAGATCTCCTACGCGACCAACGGGCGCGAGGCGCTCGAGCACTATCGGGCCGGCCGCGCCTCGGTGATGTTCCTCGATCTGACGATGCCCGACATGACGGGCTATCAGGTTCTCGACGCCTTGCAGCACGAAGATCTGAATACGTTCGTGATTGTGGTATCCGCCGATGTGCAGCCGATGGCCCAGGAACGCGTACGCGCGCTCGGCGCGATCGCCTTCCTGCCGAAGCCGGTGACGCCCGAAGCGCTGCGCCCCGTATTGAAGGAGTACGGTCTCCATGCTTGAAACCGCCCTCAACGAAGATCAGCGCGACGCGCTGCAGGAAGTGGCCAACATGGCGATGGGCCAGGCCGCGACGCGTCTTTCGAAGCTGCTCGGCACGTTCATCGAGCTGTCGGTGCCGCGCGTGCGCGTCGTGAGCGTGGCGGAGGCATCCGCGGCGCTTTCGGAGATGACCGGCATCACCGATACCGTTACCGCCGTGCGCCAGGGCTTCCGCTCGGACATCAAGGGCGAGGCGATCGTGCTCTGCAAGAGCGGCAGCGTCGATCAGCTGTGCGCGCTCGTCGACGATCCCTACACGAAGTCCACGTACACGACGACGACGCGCACCGAGCTCGTCTTCGATATCGCGACGGTGCTGATGGGCGCGTGCGTGTCGTGCATTCTCGACCGCCTCGGCCGTTCGCCGATTTTTTCGCCGCCCGGCATGCTCGGCTCGGACATCGGGCTCGACGAGGTCTTTCAGCCCGCGATGCTCGCGTGGAAGACGGCGCTCCTGCTCGAAGTGAATTTCGCGCTCGAAGACCACAGTTTTCGCGCGCATCTCGTGATGCTGATGGCCGAGGACGCGATCGCGCATCTGAGCGAAGCGCTCGATGCGCTGCTGTCGAGCCTCTGACGAATGGAAGACCTGCGCCATCTGCTGAGCGAGCTGGTGATCGAGCGTGTCGGATTCGGCATCTTCGTGCTCGATCGCGACCTCAACGTGCTGATGTGGAACCGCTTCATGCAGGACCACAGCGGCAAGACGGCCGAGCAAGTGATCGGCAAATCGATTTTCGCGAGCTTTCCGGAACTGCCGCGCGTGTGGTTCACGCGCAAGGTCGAAAGCGTGTTCCAGCTCGGCAGCTTCGCGTTCAGTTCGTGGGAGCAGCGCCCGTATCTCTTCAAGTTCGACCACGACCGGCCGATCACCGGCGGCGTCGATTACATGCAGCAGGACTGCACGTTCATGCCGCTCACGCTGGAGGGCGACGTGCGCGCCGTCTGCGTGACGATTTCCGACGTGACGCACGCGAGCATGATGCAGCGCGCCCGGGACGAAGCCGTCGCGAAACTGCAGGAATTCGCGGACCGCGACGGCTTGACCGGCATCGCGAACCGGCGCTATTTCGAGCTGCGATTGCGCGACGAATTCCAGCGCTGGCATCGCTACGGCGGCGAACTGTCGATGCTGCTCTTCGATCTCGACCATTTCAAACGCATCAACGACGATCGCGGCCACCTCGTCGGCGATACGGTCCTGCGCGTGATGGCCGAGCGCGTCGCCAAGGCCGTGCGCGTCCAGGACGTGTTCGGGCGTTTTGGCGGCGAGGAATTCGCGCTGCTCTTGCCGTGCACGAATTTCGACGACGCGATGATCGTCGCGGAGAAAGTGCGGAGGGAGATCGGCGAGACGCCCGTCGACGTGCAGAACGCGCGCGTGCCCGTGACGGCGAGCGTCGGCGTGGCGCGTGCGCGTACCGGCGTGACGTCGTCGTACGAAGCGCTCATCAACGAGGCGGATGCGGCGCTTTACACGGCCAAGCGCGAAGGGCGCAATCGCTCGGTGGGATTTGCCTGAAAACGCGCCTGAATCCGCCCCTGAAACCGCGCCCGATGCGCCGCGCCATGTCCCGCGCGGCTCCGGCGCAATCGGGCAAAGTATTGATATACTCTTTGCCGCTTCCGGCGCAGTCGCAGCCGGCTCGCGCCGGCTTTCTTCCTTGATCGTCCCGCTCAGCGCCAGGTGGTTCCGCGCGCGCCGGGCCGCGTCGGGTCCGGCGCCCGATCTCTTAATTTGCCCGTGGGGGCGCCACAGCGGAGTTCGTCTTGGCCGTTTCCAACATCATCGCTGACGATCCTGCCCCCGACGCCGCGAAAACGTCGTCGGGAAGCTCGTTTTATCTCGCGATGCGTATCCTTCCGGCTGCGCAGCGCGACGCGATGTACCAGATTTACGCGTTCTGCCGCGCGGTCGACGACATCGCCGACGAAGGCACGCTGCCGCGCCGCGAGCGCGCGCTCGCGCTCGACCAGTGGCGCGAGGACATCGATGCGTGCTACGCCGGCGCGCCGAAGAAATCGCTCGAAGCGCTCACGCAGCACATCCAGGCTTTCCGGCTTTCCCGCGACGACTTCCACGCCGTGATCGACGGCATGGCGATGGACGCCGCCGGCGATATCGTCGCACCCGACGAAGCCACGCTCGACCTCTATTGCGACCGCGTGGCGAGCGCCGTCGGCCGGCTGTCGGTGAGGATCTTCGGGATGCACGAGGACGCCGGCCGACGGCTCGCGCATCATCTCGGGCGCGCGCTGCAACTCACCAACATCCTGCGCGACATCGACGAAGACGCCGAAATCGGCCGCGTGTATCTGCCGCGCGAGTTGCTCGCGCGCGAAGGCATTTCGACGAGCGATCCGGCGAGCATCGTCGGCGACGCACGCCTGCCGCGCGTGTGCGCCGTGCTGGCCGAGCGCGCGAAGGGCCACTACGCGCAGTCCGACGCGATCATGGCGGCTTCGCCGCGATCGCAGGTGCGCGCGCCGCGCATCATGTCGGCGGCGTATCGCACCGTGCTCGACGCCAATCTCAAACGCGGTTTCGACCTGCCGCGCACGCGCGTGCGGACGCCGCGCTCGCGCCTGCTGTGGATCGTGGCGCGCAATCTGATCTGATGTCCCGGCGGGTTTTCGTCGTCGGAGCGGGCATCGCCGGTCTTGCCGCCGCGGTCGAGGCGCAACGGCGCGGCGCGCGCGTCGTGCTGCTCGACGCCGCGCCTCACGCGGGCGGACGCTGCCGCTCTTTCTTCGATACGAAGCTCGGCGTCACGCTCGACAACGGCAATCATCTGCTGCTTTCGGGCTACCAATCGACGATGGCGTACCTGCGCGCGATCGGCGCAACCGATACGCTGATCGGCCCGACGCAGCCCGACTATCCTTTTTTCGATGTCGCGAGCGGCGACGCGTGGACGATCCGCATGTCGTCCGGACGCCTGCCGCGCTGGATCTTCGATGCCGACGCGCGCGTGCCCGGCACGCAGCCGGCCGACTACCTGCCGTTTCTGCCGCTCCTGTGGGCGAAACCGGGCCGCACGGTCGAAGAATGCGTGCGGCGCAAGGATCGCGTATGGAACCTGCTCGCGCGCCCGCTCTTGCGCGCGATGCTCAACGCCGATCCGTCCGAGGCGAGCGCGGAACTCGCGGCCGGCCTGCTGCGCGAAACCGTCGCGCAAGGCGGCCAGGCGTGCCGTCCGCTCATCGCGAGAAGCGGGTTGTCGCACGCGTTCGTCGAGCCCGCGCTGCGGCTCTTGCAGTACGGCGGCGCGGAGATCCGGCTCGGCTCGCGCGTCGCGGCCGTCGGGGTATCCGGCACGGATTCGACGGAGCGTGTAAGCTCGCTCGCTTTCGACGGCGCAGACCCGCTGACGCTCGCGCCCGGCGACGGCGTGGTGCTCGCCGTGCCGCCCGATGGGGCCCGGCGCCTCGTGCCGGGTTTGAGCGCGCCGGACGCATCGCGCGCGATCGTCACCGTGCATTTTGCCGTCGATGCACCCGTGGGCTTCGAGCCGCTGACGTGTCTCGTCAACGGCATGTCGGACCGGCTTTTCGCGGCCGACGGACGGCTCTCGGTCACGCTGTCGAGCGCCGGCCAATGGCTCGCGACGCCGCGCGAAGAGCTCGCGCAGGCGGTCTGGCGCGAAGCGGCGAAGGCCGTGCGGATGCCCGCCGTGCCGACGCCGCCCTGGCAAGTCGTCGTCGATGAACATGCGACGTTTGCCGCCGTGCCGGCGCAGGAAGGCTTGCGGGCCGCCACGCGCACCCGCTGGCGCAATTTCACGCTCGCGGGCGACTGGACGGCGACCGGCCTGCCCGCGACGATCGAAGGCGCGATCCGCTCCGGCCAGAAGGCCGCGGATGCGCTGTTGAATCAATCGATGGAACGCTGATGAACGATTTATCCCTTTCGGCCGTGGGCGCGCAGGTTTCGGGCGCGCCGCTCGACGCCGCCGTCAACCACGCCACCGATGCGCTGCTCGCGGCGCAACATCCGGAAGGCTACTGGCTCTACGAACTCGAAGCGGACGCAACGATTCCCGCCGAATACGTGCTGCTCGTCCACTATCTCGGCGAGACCGCCGACGAAAAGCTCGAAGCGAAGATCGGCCGCTATCTGCGCCGCATTCAGCGCGAGGACGGCGGCTGGCCGCTTTTCACCGACGGCGCGATGGATGTCTCCGCGACCGTGAAGGCGTATTTCGCGCTGAAGATGATCGGCGATTCGCCCGACGCACCGCACATGGAGCGCGCCCGCGCAGCAATCCTCGCCGCGGGCGGCGCGGAGAAAGTGAACGTGTTCACCCGTATCCTGCTCGCGCTGTTCGGCGTCGTGTCGTGGCGCGCGGTGCCGATGATGCCCGTCGAGATCATGCGTCTGCCGATGTGGTTCCCGTTCCATCTGTCGAAGGTGTCGTACTGGGCGCGCACGGTGATCGTGCCGATGCTCGTGCTCAACGCCAAGCGCCCGCGCGCCCGCAATCCGCGCGGCGTGCGTATCGACGAAGTGTTCACGAACCCGCCGGTCAATACCGGGATGCCGTCGCGCGCCGGGCACCAGAGCCGCGGCTGGTTCGCCTTTTTCCGCGTGGTCGATTCGATTCTGCGCGTCGCCGATCCGCTTCTGCCGAAAGCCGGCCGCGAACGCGCGATCGATGAAGCCGTGCGTTTCGTCGACGAGCGGCTGAACGGCGAGGACGGCCTCGGCGCGATTTTCCCGGCGATGGCCAACTCGGTGATGATGTACGACGTGCTCGGCTATCCGCCCGAGCATCCGAACCGCGCGATCGCGCGCAAGTCGCTCGACAAGCTGCTCGTCATCGACCCGGCCGACGACGGCGAAGCGTATTGCCAGCCGTGTCTGTCGCCGGTGTGGGACACGTCGCTCGCGGCGCACGCGCTGCTCGAAACCGGCGTGCCGAAGGCGCGCGCGGCGGTCCGGCGCGGCCTCGACTGGCTGGTGCCGCTGCAGATTCTCGACGTGCGCGGCGACTGGGTTTCGCGCCGCCCGGACGTGCGGCCCGGCGGCTGGGCGTTCCAGTTCGCGAACCCGCACTATCCGGATGTCGACGACACCGCCGTCGTCGCGATGGCGATGGAACGCGCCGATCGCGAAAACGGCACGGCGCTGTACGGCGAGTCGATTGCGCGCGCGCGTGAATGGGTCGTCGGCATGCAGAGCAGCGACGGCGGCTGGGGCGCGTTCGAGCCCGAAAACACGCAGTTTTACCTGAACAACATCCCGTTCTCGGATCACGGCGCGCTGCTCGATCCGCCGACCGTCGACGTTTCCGCGCGCTGCCTGTCGATGCTCGCGCAACTCGGCGAGACGTCGTTGAACAGCGAGCCGGCGCGTCGCGCGTTCGAGTACATCGTGCGAGATCAGGAGCGCGACGGAAGCTGGTACGGGCGCTGGGGCATGAATTTCATCTACGGCACCTGGTCGGCGATGTCCGCGCTGAACGCGGCGGGCGTCGCGCCCACGGACACGCGCATGAAGCGCGCGGCGGACTGGCTCATCGGCATCCAGAACGACGACGGCGGCTGGGGCGAGGACGGCGACAGCTACAAGCTCGACTATCGCGGTTATGAGCAGGCGCCGAGCACCGCGTCGCAGACGGCGTGGGCGCTGCTCGGGCTGATGGCGGCCGGTCTCGTCGAGCATCCGGCGGTCGCGCGCGGCGTCGGCTATCTGCTGAAGACGCAGCAAAAGCACGGCCTGTGGGATGAAACGCGCTTCACCGCGACCGGTTTTCCGCGCGTGTTCTATCTGCGATACCACGGCTATCGCAAGTTCTTCCCGCTGTGGGCGCTCGCGCGCTATCGCAATCTGACGCGCGACGGGCTCACGCGCGTGACGGCGGCGATGTGAACGCGCCCGTCGTCGCCGTGACCGGCATGGCGTTCGAGGCGAAGATCGTGCGCGGACGCGGCGTCGATGTCGTATTCGCGGCGCGCGCCGATCTGCTCGAGCGCGCGCTGTCCGATGCGCTCACGCGCGGCTGTTCGGGAATCGTCAGCTTCGGCACGGCGGGCGGGCTCGCACCGGATCTGAAGCCGGGCGCGCTGATCGTCGCCGACAGCGTGTGCGGTCCTTTCGGCGAGCTGCATACCGATGCGGCGTGGTCGGCGCGCATCGTCGATGCGTTCGCGGGCACGCCCGTCGAGCGCGTCACGCGGCGCGGCAAGACGGCTGGCGTCACGGCGCCCGTCAAGACCGAGGCGGAAAAGCGCTCGCTGCATTCGTCGACGGGCGCGCTGGCCGTCGATATGGAATCGCATATCGCCGGGGCCATCGCGACGGCGCGCGGCTTGCCGTTCGCAGTGTGCCGCGCCGTGGTCGATCCCGCGTGGCGAACGTTGCCGACCGCCGCGACGGCCGGTTTGCGCGATGACGGCACGACGGCGATCGGTCCGATTTTGCGCGAATTGGTCCGCGATCCGGCGCAGTTGGGCGCGCTTCTGCGCCTTGCATCCGATGCCCGCGCCGCCCGCGCGACGCTCGTGCAGGCGCGGCACGCGATGGAATCGGCGCGGGCGTTGGTGGTGGCATAGCGCTTTGGTCTCATCCCTTGCTTTCTGCGGGTTAACCCTCATCTCGGTATAATCAGGGAAAACCCTGATCGAGCGCGCGTCTACAGGAACTCCGCGACGCGCGCAGCAATGAAAGCGAGGTACCGCAAATGAATTTCCACACCCGTAAATGGGTCAAGCCCGAAGACCTGAACCCGAACGGCACGCTCTTCGGCGGCAGCCTGTTGCGCTGGATCGACGAAGAAGCCGCGATCTACGCCATCTCGCAGCTGGGCAATCAGCGCGTCGTGACCAAGTTCATGTCGGAAATCAACTTCGTGAGCTCGGCGCGGCAGGGCGACATCATCGAACTCGGCATCACCGCGACGCAATTCGGCCGCACGTCGATCACACTGCGCGCCGAAGTGCGCAACAAGATCACGCGAAAAAGCATTCTGACCGTCGAGAAGATGGTGTTCGTCAATCTGAACGAACAGGGCGAGCCCGCGCCGCACGGCCGGACGCAAATTCGCTACGCGGATGAATTGTTCGAAGCCTATCGCCGCGATCAGGGCGTCGTCGAAGCGCCGAAAGTGTCGGGCGACGACTTGCTCGAAGAAGTCGCGGAAGAAGCCGCACATTAAAGAGAAAACGGGCGCCGAAGCGCCCGTTTCGTTTTACGAGCTCGTCACTTCGCAGGCTGCGCTGCGGGATCGTCGTACTGCGGCAATCCCTGCGCCTTGCTCGAACTCGGCGACGGCTGAGTCTTCGGCGCGTTCTCTTCCGGCGCAGGCGATTTCCCGCCGACGCCACCGGCCGGCGATGCCGCCGCGCCCGGATCCACATACGTCGGCAAGCCTTGCTCCGTGCTGCCGCCGCCGGTTTCGCCCGGCGCGCTCGCGCCTTCGGGCGCCGATGCGCCTTCGTCGCCGTAGTCGGGCAGCGAGCTCGCGCCGCCGCCCGTCAGCAAATACTGACGCCGCTGCGTATACGCGTCGCGCACGAACGCGTATTTGTCGAGGGCGGCAGCGGAAAGCAGATCGGTCGCGCCGATCAGGTCGGCCCGCGCGCTCACGAAGTTCAGGCCGAAGAGCGGCCAGCGAATCTCCGCATCGGAATAGCTCAACGGATTCACGCGCCAGTCGACGAGCCACGTCGTCGAGTCGCGGAACGAGCTCGGGCCGAGCAGCGGCAGCACCAAATACGGTCCCGATGGCATGCCGTAGTGCCCGAGCGTCAGCCCGAAATCCTGATGATGCTTCGGCAGACCCGCCGGCGATGCGATATCGATCAGACCGCCGATGCCGAATACCGAGTTCATCGCGATACGCATCAGATCTTGCGTCGCATCGGTGATCTTCAACTGCAGCAGGTTGTTCGCGAAGTTGGAGAAATCGCCGAGATTCGAGAAGAAGTTGCTGACGGCCGTGCGGAACGGGCTCGGCGTGTAATCGACGTAGAACTGCGCGACCGGCTTGGCGACATAGGTATCGAGCGTGTCGTTGAACGTGAAGATCTTGCGGTTCATCGGTTCGAGCGGATCCTTCGGATTGCGATCCGTGCCGGTCGCGCATCCCGTCGTCGCGAGCGCGCCCACAATCGCGAGACTCAAGCCCAATTTACGCACAGCACGAGCGGTCAAAGCCGTCGATCCCGACTTCATTCTTCAATTCCTCTTAGGTTGTCATGTCGTTGCGCCGCCCTGAGCTTCGCGCGCGCCGCCGCGCGCACCTTGCGCGGCTTGCCCATCAATACCGGCTGAAAGACCACCGCGCCGATCAGCGTGCAAAAGAGCGACAGCGCCAGCAGCCGTCCCATGCTGGACGTGCCCGGATGATGGGAAAACCACAGGCTGCCGAATGCGGTCGCGGTCGTGGCCGCACTGAACATAACGGCATGCGTGAGACTGGACTGAAGCAGCCGGGTCTGGCCGGAACGCCACGCCATCACGAAATAGATCTTGAAGGCGACGCCGACGCCCAGCATGAGCGGCAACGCGATGATGTTCGCGAAGTTGAGCGGCATCCTGAAGACGACGCACAATTCCAGCGTGACGATCGCGGAAACGAGCAACGGTACCAAAGTTCTCAGAACGTCGCCAAAACGGCGCAGCGCGATCCACAGCAGCACCGCGATCGCGATCAGCGAATAGAGCGCCGCCTGCTCGAACGCTTTGATGATCGTTTCCGCCGAATGACGCACGGAGATCGGCCCGCCGATCGCGTTCGGCTCGGCTTTCTGCACGGCATCGGCGAAGTGCGCGAGCAGCGCGTCGTCGTTGGGATCGACGCCAGGCGGAATCTTCGGCGCGACATCGACGAGCGCCTGGCCGTTCGGCGTCACGAACGACGCGACCATGTGCGGCGGCAGCGTTTCGCGCGTGATCTCCGCCGGCGTGAGCAGCGCGCGCAATTGCGCGAGCGCGATACGCAGCGGCTCGGCCATCGCATGCTCGGCGCGATCGCGCGTCGCGGCGTCGGCTTGCGCCAGCTTCGCGAGCGTTTCGGACAGATGCTTCGCTTCCTTATCGCCCGGACCGGGATGCTCGTCGGCGGCGAGCGAGAGCTGGCTCGATACGCGCTTCAACGCCGCCACGCGCACGGCGTCCGTCACGGGCGAGGCCGTCTGCTGATCGAGCGCGGGCAAAAGCTGATCGGCGGCGGCCTTGATCAGTTCGAGCTTCTTCGGCTGATCGCCGGGAATGAGCGACGAGAGCGTCGTGGCGCTGCCGACTTCCGGCAGCTTCTTCAGCTTCGCGGCGATGGCATCCGCATCGGCGAGCGAGGGCGCGAGCACGGCGACGTCGTTCACCGCGCCTTCCGGCGAGTCCTGCAGCGAGATGAGCGTCGCCATCGACTCGGTGTGCGGATCCTTCAGATGCAGCGGATTGAAGTCGAATCGCAGATTGAAGAGCAGCGGCAGCGCGCCGATCACGATGACGAGCGTGCCAATCAGCACCGGCTTGCGATGCCTGTCGAGGAACTCGTCGACGGGCGCAAGAATCGGAAAGCCCGGCGATTGCGCTTCGCCCGGCGGCGCGAACACCTTGATGAGCGCGGGCAGCAGCGTCATGTTGGTGGCATACGCGACGAACATGCCGACGCCCGCGATCAGCCCCAGCTCCGACACGCCGCGATACGCGGTCGGCAGAAACGAGAAGAAGCTCGCGGCGGTCGCGGCGGCGGCGAGCGTGAGCGGCACCGCGACATGGCGCGCGGTTTCCGCGAGCGACACATCGAGCCGCTTGTGCTTGTAGCGCTCTTCGCGATACTTCACGCCGAACTGGATGCCGAAGTCCACGCCGAGTCCGACGAAGAGCACCATGAACGCGACCGAGATCATGTTGAGCGCGTGGACCATCATGAGTCCGAGCGCCGCCGTGATCGCGAGCCCGACGAAGAGGGTGATGAACACCGCGAGGATCATGCGCTTGGAACGCAGCGCGACCCAGAGGATCATCAGCACGACGAGGAAGGTCAGCACGCCGTTGAGCACGGCGCCGTCCTGCACGGACGCGAACTCTTCGTCGGCGAGCGGCTGCGCGCCCGTCAGATGCAGCGTCGCGCCGTACTTCTTGTCGATGCCGAGTTCCGCCGCCTTCGCGCGAATCTCTTCCGAGGTGCCCGCCGCCGCCTTCAGCGCGTTGAAGTTCAACTCCGGCAACACGGTGACAAACGCGCGCCCGGGCGCATCGTTCGGCGACGAATCCGCGAGGCCGCGCCATGAGAACGCCGCCGGCTGATTCGCCAGCACGCGATCGAGCACGGTCGCGCTCTTGCCGAGCAAGCCGGCCATCTGGCCGAGATTGACCTGTCCGAGCGTCAGCGGCAGGTTGAGCGTGGTGTTGAGCGTCTGCGCGAGGCCGGTGAGCGTCGGGTCGTGCGCGAGCGTATTGATGAGCGGACGCGCCTGCACGAGCTGTTTCGTGACCTGCTCGACCTCCTCCGTCGGGAGATAAAGCAGTCCGTTGTGCTCGAAGAACTCGCCGCCCGCCGGTTGCGACACCGACCTGAAGCGCTCCGGCTCTTTCGCGAGCGCGGCGGCGAGCGCGCTTGCGGCGGCATCGGCGAATTCCTGCGCGGGCGCCTGAACGACGATCAGCAATGCCGCGCCGCGCTGCGGAAACGCTTCCTCGATGGCCTTGCTGCGCGCGGCCCACTCCGGCTCCGTCTCGATCAGTTGGCTGACGTCGGTGCTGATCTTGAAGTGATGGACGACATAAATCGTGGACAGCACGCCGAGCAGCAGCGAAACGGCGATAATCCACGCCGGCCGGCGAATGGCGAGGGTGACGAAGCGAGTAATGTTGGACGTCAGCATGAAGACGTTACCTGGAGTGCCTGTTATTTTTGCGCGCGCGAGCGCGTGAATCGCATGATGCCGCGCAAGTATACCGGGCGCACTGAACGGTCCGTCCTTGAACTGTTACGCTGGCAAGGTGTCGATATACTGACTCGCAGCCGCCTGGCCGCTCCTGCAACGTCCGAAGGCCGCACTACCCGCGCCACCAAACCTGATTAGAGAACGGGTGCCATGAAACGCTATCTGTCTATTTGCTTCGCTTTCCTCCTTGCCTCGATGTCTTTCACAGGCGAGGCATTCGCACAAACGAGTCCCGATGCCGTCGTCAAGAATGCCGTCGAAGGCACGGTCAAGGCCATGAAGGCCGACCCGCAAGCGCGCGGCGGCGACATGG
Source organism: Caballeronia sp. AZ7_KS35 (assembly GCF_023631045.1). Lineage (NCBI taxonomy): Bacteria > Pseudomonadati > Pseudomonadota > Betaproteobacteria > Burkholderiales > Burkholderiaceae > Caballeronia > Caballeronia sp. AZ7_KS35. The sequence goes on along the minus strand of NZ_JALQDV010000036.1, from coordinate 47,902 downwards.
CGAAGATCACGCAACTCGTCGAGACGCGTTTCCTGCCCGCCACCGACTTCCAGCGCACGACGCGCATCGCGGTCGGCAAGGCGTGGGCGACCGCCACGCCCGAGCAGCAGAAGCAGCTTTACGACCAGTTCCAGACGCTGCTGGTCCGCACCTACGCGGCATCGCTCGCGCAGCTCCGCGATCAGGACGTGACCTTCAAGTTCGACGCGCCCAACGTCGACGCCAACGCGAAGGACACCGTCGTCGAATCACATGTCATTTCCACGGGCGGCGACAATCCGGTGCGCTATCGCCTGCAGAAGACACCGCAGGGCTGGAAAATCTACGACATCGACATGATGGGCGCATGGCTCATCCAGGTCTATCAGCAACAATTCGTCGGTCAGCTGCAAAAGGGCGGCGTCGACGGTCTCATCAAGTTCCTTTCCGAGCATAACGCCCGTTCCGCGGGCTGATCGCTCTCTGTCAGGCCGGGCCGGGATTCAGGTGCGGCGGTGCTCCACCGCGAATTTGATGAGTTCGGCCTGTCCGTCGATATCCAGTTTGCGCTTCATGTTCTGTCGATGCGTTTCCACCGTCCGCACCGACAGCCCATGCTGCTGCGCAATCTGCTTGCTCGATAAGCCTTCGGCGAGCGCATCCAGAATGTCGAGTTCGCGCGGCGTCAGGCGTTCGAGCGGCGTCTGCATCGACTGTGCCTGGATCATGCGCGCGGCCAGCCCGGCGCTGAAAAACGTCTTGCCGGCGAGCACCGCGCCGATCGCCTGAATGATCTCGGCGGCGGGCGAATCCTTCAGCACGTAGCCGCTCGCGCCCGCGCGCACCGCCTGCTTCACGTATTCCACGTTGTCGTGCATCGACAGCATCAGCACGCGGATACCCGGATGCCGCTCGTGGAACAGCGCCGCGAGTTCGATTCCGCTCATGCCGGCCATGCCGACGTCCATTAGCGCGAGATCGGGCGGATTCGCTTCGTCGGCGGCGAGCGCGAGCGCTTCCTTCGCGTTGCCGGCCTCGCCGATCACGCGCAGATGCGGCACGGAGTCGAGCCGCGCGCGCAAGCCGTCGCGCACGAGCGGATGGTCGTCGACCAGAATGATGCGGGCGATTTCAGCGCTCATCGGTATGTCCTTGAAGATTCGGTGCGGCGAGCGGCAGCGGTACGCGCGCCACGATCGACGTGCGGCCCGGCTGCGAGTCGATCGCGAGCGTGCCGCCGAGCGTGTCGAGCCGCTCGCGCATGTTGCGCAGGCCGATGCCGCTCGCCGGATCGGAAAACGCGTCGTGCGCGTCGAAGCCGCGGCCGTTGTCGGTGATGTCGAGCGTGACGGCGTGCGTCGCGATATCGAGCGTGACCGCCGCGCGCGAAGCCTGCGCGTGCCGCGCGACGTTGGTCAGCGCTTCCTGCGCGATGCGGAAGAGCACGGTATTGACGGGATCGGGCAGCGTCGCGCGTTGCGGTGCACAAGGCTTGCCCTCGGCGGTCGCTTCGAAGCGCACTTCGGGGCCGTCCTGTCCGTCGAATTCGCGCGCGAGCTGTTCGAGCGCGGCGGCGAGGCCGAGATCGTCGAGCATCGCGGGACGCAGCGCGTGCGAGATGCGGCGCACTTCGCGCAGCGTGCCGGAAAGGCGTCCGAGGCTCGTCGCGAGCGCGGCTTCGGCGGTCGGTTCGCGCGCCGCGCTCCGTTCGAAACGCGCCAGCGCCGATTCGAGCAGCAGCTTCACGGAGACGAGCATCTGGCTGATGCCGTCGTGCAATTCGCGCGATAGCCGCGCGCGTTCCTGTTCCTGCGAATCGACGACTTGCCGCGCGAGGCGCTTCAACTTCGCGTCCGCGCTGCGGTGCTCGCTGATGTTGAGCACCGCGCCGCACACCGCGATGATCGCGAGCCCGAAAAGCGCGATCGCGCCGATCCACATGAGCGTGCGGCGGATATTCCCGGCTGCTTGCGAATCGATGCGCGCGAGCGTCGTCTCGACATCTTCCAGATAGATGCCCGTGCCCATCATCCAGCCCCAGCGTTCGAGCGGCACGACATAGCCGAGCTTCGGCGCGATCAGTCCGGTCGACGGACGTCGCCACACGTAGCGCACATAGCCGCCGCCTTTCGACGCCTGTTGAATCAGCTCCTGGATGGTCAGCGCGCCGTTCGGATCGCGCATGAGCCAGAGATCGCGTCCGACGAGATCCGGCTGGCGCGGATGCATCAGCGACGTGCCGCGCATCGTGTAGACGAAAAAGTAGCCGTCCTGCCCGAAGTCGAGACGTTGAAGCGCATCGAGCGCGAGGCGGCGGCGTTCGTCGTCGCTGCGCGGATCGTCGGCGGGTGCGTCGTAATAAGGCGCGATCGCGCTCGTCGCAATCTCGACGTAATGGCGCAGTTCGATCTCCTTGCTCGACAGGTACGCGGCCTGCGTCGTGTCGTGCTGCGCTGCTGCGAGCGCTTGCGCCTGCTGGCGCACGCCGTAGGTGATGCCGCCGATCGCAAGCGCGAACGGCACGATCGCGAGCAGGAAGATCTTTGCCTTGAGATTCATCGATACAGGGTGTTCACATTCGAAGCCGCGGCGCGCCGCTTGCTGGAAACACAGGGTTTTCCGCTACGTGAAGCCACGTAGCGCGCATAAGTAGTTATGCGCTTGTAAGCGCCCGGGCGAAAGCGAATACTACCGCCCAATGCGCTATCACGGCGCAATCATCGGCCCGGAAGGGTCAATAACTAAGGAGACGCCATGAATCGGGCTTCCGGATTCCTGGTCTGGATCGCGCTCGCGCTACTGGGCGCGTTCGCATTCGGCACCATCGCGCTCGCGCACAGCGAGCGGATCAGCGCACTATGGATCGTCATCGCGGCGGTCTGCGTCTATCTCATCGCTTACCGCTTCTACTCACGCTTCATCGCGACGAAAGTGCTGCAGCTCGACGGCCTGCGCATGACGCCGGCCGTTCGTCACAACGACGGTCTCGACTACGTGCCGACCAACAAGTACGTGCTGTTCGGCCATCACTTCGCGGCGATCGCGGGCGCGGGTCCGCTCGTCGGCCCGGTGCTGGCGGCGCAGATGGGCTACACGCCCGGCATGCTGTGGATTCTCGCGGGCGTGGTGTTCGCGGGCGCGGTGCAGGACTTCGTCGTCCTGTTCATCTCGACGCGCCGCGATGGCCGCTCGCTCGGCGATCTCATCAAGATGGAACTCGGCACCGTGCCCGGCGTGATCGCGCTGTTCGGCGCGTTCCTCATCATGGTGATCATTCTCGCGGTGCTCGCGCTGATCGTCGTGAAGGCGCTGACGAATTCGCCGTGGGGCACGTTCACGGTTGCCGCGACGATTCCGATCGCGCTCTTCATGGGTGTCTATACGCGCTACATTCGCCCGGGACGCATCGGCGAGGTGTCGATCATCGGCTTCGTCGGTCTGATGCTCGCGATCGTGTACGGCGGACAAGTCGCCGAATCCGCGACGCTCGCGCCGTACTTCACGTTCACCGGCGTGCAGCTCGTGTGGATTCTGATCGGCTACGGTTTCGTGGCGTCGGTGCTGCCGGTATGGCTGCTGCTCGCGCCGCGCGATTATCTGTCGACGTTCCTCAAGATCGGCACGATCCTCGGCCTCGCGATCGGGATTCTCATCGTCGCGCCCGAACTGAAGATGCCGGCCTTCACGAAGTTCGTCGATGGCACGGGTCCCGTGTGGTCGGGCAATCTGTTCCCGTTCCTCTTCATCACGATCGCATGCGGCGCGGTGTCGGGCTTCCACGCGCTGATCTCGTCGGGCACGACGCCCAAGATGATCGACAACGAAGTCAACATGCGCTTCATCGGCTACGGCGCGATGCTGATGGAATCGTTCGTCGCGATCATGGCGCTCGTCGCCGCGTGCGTGATCGAACCGGGCGTCTACTTCGCGATGAACAGCCCGGCCGCGCTGCTCGGCTCGACGCCCGAAGCGGTCGCGCAGACCGTCTCGGGCTGGGGCTTCGTGCTGACGCCCGACATGCTGACGTCGACGGCGAAGGCGGTCGGCGAGACGACCATCGTCGCGCGTGCCGGCGGCGCGCCGACGCTCGCGGTCGGCATGGCGCACATTCTTCATCAGGTGATCGGCGGCCCGGCGATGATGGCGTTCTGGTATCACTTCGCCATTCTGTTCGAGGCGCTGTTCATCCTCACCGCCGTCGATGCGGGCACGCGCGCCGGCCGCTTCATGCTGCAAGACTTGCTCGGCACGTTCCACCCGGCGCTGCGCCGCACGGAATCGCTGCCGGCCAACCTCGTCGCGACGGGCCTGTGCGTCGCCGCGTGGGGCTACTTCCTGTATCAGGGCGTGGTCGATCCGTTCGGCGGCATCAACACGCTGTGGCCGCTCTTCGGCATCTCGAATCAGATGCTCGCGGGCATCGCGCTGATGCTCGGCACCGTGGTGCTGTTCAAGATGAAGCGCGAACGCTATGCGTGGGTCACGCTCGTGCCGACTGCGTGGCTGCTCATCTGCACGTTGACGGCCGGCTGGCAGAAGATTTTCGATGCGAATCCGAAGGTCGGCTTCCTCGCGCACGCCGGCAAGCTGAAGGACGCCTACGACGCGGGCAAGGTGATGGCGCCGGCGAAGTCGCTCGCGGAAATGCAGCGCATCATCTTCAACGATTACGTCGATGCGGCGCTTGCCGGCCTGTTCATCTTCGTGGTGTTGAGCATCGCGGTATATGGCGTGCTGGCCGTGCTGCGGGCGCGTCGCGAAGCGAAGCCGACCGTGCGCGAAACGCCGTTCGAAGCGATGCCTTCCGGCGCTTCCACCGCGGTGCGCGCGGGCCACTAAGGAGTCGAGCGATGTTCAGCGATCTTCGGCAGGCAGGACGGTATCTCGGCCAGACGATGCGTCTGATGGTCGGGATGCCCGATTACGACGCGTATGTCACGCACATGCAGACGACGCATCCCGACAAGCCGGTGATGAGCTACGCGGAGTTCTTCCGCGAGCGGCAGGAGGCGAGGTACGGGTCGGGAGCGGGGAAGTGCTGCTGAGTTGATGCTGCTGGGTGGTGATTGAAGATAACGCGACGGTGAGAGCCGTCGCGTTTTTTTTGGGCGCTGCGCGAGGTGCGATGTCCGCACCCATCGACCGTCATATCGCGCTTGCGTCGGCCAAGCTTCCCGGTGAGTTCCATAGCGATCCAGCCGACCGCATGATAGTCGCGACGGCGCGTTCGCTATCCGCTCCGCTGGTGACCAAGGACCGGCAGATTCGAAGCTACGAACACGTCACGACGATTCGGTAGCAGAGAAAACAAAAAGGGCGAATGACCCAAGCCATTCGCCCTTTCCACGCTCCGTTCAACCGAAGCTCAATTCACCGCCGCCGCCGTCTTGGCGCCCTTGTTCTTCTGCGCGCGGCCGATCTCTTCCAGCTTGATCTCGACGTGCTTCGAGAACACGTACTCGGCCGGACGCTGCTTGTCGATCGGCAGATCCTTCGCGAACGCGCCCGTCGTGCGCGGGCCCGACAGCGCGATCTTCGCGGCCTTCAGCGGATGCGCCACCGTGTCCATCACGGCGGTCGCCTCGAAGCCGCAGTGGACCATGCAGTCCGCGCACTTCTCGTACTTGCCCGTGCCGTACTTGTCCCAGTCGGTGGTTTCCATCAGTTCCTTGAAGGTCTTCACGTAACCTTCGCCGACCAGATAGCACGGCTTCTGCCAGCCGAACACCGTGCGCGCCGGGTTGCCCCACGGCGTGCATTGATACGTCTGGTTGCCCGCGAGGAAATCGAGGAACAGCGTCGACTGGCTGAACGACCAGTTCTTGCCGTTGTTGCCGCGCTTGAAGATTTCGCGGAACAGGTTCTTCGTCTTTTCGCGATTCAGGAAGTGCTGCTGATCCGGAGCGCGCTCGTAGGCATAGCCCGGCGAAACCGTGATGCCGTCCACGCCGATCGGACCGAGCGTGTCGAAGAACTTCGCGACGCGTTCCGGCTCCGCATCGTTGAACAGCGTGCAGTTGATGTTCACGCGGAACCCGCGGCGCTTCGCTTCCTTGATGGCCGCGACAGCCTTGTCGTACGTGCCCGGCTGCGAAACCGAGTGATCGTGCGCCTCGCGATCGCCGTCGAGATGCACGGACCAGACGAAGTACGGGCTCGGCTCGTAATCGTCCATCTTCTTTTCCATCAGGAGCGCGTTCGTGCAGAGATACACGAACTTCTTGCGCGCCATGATGCCCTTCACGATCTGCGGCATTTCCTTGTGCAGCAGCGGCTCGCCGCCCGCGATCGACACGACCGGCGCGCCGCATTCGTCGACGGCTTCGAGGCATTCCTGCAGCGACAGACGCTGGTTCAGGATCGGATCCGGATAGTCGATCTTGCCGCAGCCGTTACAGGCGAGATTGCAGCGGAACAGCGGTTCCAGCATCAGCGCGAGCGGGTAACGCTTGGTGCCCGTCAGGTGTTGCTTGAAGATATAGGCGCCAACGCGGGCCTTCTGGAGCATCGGGATAGACAATTGTGTCCTCTCCTTATTCTTCGCGAACCGCGGCTGCCGCAACGGCGGCGACCGGCTGAGTGAGCTTCGCGGGGAGTTTGAATTCGACCTTTTCCTCGCGGCCGTTCATCGTCGTGACTTCGACGTGTCCGAACGCGCGCAGGGCATCGATCACATGTTTGACCATTTCCTCGGGCGCCGAAGCGCCCGCGGTGATGCCGACCGTTTGCACGTCGGCAAACCATTCCGGCTTGATCTCCGAACCGTCCGCGACGAGATAGCTCGGAACGCCGCTCTCGGCGCCGATTTCCCGCAGGCGGTTCGAATTGGAACTGTTGGTGGCGCCGACCACGAGCAGCACATCGACTTGCGTGCTCAGCTCGCGCACGGCGGCCTGGCGATTCTGAGTCGCGTAGCAGATGTCGCGCGTGTCCGGGCCGACGATATCCGTGAAGCGGCGCTGCAAGGCATCGATGATGCCGCGCGTGTCGTCCACGGAAAGCGTCGTCTGCGTGACATAGGCGACGGGCGTATCGGGCGCGAGCGTCATTGTCGCGACTTCGGCTTCACTCTGCACCAGCACGACGACGCCGGGAATCTGCCCGATCGTGCCTTCGACTTCCGGATGACCCGCATGGCCGATCAGAATGAGCGTGCGCCCCTGCGATACATACTGGCGGCCCTGCACATGAACCTTGGTGACGAGCGGGCAGGTCGCGTCGAGCACGTCGAGCCCGCGCGTCCGCGCATCTTTCTCGACGCTCTGCGCGACGCCGTGCGCGCTGAAAATCGCGACCGCGCCGTGCGGCACTTCATCGAGTTCTTCGACGAACTTTGCGCCCTTGCTACGCAGGTTGTCGACCACATGACGGTTATGAACGATCTCGTGACGCACATAAACCGGTGCGCCATGCCGTTCGAGGGCCCGATCGACGATTTCGATCGCACGGACCACGCCCGCACAAAAGCCGCGGGGTTGAGCAAGGATGATACGCATATTCGAACGAACTCCGACTGGCGCGGGTCTCGGGTTAGCCGGCGCGAAGCTCGCACTTTCCCGAAGACCTGGCCACGAACGACGCTCGGAAGCGTCAGGAAGGCCGGGGAAAGCAGACCGGAAAAAAAGACACGGTGGGGTCGGTCTGCGCGCCGAAGTTGACCGCGTATTCTAACGCGTTCCCTTTTTGGGTGCTCAATGCCCGCTTCACTTCGCGACGCGCTTCGGCACACGCAAATACGGCGATTTTGAGAACCCAGTAAACTGTCGGACGCTTCGGACCGCATGGCGGCGAGATCCGCGCCACGCGCCCTTGCCGCGCGGCCTCGCGGACCGGCTCGCCGCGCTGTTTCCCCGGTGTATTTTTCGCGCAACGCCGGGTCCATCGCGCGCATCGGCTGCGCCACTGTTTTCAAGCTAATCGTTTACTCATGCTATTGATCGCCTGGCTGTCTTTCTTGATCTGGATCGTGCTGCTGTTCGCCCGCGGCGGATTCTGGCGCGCGCAACCCGCGCCGGCGCTATCCGATACGACGATCCACGCTGTCGGCAACGCCGAGATCGCGCGCCGCGGCGCATGGCCCGCGCTCGTCGCCGTCGTGCCTGCGCGCAACGAAGCCGACGTCATCGGCCGCGCGGTTGGCTCGCTGCTCAAGCAGGACTATGCGGGCGCGTTCCATGTGATCGTCGTCGATGACCACAGCACCGACGGCACCGCGAACGTCGCGCTCGCCGCCGCCCGCGATCTCGGCCTCGAAGACCGTCTGACGATCCTGACCGCGCAGCCGCTGCCGCCGGGCTGGTCGGGCAAGGTGTGGGCGCAGTCGCAGGGCATCGGCGCGATCGACAAGCTCGGCCTGCCCGCGGAATTCCTGCTGCTCACGGACGCGGACATCCACCATCCGGCCGATGCCGCCACGCAACTCGTCGCGCGCACGATTCTCGAAGACCGCGATCTGGTCTCGCTGATGGTCCGTCTGCGCTGCGATTCCCTTTGGGAAAAGGCGCTGATTCCGGCGTTCGTCTTCTTCTTCGCGAAGCTTTATCCGTTCGAATGGGTCAACGACGCGAAGAAGGCGACCGCCGGCGCGGCAGGCGGCTGCATGCTGGTGCGCCGTTCGGCGCTCGTGGAGGCGGGCGGGATCGAATCCATCCGGCAGGAACTGATCGACGATTGCAGTCTCGCCGCGCGCATCAAGCATCGCGCGGGCCGCAACGACGCGCGCCCGATCCGCCTCGATCTCGCCGAGCACAGCGTGTCGCTGCGTCCGTACGATAGCTGGCGGGACATCTGGAACATGATCGCGCGCACGGCGTTCACGCAATTGCGCTATTCGCCTCTGCTGCTTGCCGGCACCGTGCTCGGTATGGCGGTGATCTATCTCGCGCCGCCGGTGCTCGCGCTGGCATACGGCGCGAGCGCGTGGCCCGCATGCGCCGCGTGGGCGCTGATGTGCATCGCCTATGGTCCGATGCTGCGCTACTACCGCAGATCGCTGTTGTGGGCGCCGCTCCTGCCGCTCGTCGCGTTGTTCTACGTCAGCGCGACGATCGGCTCGGCCGTGCGGTACTGGAGCGGGAAGGGCGGGCAATGGAAGGCGCGCGTGCAGGCGCCGACGCAGGAAGGTTCGTAAACGCGGCTTCTCACTTCTTCGTCAACATGGCATACAGCTCGATGACCATGTTCGGCGAGAACGTGAACGGCACCCAGCCGTGCCCGGCGTGGCGCAAGACCAGCAGGCGGTCGCCGTTCGCGTATTTCTGCGTCGCCATCACGGGATTCTTCGTGGCGGCGAAGCGCCATCCCGGTGCAATGCCCGCAGGCTGATCCGGCGACATCGACGCGCGCACGTTCGACAATTCCTCGATCAGTTCCGACACACCTTCCGGGCTCAGCTTCACCGTCTTGCCCGCGATCGTCATTTCGACCGCATCGCGCTCCGGGCGCGACACGACGAGCGTCGGGGGCTCGTTCAGCGCGGGCGGTTCGGCGGGCGCGTCGGCATCGACCGGTTCGCGCACATCGCGCAAAGCGGGCGGTTCGTCCGATACGGCGGGCGGAGCGGCAGGCGAGCCGGCGGATGAGCGCGCAGATGCGGCAGCGGTCTGAAGGAGCGTATCGAGGCTCGACTCCAGCGCGCCGAGCTGGTCTTGTAGATTCATGCGAGTGTGTCTGTAACGTGCGTGCTAGCAGTGAGGCCCCGATTCTACCCGCTGGACTTCTCCGATACCGCCACACCTTGTAACGAAATGCACGCAACCGTGTGTCAGACGACGCGCTCGCCGAGGTTTTCGAGTTCGGCGCGCACGCGCGTCAGCACGTCGGTCCAGTCGCCGCGCTTCGTCTGCGTGAAGAGGCGCATGTCCGGATACCACGGCGTGTCGTCGGGATCGCGCAGCCACCGCCAGCAGCCCGCGAAGCGATTCAGCAGCCAGACGCGCTTGCCCATCGCGGCGGCGAGATGCGCGACCGACGTATCGACCGCGATCACGAGATCGAGTCCGTCGATGAGCGCGGCCGTGTCCGCGAAGTCGCCGACGCCGTCCATCCAGTCGGCGATCTGGCCGGCGAACGCGGGCGGCAGTTGCTTGTCGGCGTGCTCGGCCTTTTGCAGGCTGATCCATCGCACGCCGCGATACGAAAGCAGCGGCGCGAGCGTTTCCGGCGCGATGCTGCGCCGTTTGTCGCCGCGCGAATGCGTGTGGCCGCCCGCCCAGACGAGACCGACCGCCGGCATCGAGCGCTCGCCGATTCGTTCCGCCCAGAAACGCGCGCGTTGGGGATCGGCGCGCAGATAGGGCGTCGGCGCGGGAATATTGCCGATGCGCGTGCCGAAACACATCGGCAAGGACATCAGCGGGCAATGGTGCGTCCACATGGACAGATCGACGGCGTCTCCGTCGACGAGAACGATGTTCGGCCAGCGCGCGCACAGCGATTCTTCGAAGAGCCGCCGCAGCGGCGCCGGACAGACATAGCCGACGCGCGCGAAGCGTTCCAGCGCCATCGGCAGGTAGCGGCAGAATTGCAGCGCATCGCCGAAGCCTTGTTCGTGCAGCACGAGCAGGCTCGCGCCGGCGGGAAGCGGGCCGCCGCGCCAGAGCGGAATCGGCAACTCGGGCGCGCGTGCGCCGAGCGTCTGACCGTCCGTCTGAAAGCTTGCCCAACGGTGCTCGAAATGCGGCCACGCTTCGTCGTAGCGTCCCGCCGCGAGCAGCGCATGGCCGAGATTGCTGTGCGCTTCGAGGTTGTCCGGATCGAGCGCGATGGCGGCTTTCGTATGCTCGATTGCCGTGTCGAGATCGCCCAGACGGTTGAGTACCGCGCCCAGATTGTTATGCGATGCCGCGTGATCCGGCCGATGCCCGAGCGCTCGCCGATAACTCTGCGCCGCCGCTTCCATCTGCTCGTCGAGTTGCAGCGCAAGTCCGAGGTTGAACCAAAGCAGGGCGATGTCGCCGTAATCCGGAAAGCGCTCATCGGCGATGCGCAGTCCGAGGCGCGCGCTTTGCGCCGCGGCCGGGAAGTCGCGCAGGTGCAGCTGCGTCACGCAAAGCGAGTTGCAAAAGCCCGGATGCGCGGAAAGTTCGATGGCGCGTGCGAGCCACGTTCGCGCGTCTTCCGGCTTGCGCAGCGCCAGCGCGATCAGGCCGCGCAGATGAAGCGCATCGGCGTTGCGCGGATTCTCGGCGACGGCTTCATCGGCCAATTCGACGGCGATGCCAAACGCGTGCTCCGCATAAGCTCGACTGGCGCGCTGGATGAGATCGTTCTGCATGAGGTTTCCTGTCGGGGCGGACAGTGTATGCAGAGGCGAACCGGCGTCTGTAAAGATCGTTGGATGCGGCGCGCGCAAAAAAAACCGGCATGCCCGAAGGCGATGCCGGTTTCATCACCGAAGCGCGAAAGAACGCGCTCCAGCCCAGCTTACTTCGCGCGCACCTGTTCGAGCGCGGCATTGAACGTCTTGCTCGGACGCATCACGGCTTCGAGCTTCTTCTCGTCCGGCTTGTAGTAGCCGCCGATATCCACCGCATTGCCCTGCACGGCGGCGAGTTCATCGACGATCTTCTGCTCGTTCTCGGCCAGCGTCTTTGCGAGCGGCGCGAACTGCTCGGCGAGCGCCTTGTCTTCCGACTGCGACGCGAGTTCCTGCGCCCAGTACATCGCGAGATAGAACTGGCTGCCGCGATTGTCGAGCTGGCCGGTCTTCGGCGACGGGCTCTTGTTGTTGTCGAGCAGCTTGCCGGTGGCCGAATCGAGCGCCTTCGCGACGAGCTTCGCACGCGCGTTGTCGTTCTTGATGCCGAGCTCTTCCAGCGACACCGCCAGCGCGAGGAATTCGCCGAGCGAGTCCCAGCGCAGATGGTTTTCCTGCACGAGCTGCTGAACATGCTTCGGCGCCGAGCCGCCCGCGCCCGTTTCGTACAGGCCGCCGCCCGCCATCAGCGGAACGATGGAAAGCATCTTCGCGCTCGTGCCGAGTTCCATGATCGGGAACAGGTCGGTGAGGTAATCGCGCAGGATGTTGCCCGTGACCGAGATCGTGTCCATGCCGCGGATCACGCGTTCGAGCGTGTAACGCATCGCGCGCACTTGCGACATGATCTGGATGTCGAGGCCGGTCGTGTCGTAATCCTTCAGGTACGTCTCGACCTTCTTGATGAGTTCGGCTTCGTGCGGACGATACGGGTCGAGCCAGAACACGGCCGGCGTGCCCGAGTTCTTCACGCGCGTGACGGCGAGCTTCACCCAGTCGCGGATCGGCGCGTCCTTCACGAGGCACATGCGCCAGATGTCGCCCTTCTCGACTTCCTGCGTCAGCCCTTCGAGGACTTCGCCCGTCGCGTTGTCGACGATGCGCGCGGTGCCGTCTTCCGCGATCTCGAACGTCTTGTCGTGCGAGCCGTACTCTTCCGCCTTTTGCGCCATCAGGCCGACGTTCGGCACCGTGCCCATCGTCTTCGGATCGAACGCGCCGTTGGTCTTGCAGAAGTTGATGATTTCCTGATAGATGCGCGCGAACGTGCTTTCCGGAATCAGGCACTTCGTGTCTTGCGGACGGCCGTCGGCGCCCCACATCTTGCCGCCCGCGCGGATCATCGCGGGCATGGATGCGTCGACGATCACGTCGTTCGGCGCGTGCAGGTTCGAGATGCCCTTGGCCGAATCGACCATGGCGAGCGCCGGGCGCTTCTCGTGGCACGCGTGCATGTCGCGGATGACTTCATCGCGTTGCGATTCCGGCAGTGCTTCGATCTTCGTGTACAGATCGACGAGACCGTTGTTCACGTTGATGCCGAGCTCTTCGAAGAGCTTGCCGTGCTTGGCGAACGCGTCCTTGTAGAACACCTTCACGGCGTGGCCGAAGACGATCGGGTGCGAGACCTTCATCATGGTCGCCTTGACGTGCAGCGACAGCATGACGCCCGTGTCGAACGCATCCTGCATCTGGTCTTCGTAGAACTCGACGAGCGCCTTCTTGCTCATGAACATGCTGTCGACGATCTCGCCTTCCTGCAGCTTGACCTTCGGCTTCAGCACGATGGTTTCGCCGCGCTTCGTCACGAGTTCCATGCGCACTTCGCGGGCTTTATCGTTCGTGATGGACTTTTCGCCGTGATAGAAGTCGCCGTGTTTCATGTGCGCGACGTGCGTGCGCGACGCCATGCTCCACTCGCCCATGCTGTGCGGATGCTTCTTCGCGTAGTTCTTCACGGCGAGCGGCGCGCGGCGGTCCGAGTTGCCTTCGCGCAGCACCGGGTTCACGGCCGAGCCGAGGCACTTGCCATAGCGCGCGCGGATGGCCTTTTCTTCGTCGTTCTTCGGCTCTTCGGGATAGTCGGGCAGCTTGTAGCCCTTGCTTTGCAGTTCCTTGATCGCGCTCGTCAGCTGATGCAGCGACGCGCTGATGTTCGGCAGCTTGATGATGTTGGTGTCGGCGTCCTGCGTGAGTTCGCCGAGCTTCGCGAGGTTGTCGGGGACCTTTTGCTCGTCGGTCAGGAATTCGGGGAATTCGCCGAGGATGCGGGCCGCGACGGAGATGTCGCTCGTCTCGACGTTGACGCCCGCCGGCGCGGTGAAGGCACGGATGATCGGCAGAAAGGCGCTGGTCGCGAGCAGCGGAGCTTCGTCGGTCAGGGTGTAGATGATGGTGGGTTGCTGATTACTCATCGCTTGTCTCGACATCCGAAAACAGGTTGGAAAAAACCGCCGGCCTCGTCACCCCTCCGGCAACAAACCGCTATTCTGCCTGATTTTGCAGGGCGCGCGTGTGAATTTCGGCTTGCGAAATTGGCCAAAACGGGCGTTTTTCTTGCGAATTCAATGACTTAATTTTTTTCGAGTCTTATACAAGAGTTGCTGTCTTCCGGCCGCGTCGCGATGGCCGGAACGTTTCACGAAATGATTTGGCGCTTCATCCAGCGAGATACCCGTTCTCCCGGAACCAGTCCAGCGCGTCCTTCAGACCTTGCGCGTACGGCCGCGCGGCGTAGCCCAGCTCGCGTTCCGCCTTCGCCGACGTGAAGTACATCTTGTTCTTCGACATGCGCAGCGCGTCGACGGTCACGAACGGCTCCTTTCCGCTCACTTTCGCGAACAGCTCCGCGCCGATCGCGAGCGGATAAAGCGGCCCGCGCGGCAGCTTGATGGTCGGCGGCTTGCGCCCGACGAATCCGGCGATGTCCGCCAACATCTGCTGCAAGGGCAGATTCTCGCCGCCCAGGATATATCGCTCGCCGATCTTGCCGCGTTCGAGCGCGAGAAAGTGCCCGTTCGCGACATCGTCGACGTGCACGAGATTGAGGCCCGTATCGACGAACGCGGGGATCTTGCCGGTCGCCGCTTCGACGATGATGCGCCCGGTCGGTGTCGGGCGCACGTCGCGCGGGCCGATCGGCGTCGACGGATTCACGATCACCGCCGGCAGCGCGTTCTGCGCGACCATGCGCTCGACCGCGCGCTCCGCGAGCACCTTGCTGCGCTTGTATGCGCCGATGGTGCTCTGCGCATCCGACGGCTTCGTCTCGTCGACGATCGCGCCCGAGCTCGTCACCTTGAGCGTCGCGACGCTGCTGGTATAAACGATGCGCTCGACACCTTCGGACAGCGCCGCGCGCATCGTCGCTTCGGTGCCTTCGAGATTCGCGCGTTCGATTTCGGCCGGATCCGGCGCCCAGATGCGGTAATCGGCGGCTACGTGAAACAGGAAGCGGCAGCCCTTGAGCGCGGCGCGCATGGACGCTTCGTCGCGCATGTCGCCGACGACGATCTCCGCGTCCAGCGATTCGACGTTCTTGCGCGGGCTGGTCTTGCGCACGAGCACGCGCACGTCGAAACCGCGTTCGATGGCGAGCCGCGCGACCGCGGAACCGACGAACCCCGAAGCACCCGTGACGAGCACGCGAGAGCCGGAAAAATCAGTCATTCTTACCTCGTTGAAAACGTCCGCGCGGCCTCGATTGTAACGATTGCCGCGCCGAAAAAAGGCTGCAAAGCCCGATGTGACAAGGGCTTGCGGCTCATGCTATGGTCCTCGCCTGCCGCGGCCGCGAGGACCGCGCAAAACATGGACACAACCGGTAAGCGATGCCTCAAGACACTCGAAACCTAAGCGCCTGGATTTACCTCGCAATCGCAATCACGCTCGCCGTGGTGTTCTGCATCGACGTGCTCACGCCGATCCGCATCGCGATCTGGGTGTTCTACGTGCTGCCCGTCGTGCTCTGCGTCTGGGCCGACCGCCCCGCCGTGCCGATCGTCACGGCGGGCGTCTCGACCGTGCTGACGCTCGCAGGATACGCACTCGCCGCCACCGATCCGAACACGAGCCGCGACGTGCTGCAGATCAACCGCGCAATGGGCATCGTCGTCATGCTCGCGCTCGCAGCGGTGGCGCATCTGTATATCAAATCGCGGCTCGCCGTACAACGCACGACCTGGCTGCAACAGGGCATCGTGCAACTCGCGCAGAAATTGCGCGGCGAGCAGTCTCCGGCTTCGATCGGCGTGAGCATCCTGCGTTCGATCATTCCGTACGTGAATGCAAAAGTCGGCGTCGTCTACGCGCTCGAAGGCGATGCGCTCGTGCGGGTCGCGTCGTGGGCGCTGCCGGACGATGCCAGCGCGCCAGCGAGGATACCGCGCGGCCAGGGACTCGTCGGACAGGCAGTCGAAGAGGCGCGCGTGCTCGAATTGCGCGACGCGTCCGCGCACTATCTGAAGGCCGGTTCGGCGCTGGGATCGGCGGCGGCGTCGCGCGTCGTGATCGCGCCGCTTCTCGCCGATGGCGACGTCGTGGGCGCGATCGAACTCGGCTTCGTCGGCAACGAAGGCCGTTTCGACGATACCCGCGCGCTGCTCGACATGGCCTCGGAACCGATCGGCATGGCGCTGCGTTCGTCGCGGTATCGCGCGCGTCTCGTCGAACTGCTCGAAGAAACGCAGCGCCAGAGCGAGGAATTGCAGGTCCAGCAGGAAGAGTTGCGCGTGTCGAACGAGGAACTGGAGGAGCGCGGCCGCGCGCTGCAGGATTCGCAGGCGCGTCTCGAACAGCAGCAGGCCGAGCTCGAACAGACCAACGTGCAGCTCGAAGAGCACACGCAACATCTGGAGCGGCAAAAGTCCGAGCTGATGCAGGCGCAGCAGGAACTGACCGCGAACGCGCTGGAAATGGAGCGCGCGAGCCAGTACAAGTCGGAGTTCCTCGCGAACATGTCGCACGAACTGCGCACGCCGCTCAACAGTTCGCTGATCCTCGCGAAACTCTTGCAGGACAACAAGCAAGGCAACCTGACCGAGGAACAGGTGCGCTTCGCCGCGACGATCCATTCGTCGAACAGCGATCTGCTTTCGCTCATCAACGACATTCTCGATTTGTCCAAGGTCGAGGCCGGACAGATGGACGTGCAGTTCGCGCACACATCCGTCGATGCGATCCTGCAGACGTTGCAGCAATCGTTCGCGCCCATCGCGGCGAACAAGGGCGTCGAATTCGTCACCGCGCACGGCGAGAACGTGCCGCAATACTTCGTCACCGACAGCCAGCGGCTCTTGCAGGTGCTGCGCAATCTGCTGTCGAACGCATTCAAGTTCACCGAGCGCGGCCGCGTGACGGTCGCGGTCGAGCGCGCCGGCGACAACGCGCTGCGTTTCGATGTGCGCGACACGGGCATCGGCATCGCGCGCGACAAGCAAGAGATGATCTTCCAGGCGTTCCAGCAAGCCGACGGCACCACGAGCCGCAAATACGGCGGCAGCGGCCTCGGATTGTCGATTTCGCGCGAGTTTTCGCGACTGCTCGGCGGATCGGTGTCCGTGTCGAGCGAACTGGGGCAGGGCAGCGTGTTTTCGGTGACGCTGCCGATCGCGGCGCACGAAGGCACCGTCACCGCGAAGCTCGATACGATCGGTCACATGCGGGAAGCGCAGCCCATGGCCGCGCCCGCGCCCGCGCCTGCACCTGCGCCAGCGCCTGCGCCTGCGCCTGCGCCGGTACAGCCGATGCCGGCGCCCATGGTCAGTCCGGAGCCGCTCGGCATCGCCGACGACCGCGCCGACCGCAAGCGTCCGGATCGCGTGATTCTCGTCATCGAGGACGATCAGCCGTTCGCGCGCATCCTCTACGATCTCGCGCACGAACTCGATTTCGACTGCGTGCACGCGGCGACCGCCACGCAAGGCGTCGAGCTCGCGCGTTCGCTGCAGCCGAACGGCATTCTGCTCGATATCGGCCTGCCGGATCAGTCGGGCCTCACCGTGCTCGAATGGCTCAAGCACGATCCGCTCACGCGTCACATTCCGATTCACATCGTCTCCGCGACCGATCACGCCGATGTCGCGCTGCATCTCGGCGCGATCGGCTACACGCTGAAGCCGAGCGCGCGCGAAGAACTGGCGCACGCGATCCGCAAGCTCGAAGCGCGCTCGTCGCAGGGCATGCGCCGCGTGCTCGTCGTCGAGGACGATCCGGCGTTGCGTCAGAGCATTCACGCGCTGCTCGCGAGCGACACGGTGGGCATCGTCGAGGCAGGATCGATCGCGGAGGCCATCGAGGAGATGCAGCGCGTGCCGTTCGATTGCGTCGTGATGGATCTCGCGCTGCCCGACGGCTCCGGTTACGAACTGCTCGAACGCGTGTCGACGAGCGGCGGGCACGCGTCGCCGCCGGTCATCGTCTATACGGGACGCCTGCTGTCGCAGGAAGAAGAGCAGCGCCTGCGCCGCTATTCGAAATCGATCATCATCAAGGGAGCGAAATCGCCGGAGCGTCTGCTCGACGAAGTGACGCTGTTCCTGCATAGCGTGGAAAGCGCGCTGCCGCCGGAGCAGCAGCGCATGCTGCGCGCGGCGCGTCAGCGCGACGACGTGTTCGAAGGCCGCACGATCCTGCTCGTCGAAGACGACGTGCGCAACATCTTCGCGCTGTCGCGCGTGATCGAGCCGCTCGGCGCCACGCTCGAAATCGCGCGCAACGGACGCGAAGCGCTCGAAGCGCTCGCGCGCCGCAGCGATATCGACCTCGTGCTGATGGACATCATGATGCCCGAAATGGACGGCCTGACCGCGATGACCGAAATCCGCAAGCGCACGGAGCACGCGCGTCTGCCGATCATCGCGCTGACGGCGAAAGCGATGCCGAGCGATCGCGAGAAATGTCTCGAGGCAGGTGCGGACGATTACATATCGAAACCCATCGACGTGGATAAGCTCGTGTCTTTATGTCGGGTTTGGTTGCGGCAGCGATGAACATGGCGAACGACGGCAGTCACGACGAAGAAGCGACGTTCGACATCGAACTGAAGCTGATTCTGGAAGCGATCTACCTGCGCTATCAGCACGACTTCCGGCATTACTCGATGAGTTCGCTGAGAAGACGCCTCGCGCAAGCCGTGAACGATCTCGGCCTGCCGACGCTCTCGCATTTGCAGGAGCGGATTCTGCGCGATCCGGCGCTGTTCGCGCGGCTGTTCCAGTACCTCACGGTGCAGGTGAGCGAGATGTTCCGCGATCCGCACTACTTTCGCGCGATTCGCGAGCAGGTCGTGCCGATTCTGCAGACGTATCCGTCGATCAAGGTCTGGGTCGCGGGATGCAGCACCGGCGAGGAATTGTGGTCGCTCGCCGTGCTCTTCGCCGAAGAGAAGATCGCGGATCGCACCGTGTTCTACGCGACCGACATCAACGCCGAAGCGCTGCGTCAGGCCGAGAGCGGCATCTATCCGCTGGAACGCATGGCGAGCTTCAGTCAGAACTATCTGGCGGCGGGCGGCAAGCGTTCGCTGTCGGACTACTATCACGCCGCGTACGGCGCGGCGAAGTTCTCGCAGACGCTCAAGTCGCGCGTCGTGTTCGCGGATCACAGTCTCGCGACCGACAGCGTGTTTCTCGAAGCGCATCTCGTGTCGTGCCGCAATGTGCTGATCTATTTCGATCGCGCGTTGCAGGATCGCGCGCTCGGTCTGTTCAGCGATTCGCTCGTGCGGCGCGGATTTCTCGGGCTCGGCAGCAAGGAAAGCCTGCGCTTTTCCACCTATGCAGACCGCTTCGCGGATTTCAATGCGCGCGAGCGGCTTTACCAGAAGGTGTGACGATGTTCGACGCGCATCGCATCGGAGCAGTCGTGATCGGCGCATCGGCGGGCGGCGTCGAGGCGCTCAATCATCTGTTGCCCGCGCTGCCGAAGACGTTCGTGCTGCCCGTGCTGATCGTCGTGCATGTGCGGCAAGGACAGCCGAGCCTCTTGCCGGGATTGTTCGCGTCGCGCTGCGAACTGGCCGTCGAAGAGCCGTTCGACAAGGACGAGATCGCGCCCGGCACCGTGTATTTCGCGCCGCCGGGATATCACATGCTCGTCGAGGCGGAAGGCGGCGCGGCGCCGGCGATCGCGCTGTCGGTCGATCCGCCGGTGCGCTTCTCGCGGCCATCGGTGGACGTGCTGTTCGAATCGGCGGCGCATGCGTATGGCGAACGTCTGCTCGGCATCGTGCTCTCCGGCGCGAACGACGACGGCGCCCGCGGCGCGCGCGCGATCCGCGAGGCGGGCGGCGCGTGCTGGGCGCAGAACCCGGAGACGGCCTCGGCCCCGGCGATGCCGCTCGCGGCGATCGCTGAGGACGCGGTGAATGAAGTACTGACGCTCGATGAAATGGCGTTGCGGCTGTCGCAATGCATCGGCCGGCAGCCATGAAAAGAAGGCAAGGAGTCACCAGATGACGCAACCCATCCACGTGCTGATCGTCGATGACATTCGCAACAACATCACCGCGCTCGAAGCGTCGCTCGCGCGGCCGGATCTGTCGGTGCTGAAGGCCGAGTCGGGCCCCGCCGCGCTGGAGCTGCTGCTCAAGCACGAAGTCGCGCTCGCGATCCTCGACGTCAACATGCCGGGCATGGACGGCTTCGAGCTCGCCGAACTGATGCGCGGCAGCCCGCGCACCGCGCACGTGCCGATCATCTTTCTCACGGCGACGGCGCAGGACGCGAGCCGCACGTTTCGCGGCTATGAAGCGGGCGCGGTGGATTTTCTCTACAAGCCCTTCGATTCGCGCATCCTCAATTCGAAGGTCGATGTCTTCATTCAGATGGAGCGTCAGAAGCAGCAACTCGCGACGCAGCTCGCGACCGTGCAGCAACTGCTCGATGCGAACGAAATGCTGATGGCCGTGCTCGGTCACGATCTGCGCACGCCGCTTTCCGCGGTCATCGCGTCGGCGGAATATCTCGCGCGTTTCGTGCAGGACGAGAACGTGGCGAACATCGGCACGCGCATCAAGTCGAGCGGCATGCGCATGGTGCGGATGGTGGATCAGTTGCTGAACCTTGCGCGTCTGCGTGGCGGGCGCGTGACGCTGCAGCCGCGCGCCGTCGAGTTGATGACGCTCGCGAAGAATATCGTCGATGAATACGAGGCGCGCGTCGGCAAGGGGCGCATCTTCGTGCTGCGTCAGGGCGACACGCTGTTGCAGGGCGACGGCGATCTGCTGTCGCAGGTCTTCTCGAATCTCATCGGCAACGCGCTGCAGCACGGTCACGAAGGCTCGGCGATTCAAGTGCGCCTCGACGGCAACGCCGAGGACATCACCATCGCGGTGCAAAACGCCGGCGAGATTCCCGCGGACGTTCTGCCGACGATCTTCGCGCCGTATCGATCGGGCCGGCGTCAGAACGAGTCGAGCGGCCTCGGGCTGGGGCTTTACATCACGCGTGAAATCGCGCAGATGCATGGCGGCGACGTATCCGTGCGCTCGACGTCCGAAACGGGCACGGTGTTCGAAGTGAGGTTGCCGCGCGTGCCGCATCCGCGCTCGGGCGAACACGCCGACATGGCGCAGCCCTTTCGCCTGAGTTGAAGCGCGTGTCTACAATGCGCCTATGAACACTGGAAAGGAGTAAGCGCGATGCCGGGCCCGGATCTGGATACGAGAATCGAAACCTATTACGTGCGTGTGCGCGGCGTCGTGCAGGGCGTCGGTTTCAGGCATCACACGGTGCGCAAGGCGCATGCGCTGGGCGTGCGCGGCTGGGTCGCCAATCTTGATGACGGCTCCGTCGAAGCGGTCGTGCAGGGCGCGGCCAATCAGGTCGATCTGATGCTCGAATGGCTGCGACGCGGGCCGCCGCATGCCCGCGTCACCGAGTTTCACAGCGAGGAGCGCCACATCGAGAAACGCTACGAGCGCTTCGAGCAGCACTAACGCGCGACCAGCAGGCTCTCCGCGAACTTCCATTCCTCGTCGCGCCACTGATGCGTGCATTCGAAGCCCGCATCGGCGGCGATGGGCGCGACTTCATCGGCCGCATATTTGTGGCTGCTTTCCGTCCAGATCGTTTCGCCTTCGCGGAAGTCCACGCGCAGATCCGCGCCGCGCACGCGTACGGAAAGCGCGCGCTTCGCACGCAAATGCATCTCGACGCTGCGCGCATCCGGATTGAAGCGCGCGACGTGCTCGAAGGCGTCGATCGGAAAGTCGCCGCCCAGTTCGCGATTGATGCGCGCGAGCATGTTCAGGTTGAACGCGGCCGTCACGCCGATCGGATCGTCGTACGCGGCGATCAACACCGGCAGCGGCTTGATGAGATCGGTGCCGAGCAGAAGCGCGTCGCCAGGTTGCAGCATGCCGCGAATCGAGCACAGGAACTTCGTCGCCGCAAGCCGCGCGAAATTGCCGATGGTGCTGCCGAGAAACAGCACGAGCAGTCTTTCGCCGTCCTTGCGCTTGGCGCTGACTTCGGAGAGTCCGGCGAGGTAGTCGCGTTCATGTCCGACAATCGACACGCGCTCGATATCGCTCAGTTCGCGCCGGCACAACTGCAATGCGGTGCGCGAAATTTCAATCGGATGATAGGCGGTCGGCTGCTTCTTACACAGCGCTTCCAGGATGCGGCGCGTCTTGCGGCCGCTGCCGCTGCCGAGTTCCGCGACCTGAATGTCGCCGGGCATCGCCGCGACGATATCCGTCGCGTGGTCCTTCAGCACGCGCTCTTCGGCGCGCGTCACGCCGTACTCGGGCAGCGCGGTGATCACTTCGAAGAGGGCCGAACCCACTTCGTCATACAGATACATCGACGGCAGTTCTTTCTGCGGACGCTTGCTGAGTCCTGTGTGCACAGCCTCTGCGAAGGCATTGTTGAAGCGGGGGGAAAGGGCAGCTTGAGTCATGACGTCTCCATCGATGCGGCGTTTTCTTCGCGTGCCACCGGGAAACGATGGCACGGCGCGTTGTTGCAGCGGATGCTTCGACGTGAGCGGCGGATGATCGCGCGGTGTGCCGCTCGGACTGAGGGACAGGCCGGCTGAACGCGCCGGACCGACAAGGGTCGCCGATCAACATGACCGGCAAAAGACAACCGCAAGAGACAATGTTCACGCGGCAGAGTTCATGCCGAATGCGAAGCATGAAGGAAGCAAAAAGCGGGCGCGCGCGGCAGTTTTCTTTGAAGCGCGTTCCGAAAACAAAGCGCTCGCGGCGTTTAGAATGCGCAGTTCACGTTGTGTCCGGCTTGCATTCACCTTCAACGCGCAGCGACTTCCCGATGAATCAGCATGACCTCGCGCGCGGCATCGCGCTGTCCGTCGCGGCTTCCGCGCTCTTCGCGCTCATGTCGGGCTACACGAAATGGCTCGCGCCGCTCGACGGCCTCGACATCTTCGCGTGGCGTATCGTGTGGACATTGCCGGGCGCGCTCGCGCTGGTCGCCGTGAGAAAGCGCTGGCCGCAATTATGCGCGCTCGTCGCGAGGCTCGCCAAAACGCCGCGACTGCTGCTGATGTTCGCGATCACGGCCGCGCTGCTCGGCCTGCAGTTGTGGATCTTTCTCTGGGCGCCGCTGCACGGGCGCGCGCTCGAAGTATCGCTCGGCTATTTCCTGCTTCCCCTCGCGATGGTGCTGCTCGGACGCTTTCACTACGGCGAGCGGCTCGATGGATTCCAGTGGGCAGGCGTCGCGGCGGCGGCCGTCGGCGTTGCGCATGAGCTCATCGCCACGCATGCGTTCGCATGGCCGACGCTCGTCGTGATGCTCGGTTATCCGCCGTACTTCATGTTGCGTCGACGGCTCAACGCGGACCCGCTCGTGTCGTTCGCGGTGGAGATCATGCTGATGTCGCCCGTCGCCGCGCTCATGCTGTTCGCGCGCGGCGCGTTCACGGAGGTCGCGGGCGCGCCGCATCTGTGGCTCGTGCTGCTTCCCGGACTCGGCGCATTGAGCACGATCGCGCTCGCGTCGTATCTGCGCGCGAGCCGTCATCTGCCGCTCGCGCTATTCGGCATTCTTGGCTATGTGGAACCGGTGCTGCTCGTCGGCGTGGCGGTGCTGCTGCTCGGCGAGCCGTTTTCAGCGCACCAGCTCGGGACTTATGTGCCGATCTGGATCGCTGTCGTGCTGACGGGCGTGCATAGCGCGCGTCTTCTGATGCGCTCGCGCAAAAAGGCATCGCCGATGCCGATGAGCGAGCATCATGCGAGCGTCGAGCATGAAACCGTCGCGGATGAAATCGAGCGCGTGGATTGATCAGCGCGCCCCGTGCGTTTCGATGGGGGCGTCGTGCGGATCGCGCATGAGGTCGAGCCCGAGCACGACGCCATCGAAACGCGTGCCGCGCTGATCCGAGAACATAGGCAAGTAAAAAGGCGAGCCCGAAGGCTCGCCTGAATCGAACGCACCGGTCTGTTGATATGCAATGCCCGATGCGCAATGCGAGGGACGCTCGCCTCCCTTACTTCTTCGCCGCGTCGACCTTCGCATCGGCGGCCGACTTGTTCGCGTCGTTTTGTGCTTCGACCTTTTCCTTGTCGGCCTTCGCTTGTGCCACGTTGGCATCCTTCGCTGCGTCCTGCTTTTTCTTGTCGGCCTTGCTTTGTGCAGCGTGCTTTTTCTTGTCGGCTTTCGCCTGTGCCTTGGCGGCATCACCGCGAGCGTCGGAAGCCTGTTCCGGCGTGGTCGCCTGCGCTACCTTCGCGGCTTCCTTGTTGGCGTCGGCTTGCGCCGATGCCTTGTCCTCATTCGCCGATGCCTGCGCCTTGGCGGCGTCGCGCTGTGCTTCGGCCTTCTTCTTGTTGGCGCTCGCCTGCGCCTCGGCCTTTTCGTTGTTCGCCTTCAGTTGCGCTTTGCCGGCGTCGGTGGCGGCGGTTTGCGCGAATACGGTGGAGACCAGCATGGCGGATGCGAGAGCAGCGACGATCTTCTTCATGGTTTGAAACTCCCTTGATCTTTTATTCGAGGACGCGTGGCGCGCAGTGCGCCGCGCTGACGATGAAAACGCCGCGTGCTTCGATCCAGTTGACGTTCTTCTGGTGACAAACAGTAACCAGTGGCGAGCAAATGAAACGGCATGCGGTAAAAGCGGCGGGATTGCTGGGGCGCGAGCATCTGCGTTACCGAACCGGCTGAAAAAGCTGTTACGTCGTAGCGAATTCGCTTCCATTTGTAACTGTGGTTTTAACGATTGGGAATCCGAACGAATCAGCCTATTTGTAATCGTTGAAATGCGCGGTTACCAAGTAATGCAGTTATTTCTTAGCTGTCTGCTTAAGATGACTTCCACGAACCCGGCTAAACGGGAAATGGAGAAGCTCATGAAACGCACAGCACTTGTCTTGTTGATGATCGGTAGTCTGACGATGGCGGGCCAAGCCTCGGCGCACGGACACGGCGGTGGCCGCGGCCACGGCGGCGATGGCGGTGCGATCGTCGGCGCGCTGATCGGCGGTGCGGTGCTCGGTGCGCTGGTCACATCGGTCGCCAATGCTCAACCGGCTTACGCGCAACCCGTCTATCAGCAACCCGCGTATGCGGAGCCCGCCTACGCACAGCCTGTTTATGCGCAGCCGGCGCAGCCGCCTGGCTACTGCTACGACAACTATCGCAATGCGTACGTGCCGTGCGGCTACTGATCCACTGATCGTCTGACGCGATGAGACTCGCGGCACGTCCCTTGCGCTAATGCGGACACGGTCGTTGCACGACATACGCGACGACCGATACGCAAACTCGGGAGACTTGCAATGAACGCGACTACGAAGAAGTTGGTGATTTCCGCGCTGGTACTCGGCTTGTCGGGCGGCGTCTATGCGCAAGCGGGCGGCGGCGGTTCGATGGGCGCAGGCGGCAACGGTTCGGCCGGCGCAGGTTCAGCTGCGGGCGGCAAGGGCGGCGGCGTCGGTATGGGCGGAACGGGAATGGGCGGCTCGGCGGATGGCACGACCGGCACCGGCGCGAAGAGCGGCATGGGCAACGACGCGACCAACGGCATGAGCCAGGATCAGGGCACGGTGCAACGCAGTGCGCCGAACAACGGCAACATGAATTCGGGCGGCATGAAGTCCGACGGCAGTGGCACCAAAAAGGCCTATTGAAGCGAGGCCGGCGCGCAGTCGGGTGCGATCGCCGCGACGTCATCGGGACGTGTTGCGGCATCCGCCCGGCGGCGCGCGAGATTAAAGCTTATTGAGCGCTCGCCGACGCCGCATCGACGGATGCGGCCGGTTCGAACGCCTTTGCGCGCACGCTGACCTTCTCGGCGTAGGCGCGCGAACCGCCGTAGCTTTTCAGCGCGGCATCGACATCGCCCTGAGCGGACTTCACATACCCGTGCAGGATGGCAGAGCCCGTCTCGATGTTGTCTTCCGGATCCGTCAGATCGACGTTGCGCACCAGTTTCTTGTGCGCCGACGGCACCACTTGCATGAGGCCCGTTGCATTGTTCGGCCCTCGGGCGGTTTCCTTGAAGCGCGATTCGATCGAGATGATGGCGAGCAAAAGCGCCGGAGGCAGCGAATATTTCGACGCGGACGACATGACCGCCGTTGCGATGGTTTCCGCCTTTTGGCGCGCCACGCCGAATTTGCGCGTGAGCATTTCCGAAATCTTGTGACTTGCCTGCTCGGCCTTCGGGTCTTGCGCGACGGCGGACTGCGCGACCGGATTGCTGGCGGCGAGCGGATTGTCCTGTGCGTGGGCGGCAGGCGCGCCGTTCAGCGAGAGGGCAAGGGCGGCAAAGATGACAAGTACACGACGCATCGGATGGCCAGATCAAAGCGGAATCGCATTATAGCCACATAAAAAAGCCTTGTGGATCATGTACTTGTCTTAAATCTGATGTTTTGTTTCGCGGATCGGAAGGAATTACGTGCGTTCGGCACGCTTGGAAGCCGGCGCCGATATGCCTTCGCCCGCATCGTCCGAGAGACGCGCGAACATCGGGAGCGAGGCCAGGACGACCAGCGCCGTCACGATGAAACCGCACGCCAGTTGCCAGCGCTCGGTATGCGCGCTGCCGGAAACGAGCATCGTCGCCTGAATCGTGCCGGCGGCGACCGTCACGCCGACCGCCTTCATCAACTGTTGCGCGGTGCCCTGGAACGAGGTCGCGGCGGCGAGGCGCGGCTTGGGCACATCGGCGAAGGCGAGCGCGCCCATCGTCGCGAAACTCAGCGACCGGCCGAGTCCGCCGAGCAGCAGGAGCAGGAAGATCGCGGCGGCGGGCCAGGCCTGCGACATCGTCGAGCAGACGAGCAGCACGGCCGCGAACACGACGCTGCCCGCGCATAAAACCGTCCGCACGGAGAAGCGCCGCAGCGCGAGCGCCGTCATCGGGCGCATGCAGAACGAGCCGAGCGCGCTCGCGAACGTGACCAGGCCGCTCGCCGTCGCGCTGTAGCCAAAGCCCGTCTGTAGCGTCAGCGGCACGAGAAAGGGCAGCGCGCCCGCGCCGGCGCGAAACAGGCTGCCCGCGACCGTCGCGGCGTGGAACGTGGGGATCGAAAGCAACGAAAAGTCGATGGCCGGATTCGGCGCGCGCCGGCAATGCAGCACGGTCGCGCGAAAGAGCAGCAGGCCGACGGCGACGCAAATCCACGGCACGCCGGCCGGCAGCACGCCGCGCCCCGCGCTCTCGATGCCGATCATGAACAGACTCAGCGACGCGCCCGACATCAGCATGCCGCGCAGATCGGGCGGCGTGCGTTCTTCGGGCGGCGAAGGCGGCAATAACTTCCAGGTGAGAAAGAGACCGGCGACGCCGACCGGCACGTTGACCCAGAAGATGCTGCGCCACGAGAGCGCGTCGGTGAGAAAGCCGCCGAGCGGCGGGCCGAGCAACGGACCGACGAGCGCGGGCATCGTGAGCCATGTCGTCGCTTGCAGCAGTTCCTCGCGTTTGACGCCGCGAAACAGGATCAGACGGCCGACAGGCACCATCATCGCGCCGCCGAGGCCTTGCACAACGCGCGCGGCGAGCAGTTGCGGCAGGTTCATCGCCGCGGCGCACGCGACGGACGCGAGCGTGAACGTCGCGATCGCCCACATGAACACGCGGCGCGCGCCGAAACGGTCGGCGACCCAGCCGCTCGCGGGAATGAAGACGGTCAGCGCAACGAGATAGGCGGTGATCGCGCTGGACAGATGAACGGCGTCGACGTTCAGATCGCGGGCCATCGCCGGGATGGCGGTCGCGACGATCGTGCCGTCCATGTTTTGCATGAAGAGCGCCGAAGCGACGACGGCGGCGGTGATGCGGAAGTTGCCGCCTTTCACGATGCGGCGCTCGTATGCGCGCTGAAGGCTTGTTGCAAGTCGCTTTCGAATGGGAATGGACGCATGGCGCACAGTCTAGCGCGATACGCGAACGTGCGTGCTTCGATGCAGCGACGCCTAACTCAGCGCGACGCTCGCCACGATTTCCATGAAATGCGGCAGCGCGGGCGTGACGCGCCGCGCGTCCTTCGCTTCATCGTCCCATCGGCGCAGCGCGATGGCATCGCGCGCGTAAGGCTTCGCGAGAAAGGCCTGCGCGGTTTCATCGTCGAATATGCCGCCTTGCAATTGGAGGCTGCGCACCGAATCCGCCGACAGCCGCGCGTGATACGACGCATCGATCGCACAAAGGCAGCGTTTTGCATCGACGTGCAGGCGAATCGGTTCGAGCACGGCGTCGGAAAACAGCGGACGCAGAAACGGCAGCGCGAAGTACTGATGCAGATCGTCGATGCCGCGTTCGCTCGGTGTCTCGCCTTGCGGATTCAGCAGGTGCCCGAGATCGTGCAGCAAGGCCGCGACGATCAGCTCGCGGCTCGCGCCCGCCTGCTCGGCGAGCGTCGCGCTTTGCAGCGCGTGCTGCAATTGCGTGACCGGCTCGCCGCTATAGGCGATTGAACCGTGTTCATCGAAGAGATGACGGATGTCGTCGAGTGAAAGCGCCATCGTAAGGAAAGGGTCGGGCGGGTATGCTTGGAGCGAAATGACGCGCGATTCTCGCAAGGCTTTATGACGCGATGATGGCGCACGCAAAGCGTGCGTTGAACCTCATGCCTTTCTCTTTCCGCCGACGCCCCGAACTCGCAGGCCTCGATCGCGCTTCACGACGCGATGTGCGCCGCATCGCGTGGCATTTCGCGCAGCGTCATTGGACGCTGCATGCGCCGGCGTTCGTGTGGATCGTGTTCGTGCTGCTGCATACGCGTTATCACCTCGTACCGGAGCGGCGCGACTATCTGCTCATCACGCTTCTCATCTTCGTGGCGGGCGTGGTGAACATACGGCTGCATATCGCGCGCTATCTGAAGCCCGCGCGCGCCATCTTCGATTCGTTAGGCGCCATGGCCGCACGCGCGATCACCGGCCGCTAGCCGTTCGTGTTGCAATGCCGCATCGCGCGAAAAGACCCCGTTTTTCGCGTGTTAGGATGCTCGACGACCCGCACCCACCGAACGCAAGATGGCAACGTTATACGAAACGCTCGGCGTGGACGAGCACGCCACCGAAGAAGAAATCAAACGCGCGTATCGCAAGGCCGCGATGCGTTGCCACCCGGATCGCAACGTGGGCAACGAAGACGTCGCCCGCGCGAAGTTCCTCGAGATCAAGGAAGCCTACGCGATTCTCTCCGACCCCGCGCAACGCGAGGTCTACGACCGCATCTACACGGAAGAGATGCGCCGCTGGGAAGAGCGCGTGCGGCAGGAAGAAGCCGAACGCGAAGCGCGCGAAACGAAGGAGCGTGAAGCCCGCGAGGCGCTCTATGCGCAGCGCGTATCGCTCGCGATGCGCTTTGCATCGAAAGGCCATAATCGTGACGTCGTGTTCGGCGTGCTGCTCGGCGCGCAATGCGACGAGTCGACCGCGCGTCAGATCGCGGACAGCGCGATCGCGCTGCACGAATCGCGTCAGGCCAGGGAAGAATCGAAAGAGAAAGAGCGCGAAGAAGAACCGGTCGCGGCGAAGAAAGAAGAGAAGGAACCGGCGGCTACCGACGCGTCGAATCCGCTCGGCGCGATGTGGTTCCAGTTCCTCAACAACCTGCGTTTCTGAACCGCCTCAGGCCGCGAGTCTTTCGCCGCGCATGTTGCTTTGCTTCGGTGCGGGCGGATACACGCACCAGTGCCCGTCATCGTGGCGGAAGAAGAACAGCGCTCGCGACACCGCGCCGTGCAACGCCTCGACGCATACATAGCGCCGCCTGTCGGCACGCGTGCGGCTGAACTGCCTCACATGCACCGGCATGCTGCCCGGCGCGAGCCATTTTTCTACCTGATAACGAAGGGACTGCTCGTTCGCGCATTTCATTTCAGTCTCCAGCACGCGGCTTTCATGTTAGGGATAACGGCCGAACACGCCGATGATTGAAGCCCTATCAGTGAAACCCCTGCCGCGACGCATCACATTCTTGACAAAGCACTTGAACTCTACGCTTCAAATCCTGAGCCGTGCCCGTTTTGGCGAAATAGCAACAGCGAGCTTGAACGCGTCTTTCGCCGTGCTCGTTGATGAAAGATGCGTAGCGCTGTTGAACTCATCGTCTTGCAACGCGATGCGAGGGTATGTGCGCGATCGGTCATATGAAATGGCCGATTCGTACGTTACCCGTCACTGGTTTCAAAGCGAACGTCGTGCCTGAGTCGTGCGAATCAGAGCGGGCGCGCGAAGCTGAGTTCGTGGCCGTCCAGATCGGTGAGATGGAAATAGCGCTCGTTCCAGGGCGCATCGCGTGGCGCGAATTGCGGCTCGAGGCCGTGTGCCACTGCTTTCCGATAGAACGCGTCCACATCGGACACATGGATGATGACGCGGCCCCAGAAACGAATCGGGTCGTGCGTCTCGCTGGTCAGATTGAGAAACGAACTGCCGAGCGCGAACGAAGTAAAGGCCTCGTTCGCGCCGCCGTGGACGATGCGAAAACCGAGCGCCTCATAGAAGCGCACGGCGCGCGGCATGTCGTTCGTCGCGAGCGTGATCGCGCTCAGGCTTTCGACGCGTGCCTCGTCGCTTGATTCTTCCATGCTGTCGTTCGTCATCCTGGATGATGCTGATGCGACACGAGCGGCAGCACCGAAAGATCCGGATGCGTGCCATCGACGATGCTCTTGCCGATATGCCGCGCATCGTCCACGGCGTCCTGCGCGCGCGTGTAGGCGTCGTCGCCGTCGGCATGGAAGTGCACCGCTTCGCCCGGCGTGTTCGCGTTCGCGCCGGGCCTGCACACATATCCGACATACACGTAGCGCTCCATCGTGCTCGGCGGCGCATGTTCGGGCGTGGGCTTCAGTTGCGGCTGCACGTGGATCTCGAAACCTTCGTAGTCGAAAACGTGCCATTGAGCGGGATCGTCAGGCATGACCGCCTCCTTGGTGTAGCGTTCGCTCGCGATTCAACGTTACTCCTGTTGGCGCGATGAAGCCACCGCGAAGCGCATTCGCGTCAGAAGAAATGCGTATGTGTGGCGCGGGAAATTGACAGCGTCTTCGCGCGCGGCGGATACTTTCCGGCGCACTTGCTTGAAGCGGATACGTCTGCCGTTGTCCCGATCCGGGAGGCGCGGTGAAGCCAGCCACGACACATCGTACTGTCCTTGCCCGCGCGATGCCGCGCATGACCGCGCTCGTCGGCGACATCACCGCGGGCACCGTGTCCACGCTGATGATGCTGTGCTACGCGATGAGCCTCGGCACGCTCATCTTCAGCGCCGACCTCGCGCGCTATGCCGAACTCGGCGTGCCCACCGCGCTCGTGAGCTGCATCGTGACTGCGTTCGTCATCGCGGTGACGAGCTCGATGCGTATGAACATAGGCGGGCCGGACAGCAACGCGACGGCGTTTCTCGTCGGCGTCGCGGCGGGCGTCGCGAGCAGCGTGCGCGCGAACGGCGGCACGCCCACGGTCATCCTGCTGACGGTGCTCGTCGCCATCGCGCTGTGCTCGCTCGTGACGGGCCTCATTCTCTTCGCGATCGGTTCATCGAAACGCAGCCGTTCGCTGCAATTCCTTCCCTATCCGGTGATGGGCGGGTTTCTCGCGGGCACCGGCTATCTTCTGATCGCGGGCGCGTTTCGCGTGCTGACCGGCGTCACGCTCGATTGGCACACGTTGCCTAAGCTCGCGCAACTGCACTGGCTTGCATGGGCGCCCGCGCTTTTCGTCGGCGCGCTCGCGACGATTCTCGCGCGCACCTGGCGTCACGCGGCCGCATTGCCGATCACGCTCGCTATCGGCATCGCGCTCTTCTACGTGCTGTTGCGCGTCGCCGGCATCTCGCCCGACGATGCGCGCGACATGGGCCTCCTGCTTCAGCATGTGCCGGCGCATGCGCTGCACATTCCCGAGTTGCATCTGCCGTCGTCGCTCGCGCGCGGCGAGATCGACTGGCACGCGATCGTCGCGCACTTGCCCGAGACGCTCATCGTCACGTCGGTGTCGGCGATCACGATCATCATGAATTCGACGGCGCTAGGCGCGGCCACCGGCCAGGACATCGACCTCAATCGCGAGATGCGCGCGGCCGGTCTCGCGAATATCGCGAGCGGTCTTTTCGGCGGCATGGTCGGCTATCAGTCGTATAACCGCTCGATGCTCAACGCGCGCGCCGGCGCGACGAGCCGCGCGGCGGGCGTGTTCGCCGCGCTCGCGTGCCTCTTCCTGCTGATCGCATCGCCCGATCTCGTGTCGCTCTTTCCGGTGCCCGTGCTCGTCGGCATGCAGATCTACATGGGCTTGCGTCTGATGATGGACTGGCTCGTCGGCGCATATCGCAAGCTGACGTGGCACGAGTATCTGCTCGTGCCGCTGATCCTCGCGGTGATCGCGTTCTATGGCGTGATCGCGGGCGTCGTCGCGGGCGTGGTCGCGGCGTGCGTGACCTTCGCGCTGCTCTATGGTCGAGCGGGATGCGTTCGCATGGAGTTCGACGGCCGCACGCGCACATCGAATGTCGAGCGCAGCATCGAGGAAACGCGCTTGCTGATCGATCGCGGCGATCAGATCTGCGGCGTCTGCCTGCAAGGGTTCCTTTTCTTCGGCTCGGCGAATTCGATGTTGCAGCGCATCCGCGAGCGCATTCGCTCGCATGGTCCGCGTCCGGTGCGCTATGTCGTGCTCGATTTCGCGTGGACCAACGGCATGGACGCGTCCGTGTCGCTCGCATTCGTGAAGCTGCGTCAGGCGTGCGCGGCGATCGGCGCGGATCTCGTGCTGACCGCTCTGCCGCGCAACTCGCGCGCGCTGCTAGGGCGCACGGGCGCGCTTTCGCTCGGCATCCACGAGTTCGACACGCTCGACGCCGGCCTCGAATGGATCGAAGCGCAGCAGCTCGCCACGACGACGCGCACGCTCGAACAGCGCGCGCCGGCCGGGGATTTCCGCGCGATGCTCGCGCCGCATTTCAGCGAGCGCGCGCTGCAGGGACTGGCCGCGTTCCTAGACGTATGCGATATCGGCGCGGGCGAGGCGCTCTTTCGTCGAGGCGATGCGGGCGATGTGCTTTACATCGTCGAAGAAGGGCGCGTGACCGTGTCGCTGCCGCTCGCCGATGGCCGTTCGGTGCGGCTGCGCTCGTTCGGTCCGGGCACGATCATCGGCGAGATGGCCGTGTACACGCATGCGCCACGCAGCGCGGATGTCGTCGCCGACGAACCGGCGCGCCTGCGCCGTCTCACGCTCGCGGCGCTGCGCAAGATCGAGCGGGACGATCCATTGACCGCGCAGGAGTGGCATCGCTTCGTCGTGAAGATGATGGCGTCGCGGCTCGCCATCGCCGATGAAGCGTTGCGCGCGGCGTCGTGATGACAGGCATGCGATCTGCTTTTGCCGGGAAGCACAACGCCGGGGCCTTCAACATGACACACACTGTCCGCGCGATGCTCGCGCTTGCGCTCGCCATCGTCATGACGAGCGCGCTTGCCCAGAGCGCGCCGCAATCGATCGCGATGCTCGACTGCACCCTCATCGACGATAACGCCGCCTACAACGACGCCGAAATCGACCGCATTCAGAGCGCGCGCCTCGCGATGGTGAGCGGCGCGTTTCGCGACGACTTGCGCGAGCGCGCGCTCTTTCGCGTCGCCGACAATGCGAAGGCAAGCGATCTCATCGCGACGCTGAAAAGCACGCAGGACATGAACGCGTGCAACGGCTGCGAACTGCGTGTGGCGAAGGAACTCGGTACATCGCGCGTCGGCGTGTGCTGGGTGCAGAAGATCAGCAATCTCATCCTCAACATGAACCTGCGCGTCGAAGACGCGAACAGCGGCGCGATGCTCTTTCAACGCTCCGTCGACATACGCGGCAACACCGACCTGTCGTGGAAGCGCGGCGCGAAGGCGCTCGTCGATCTCCTTGCAAGCGATCCATCCGCGACGCGCTAGATTGGCGCCACGCGAAAAGTCCAGCGGAATTCGGGAATTTCTCCCGGCCGATGCCGTTGCCTCGGCCGCGCCGATTGGGCTAAGTTGAGGCTGCCGGCACGCGCGCCGTGCCGTGTCGCGCGCGTGCGCTCACGAACTCGAACAATCGGTATCGAAACCGCTGGAGACGACCATGCAAGTCAGATTCAAGGCGGCGCGCATTGCCTGCGCGTCGGCGATCGCGACATCGCTTGCGTTTGCATTGGCGGCGAACGTCGCCCATGCCGCCGCGCCGACCGCCTACGTGACGACCGAAAACGCCGGCGTCGGCGTGATCGATCTCGACACGCTCGCGCTCGCGACGACCTGGGATGTCGGCAAGGACGGCCCGCGCGGGCTGTCGCTCAACAAGGAAGGCACGCGTCTTTACGTGGCGAACAAGGCGACGAGCGATCTCTCGGAGATCGATACGTCGACGGGCAAGGTCACGCGGCGCGCGAAGATCGGCAAGAATCCCGAGTTCGTGCGCGTGTTCGGCGGCTATGCGTATGTGACGTACGAGCCGGGTGAAAGCGGCGGCCCGCCGAAACCGGGCCAGCCGGAGAAGGACGACGACGACGCGAATTCGCCGCCCGCCGAGATCGCCATCGTCGATCTGAAGACCATGAAGATCACGCATACGGTCAAGAGCGGGCACGAGACCGAAGGCGTCGAGTTCTCGCCGGACGGCAAGCTGATCCTCGTGACGAACGAGGGCGACGATACGGTGTCGGTGTATCGCGTCGGGACGGGCAAGCCGGTCCGCACGGTGAACCTCGACAAGGGTTCGCGTCCGCGCGGCATCAAGGTGTCGCCGGATGGCAAGCAGTATGTCGTCACGCTGGAGAACGCGAACAAGTTCGTCGTGCTCGATGGCAAAAGCCTGAAGACCGTGAAGACCGTCGATACGAAGACGGGCCCGTATGGCGTTTCGTTCGATCCTTCCGGCAAGCGCTTGCTGATCGCGGCATCGCGCGACAAGACCTTGCAAGTGTTCGACGGCTCGACCTACGAGCATAGGAAGGATGTGCCTGTCGGTCAGCGTTGCTGGCACTTCAGCTTCACGCCCGACGGCTCGAAGCTGCTGCTGGCCTGCGGACGTTCGAACGCGGTGTACGTGCTCGACGGATCGGACTACAAGGAAGTCAAGCAGATCGGCGATCTGCCGCTGGCGTGGGGCATCGTCACTTATCCGCCGAGCGCGGGGTCGATCGTCGGGCGTTGAGCGGCAAGGAGGCGTTGCCGAGTGTGAAATGGCCGCATTGCGCGGCCACTTCCATTTGTGCGCCGTGGCATTGCGCATATTGCAACGTCGATCACGACGAATGCGCGCGAGGGACAGGACGCATCCGCGCAGCGAGGAAGACAGGCTCCGCTGTCAGGCTGCGCTTTGGCAAGGCATCAACGCGCGCGGCATTCCGTGGAAGTCGTATCGGGATTGAGCCGCGCTATCACGTCATATCACTTCCACGCGTACCGCATCCCCACCCACACGCCACGCGGCGCACCGACGCCGAGAAACTGCTCGTTCACCGTCGCGCCGTCGTTGAACGTGTGATTCGGCCCGTCGAAGAAGTTCTCGCCGAGAATCGCGAAGTTCGCATAGCGCTTGTTGAGCAGGTTCTTCACGGTCGCATAGACCTGCAACTGTTTGGTCACGTTGTAGGTCGTGTCGAGATCGATCAGGAAATAGCCCGCGACGCTGCCGTTGACGTCCTGATTGTTTTCGTCGCCACGCGCGAAGATATTGCTGCGATACGTGAGATTCGTGCCGATGTTCCAGTGCGCAAACGGGTTGTAGTCGATGCGCATCTTCACCGTATTCGCCGGAATGCCCGGAATGCGGTCGCCCGAATGCACGGTGATGTTGCCATCGGCGTCCGCGCTCGAATTGCTCGCGCTGCTTTCCGTCCACGTCGATCGATACGTCGCGTTCACATAGCTATAACTCGCCGCGATGCCCACCGGTCCCCATTGCGTGCGGCCCGCGAGTTCGAAACCTTGCCGTCGCGTCTTGCCGACGTTCTGAAAATAGCCGAGCGTGCTGCCCGCGCCTTGCGCGCTGACGAACTGGATGTCGTCGTCGAGCGTCGTGCTGTAGGCCGCGGCGCTCCACTGCGTATGACTGCCGAGACGCCCGCGCGCGCCGACTTCGAACGTCTTCGAAATCACCGGCTTAAGATCCGGGTCCGCGATGAAGTCATTGGGCAACGAGCACGGCGCGGCGGGGTCCGCGCACGCGAGTTCGATTGCGGTCGGCGAGCGCATGCCTTCGTTGTACGTCGCGTAGGCGGTGAAGTTCGGCGTCGGATTCCAGTTGAAGCCCACGGCCGGGTTGAAGCGCGAGAACGTGTGATTCCCGTCGAGCAGCGGCTGCACGCCGCTCTCGTCGCCGATGGTCGCCTTCGCCCAGTTGTAGCGTCCGGCGAGCGTCATCGACCATTGTTCGTTGAACGAGAACGTATTCTCGAAGTAGATGCCGAGATTCGAGTTGTGCGTCTTCGCGTCGGTCGTCGGTGCGAACGGACCCGTGGCGATCGTCGCGCGGTTGTCTTCGAATGCGGCCGGCTGCTCGGCCTGCGTGAAATGCGAATTGGCGAAGTCGCCCGCCGCGCCGACGATCAATTGATTGTCGTGATCGAAGAGCCTGTTGAGTAAGGTGAGTTGCAGGCTCGCGCCGTAGCTGTCCGTCACGATCACCGACTGGTCGTTGAAGGCTTGCGTGAGTTCGTCGGCATCGTCGCCGTCCGGATCGAAATCGTCGTTGACGTTCGAACTCACGTTCTTGTTGCGATAGTGGCGATAGTACGCGTTGCCGCTCAACTGCACGTTCGGCGTGATGTAGTGCTCGGCGTTGATCGTCAGATAGCCGACCTGATTCTCGTTCGTGTCGGGAAACGTGTACGCCTGACGGAAGTTGTCCATGAACGAGCGCGGAATCGTCTGCGAGCCGTTCAGCGTGTTGTCCGCGCCGCCCATCGAAACGGAGACCGTCGTGTCGGCGTCGGTATAGCGGATCTTGCCGAACGCCTGGCGCAGCTTGCTCGCGTTGTGATCGGCCCAGCCGTTGTCGTTCGTGACGTTCGCGGTGAAGTAATAGTCGAGATGATCGCCGATCGCGCCGCCTTGCTCGATCTGCGCATACTTGCGTCCGAACGAACCGAAGCCGACATCGACGTTGCCGCCCGGATTGCTGCGCCCGTTCTTCGTCGTTACCGCGACCGCGCCGCCGAGCGTGTTCAGGCCGAACGTCGGATTCGACCCGGGGATGATCTGCATCGTCTGGATCGCGGCCTGCGGAATCAGATCCCAGTTGACGACATCGCCGAACGGCTCGTTGATGCGTACGCCGTCCATGAACACCGACAAGCCCTGCGGCGTGCCGAGCAGCGGCGACGCAGTGAAGCCGCGATAGTTGATGTCGGTCTGCCACGGATTGCCTTGCGCGTCGTTGGTATCGACGCTCGCGACGTTCTTCTCCAGATAGTTCGTGACGGTCGGCGAATGCTGCGCCTGGATCTCGCTGCCCTTGATCGTTTGCACGTTCGCGGGCACTTTCTCCAGCGGCGTGCCGACGCCGACGAGCGGCGTGGTCCCGACGACGATGATCGAAGGCAGTTCGGTTGTCGGCGTCGTATCGGCTGGCGGCGTCTGCGCCCATGCGGCCACAGTGATGCTCGCGAACGCGCCGCCGAAGACGAGCCGCAGCCCCGCTCGGGGTTTGAACGGATGCGCGGGCGCGCGCAGGCGCGGCATGCTCTTCATCATCGTCTCCTCTTTATATTTCGATTCACGCGCCGAGCGTGTTTCTTTCGATGAAAGCGTCGCATAAGACAGCGCGCGTGGACCGGGAGCTTTTCCCGATCGCGCAGGGAAGCGTTCCCAATTGCGTTCCACCCACCGCACGGCGCGATGACGCCGTGCGTAGAATGCATTCCACGATGCCGACCGAATCCTTGCCCTCTTTCGCGAAAGACGCCGACCGCCGCGCGCCGCGCTCGCCGGTGTGGCGCGACCTTGCTTGCGTGCTCGCGGCGACGCTGATCGCGGCCGCGCTCTTTGCGCGTTTCGATTTCAGCGAGTACGCGTATCGGCTGACGCGCAGCGCCGAACGGTTTCAAGTCGATGAATTGCCGCCGACGCTCGTTGTGCTCGCGATCGGTTTCGCGTGGTTCGCGTGGCGGCGTTATCGCGAGGCGCAATCGGAAGTGCGCAGACGGCGCGCGCTCGAAGAAGAGGCCGAGCATCTGCTTGCGGAGAATCGTCGCCTTGCGAATCAGGCGCTCGCCGCGCAGGAGACCGAGCGGCGTCATCTCGCGCGCGAGTTGCACGACGAGCTCGGGCAATACCTCAACGCGATATCGCTCGATGCGGGGCGTATCCGCGATTTGTCGGCTACGCGCGAGGCGGAGATTCATCGGCTGTCGCTTGCGCTGATGCAAAGCGCGACGCATGTGTATCGCGAGATCGGCGGGATGATTCGCAGGCTGCGTCCCATCGGCCTCGATGAATTCGGCTTGCCGACGGCGCTCGAACATTGCGTCGATGGCTGGCGCGAG
This sequence comes from Caballeronia sp. AZ7_KS35, assembly GCF_023631045.1. Lineage (NCBI taxonomy): Bacteria > Pseudomonadati > Pseudomonadota > Betaproteobacteria > Burkholderiales > Burkholderiaceae > Caballeronia > Caballeronia sp. AZ7_KS35. The sequence continues at coordinate 9,714 of NZ_JALQDV010000036.1, read as the reverse complement.
CGCTTGCCCGATGTGACGTTCACGCTCGCTGTCGACGGCGATTTCGACAATTTGAGCGATGCGCTCAACATCACGCTGTATCGGCTCGTGCAGGAAGGGCTGACGAACGTATCGAAGTTCGCACGGACTTCACGCGTGGAGATTTATCTGGCGCGCGCGCCGGAAGAAATTGTCGTGACGATGGCCGATGACGGCCCGGGCGTCGATCTCGCGAAGCCGCGCAAGGGACTCGGTTTGATCGGCATGCGCGAGCGCGTCGAAGCGCTCGGCGGCGAGTTTCAGATCGTGAGCGAGCCGGGCGCGGGTTTTCTGTTTTGCGCGCGCGTGCCGGCTCAGGCGGGGCTGCCGTTGCCTGCGACCGCCGACGAAGCGAAATCGGCGAAGTGAAGCCCCAGGCGGTTCGCGATCTGTGCCAACTGCACGCCGTTATCCGCGCCGAATTTTTGGCGGATCACCGATTGATGATTCGCAACCGTCTTCTGGCTCAAGCCTAACTTCTCCGCGATGCTCGGCAGCGTATAACCCTGCACGAGCAATCTCAGCACCTCGAATTCGCGCGCGGATAACTGCCGTCCTTCCTGAATGCTCGCGCGCAATGCAAGCGCTTGCGACACATCGGGACTCAGATACGAAACGCGCCGCGCAACCGAACGCACCGCTTCGACGAGCACATCGGGCGCGCTCGCCTTCGTCACATAACCGCGCGCGCCCGCATCCAGCGCGCGTCGCACGAAGATCGCTTCTTCATGCACGCTGAAAATGAGCACATGCGCGTGCGGCTCGCGCGCCAGCATGCGCCGCATCGCCTCGATGCCGCTTGCGCCCGGCAACGCGAGATCCATCACGACGACATCCGGCTGCAGCGCGCAAAACTTCTGATAAGCCTCGGCTGCATCCGCCGCTTCGCCCGCGACGTTCACATCGGGACTCAGTTCGAGCAGACGCTTGTAGCCTTCACGCACGACGGCGTGATCGTCCACCAGCAGCACGGAGATATCGGCAGTCATGGCTTGTCTTCTCCTTCTTTTGAACCACTACCGGAGGCCTCGGCCGCGATGCGCTTCGAGTTCGCATCGTTGCGAAAGACGATGGGTTGCTCTTGCGGTTCCTGCCGTGCCGATGCAGCGCGCACGACTTCGATCACGCGCTCGTGATGCGGGGACTTGTCGCAAACCGGATCGGCATTCGCGGGGTCCTGCGTCAGCAGATACGCCTGACAGCGGCAGCCGCCCATGTCGATGGCCTTCTCGTCGCAACTGCGGCACGGCTCCTTCATCCAGCCGAAGCCGCGAAACCGGTTGAACGCATCGCTCTCGTACCAGATGTCCTTGATCGGCATATCGGTGACGTTCGGAAACGTGAGGCCCGGCAATGACCGCGCGGTATGACACGGCAGCGCGGCGCCATCGGGCGCGATGCCGAGAAACACCGAGCCCCAGCCGTTCATGCAGCGCTTCGGTCTGCGCTCGTAGTAATCCGGCACGACGAAGAAGATCTTGCACCGGTCGCCGATCTCGCCGCGATAGCGTTCGACCACCGCTTCGGCTTCGTCGAGCTGCTCTTTGGTCGGCATGAGTTGCGCGCGATTCTTGTGCGCCCAGCCGTAATACTGCGTGTTCGCGAGTTCGAGATACTCCGCGCCCATCGCGAGCGCCATGTCGATGATGCGTCCGATATGCGGCAGGTTATAGCGGTGAAGCACGCAATTGAGCACCATCGGAAAGCCATGCGCCTTGATGAGATTCGCGACGCGCTTCTTGTAGTCGAAGGTCTTCGTGCTGGAAAGGAAGTCGTTCAATTCCTGCGACGAGTCCTGAAACGAAAGCTGTATGTGATCGAGCCCGGCGTCCTGCAACGCACTGATGCGCTTCTCCGTCAGACCGATGCCCGATGTGATGAGGTTCGTATAAAAGCCGAGCTTGCGCGCTTCGCCGACGAGCGTTTCGAGATCGTCGCGCAACAGCGGCTCGCCGCCGGAGAAGCCGAGTTGCGCGGCGCCCAGCGCGCGTGCCTGACGCAATACGTCGATCCATTGATCGGTGTCCAGCTCGCGCGTGTGATCGGCGTAATTCACCGGGTTGTAGCAGAACACGCAATGCAGCGGACAGCGATACGTGAGCTCGGCAAGCAGCCAGAGCGGCGGCGCGACGGTTGCGTCTTCGTGCTCGGGCTTCGCAATCGGTTCGGACAAGTCGGTCATGACGCTACTCCAGCCAGCCTCGCGCACGCGCGCCGGCGATGAACGCGCGCACGTCGTCGCCGAGGCCGGTCGCATTGAACGCCTGCTCCAGATCGGCGACGAGCGCGGGGATATCGCGCGTGCCGTCGCATCGCAGAAGAATCTCCGATGCGCTCTGATTGAGCTTCACCATGCCTTCCGGATAAAGCAGCACATGCGCGTTCTGCGCAGGTTCCCATTGCAGCCGGAAGAGGCGTTTTAGTTTCGGATGCAACGAATCGTCCGGCGCTTCGACGGCTTCCTGCTTGCGTTGAGTCGGGTTCGTATCGCTCATTGCGGAAAAGCCTTTTCGATGGAATCGAGCATGGTCCAGAGAATATCGAGCTTGAACTGCAGGATATCGAGCGCGCGTTGCTGTTCCTGACGCGTCGTGAAATGCGCGAGCGTCACTTCGAGACCGTGCTCGACATCGCGCTGCGCAAGCGACACGCGCGAGCGGAAATACGAAAGCCCTTCAGGCTCGATCCACTTGTAATGCTCGGGCCATGTCGCGAGCCGGTCCTTGTGAATCTGCGGCGCGAACATCTCCGTAAGCGATGAACACACCGACTCCTGCCACGGCGCACGCCGTGCGAAGTTCACGTAGGCATCGACGGCGAAGCGCACGCCCGGCGTCACCAGCTTGAGCGACCATAGATCGTCGCGCGAGAGGCCGACCGCATCGCCAAGACGCGCCCATGCCTCGATGCCGCCGGGCTGATCGTCGTAGCCATCGTGATCGAGAATGCGCAGCACCCAGCGGCGGCGCGTGTCGCGATCGGGGCAATTCGACATCACCGCCGCATCCTTCAGCGGAATGTTGATCTGATAGTAGAAGCGGTTCGCGACCCAGCCGCGTATCTGTTCCTTCGAGCAGCCGCCGCTGTTCATCTTCACGTTGAACGGATGATGAATGTGATACGCCGTGCCCTTCGCGCGCAACTGCGCTTCGAATTCGTCGCGCGTCCACGCGGGGCCTTCGTCTGTCACTTTCGTGAAGATCGGGCCTGTGGTCGGGTTGAGCATCGGGTCGAACATCTAACGGTCTCCAGTGCGAATGTCACAGCTCGAAAGTCATGCCGTCGTGCGCGACCTCGATGCCGTGCTCCGACAACATGCGCCTTTCAGGTCCATCCTCGATGAGGATCGGGTTCGTGTTGTTGATGTGGATCAGCACCTTGCGCACGCCCGCGCGATCGATCGAATCGAGCACGTCGATCATGCCGCCCGCGCCGGTTTGCGCGAGATGGCCCATATCCTTGCCGGTCTTCTTCGTGAGGCCGAGGCGAATCATTTCATCGTCGGTCCAGACGGTGCCATCGACGAGCAGCAAGTCTGCTTCGCGCATCGCATCGAGCACATGCGGCTCCAGCGCGCCGAGCCCCGGCGCATAGAATGCGCGCTTGCCCGAAGCGCGATTCGTGAACATAAGGCCGATGTTGTCGCCTGTTTCCGGCGCATCGCGATGCGGCGAATACGGCGGCGCCTTGCTCGACAGAGGCAATGCGTCGATGCCCACGCGCGGCAGCTCAGGCACGGACAACGATGCGCCATCGAGCGCGATGCGCCTGTGCTCGACGCCACAGTAATGCGAAAGAATCGACGTGATGGGAAAGCCCGTCGAGAGGTCCTGCCACACGGCGTCCGTCGTATAGAGCGGCAAGGGCGTGCCGCGCTCGCGCAGCATCAGCAGACCGGTGACATGATCGATCTGCGCATCCATCGTGATGACGGCAGCGATGCCGGTGTCGCGCACCCGGCGCGCGGGCTGCAATTCCGGGTTTGCGGCGATCTGCGCAAGAATGTCCGGCGATGCGTTGACGACCAGCCAGTCCTCGCCGTTATCGGTAACAGCAATGGACGACTGAGTGCGCGCACGCGCCAGAATGGAGCCGCGCCGCACGCCATCGCAATTGCGGCAGTTGCAGTTCCATTGCGGAAAGCCGCCACCCGCCGATGAACCGAGCACGCGAATCTTCAAGGCAGCATCCTCCGCAAGAGACCGTCGCGATCGATCAACTGATGCTTCATCGCGCCGAGAAAATGCACGATGACGAGCGCGGCCATGATCCACGCCAGATACTCGTGAATGCCGAAGAAGATCTGCCGCATGGATTTGTCGTCCCAGCCCCATTGCGGCAGCGCGATGCCCCAGAACTTCGTGCCGAACTTGTTGAACGACGAGCCGAGATAACCGGTGAGCGGCATCGCCACCATGCCAACGTATAAAAGAGCCTGCGTAATGCTCGCGGCGGCGCGTTGCCACGTTCGCATCGGCGGCAAAGGCGGCCGGCGATAAGCCAGACGTGCCAGGATGCGGAGCAGCACCAGCAGGAAAACGGTGATTCCGAGCGACTTGTGGAAGTTGATGAGGTCCGACTTGAACGGCAATCCGCGCGGCAGGCCGACCATATAGAAGCCGATGCACAGCATCGCGATGATTGCGATCGCAATTATCCAGTGCAACGCGATCATCGGGCCTGCGTAACGCTCGCTTGCGGCATCGATACGGCCGTCGCGCGACGTTGCTGATGTCCGCGCGGTGCTCATGGCGTGTCTCCCCGGAAGTGCCAACGGTCCATTGTTCATCTCCTTGCTACGAATTGGCGATCAGCAATTCCCCCCGTCCATCGACGGCGAGATCGCCCGCGTAGCGTCGCGGCAATATCTTGCCAGCGAACTGTGAAAAGGGTGCGATCTCGCGCGCGAGCATGCGCGTGAACAGCAGCCAGAAGACGTCGAAGCCGCGCCCGCCTTCGGTGAACGTCGGCGGAATGCGGGATGGCGCATTTGCCAGCAACACCGTGCCGCGCCGCATGCCGTAGCCCAAGTGTGCGCCCACTTTCCCGCCGATGCAGACCGAGCCCGCGACGAGCCGCGACGCGGCGAAATCGCCCGCATCGCCCGCGACCAGCACGGTGCCGCGCCGCATGCGATCCGCGAGGCGCGCGCCTGCGCTGCCGTGAATCGCGAGCGTGCCGCCTGTCATGCCTTCCATGTCGCCGGGCAGCGCACTTGCGGCGAACTCGCCGGCGTTGCCGTGAATCGACAGTCGTCCGCCTTGCATCTCGCACGCGGCGAATGCGCCCGCATCGCCTCGTATGTTCAACTCGCCGCCGGACATCTTCATGCCCGCGTAATCGCCTGCAGCGCCGTGCACCGCGAGCGTGCCTTCGGTCATGTTCGCGCCGATGCGGTCGAGCCACGGCGCATCGCCTTCTATCGTGAGTGCGGGCGCATCGCTTGGTTCCTGCGCGATGTCGAAAAGATCGCCGAGCGCGCACGTTTCGCCCGCGCCTTGCAGCGTGATGCGCGGCAGTTCTGTCGCCGATATCTCCGCCAGCGTCGCGGGCAGTAATTTCGACCCGTCGACGCGAAAGCCCGGCGCATTTTTTACGCGCAACGTGATGGCGTTCATGCGCGGCTCCCGTCGATATCCTTCGACAGTTCATGCAGCTTGAAATGGTACGGCCCGAGCTTGCCGCCGTAGTTGCCCGCCGAAATGCGCAGCACCCCGCCGGCGCGCCCGAGCTTCGCCGCCGCCGCGATACCCGCGGTCATCGCCGCGCCGACATCGGCATCGGTCAAGCCGTCGATGACGATTTCGAGCACGCACGCGATGTCCGGCGTCAGCTCGCTCTTCTTCGACAGGCCGACGAGCGTCGGGCAGAACGCATCGTTCGTGGACGCCGTCGCGCCCGCATACTTCGATCCGATCTTCGATCCCGAGCGCACGACGCCGCCCGGAAACGGCGTGATGACGTTCGGCAGCCGATGCATCGCGGCGACGGCGGATTCGGCCGCATTGAGCGCGCTGTCGATGTCGCGCGCGAGAAACAGCAGATTGCCGCCGCCGACCGCTTTCACCGTCGCGGTGAATTCCTCGCAGACGAACTCGCCGTCCATCACGGGCACGCGCCAATAGCGTGTGCCGTCGAGCACTTTCGATATTTGATAGCCGTCGCCGAAGAAGCGCAGGCCCGCGCCGAGCGGCGCGTTGTCGGAGAGCGGCGCGCGTGTGTTGGCGGGATCGATGCCGCCATAGACGGCGGTCGTCGGGCACGTCAGCACGCATTGGCCGACGCGCCGCGCGATCTGCTTGGCGAGCTCCTTCGACGATATCGCGAAGATCAGCACCGCGATTCCGGGCCTGCCATCGGGCGTTTCATCGCCGGACAGATCGCGTTCGATGCCGGCCTCGCAGCCGCAATCGATGACGGACGTCGCGAAGCCTGTCAGCGAATTGGCCGCGTGACGGGCCCACGTCGACGAATGCGCGGTGATGACGAGGCGCGTCGCTTTCATCGGGAAGGCTTCGGCGAAGGTGTTGTCGATCTGCGTGTCGTTGATACGCATGCGTCAACTCCCGTTCGAAGCGAAGCATGCGACGGGCAACAGCCGCCCGCCGTTGCAGCATGCGCAGATTTCATCGTCGCCGATCGCGATGTTCTCGAAGCGCGTCGCGAGGTTTGCCTGCGTGAATTCGCGTACGCGCTTTTCGATCGCGCGGTCGTAGTCGGGGCGCACGTAATGGATGCCGCCGGTGGGCGTCGCGAGCAGCGTGCCGTCGCGCGCGATCAGCTCGCCGTCCTTGAACACGTAAGCAGGCGATGTGAACATGCGCTCGCGATCGTCATTGTCGCGATACACGGCAATGTCCGCCGCCGCGCCTGCGCCGAGATGCCCGCGATCCGTGAGGCCGAGCAGTTTCGCGGGACCGGCGCGCGTGATGATCGCAATGTCGTAGAGCGAGAATTCGCGCGTGATTTCGCTCAACGCGCTCGCGGTTTTCGCATCGGCGTGCAGCTTGTCGAGTTGTTCGTCGCGAAAGGACTTGTCCATCAGCAAGCGGATCAGATGCGGATAGCTCGTGAACGGCGCGCCGTTCGGATGATCGGTGGTCATCGACACCCGCCACGGATCGTCGACGAGCAAAAACATCTCGAGCCCGATGATCCATTGGAGCGCATTCACGAAGCTCTGTTCGCGGTACTTGAACGGCACGATGCCGCAGCCCGCATCGCATTCGATATCGCCGAGCACCCATTTGCGCGGTCGGGCCATCGGCGCGTTCTTGAACTGCATCATCGTGTCGCCGGATGCGGTGACGGTCTGACCGAAGATGATCTGGCCGACATCGATCGTCACGTTGGGCCGCGCGTTCACTGCATCGGCGATCGCGCGCGCGCCCGATGAAAACTTGCGCGGGCCTTCCGTGCCGTAGCTATGGAACTGGATATGCGTCAGATGAATGGGCAGGCCATCGGCGGTGTCCATCGTTCTGATCGTCGATTCGATGTTGCCCGGCACGCCGAGATTGCTCGCGTGCACATGCAGCGGATGCGGCACGCGCAGCTCGGTGAGCGCGCGCGTGAGCGTGCTCAACACATCGCGCGGCGTGATGCCGTAATGCGCGTGCTTTTCATCGACATCCAGCGAACGCTGATTGAACTTGAATGCCGATATGCCGCCCGGATTCACGACCTTCACGCCGAGCGCCTTGCTCGAATCGATGGTCCAGCCGACGTAATCGCGCAGACGTTCGAAGTCTTCCTTCGCAGCGAGCATCTGCAGGAAGAGCTCGTCGTTGCCCATCATCACGTAGGCGCCGTGATCGATGATCGGCGTGTCGCCCATTTCCAGATGCGCGTGGCGCGCGTTCGACGCGATCATCGCCGGCTCGAACGCGGCCGTGTAGCCCATTTCCGCATAGCGATAACCGGTGGCAAGCGTGCCGGGCGCGCACACGCCGCACGATGGCAGACGCATGTATCGGCCTTCGTTCGGACGATCGGGCACGGCACGCGGATCGTCGCGATGATCTTCGGGCAGAAGCAGCCGCGACAGATTCGTCTTTCCGCCGCCGATGTGCGAATGCAGATCGATGCCGCCCGCCATCACGATCATGCCGCTCGCATCGTAATCGCGGTCGATGCTTTCGTTCGCGGCATCGGCGACGATGCGGCCATCGCGCATATGGATGTCGCGCTTCTCGCCATCGACGCCATTCGCCGGATCGTAAAGCGTGCCGCCTTTGAGGCGCGTGACGCTCATGCGGGCCTCCTTGCCTGCGCGAGTTGCGATGCGATCGATGCGACCGTCGGCAAGGCGTAATCGCGCGCGGCGGCGAGCGGCGCGACCACCGATGTATCGACGCGAAACAGATGCCCGCCGCTGTCGATGCCCGGCGTCGCGACGGGGATGAACACGGTCGGCGCGTGGCGCGCGGGGACGGCCGTCGATGGATGCGCGAGGATGATCGCGGGCACGTTCGCATCGAGCGACGCGGGCAGCGGCTCGGGCGCGTAGCTGGACACCCACAGGAGCGCGTCGATTTCGCCGCGCCGCAGCAGCGTTTCCGAGCGATAGCGATGCGCGTCGTGATCGAGCGGCAAGCCGTATGCGACGCGCGTGCGCAGCGGAAAGCCCGACAGCCATGTGATCGCCTGATTGACGGACGCGGCGCCGTCGTCGCCGGTGAGGGCGAGCGTGCCGGCGCGCGCGGTGCGATTGATCGCCTTGACGATGCGTTGCAGCGCTTCGATCGCGAGCGCGGCGTGTTGCGTCGGCAGCGCCGATGGCTCGTAGATCACCGCCGTGTACTTCGCGGCGTTGATGCGTTCGGTCAGCGCGACGAGTTCGGGCGTTGGAATCGGACGGCCGCCTTCGACGAGCGCGGACCACAGCGCGAGTGTGTCGAAGGGATCGGCGTTCGCGAGGATCGATTCGGCTTGGGCGTTGGCGGCTTTATCGATGTCACATCCGATGAATACAACCTTTGTCTCGCGGCCCTCGCTTGCGATGCGCTCGAAGAAGCGCGGATAGCGTCGCGACGGCTCGCACGCGAACACGACGATGAGATCGGCGCGCGAGCGGACTTCGGAGAGCGTCGTGAAGAACGAGCCGCGATCTTGCAGTGCGCGATTGCTGTCGGCGAGCGTATCGCCGTGAAGGTGATCGAGGATCGCGCCGCACTGCGCGGCGAGTTCATAGAGCGCGCGTGCGCCGGACACGTCGGTCGCGAGACCGCCGAATAGCGGCCGATGTGCGTTCGACAGGATCGCGGCGGCTCGCGAGAGCGCCGACTTTTCGTCGGTGACTTGCCCGTCGATTTGGGGCTTCTGGCTTGCATCGTTCGGACCGAAGCGGGCAAGGGAGGCGTCCAGACGCGGGCAGGCGGTGTGCGGCGCTGCGAGGCGATGATCGGCGGTGGGTGCGAGCGTGATGTCGTCGCATAGTAAAGGGCAGAACGGACAGGTCCAAGGTTTTGAGGCCGCGGACGGGGCGCTCGGCGTGGTGGAGGTATCGGGCATGGTCGACCTTTCGAGCAAGGTCTGTGCCGGTTTTGTTGCTTTTGCTTTTGCTTTTGCTTTTCGCTTTTGCTTATCGCTTTTTGATTTCGCCGGATCCCGTATTCGTGTCGGTCTATTAGCACTGCCCCTGTGCGGGGCGGCACTCACTTTCTTTGCTGCTGCAAAGAAAGTAAGCAAAGAAAG
>NZ_JALQDV010000035.1:0-4153 GCF_023631045.1 Caballeronia sp. AZ7_KS35 | reverse complement strand
GACCGTGCGCGATCCAAGCCCGATTAGGTGTTTGAGGGCACTCTTTAGGCGAGTGCCGCCTGTGACGAGAGGACTACCCAAATTGCGTGTGACCGCGGGCCGTGACGAGCTGCTTTCTTTGCTTACTTTCTTTGCAGCAGCAAAGAAAGTGAGTGCCGCCCCGCACAGGGGCAACGCTAATAGACCGACGCGAGACCGGGATCCGGCGACTACTGGAAGGAAAGTGACTACCGCCCGCACAGGGGCAATGCTAATAGACCGACGCGAAACCGGGATCCAGCGAAACCCCCGCCGGGAAAGGCGAAAAAAAACTGCTCCGCATTGCAACACACTGTCACCCATGAATCACCATATGCAACACCTGCTTCCCAAACGATTACACCTGAAACGCGCCCCGAAAGCCGTTGGCATAAAAATTGAGTTCGATCCCAAGGAAGTCAGAAAGAAGCCCCGCGATGCACATCGCCCTGAGATAAGGCGCCATCGTGAATAGCGGAAGCGACGAGCCAGGCAGAAGCGCCGCTGCGCTCGGCGAGCGCGAGATCATCGGCATGGCGGATCCCACCCGCGCCGATCACCTCCCGCGCCCCGGCAAGCGCCCGCACGTCAGCGAACGTGTCGAGATCGGGCCCGCCATACGCGCCCACATGATCGAGCGTCATCACGATCACGCGCGACGGCCACCATCCGCTCTCGCCATGCGTCGCCCCGAGCGCGCGCCCGCCGCGATAGTCGAGCGAAAGTATCGGCTCGAAGCCGCAAGCCGATGCCTCGGCGATCGCGCCGACATCGACGAGCGTTTCGGTGCCGAACACAGGCAGGATCGCGGCAGGCGCCGCTGAACGCGTCAGCCGCAAGACGCGTTCGACGAAAGCGCGCATCGGCAGAAACGCGGTAAAGCCCGCGTCGAGCCAGATGCGCAGGCCGTCGCCGAGGGCATCGCAAATCGCGGCGAGCGCGGCATCGTGCGCGCCGCGCGAAAGGATCGCGCCCAGATCGGCGACGTACAACGTGCGCGCGCCGGTCGCGGCGACGAGCGCGCGGGCGATCGCAACAGGATCGCTCGTCGCGCACAACGAGGACTGGATCGGCCGATAGCGCGAACGCTCGCCGCGCACCGCGCGCACCGCGTGGCCGTCGAGCAGATCGAGAACGGGTATCACCTGCATGGATGGCTTTCCTTTGACCAAGATCTTTGTATTCGAGTATCTCACCGGCGGCGGCATCGATCCGGACGCGGCAGGCGCAGGCAGCCTCGCCGATCTCTCCGCGCTCATCGTCGAAGGCCGCGTGATGCGCGACGCCATCGCCGCCGATCTGCGCGCGCTGCCCGGCATCGACGTGACCGTCGCAAGCTCGCGCTTCGAGCAACTCGACGGCGCCAGCGGCTACGTGCGCGCGCATCCGGGCGAATCGCTCATCCGCTTCGTGGCCCGCGTGGCGCGCGAGCATGACTATGCCTGCATCGTCGCGCCCGAGTGCGACGGACTGCTGCTCAAGCTCTACGACGCCGTCGGCCAGGCGCGCTGGCTCGGCTGCGCGAAGGAAGCGATCCGCGCGGCATCGAGCAAGAGCGCGACGGCCGCGTGTCTCGCCGCGCGCAGCATCGCCGCGACGCGCGCGCTCGAACCGGAAAACGCGGCCGCCGCAATCGGCCGGCGCTGGGTCGTCAAGCCCGACGACGGCGCGGGCGGCCTCGATACCTACGTCTACGACGACCTCGCCGCCGCGCGCGCCGAATACGCCGCGCGTGCGGAAGCGGGCCGCAATCCCGTGCTGCAGCAATGGGTCGACGGCGAGCCGTTGAGCCTTTCGCTGATCTGCCGCGACCGGCTCTCGCGGCTCGTGAGCATCAACCGGCAGCGCATCGGATTGTCGGATGCGGCGGGATCGGAACGGCGCGAGCGCATCGTTCAGTTCGATGGCGTCGATGTCGACCGCATCGACCGGCATGGGCCGCAAGGACGCGCGCTCGAACGGCTCGCACTGCGCGTCGCCGATGCGTTTCCGGGGCTGCGCGGCTTCGTCGGCATCGATGTCGTGTGGCATCCCGAGCGCGGGCCGGTCGTGATCGAGGTGAATCCGCGTCTCACGGTCGCGTATGCGGAACTGAGCCGGCGCGGCGGCAGGAATCTCGCGGCGGAGCTGCTCGCGGCGCATCGCGTGCCCGGCTTCGACGGCGATGCCGGATTGCTGCGCGCGTGCGCCGGAGCGTCGTCATGACGGCACCGACATTGCACGATGCGCCGGTGTTCGGCTGGGACGTGGGCGGCGCGCACGTCAAGGTGTCGATGGCGACGCGCGCGGGCGTGCTCGCCGACGTCGCGCAATGGGCGTGTCCGTTGTGGCAGGGCATGGCGCACCTGGAACGCGCGATCGACGCGATGTTCGAGCGCTGGCCCGCCGCCGCCGATCCGGCCGCGCGCCACGCCGTCACGATGACGGGCGAAATGGTCGATCTCTTCGCCGACCGCGCCGAGGGCGTGCGTGCGTTGACGCGCGCGCTTGCGCAAAGGCTCGGGCCGCGCACGATGTTCTTCGCCGGCGACGCGGGCTGGCTCGCGCGCTCGGCGTGCGCGGAACACTGGCGCAAGGTCGCATCGGCGAACTGGCTCGCGACCGCGCAATGGGTCGCGGCGTGCCTGCCGGATGCGCTGCTCGTCGATATCGGCAGCACGACGACGGACATCATTCCGATCGTCGGCGGACGCGTCGTGGCGCGCGGCACCAGCGACGCCGAACGGCTCGTGAGCGGCGAGCTCGTGTATCAGGGCGTGGTGCGAACGCCGTTGTGCGGGCTCGCGCATCGCATCGCGTTTCGCGGCGAGCACGCCGGCGTGATGAACGAATGGTTCGCGACGACCGCGGATGTCTATCGTCTGACGGGCGAGTTGTGGCCCGAGCACGACCAGCATCCGAGCGCCGACAACGGGCCGAAGACGCAGGCTGCGAGCCGCGTCCGGATTGCGCGGATGATCGGCCGCGACGCCGCCGATGCGAGCGATGCGGAGTGGCGGCGTTTCGCGCAGGGCTGGCGGCGCGAGCAATTGCGCGCGCTGGAGACGAATCTGGCGCGCGTCGTTGCGCAGGATGCGGCGCTGGCGGCGGCGCCGATCGTGGGCGCGGGTTGCGGGCGCTTTCTGGCGGCGGCGCTGGCGCGGCAGGAGGCGCGCAGCTATGTCGACTTCGCGCGTCTCGTGGGTATCGACGGCGACGATGCGACGCGTGCCGAATGGGTATCGACGTGCGCGCCGAGCGTGGCGGTTGCGCTGCTGGCGTCGATGGCGATGAAGGGCGCGGGAGGCAACGAAGCGCATCTGTCGAACGATGCATCGGCGCGCGCTGCGTGATAGCGTGCGAAACATAGCGAAGGATGCGGGTGCGTGGCCCGCCGGCTTGATCGAACGAGGACAGGAATATGTGGGTGGTGAAGATCGGGGGAAGCCTGAGTCACGACCCGGCGCTGCGCGAGTGGTTGACGCGGCTATGGGAAGTGGGCGGCGGGCGCGTCGTGATCGTGCCGGGCGGCGGCGATTTCGCGGACGCGGTGCGGCAGTATCAGCAGGAGTGGCATTTCGACGATCTCGCGGCTCACAACATGTGTCTGCTCGCGATGGCGCAGTACGCGATTCTGATGCAGGGCGTGGTGCCGGAGCTCGTGCTGGCGTCGAACGAGGATAGGATTCGGCGCGCGTTGCGCGATGGGCGTGTGGCGGTTTGGGTTCCGACCGATCTGATGCGCTCGACGCCCGATTCCATGACGAACTGGGAGACCACTTCGGATTCGCTCGCCGCGTGGCTTTCTACTTCGCTTAATGCGGAGCGGTTGATGATCGTGAAGTCTTGCGAGGTCGAGGCGAATGCGCCGCTCGAGGCGCTGGCTTCTAAAGGCATTCTGGATCGGCGGTTTGCGGATTATGTGCGGGATGCAAATTATGTCGTCGAGGTTTTGAGTAAGTCCGATGTGGGGGTTATGCGGGATCGATTGCTCAACGTGGCGGTTTGAATTTTCTTCGCTTTTGGTTTTGCTTTTGCTTTTGGTTTTGCTTTTTGATTTCGCCGGATCCCGTTTTCGTGTCGGTCTATTAGCACTGCCCCTGTGCGGGGCGGCACTCACTTTCTTTGCTGCTGCAAAGAAAGTAAGCAAAGAAAG
>NZ_JALQDV010000034.1:0-3598 GCF_023631045.1 Caballeronia sp. AZ7_KS35 | reverse complement strand
CTTTGCTTACTTTCTTTGCAGCAGCAAAGAAAGTGAGTGCCGCCCCGCACAGGGGCAACGCTAATAGACCGACGCGAAACCGGGATCCGGCGAAAAAGCCCCCGAATAACAGACGCTCAACGAGCAAGATGCAAAGCCCGAATCCACTTCTCGACGCGAAGCGGATCAAGCCTCCCAGTACGTCCATCGCGCTCATCGCAAAGAGCCCCACGAAACCCGGCAATATCCGGCGCGAGCAAACGAATCCTGTCGAGATCGTCCCACCTCAAAGATCCGGCGACGGCAATCATCGTCCCCCGCTTGCGCGCATCGCCGATGCAGGAAGCAAGCGCCCCCACATCGACGCAATCGAACAACGTGCGCCCGTCCTTGCTCGCCGTATCGAACACGATGCCCACAAAACCCAGTTGCGCCGCAAGCGCGGCCAGTTCGCGATCCACGCCATCGTCGGATAACAACACCGGCACGACAGCCGCCGGCAAGCTCGCCAGATGCCGCAAGCACGCAAAAGCGCCCGCCCCGGGCGACACCCCGACCTTCACATAATCGACGCCCGTAGCCGCGACATCGAGCACGCGCGCGGTCATCTCGTCGAGCGCATCGTTGGGCAAATCGCCGATGGTCGCGCTGATCGGCCGCACCGCATACCGCGCACGCAACGCCCCCACGATACGCGCGATATCGCCGATCGCAACAGCGCCCAGCGCGCCCGCGCCCGGCTCCTTCAGGTCGATCAGTTCGGCGCCGGCGTCCGCCGCATCGAAGGCTTCGTCGGCCGAGCGGACGCTCGCGAGCAATGCGGTCATCGTCGAAACTCCAGAGGGATGGCTACGGAAAACGCGTCAGCTCACAGCCTTCGCGCGATGCGCCTCGATCGCCTGCAAAAGCCATTGCCAGGCCTCGCGCTCGGCGTCGCCCGCAGTCTTGTCGATGGCGATCCGCAAATACGCCACCTCGCTATCCACCTTTTCAGGCGGCAACATGAACAGCCGGCTCACGAGAATCGCGCCTTCGACAACCGCCGCCTGCGCGCGATTGAAGCCCGGAAACGGCGCATGCGTCTCGCGATGCACACATTCCATGCGCAACGTCGGGCGCGCTTCGTCATCGAGAAGTTCGGCGAGACGCAGCTCGATATGCGCGAGCGTCGATGCGAGCCGCACGCTTGGCACCGTGCTCGCGGCAACCGTCGGCCAGTCGCGCGCAATGCCCGTCACGCAGCCCGCGAACACGCGCACGTCCGTCGTCAGATTGATGACGGCGCTCTTCGTCGCGATGACGTTATCGAGCGTCGTCGACGGACGGAACGGCGCAAGAATCGCGAGGCCCTCTTCGAAGCGCACGCCCATCGGCGCGATATGCGGCCGGCCATCGCGATCCGCGGTCGTGACGATGGTCTCGTAAATCATGATGGTCGGCGAAAGTATTCGTAGCCGCACGAAAGAGCCGCCATCGCTTCGATGCGGCTTCGTGCGGGTTCGGTCCGCGTTTAGCGGGTGGCGATATACATCGTGATTTCAAAACCAAAACGCATATCGGTGAAGCTCGGCGTGGTCCATTGCATGGGCGTTCCTCCAGATGAGTCGGGTTGATGCCTCGATACCGCTTCGATGATTTGCCGATGCGGACGAATCCGCCAGGCGGCCGGGAGGGGGCCGGCCCTTCGACGATGCAAGCGCCATGCCAATGACATGAAGCGGATGCCGAAGAGCGCGGCTCGCTCATCATGCGCGCCGACTGTGACGAAATCAGAACACAGTGTCCCATTGCTTCGTTCATAAACGCATCAGGGCTATTCCCGACTAAGGCATCGCTTAAGCCCGGGCAAGTAATTCGTGAATTCCTTTCTGTGCGACGCGTGCTTACTCTGCAATGACAGCAGGGCGCGGTTCACAAGCGGCGATCGCTTCGAGCAGCACCGCGACGCCACTCTCATCTCACTGTCGAGGAAACGGAATGAACGACTTCAGCAAGGCCGCCGTCGAGGCGGTGCGCAATCCGTCCGATCCGCGCTCGCGCTATGCGGCCGGCGTCATGAAGTATCGCGAGATGGGCTACTGGCAGCCCGATTACACGCCGAAGGACACCGACGTCATCGCGCTCTTTCGCATCACGCCGCAAGCGGGGGTCGAGCCGGAGGAAGCGGCTGCGGCCGTGGCGGGCGAGTCGTCGACGGCGACATGGACGGTCGTGTGGACCGACCGTCTCACTGCATGCGACATGTACCGCGCGAAGGCGTATCGCGTCGAACCGGTGCCGAATGCGCGCGCCGACGAGCCGCAGTACTTCGCTTACATCGCGTACGAACTCGATCTTTTCGAAGAGGGATCGGTCGCGAACCTGACGGCGTCGATCATCGGCAATGTGTTCGGCTTCAAGCCGTTGAAGGCGCTGCGGCTCGAAGACATGCGTATTCCCGTTGCGTATCTGAAGACGTTTCAGGGACCGCCGACGGGCATCGTCGTCGAACGCGAGCGGCTCGATAAATACGGACGTCCGCTGCTCGGTGCGACCGTGAAGCCGAAGCTCGGCTTGTCGGGAAAGAACTATGGGCGCGTCGTGTACGAAGGTTTGAAAGGCGGGCTCGATTTTCTGAAGGACGACGAGAACATCAATTCGCAGGCGTTCATGCACTGGCGCGATCGTTACCTCTTCGCGATGGAAGCGGTGAGCCGCGCGCAAGCCGAGACCGGCGAAGTGAAGGGTCACTATCTGAACGTGACGGCCGGCACGATGGAAGACATGTACGAGCGCGCGGAATTCGCGAAGGAACTCGGGTCGTGCATCGTGATGATCGATCTCGTGATCGGCTGGACCGCTATTCAGTCGATGTCGAAGTGGGCGCGTCGCAACGACATGATCCTGCATCTGCATCGCGCGGGACATGGGACTTATACGCGGCAGCGCAATCATGGCATCTCGTTTCGCGTGATCGCGAAGTGGCTGCGGATGGCGGGCGTCGATCATGCTCATGCGGGCACTGCCGTCGGCAAGCTGGAAGGCGATCCGTTGTCGGTGCAGGGCTATTACAACGTGTGCCGCGAGGCGCGCAATGAGCCTGATCTGTCGCGAGGGATTTTCTTCGATCAACCGTGGGCGGGGTTGCGCAAGGTGATGCCGGTGGCATCGGGCGGGATTCACGCAGGGCAGATGCATCAGTTGCTCGATCTCTTTGGGGATGACTGCATTCTGCAATTCGGCGGCGGGACGATTGGACATCCGCAAGGGATTCAGGCCGGGGCGACGGCCAATCGCGTCGCGCTCGAAGCCATGGTGAAAGCGCGGAATGAAGGGCGGGATATTGCTCATGAAGGCCCCGATATTCTTGAAACCGCCGCGCGGGGGTGTACGCCGTTGCAGCAGGCGCTCGATACCTGGCGCGATGTCACTTTCAACTATGCGTCGACGGATACGCCGGATTTTGCTGTTACTGCTACGGCGGGGGTTTAAGAGGTCTGTTGTTGTCGCCGGATCCCGTTTTCGTGTCGGTCTATTAGCACTGCCCCTGTGCGGGGCGGCAGTCACTTTCTTTGCTGCTGCAAAGAAAGCAACTGTATTGAGCGTCAAGGGTTGAGTTGGTAAGGATCATGGTTTTGGG
>NZ_JALQDV010000033.1:0-100347 GCF_023631045.1 Caballeronia sp. AZ7_KS35 | reverse complement strand
GCTACCGCTTCGAGCGAACGGGAGAGATCAGCTTCCGGACGCCAGATTCAATATACAAGTAACCAAAGAAAGCAGCTTTTCAGGCCCGCGGTCACACGCACGTTGGGTAGTCCTCTCGTCACAGGCGGCACTCGCCTAAAGAGTGCCCTCAAACACCTAATCGGGCTTGGATCGCGCACGGTCTGCCGCCCGAAGGTGTTGAGGACACTGGTTCAGCACGAAACAGCTTCGGCACAGCGCTACGCGCTGCCGCCGGGTCCGCAAGGAAAACCAAAGGGCGGCGATTGCAGTGAGATGGAGACGTTAGTAGAGAAGCACATGCATCCCCGATGGACCGGTCGGCCGCGAAGCGGGCTGGAGCTATTTGGTGCTGAACCCGTTTGGTGTGTGGTGCGATGTGACGGACCGTGCGCGATCCAAGCCCGGTTGGGCCTATGAGGGCACTCTTTAGGCAGCCCACGATGGACGAGAGGACTACCCAAATTGCGTGTGACCGCGGGCGTATCAGTAGCTGCTTTCTTTGCTTACTTTCTTTGCAGCAGCAAAGAAAGTGAGTGCCGCCCCGCACAGGGGCAACGCTAATAGACCGCCGCGAACACAGGATTTCATAGAAGAAGCCGAATCTCCAAACATAAGGAACCCGAAATGAACATCACCCAAGGAACATTCTCCTTCCTGCCACCATTAACCGACGAAGAAATATCCGCACAGATCAATTACGCGTTAGAGCAAGGCTGGGCCTGCTCGGTGGAATACACCGACGATCCCCATCCAAGGAATACGTATTGGGAAATGTGGGGCCTCCCCATGTTCGACCTCCACGATGCCGCCGGCGTGCTGATGGAAGTGAACGAATGCCGCAAGACGTATCCGAACCACTACATCAAAGTAAACGCCTTCGACTCCGTCCGCGGATTCGAAACGATGCGCCTCTCGTTCATGGTGAATCGCCCAGCGGAAGAACGAGGCTTCCGACTCGAACGCCAGGACGACAGAAGCCGCATCCAGCGCTATGCGATCCGCACCTACGCAACCGATCGCCCGAGCGGCGAGCGTTATTGATGAGGAACACCGACCATGAACGCCGAAGCCACGCTCGAAGAAGCGCCGCAAGCGAAAGCGATGCACGCCGACCTGATGGCGCTCTATCGCGAATCGCGCATCGGCGAAGTACTGGCGGAACTGGACCGCGATCTCATCGGCCTCGCGCCGGTCAAGACGCGCATCCGCGAGATCGCCGCCCATCTGCTCGTGGAGCGCGCCCGCGAGACACTCGGTATCGCATCGGGTGCGCCCACGCTGCACATGTGCTTCTCGGGCAATCCCGGAACCGGCAAGACCACGGTTGCGCTGCGCATGGCGCAAGTGCTGCATCGCCTGGGCTATATCCGCCGCAATCATCTCGTCTCGGTGACACGCGACGATCTCGTCGGCCAGTACATCGGCCATACCGCGCCCAAAACGCGCGAAGTGCTCAAGCGTGCGATGGGCGGCGTGCTCTTCATCGACGAGGCCTATTACCTGTATCGCCCGGAAAACGAACGCGACTACGGACAGGAAGCCATTGAAATCCTGCTGCAAACGATGGAGAACCAGCGCGACGACCTCGTCGTGATCCTCGCGGGATACGAGTCGCGCATGGAGACGTTCTTTCATAGCAACCCGGGCTTTCGTTCGCGCATCGCGCATCACCTCGTATTTCCGGACTACGCGCCCGGCGAGCTTCTGCAAATCGCCGAGCACATGCTGAGCGACATGCACTACCGCTTCGACGACGCCGCCCGATGCGCCTTCGAAGACTATCTTGCGCATCGCATCAGACAGCCGAACTTCGCCAACGCGCGTTCGGTGCGCAATGCGCTGGATCGCGCGCGACTGCGTCAGGCGAACCGGCTGTTCGCCGCGGCCGAAAGCGGCAACGGTGTCGCCGATGCCAACGCGCTGATGCAACTCGACGCCAGCGATATCCGCGCGAGCCGCGTGTTCACCGATTCATAACTCGAAGGAGAACGCGATGCAGGATGGACGCACGACCTTATCGAAGTTCCTGATCGACACGCTCGACCGCAAGCCCGGACCCGAGGCGGCGAGCGGACTCTCCGCGCTGTTGATCGACGTGGCCGCATCGATCAAGACGATCGCGGCCGCATTGACGCGCGGTGCGTTGAGCGGACAGCACGGCTCGGCACAATCGATCAATACGCATGGCGAGGAACAAAAGAAGCTCGACCTCGTGACCAACGATATTTTCCTGCAGCATTGCGAATGGGACGGTCTGCTCGCGGGCATGGTGTCGGAAGAAATGGACGACGTCTACGCGATTCCCGAGCCGTATCCGCGTGGCGAGTATCTGCTCGCGTTCGATCCGCTCGATGGCTCGTCCAACATCGATATCAACGGCGTAGTCGGATCGATCTTCTCGGTGTTGAGGCGCGCGAGCGACGAAAGCGACGCGCCCAACGATGCAGCGTTTCTGCGTCCGGGCCGCGAGCAGGTTGCGGCAGGCTATGCGATCTACGGCCCGTCGACGATGCTCGTGCTCTCCGTCGGCAATGGCACGCACGGCTTCACGCTCGAACGCGATGTCGGCAACTTCGTGCTCACGCACTCCGATATTCGCATTCCCGAGGATTCGTGCGAGTTCGCGATCAACGCATCGAACGAGCGCTTCTGGGAACCCCCCGTGCGCCGCTACGTGCAGGAATGCAAGGACGGCCGCACCGGATGCCGCGCGCAGGACTTCAACATGCGCTGGATCGCATCGATGGTCGCGGAAGTGCATCGCATCCTCATGCGCGGCGGCGTGTTCATGTATCCGCGCGACTTCAAGACGCCAGCGATGGAAGGCCGCCTGCGTCTCCTGTATGAAGCCAGCCCGATGAGCTTTCTCGTCGAGCAGGCGGGCGGGCTGTCGATCACCGGGCGCGAACGCATTCTCGATGTCGAGCCGAAAGCGCTGCATCAACGCGTGCCCGTGATACTCGGCTCACGCAACGAAGTCGACCGCATTCAGCGCTATCACGGCGAATACGATCGCGGCGAGGACAAGCCGTTCACGTCGCCCTTGTTCAAGGAGCGCTCGCTGTTCCTGCCGGAAACGGAAGCCTGATCCCGCATCTGAAACGGCGCTCATCGATTACATTCAGGGAGACAAGCGCATGTCAGTCAAACATCCGATCGTTGCAGTGACCGGTTCGAGCGGCGCCGGCACCACCACCGTCATGAAGAGCTTCACGCATATCTTCAGGCGCGAAAAAATCAACGCGCAGATCGTCGAAGGCGATGCGTTCCATCGATACGATCGCCTCGGCATGCGCGAAGCGATGAAGCAGAGCGAACGCGACGGTCTCGTCAACTTCAGCCACTTCGGGCCGGAAGCGAATCTGCTGCTTGAACTCGAAACGCTGTTCGATACCTACGGCGAAACCGGCGGCGGCAAGTTTCGCCACTACGTGCACGATGAAGGCGAAGCCGTGCATTACAAGCAGGAAGCGGGCACCTTCACGCCATGGGAAGACGTCACGCCCGGCACGGACATGATGTTCTACGAAGGCCTGCATGGCGCAGCCGTCACCGACAAGGTCGATATCGCGCGTCATGCGGACTTGCTCGTCGGCGTGGTGCCGATCATCAATCTCGAATGGATTCAGAAGCTGCATCGCGATCAGACGATGCGCGGATACTCGCATGAAGCCGTCGTCGATACGATCCTGCGCCGCATGCCCGATTACGTGAACTACATCTGCCCGCAATTCTCGCGCACGCATGTGAATTTCCAGCGCGTGCCGACCGTGGATACGTCGAACCCGTTCACGTCGCGCGAGATTCCGCAGCCCGACGAGAGCTTCGTCGTGATCCGCTTCGCGAAGCCGAAGGGCATCGACTTTCCGTATCTGTTGACGATGCTGCACGACTCGTTCATGTCGCGGCCGAATGTGATCGTCGTGCCCGGCGGCAAGATGGGTCTCGCGATGCAGCTCATCTTCACGCCGATGATCCTGCAGCTACGCGACCGGCGCGCGCGCGCATGAAAGGTTTCTCATCATCGCATCCAAGGAGGCATCACATGAATGCCGTCGCTGAAGCATTGCCCCGACTTCATCGCTCACCCGACACGCGGCAGATGGCGAACGCGTTGCGCATGCTCGCCGTCGATGCCGTGAGCCAGGCCAACTCCGGTCATCCCGGCATGCCGATGGGCATGGCGGAGATCGCGGTCGCGTTATGGGGACGTCATCTGAAACATAATCCCGCCGATCCCGACTGGCCCGATCGCGACCGCTTCGTGCTGTCGAACGGGCACGGCTCGATGCTGCTCTATGCGTTGCTGCATCTGAGCGGCTATGACTTGTCCATCGACGAGATCAAGCGCTTCCGGCAGATGGGCAGCAAGACGCCCGGACATCCGGAATTCGGCGTGACGCCCGGCGTCGAAACGACGACCGGACCGCTCGGGCAAGGGCTGACGAACGCAGTCGGCATGGCGCTTGCCGAAGCGTTGCTCGCGCGCGAGTTCAATCGGCCGGGGCATGAGATCGTCGACCATCGCACGTATGTTTTCGCGGGCGACGGCTGTCTGATGGAAGGCGTGTCGCACGAAGCGGCGTCGCTTGCGGGCACGTTGCGGCTGAACAAGCTCACCGTGCTTTACGACGACAACGGCATTTCCATCGATGGCCACGTCGACGGCTGGTTCACCGACGATACGCCGAAGCGCTTCGAATCGTACGGCTGGCATGTCGTGCGCGCGGTGGACGGCCACGATGTCGACGACGTATCGCATGCGTTGCAGCTCGCGCGCGAGTCGGACCGGCCGACGCTGATCTGCTGCAAGACGGTGATCGGCCTCGGCGCGCCGAAGATGGCCGGCACGCACGATGTGCACGGCGCGCCGCTTCCCGCCGACGAAGTGGAAGCGACGCGGCACGCGCTTGGCTGGATGCATCCGCCGTTCGAGATCCCATCGCCGATACGCGCGCTGTGGGACGCGCGCGAGGCGGGCGCGGCGGCACAGGACGACTGGAAACGTCGCTTCGGTGCGTATCGCCGCGTGTTTCCGGGCGAGGCCGCCGAATTCGAGCGGCGCGTGCGCGGCGCGTTGCCCGCGAACTGGCGCGACACGGCGCATACGCTCGTGCGCGATGCGGATCGCGCGCGACAGAGCATCGCGACCCGCAAGGCGTCGCAACTCGCGATCGAAGGACTGGCGCGCGCGTTGCCCGAACTGCTCGGCGGTTCGGCCGACCTGACCGGCTCGAATCTCACGCGCTGGAAGGACGCGGTCGATGTAAGCGCCGCGCCGGAGAAGGGCAACTACATCCACTTCGGCGTGCGCGAGTTCGGCATGAGCGCGGTGCTGAACGGCGTTGCGCTGCATCGCGGGTATCTGCCGTTCGGCGGCACGTTTCTGACGTTCTCCGACTATTCGCGCAATGCGCTGCGCATGGCCGCGCTGATGAAGACGCGAACGGTGTTCGTTTTTACGCACGATTCCATCGGACTCGGCGAGGATGGCCCGACGCATCAGCCGATCGAACACGCCGCGACGCTGCGCATGATTCCGGGCCTCGACGTGTGGCGTCCGTGCGATACGGTCGAGACGATGCAGGCGTGGATCGGCGCGATCGAGCGCGACCGGCCTTCGTGTCTGCTGTTGTCGCGGCAGAATTTGCCGTTCGTGCCGCGCGACGAAGCGCAGATCGACGGCATCGAGCGCGGCGGCTACGTGCTCGCCGACTGGCCTTCGACTTGCGAGCGCGATGCGCGCCGCGTCGTGTTGATCGCGACCGGCTCGGAAGTCGCGCTTGCGCTCGCCGCCGTCGAGCCGCTGAAGAAAGAGGGCATTCTCGCGCGCGTCGTGTCGATGCCTTCGACGACCGTGTTCGATCGCCAGTGCAACGCGTGGCGCGAACGCGTGCTGCCCGAAGGCGTGCCGCGTGTCGCGATCGAAGCGGGCGTCACGGCGTTCTGGCGGCAGTACGTCGGGCTGAATGGCGGCGTGATCGGCATCGATCGCTTCGGTGAATCGGCGCCCGCCAGCGAACTGTTCGCGCACTTCGGCGTGACGACCGATGCGCTCGTCGACGAAGCGCGCCGCGTGGCCGCATGATTTTCGCGTTTTGCATGGAGACATCACGATGGCTTTCATCGCATTGAGGCAGTTGCTGGATCACGCGGCGGAGCACGGTTACGGCGTGCCCGCGTTCAACGTCAACAACATGGAGCAGGTCCACGCAATCATGCAGGCGGCCGAGGCGACGAGAAGCCCGGTCATCCTGCAGGCGTCGGCGGGCGCGCGCAAGTATGCGGGCGAGCCGTATCTGCGGCATCTGGTGTTGGCGGCGGTCGAGGCGCATCCGGATATTCCGGTGGTGCTGCATCAGGATCACGGCGCGAGCCCGTCGGTTTGCCAGCAGGCGATTCGTTCGGGCTTCACCTCCGTGATGATGGACGGCTCGCTCATGCCCGATCAGAAAACGCCCGCGGAATACGACTACAACGTGGACGTGAGCCGGCGCGTCGTCGAGGCGGCGCATTCGGTGGGCGTGTCGGTGGAGGGCGAGCTGGGTTGTCTCGGATCGCTGGAGACGGGGCGCGCCGGCGACGAGGACGGCGTCGGCGCACAAGGCGCGCTGAGTCACGATCGCCTGCTGACCGATCCCGACGAAGCGCGCGCGTTCGTCGAGGCGACGGGCATCGATGCGCTCGCGATCGCCATCGGCACGTCGCACGGCGCTTACAAGTTCAGCCGCCAGCCAACCGGCGATATTCTCGCGATCGATCGCATCGCCGAGATTCACGCGCGCATTCCGGATACGCATCTCGTGATGCACGGTTCGTCGTCAGTGCCGCAGGAATGGCTCGCGATCATCCGCGAGCATGGCGGTGAGATTCCGGCGACGTTCGGCGTGCCCGTCGATGAAATTCGGCGCGGCATCGCGAACGGCGTGCGCAAGGTGAACATCGATACGGATATCCGGCTCGCGATGACCGGCGCGATGCGGCGCGCGATGGCGTCGGCGAAGTCGGAGTTCGATCCGAGGCATGCGCTGAAGGCGGCGACGGCGGCGGCGCGGGATTTATGCGTCGAGCGGTTCGAGGCGTTCGGCTGCGCGGGACACGCGGATCGCATCAGGCCGATGGGACTCGAGGCGATGGCGAAGCGGTATCACTGAGAGGAGCGCCGCTCGGTAAGACGGGCGGCTTCAGGCAGATCCTTCTGCGCTTCTTCGACACTGAAAATATACTCATGTCCTCGGATAGTTAAGGAGAACTTCGATGCTATCCGAGTGCAATCGCCCCACCAATATGCCAAACCGCCAATCGAAACAATTGGGACCTATTTCATGCCTACCGAATCACCGACAGCCATCCCCGCATGTTCCATCTCGGCCCTGCGCAATCGAAGATCGTACGACATGAGCAGCGCCCGCATCTGCGGCGACATGCCGTGATAGTGAACGAGAAAGCTCGACGGCACACGAAAGCCCCACGGCGTGTTGATGTCAACGAGGCTGCATATGTCTTCGCTGCCCAACGATGCCTGCTCCGAGACCGCGCAATTGAAATGCCATTGATCCCCGCCGCCCGATACGAGACTTTGCTTGTCATCGACGTTCTCGACGCTTGCGATGACCCGATCGAGTAGCGCGGCATTCGCAGGCGTGCGGCGAAAACCCATCACGCCTGAATTGAAAATCCAGGTGCCGACATCGCGCGCAAGAACGAGATCGCGGCTGCTGCAGAAAGACTCGAGTGGCCGGTCGAGATCGTTGACGAGCGTGTCGGCGTCGAGCCAGAAAGCCCATTCGTGATGCGGGAGGTTTTCGCGCAGCAGGAAAGGCTTGACCCAATTGCCGCGCATCGGCAGGCGTTCGGCGATGCGGCGCGGAACCTCGCGATGCACGTACAAGGTATAGCCATGACGTTCGCAATACTCACGCAGGTTCGCTTCTGCGATGCGTCCGTAGATCGCTGCCTCTGGCGTGTAGACGGTCGTGATCGACACGGGCCGTCCGGGATTGCAGGTGCTCATGGCCGTCATCGTGCTTTCATCGGATGCGCCGTCCTCGAACGCACGCGCATGGTTGTTGCGATGTGCATTGAGATGCTCGATGAGCGCTTCCCGCAGCCGGGGATGCACGCATGTTCGCGAGAGATCGGCGTGCTCTTCGGCGATAGCGAGCGCGAATACGCGAAACCGCGGCCATACGGGCATGAGGGGGCCACTGGCGGCGAGCACCGCGTAGATCGGGTTCCGCGCGTTACCGCAAACGCGAGGAAACGTGCATGCATCGAAGGCATCGAGCAGGTCGGTTTCGATTGGCGGTATAGGCGATCCGAACCGGCAGCGATTCACGACTTTCAGCAGCTCGGCGCGCACCCGATCCGTGTTGCGCCAGATTTGAACATCGGGTTGAGGCCGCACGTCCTTGATACGGGTGAGCAGCCAGTCGCGTTCGCCGAGCACGAAGTCGAGCGGCACCGGCTCGACGATCGCAGCGTTCTCGCTCAGCAACAAAACGATCTCGCCCTCTTCGGCGCGGTGCATTTCGGAGAGCAGCGACTCGTACTTGAAGAGCCATTGCGCCGGCGCGTTCCGATAGATGTCTGCCGCGTCGATGACGATATGGCGATACCCATGCAAGGCGGCATAGTGTCGATGATTGTCGAGCGCTGCGCGGGAGGGGTGAAGAAAAAGACTGATGACTTGCATGATGGCGGCGCCGCTCCGTTGAAAGGAGAGCTGCGCGAAGGCTTAAAGGCGTGGAGAAATGTTCAACGGCGGATGCGAAGTACAAAAAACTAAGGATTACGCTGTAGTTCATGTTGTTAGCGGAACCGCATTTTAGGCTATTTGCAGTCAACCATTGAATAGTTCGAGCAACCTTTTTGGAGCGATGTCATCATGCCTACCGAATCACCGACTGCCGAACTCGGCGCGATCGCATCCGGTTTCGTGCTCCCCGCGACCGACGGCAGCATGCACACACCTCATTCTCTGAAGGGTGAGAACGGCCTCGTGATCGTCTTCATGTGCAATCACTGTCCCTACGTGAAGGCCGCGATGCCGAACCTGATCCGCGATGCGCGCGCGTTGCATGAAATCGGCGTCAACGTGGCAGGCATCAATTCGAACGATGCGGCCGTCTACACCGACGACGCCTTCGATCGCATGATCGCGGTCGCCGAAGAATGGAACCTGCCGTTTCCGTATCTGCACGACGAAACGCAGGAAATCGCGCGCGCGTATGGCGCGGTCTGCACGCCGGAGTGCTTCGGCTTCGACCGCGAATTGCGCCTGAAATATCGCGGCCGAATCGATGCGTCGCGCAAGCAGGCTTTGCCCGATGCGCGCCGCGATCTCTTCGAAGCGATGCGCGCAGTAGCGATAAACGGCGAAGCGCCCGAAGCGCAATATCCCGCGCTCGGCTGCTCGATCAAATGGAAGCCTTAGCTTGTCTTTTTTGTGCTGCCGGGCGCATGCCACGCCATCAGGTCTTCATCGGGCCGATCGACTTCGCATCCCCAATCGAGTTGCTCATCCTGATCGAAGCGCTTGCCCAGCTGCCACGCGATTTCCGCGCGCGCGAGCTGCACGCCGAGGTAGAACGCGTGCCCGCCATCGTTTTCGATCTTCAGCGCGGGATAGAGCGCGAACGGATCGACGGCGACGTGATGCCCGTCGCGGTTATAGACATGTATGCCGTCCGCCGATACTTGCACGCGAAAATTCGGATCGCGCACGGCGGCGGCGAATGCGGCGATCTCTTCGGCATCGTACGGAAACGGCCGCTTTGCGTGCAGCGCGGACAGATCGGCGGATATGCCTTTGGGCAGCGTCTGCGTTTCGCGCGCGGCGTGCATCACGCGACGCGCGACATCGGCTTCGCGAACGGCGCGGCGCGCGTGCAGGCTGACCGACGTCGTCAGCACGGCGGCGATGCGCAATTCCGCCGCCATGCCGAACAACACTGCGTTGATGCCGCTCGTGTCGGCCTCGGTCAGCTCGGTCACATTGCCGACGCCCATCATGATCGGCACTTCGGGATGACGCTCGCGCAACGACACGTAACGCGCGATGGACGCCGCGAGTCCGAACGGAATCGGATCGAGAATCGGATCGGCGAGAAAGGCGCGGCCGCGCCTCGTCATCGCGTCGATTGCGGCATCGAGCGATGCGACGTCCGCGGGCTCGCGCGGCACGAGTATCGGCGTCGACGCAATTTCATCAGTTATCCATAGCGTATCGACGTTGAGGCTCATCACATAGTCCGCGCCCGCGCGCCCGCCGCGCACGAGTTCCTCTTCACGCATCGAATCGACGCTCACGCGATAGCCTTGCTCTTTAAGCATCGCGACCGCGTCCTCGAGATGAGCAAACGGCGTTTCCGGCAGACAGCCGATATCGATTACATCCGCGCCTTGCCGCTTGTATTCGCGCGCGCGCGCCGCGATGCCGTCGAGATCGAGACGCGGCGCATCGACGATCTCCGCGAATATCTCCGTCTCGTAGCGCGACAGATCGACATGCCGCGCCTCGCGTCCGAAGAATTGCGGCAAGTCCTTCACCTCTTCGGGACCGCGCTCGACCTTCACGCCGTAATGCGCGGTGAGGGCGTCGAGATCGCCGCGGCATCGGCCGGGCACGATCATGCGAGTCGTGCCTTCGCTCAAGGGCGTCGCGACGCGCCGGCGGATCATGTCGGCGGTCATCAGGCCCGCGACCTGAAGGCCGATCTCGCGCACTTCCCATGTGAACGGCGATCCTGCGGCCGCAGGCGCGATGCTTTCGAGCACTTGCCGAAGGCTCGGCTCCGCGAGCCGTCCCGTCAGGAAGACGATGTGTTCCATGCGAGCTTCAGGTCCGCCAGGCGTTGATCGAGCGCGGCTTTGAGATCGTCGAGCGAGCGGGCCACGGTGGTATGCGCGAAGCGCGCGAGCCGCTCGACGTTCTCGAACTCGATCGCGCGCGGCCTCACTTCGACCCATTCGTGCGGGGCCTGCGTGATGACGGAGGGCGCGGTATCGCATGCGAACACGATGCCCGGCACGCATTGCTTGCCGGCTTGCGCATAGAGATTGGTGGGCAGGGTGTCGGAGATGCCGAACGCGCATTTGGCGACGGTGTTGCTCGTCGCGGGCGCGATCACGACCGTGTGATATTCGCCGCTATAGATCATGCCGACGGGCACGCTGCTCGCGCTGTTGTCGCGCAACACCTTGAAGTGCTCGCGCAGTTTCGCGACAGTCCAGCCGTAGAGCGGCAGCACTTCCTCGCCGGCAGACGAGAGAAACAGATCGACGCCCGGAAGCTGCCGTGCGAGCGCGATCGATTCTTCGAGCATATGGCCCGAGCCCGTCACGCACCACGCAAAGCGCGCGTCGGGCTTGAACTCGTCGAGCCGGCGGGCGGGCGTGGGTTGCGTCATGCGTCGGATGCGCCCGGCGTATCGTGCGACAGCCGGATATGCAGACGATGCATCTTGCGATACAGCGTATTGCGGCTGATGCCGAGCACCTTCGCGACATTGCTCACGTTCCAGCGATGCTCGTCGAGCAACTGAAGCACGGTCTCGCGCTCCTTGACCTGGATCGCGTTGAGCGACGACGTATCGGCATCGTCGGCGAGATGCGGCGCTGCGGTTATCGGCGTGCGTGCGGCGGTTTGCGTGACCGGCGCGACGCCGTTCGCGATCTCTGGCGGCAGATGCGCGCAGCGAATCTCGGGGCCGTCGCAGAGTGCGATCGCCATCTGCAGCACATGCCGCAACTGGCGGATATTGCCCGGCCACGGATAGTTCAAGAGCGCCTGCTTCGCTTCGGCGGAAAGCGCGGGCGGTTCTTCGGCTTCGGTCTCGAGAATATGGCCGATGAGCGCGAGCGCATCGGCGCGTTCGCGCAGCGGCGGCAGATTGATCTCGATACCGTTCAGCCGGTAATACAGGTCCTCGCGGAACATGCCGGTTTGCACGAGCTCGACGAGATTGCGGTGGCTCGCGCTGATGAGCTGAAAGTCCACCTTCACCGTCGTTTCCGCGCCGAGCGGCGTGACCTCGTGTTCTTCGAGCACGCGCAGAAGACGCGCTTGCAAGGCGAGCGGCATGTCGCCGATTTCATCGAGGAAAAGGGTGCCGCCGTTCGCCTGCACGATCTTGCCGCGACGGCCTTCACGCTGCGCGCCGGTGAACGCACCGGCGCGATATCCGAACAGTTCGCTTTCGATCAGATTCTCCGGCAGCGATGCGCAATTCACCGCGACGAACGCACCGGTTCCGTTAGGGCTGATGCTGTGCAGCGCATTGGCGAAGACTTCCTTGCCGGTGCCTGTCTGGCCGCGCAGGATGATCGGGATCTTCCGCTGGATCACGCGCGCCGCGAGTTGAATCTGCGAGGCCATGCGCGGATCGCCGAACTCCAGATGCGCGAGCTTGTCGAGGCGGCCCGCCGATGCCGGCTCGCGCGCGTCCTTCTTCGACGCTTTGGCGCGCGCGCCGGGCGCGGACAGATCGCGCGATGCCGGATCGTTCATCAGGATGCGCGTTGCGCCCTTCGCGCCTTCGCGCGACGTCTGCGCAGTGAGGAAGAAGCGGCTGTTCGCCTTCGCGCTGTAGACCGTCACCGGATGGAACGAGCCGCGAATGCTGCGCGCGATCATGTCTTCGAGCGACGCATTGAACGCTTCCTCGATGCGCTTGCCGCACAGCTCGGCGGGCGAGCGCAGATCGAGCTGGAAGAGGGCGCTGCGGCTTGCGGCGAGCACGACGCCGTCGTCGCTGACGGCGAGCTTGCCCGCATGCAGAGTGCCGACGAACTCGGGCCGGCTATGAAAGTGGATCATGTTCGCGTGCCGGTAGCGCGCATCGATCAGACGATTTTCGATCATCTGCCGCGACATGCCGACGAGCACGAGCGAATGCTGCTGCAACAGCTTCGAGCGGCTCGTGACATCGAGCACGCCGACGACGGTGCCGCGTTCATCGAAGATCGGCGCGGCGGAGCACGTGAGCGATGTATAGCGTGGATAGAAATGCTCGTGCTGACAAACGGCGATGCAGTCGCGCTCGATGAGGCACGTGCCCATGCCGTTGGTACCGGCTTCGCGCTCGCTCCACATCGCGCCGACGCGCAGGCCGTCGGCGGCGACGGCTTCGCCGAACGGCACCGACGACACCTGATGCACGATGACGCCATCGGCATCGACGAGCACGACGGCGAGTTCAGGATCGGCGAGTTGCTGATAGAGCGTCGTCATTTCGAGCTTCGAGCACGCGATGAGATCGCTCGCGGCTTCGCGACGCTCGTTGAGTTCGTGCTGCGCGAGCACGGGCGGCATGACGAAGCGGCCTGGATCGAGCCTGAATTCCGTGAGGCATCGCAGCCACGATTGCGCGACCGAATCGCTGGCGCGGCGCGCGGCCAGCGGATTATTGACGATGTTCAGCACTTCCCGGACATGCGTGTCTACGTCAGCAAGTGACGACATGGGGGCAAGTCTCCGTTGCGCCGCATTCCGGTGCGCGTTTCGCGCGGCCGTTCGACGCCGAATCTGTTGTGTTTTACGCTGGCGCTGCGGCCAATCGTGCCTGAAGGCGCGCCTCGTGGCCGGATGATCGGGAGATTTCAGGTGCTGTCTGCGGACCCGAACGACCGGTTCTCAAAAACTGTACATCCTTAGGCGCGTAGGTTCAATAAGTAGTCGCATAGAGTGATGCGAACGCGCCCGCTTTTTGCTTGCCATTCGCGGATGGATTCGGCGATTGGCGCCGGGTCTCTTTTCTATAAAGGGCCGCATTCGCGCGGTGATGAACATATGGGCCGATTCGAACCGATCCGCGAAGCTGCGCATGTTGCGCCGCAACCTGATGCGTCCCTATCGCATGCTGCAATGGACATCGTTTATATCGAGGGACTGACGGGGCAGACGGTTATCGGCATCGACAAGAGCGAGCTGCATGATCCGCAGCCGGTGCGGATGAGCCTCGCGATCGGAGTGCCGTCGTTGCGCGCCTGCGTGACGGATCGGATCGAGGACACGGTCAACTATGCGGCAGTGCGGGAGGCGGTTCACGGGCTGCTTGCGTCGCATGGATTGCAGTTGCTGGAGGCGCTGGCGGAGCGCATCGCGCAGATGCTTATCGCGGATTTCGGTGCGCATTGGGTAAGGGTTACGCTGGCCAAGCCAGCCAAGTTCGATGATGTCGATGCTGTGGGTGTTGTGATTGAGCGACGACGTAGCGTCGATGTGCGGGGCGGCGGTTCTGTTAGCCTTGCTTGGATCGGGCGGGGGTATGTGCCGGGGTGATGGGTTTTTGGTTTTTTTTCGCTTTTGGTTTTTGGCTTTGGTTTTCGCCGGATCCCGGTTTCGCGTCGGTCTATTAGCGTTGCCCCTGTGCCGCCCCGCACAGGGGCAGTGCTAATAGACCGACACGATCACGGGATCCGGCGAAATCAAGAGCGCGAGAGAAAACCGCAAGCAAAAAGAACTTCACTTGGCAGCAGCCTTCTGCTGAATCCCACAAGCCTTATAAGCATCCCTCTGCAATTCCCGATACTTTTTGGTTTGAGCCTTCGCGCGATCCACGCGAAACTCTGCCCCACCTTCCCCACCCAACGTAGCGTACTTAGAAAACGTAGATTGCTCGACGTAATCGTCATAAGTAAGCACCTTGGCGATCTTGTCGATCGCACACGAGCACTTGTACACGTTGGCGAAATCGTGCCCGTTATCGTCCATGCATCCGAGCACGTATTCCACGCGCCCTTCGGTCGGATAATCGTGCGTCTTCGCCGGCGGCGGCCCGCCACCCGCGCCTGTCGCGGCGAACGAAAGCGGCGAGATCAGCGAGAGGCAAAGAAGCACCGACAACGCGCAGCAACGTGGGGTCATGCGAAGAGCCTCGTGGTTATGAAACGAACAACGCCAAGACAGCCGGCACGCAAAAGACCCACACGCACCGGCCCCAAACAACAAATCAGCTCGGCGAGAACGGATGCGACATCGTTCCCTTCTTCGATACTACATCCTGGGCCGATGGCTCGCCCGCCACCGCGCGCGCAATCGCTTCCTTCGTCGCCTGATAGTTGAAGTCGTGAATCTTCTGGTCGTTGTCCGCTTCCCAGTGAATGAACACGCCGACGCAAATGAACAGGTCGTCGGCTTCGTCGGCGGGAATGACGCCGCCTTCCACGCTGTCGGCGACAGCCATCGCCACCGCGCGCTGCGCCGGGCCGAACATCTGCACGGCCTGCTTCGCGCCCTTGATCGTCACCTTGTTGAAGAGAATCGTGTTCGGCTTGGTCAGCAGATTCGGCGCAACCACGGCGAGCAGCGACGTGAAGCCGTCCTTGTTGTTCGTGAGCGCGTTGCAGAACGCGGTCTCGGCAGCGGAACCTCGCGGTCCGATGATCAAGTCGATGTGTGCCACCTCGTTGCCATCGCCGACGAGCGACTCTCCTACCAGGACGCGGTTGATCTTGGCCATGCTGTTCCTCCAGTGATGTGTGGTTCTAGGGATAGCGACTTGCTCTCGACTCGCGACGGGCACCTCTTTAGCCGCGCAAGGCTCGCGGTCCCACCGGATTGCCGATGCGACCGCTCAACCGCGAACTTCCTAACATGTTCCGTGCCAATTTCCGGTCCGCGCGGGCAGACTTCATGCATTCGCCGATGACGTCGTCAACGCGACGAAAAGCGCCGCCACCGCGAGGTCCGCGCTCGTGCCGGGATTGATGCCGCGCGCCTTCAGTTCGGCATCCCATCGATCGAGCGCGGGCGACTCCGCGGGACAACCCGCCGCGTGCCAGTTCGCGCGATGCATCGCCGCATCGCGCGTGACACTTTGCGCCATCGCCGCGCCCTGCTTGCGCACAATGTGCGAATCGGGCCAGCCGGAAAGAAACGTCAGGAACGCTTCCAGCATCGCGCGATGCTCCGTCGCCGACGACACGGCGCCCACCGCATCGAGGCCCGCGCCGAAGATATCGGCGAAACCGTTCTCATACTGACGCGCAATGCTGTCGCGATCCGCCGCGAGCGACATCGCCGCGCGCAAGGTCACGGTCGGCGGCGCATGCACGGGCTGCTCGGGCGCGTCGCCGAGGCCGCCCGGATTCGCCAGCGCGATCGCGCGATACGCGAGGCGCGCATCGTCGACGTCCAGTTCCGCGAGCACGCGCTCGGTCGCCGCGCGCCAGCGCGATGCATCGATCGGAGCGTCGCCATCGAAACGTTCGAGCGCGGCGCACAAAGGCGCGGCGAGCAGCACGATGCCCAGATTCGTGTTGCAGCCGACCGCGTCGAAAGTCCGCCGCACGGCGTCGAGAATGCGCGCGCCCACGCGTGCGCGCGGCGTGAAGAGTCCCGCCGCCGCCGTGCCCGCGCTCGCGATGAATTGCGCCGATGTCATGTTGTGCCCCGCGCTCGCGACGCTCACGTTGCCGGGCTTCCTGGTCTCGACATCGAGCCGGCACGCGCGCAGAAACGCGGTGCGCGCGGCGTCAGACGCGCTCATCGCCGCTGGCGAGCGCAAGCGGGCCTTTCGATGCGGCCAGCTTGCGATCGAGAAAATCGTCGACGAGCAGCGCCGCGATATCGCGCGGCGTCACCGATTGCAAACCGCGCCACGCCGCGACGCCGTTCACTTCGAGCACGACCGGCCGTCCGCCTTCCGACGGAATCAGATCGACGCCCGCGTAGTCGAGACCGAGCGCCTGTGTCGCGCGCACGGAGATGTCTGCGAGCGCGGGCGTGATTTCGGCAGGCTCGCATTTCGCGCCGCGCGCGAAGTTGTGGATCCAGTCTTCGCCGCCGACGCGCTTCATCGCCGCGACCGCCTTGCCGCCGATCACGAGCACGCGCCAGTCGAAGCCAGGCGCACCCGCATCGACATAACGCTGCAGATACGCGACCTGACTGAAGGGTTCCAGCGACGGCAGCGTCACGCCGGGCTTCTTCAGCCCTTTGCCCTGCGAACCGAAAAGCGGCTTCATCACGACTTGCCGGCCCGCCGCCGCCTCGCGCATCAGCACGCGCTGCGCATGCGACGGCGATTCGCTTGCCCACGTCGCGGGCGTCGGCACGCCGTATCGGTTGAGCAGAAAGCTCGTCATCGACTTGTCGACGCTGCGCTCGATCGCGCGCGCATCGTTATAGACGGGCACGCCGCTCTCGCGCAGCGCATGCAGGATGCCGAGCCGCAACGTCACCTGCTCGAACGTGCCGCCCGCGATGCCGCGCACGAACACCGCGTCGGGCAGCGTGTGGCCGAAGCCGGGAATCGCGAGACCGTGCGGTTTCCATGTCGTGTCGATGCGGCAATCCGCGAGATCGACGCAACGCGCTTCGACATCGCGCGCGCGGAATGCTTTCTTCAGGCGGCCGGTGTGCCAGCCTGTCTCATCGGTCATGATGGCGACGCGCAAGCTCATGACGCGCTCCATTGCGCGTCGAGCAAAGGCTTGTCGACCTTGCCGCCGTGATACGTCGCGCCGCTTTCGAGACTCGACACCCACGCTTCGGCGGGCGCGAAGAGCGCCGGATCGATCTGATAGAAGTCGTAGTTGAACGACGTGAAGATCTCCGCGAACGGGCGCCCGTAATCGCGCGCATTCGACGACGGCAATTCGGCGGCGAGCCGCTTCGCGACCGCATCGCTTTTGACCGTCAGATGCACGCGGCCGCCGTAGAGGATCGCGTCGTTGGTGCGGCCCATCGCCTGGATGCCGTCGGGCGCGGGCGGCGGAAGCGGCGCGCTGCCGCTGCCTTCGACGATCTCCGCGAGATCGACGCCCAGCACATGCGTCTTGTGCAGCGCGACTTCCACGACACGCGCGACGACCTGCACCGTGCCCGCAACAGACTGTGTCGGCGTCACGGCGATGACGAGCTTGTCCGGCGCGAGGCCGCAATCGTTGAGCACTTTGTCGATGACAACTTGCGGCGGCAGCCGGTCCACTTCCATCACGAGCGCACCGCGATCGTGGCGGTCGCGATAGCCCAGTTCGTCGAAGAGCGGTTCCTTGCACGCGAGCGCGCGCGCCGGCCCCGAGCCGAGCGAGAAAAATTTCTTGCCGCCCGTTTGCTCCTTGGTCGCGGAAAGGCTCCAACCCGCGTACTGACTCGCGAGGCACGCGAGCACCGGGTTGCTCGTATGCACTTCGATGAAGCTCGGCCAAAGCGGTGCGTCATCGAACGCGCTGCGCCGCGCGACCCGCCCGAGCCCGCCCATGCAGATGCGCGCAATCAGGATGCCCGCGTCGGCGCTGCCTTTGGCGTTCACGCCCGCATCGACGATGACGGTGCCGCCATCGGTGCGCGTGACGTCGACGTGAAGACGCGCGGCATCGTCGATGAGACGCGCGACGAGCCGCTCGCTCGATGCGTTGACGCTCACCGCCGAATCCGCCTGGAAAGTTGAAGTCATGGTCTCGATAAGAGTTCGATGCGTTGCAAAAGGCGCGCATGCTCGCGATCCAGCGCGTCGCGCAGATCGGAGAACGCGGGCGCGGACGCGGTCATCGTGCAGACCGGCTGGCCCGCTTCGATGCGCGCGCCGACGAGCGGCACGTCGTGACACGCGGGATCGTCGAAACATGCGTCGCTGAACGCGGGCGACGCCGTGAAGCCTTCGTGCGCGAACACGACGCGCTGCCCCGCATGGAGCGGCGGGGTGCGAGCGGCGGTATCCGGCGCGTGCGGCAGCTCGCCGTGCAGACACGCATCCAGATGCGCGCCGATCAAACCGCGCGGCCAGGCGTCGGGCCAGGCGGCTTCATAGAGCGCCATCGTCGATGACGGGCGCGTGTTGATTTCGAGCACGCTGAACGTGTCGCCGTCGAGCAGAAAGTCGATGCTGTTCAGCCCCGTCAGATCCGTTTGCCAGACGATTCGATCAATCGCTTCGACGATGCGCGCCGCGATGCGCGCGGACAATCGCACCGGCCCGAGCGAGCCCGCGTGCACGAAGGGCAGACGTCCCGCCGCGACCGTCAGTTGCTCCGCGAAGCCGATGACCGCCGCCTCGCGATGCGCGGCGACGAAAAGCGCGGACATCGAACGGCCCGGCGCGAGCCGCTGAAAATACGCGCCGGCGGGCGCGCGCCCGACATCATCGGCCCATTCGATATGCGTGCCGCCGCAGCCGTCCGAACGTTTGACGAGCCAGCCGCTGCGATCGGCGGGCGGCGTGTAGCGCACTTCCGGATGCGCGATGTGCGCTTCGTCGAGCAGCGCGAAGAAGCGGCGCGGATCGCGCACCGCCGCCGCCTGCGCGCCGTTGCCGATGAAGCGCGGCATGTGCGGCGCGCGGCTCAGTTCGCCCGCGAGCGGCTCCAGTCCGCTCGTCACGATTAGACCGAGCATGCGCGGCAGGCGCGCGGCGTGTTCGAGCGCATCGAAGAGACGCGCGCGATCGATCGACAGACCCTTGCCGCCAATATCGAACCACATGCCCGCGTGCTCGCGCGTGTCGCGATCGCCGAAGATATCGAGCGCGACGACGTTCAGTCCCGCGCGCGCCGCCGATTGCGCCAGAAGCCGCGCCGACAAACCCGCGACGGCGATGCGCGGTGCGCGGGATAGCTCGCCTGCGATCATGAGCTTTGTCCCGCGACGATCGCGCGGGCTTCGTCGAATGCTTCGGGAAAGCCGAGATAAACGGGCTTGCCGCCGGTGCGCATGCGCAAAAACAGCCGATGCTCTGCCTGATATTTGACGTTGCCGATCGCGAGCGCGCCGATGCCGACCGCGTCCGCGCGTGCGGCGCCCGCGAGCGGCTTGCCGTCGTCCATCACGTTGACGCCGGCGATGCCTTCGGGCGGCACGGCGTTCACATCGGCGGCGATCAGCACGTTTTTTGCGTGGGCGAGATCGGCGGATGTCATCACCTGTACGCCCGCGACCGCCGTCGCGAACACGACTTCGGCGCGCGCGAGTTCGCGATGCAACTGATCGGGCGAGCCGGTCGCGACGCCCGAAGTCGCGATATCGAAGCGGCGATTGATTTCGTCGCTCACTTGCGTCGCGCGCGACTGGCTCGAATGGCTCGCGACGACGACATCCGCGCCGAGCGATGCGGCCATCGCCGCGGCCACGCGTCCGACCGCGCCGGTGCCGCCGAGAATGAGCACGCGCTTGCCGCCGAGATCGACGGAATGCGCGGCGCGCAGATGCTTTTCCGCGAGCGCGACGAGCGCGGCGGCGGTCGTGTACGCGCCGCTCGGATCGGCGAAGACGGAGACTTCGAACGGCGGGACCATCGCGTTGCGGGCTTTTTCGAGCATGTCGGCGGCGAGCATCACGTCGCGTCCGCCGATGAAGATGCCCGTGCGCGACACGCCTTTTGGCCCGCGCGAGAAGATCGCGTCCTGCGTGAGCTGCACGACGATGTCTTCATCGACATTGCAGTAGGGCACGAGGATCTGATAGCCCGCGTCGGCGGCCATGTTCACATCGAACGGACTCATTTGCGGCGTGCTGGTGAACATGTGCAGGACGTAGGGTCTTTCGGTGGCTTCGGGCATGGCGATGGACTCGTTGGGCGTGGTGGATGGTTCGATGTGCGTTCCGTGCTCAGGCCGCGTCCGCGCCGTGATGACGATGACCCGCCGCACGCCACGTCGCGCCGCGATTGCGTCCGGCGGCGATCGTGAACGCGAGCGGTGCGCCTTGCGAGACGCGCTGCGCGGCGGCGAGCGCGCGTTCGGCGTCCTGCGCGCTCGCGACGAACGCGAAGCCGACCGGCCCCCACGATGTCTGTCCGATGCCCGCTTTCTGCTCCGCGGCGACGGCTTCGAGCGCGCGCGCGACGGCGGGGCTCGCGAACACGCCGCCTTGAACGGGCGCGAAGTATTCGCCGATGGTGTGTTGCAGGTCGCAGATGGCGTCGGCGTAGGTGTCGAAATCGTGTTCCGCGACGGCGGGCAGGACGCGCATCAGCACGAGATGCGAAAGGTGCGCGGCGAGCGATGCGGGGAAGGGTGCGAGCGATGCGAGGCCGCGTTTCTCTTCGTCGCCGTGGAGGCCTTCGCGCGAGGTGTCGTCGATGAGCAGGACGCGCCATGCGTCCGGGAATGGCTGGCGGGCGATGAGCGGCGGCAGTTTCGTCGTGGAGGTGTGGCGGGTATTGCGCGCGTCGCGGCCGCCGTCGACGATCAGGCCGCCGTGATCGAAGCCATGTATGCCGATGCCGGAGCGCGCGCCTCGCGCGAGGATTGTGGCGATATCGGCGGTGGTGGCTTCGTGGCCTCGTACGCGGGCGTAAGCGGTTCCCAGGGCCAAGGCCAGCTGCGTGCCGGAGCCTAAGCCCGTGTGGGCGCGCGGGGTTTCGTGTACCTCGATGTCGATCGTTGGGCCTTTGCCCAGTGCTGCTTCCAGTTGCTCGACGTGGTGTTCGATGCGTTCGCGTTGTGCTTCGGTGGTTGCGCCTTCGATGTGCGCATCGCGTCTGGATGCTGGTGCTTGCCTCGCCGTTATGCGCGTGCCGTGCGCGTCGATCGCAAGACCCACGCTGCCGAAGACGCGGCCCAGCGAGCCATTCGGATCGATGAAGCCAAGATGCAGGCGCGCAGGCGATTCGACTGTGATCGCCGTGGGCGGCGAGATGCGTGCTGGTTGAGTCGGCATCGGGATGGGCTTCCTTTTTCTTGGCGGGATTTTTTTGGGGCTTTGGGGTTAGGCAAATCCTGTACCAGTTTTTTTGTTTCGCCGGATTCCGTGGTCTGTCGGTCTATTAGCGTTGCCCCCTGTGCGGGGCGGCACTCGCTTTCCTTGCTGTAGTCGCCGGATCCCGGTTTCGCGTCGGTCTATTAGCGTTGCCCCTGTGCGGGGCGGCACCTACTTTCTTTGCTGCTGCAAAGAAAGTAGGCAAAGAAAGCAGCTTTTCAGGCCCGCGGTCACACGCAATTTGGGTAGTCCTCTCGTCGCAGGCGGCACTCGCCTAAAGAGTGCCCTCATCACAATAACGGGGCTTGGATCGCGCACGGTCCGCCGCCCAATAACTTCGAGGGCGCTGGTTCAGCACGAAATAGCATCGGCACAGCGCTACGCGCTGCCGCCGGGTCTGCAAGGGAAACCATCGGTTTGCGCGCGCAG
The DNA here is from genome assembly GCF_023631045.1 of Caballeronia sp. AZ7_KS35. Taxonomy (NCBI): domain Bacteria; kingdom Pseudomonadati; phylum Pseudomonadota; class Betaproteobacteria; order Burkholderiales; family Burkholderiaceae; genus Caballeronia; species Caballeronia sp. AZ7_KS35. Next base: position 78,254 of record NZ_JALQDV010000033.1, on the reverse strand, counting down.
TGCGATAAAGATGTTAGTAGCGAAGCACGCGCCGACCCGATAGACCGGTCGGCCGCGCAGCGGGCTGGAGCTATTTGGTGCTGAACCAGTTGGTATGTGGTGCGATGAGACGGACCGTGCGCGAGCCAAGCCCGATGGGGCCTATGAGGGCACTCTTTAGGCAGCCCACGATGGACGAGAGGACTACCCAAATTGCGTGTGACCGCGGGCGTGTCAGTAGCTGCTTTCTTTGCTTACTTTCTTTGCAGCAGCAAAGAAAGTGAGTGCCGCCCCGCACAGGGGCAGTGCTAATAGACCGACACGAATACGGGATCCGGCGAAAGCGAAAGCGAAATCAAAAGCGGAACCGAAAGCAAAAGCAAACCTCAACCCTCGTCATACTTGATATAGCGGAAGCGCTGATCATCCGAGGGAGTGCCCTCGAGCGGCCCATCCTCCTTCCCGGGCTGCCATTGAATGACCTCTTCGATCTTCGAAGCAAGAGCAAAGTCCTTATCCGTGATGCCTTTAGCGGAATGCGTCTTGAGCTTGACGATGACGAACGCATAAGAAACCGTGAGATCCGGATGATGCCAGGCCGCTTCGGCGAGATGCGCCACCGTATTCACGACCATGAGCGTCCCCTTCCAGCTTTCCGTCTTGAACTTGCGCCTGAGCCACCCATCCTCGACATACCAGTGCTGGAGCACACCGGTCAGACGCTGCTTGATCTCCTCATCGGAATAGACCTTCTCGGCTTGAGCCATGGCGAAGCCTCCGCAAAATTATCGACGCAAGACCCAGTATGCGCCAAACAAAACATGCTGCATCGCGTCATGTCACACGCGCCGCATGACTGTTCGCGTATTTGACACAGTATGTGTCGCCACCCGACAGAAATTCGTCCACTAACGACAGCATCACCCGTCGAATTCCCGATTTAAAGCAACAGAAGTTAAACCGGCATGGAATATGCAATTGGCCTCTCTACGCAAACGTCCGGCTATGTACTGGACGAAGCGCAACTCGTTACCTGCATTTGAAGGCGCGCACGATGCAACCCGGTAGCGTGGTCATCCCTGGGTCGGAGGCATCACCATTCTGGAGGAGACATGAACTTACGCACCCTGGTTCTTGGACTGGCGGTGGCAGCGACGGCAGGCCTGAATTCTTATGTCGCTCAGGCCGACTCGCAGCTCGACAGCCTGATCAAGAATCCCTCGAACTGGGCGGCGCAAGCGGGCGATTACTCGAATCACCGCTATAGCACGCTCAAGCAAATCAACGAAAACAACGTCGGCAAGCTACAGGTTGCCTGGACCATGTCGACTGGTGTGCTGCGCGGTCATGAAGGCTCGCCGCTCGTCATCGGCGACACGATGTATATCCACTCGCCCTTCCCCAACAAGGTTATCGCCATCAACCTGAAGGATCAGACCTTCATCTGGCAATACCAGCCCAAGCAGGACAATCAGGTCATATCGGTGATGTGCTGCGATACGGTCAACCGTGGCCTTGCATATGGCGACGGCAAGATCTTCCTCCAGCAAGCCGACACCAAGCTCGTCGCGCTCGACGCAAAAACCGGCGACGTCGTATGGACCGCGACCAACGGCGATCCGAAGAAAGGCGAAACCAACACCAACGCGCCGCACGTTTTCGGCGACAAGGTCCTGACCGGCATCTCGGGTGGTGAGTTCGGCGTGCGCGGCCGTATCGTCGCGTACAACATCAAGGACGGCAAGGAAGTCTGGAAGGCCTACAGCACCGGTCCCGACAACGAAATGCTGATGGACCCGCAGGCGACCATGACCTGGACCGACGGCAAGATGACGCCGGTCGGTGCCGACTCGTCGCTCAAGAGCTGGCAGGGCGACCAGTGGAAGTACGGCGGCGGCACGACATGGGGCTGGTACGCATGGGATCCGAAGCTGAATCTCATCTACTACGGCTCGGGCAATCCGGGCACATGGAACCCGACGCAGCGTCCGGGCGACAACAAGTGGTCGATGACGATCTTCGCGCGCGATCTCAACACGGGCCAGGCGAAGTGGGTCTATCAGATGACGCCTCACGACGAGTGGGACTATGACGGCGTCAACGAGATGATCCTCTCGGACCTGAACATCGGCGGCAAGACCGTGCCGGCGATCGTTCACTTCGACCGCAATGGCTTCGGCTATACGCTGAATCGCCAGACGGGCGAACTGCTCGTCGCGCAGAAGTACGACCCGGCGGTGAACTGGGCCGATAGCGTCGATCTGAAGAGCGGCCTGCCGATTCGCAATGCGAGCTACTCGACGCAGAAGGCCGGTCCCGATCACAACGTGAAGAACATCTGCCCCGCAGCGCTCGGCTCGAAGGATCAGCAGCCGGCCGCATTCGATCCTGGCTCCAAGCTCTTCCTCGTGCCGACGAATCACGTCTGCATGGACTACGAGCCGTTCCAGGTCGATTACGTGTCGGGTCAGCCGTTCGTCGGCGCGACGCTCTCGATGTATCCGGGCCCGAACGAGAAAGGCGCGATGGGTAACTTCATCGCGTGGGATGCCTCGAAGGGCAAGATCGTGTGGTCCAAGCCGGAGAAGTTCTCGGTGTGGTCCGGCGCGCTCGCGACCGCAGGCGGCGTCGTGTTCTACGGCACGCTCGAAGGCTACATCAAGGCAGTGCGCATCAAGGACGGCAAGGAGCTGTGGAAGTTCAAGACGCCATCGGGCGTCATCGGCAACGTGTTCACGTACCAGTACCAGGGCAAGCAGTATATCGGCGTGTACTCGGGCATCGGCGGCTGGGCCGGCATCGGCATGGCGGCGGGTCTCGAGAAGTCGACGGAAGGCCTGGGCGCGGTCGGCGGCTACAAGGAGCTCGCGAAGTACACGGCTCTCGGCGGCACGCTCTTCGTGTTCGCGATTCCGGGCGGTTGATGTTTCTTCGATGTGAATGAGTCGATGTGCGATGCGCGGCGGCTGCAACGGCCGCCGCGCCGCAGCAACACGAAGCACCTCATATACAAGACATGTTCAAGGAGTCAGACGTATGAAAGGCCGATCACTCTTGATGCTGACGATGACGCTCGCTGCTTCGTCCGCTTCCTTTGCACAGACGCCGCCTGCGATGCCTGCGCAAATCAAGCCGGTCGCGTATAAGGTCGTCGATGGCAACAAGGTAGACAGCGACACGCTGCAGGGCTGGAAGACCTGGCGTGCGCTCGCGTGCGAACGCTGTCACGGGGCGAAGCAGGAAGGGATGGTCGGCCCGTCGCTGATCGATGCTTTCAAGACGCTCGACAAGAATGAGTTTCATCGAACCGTATTCGGCGGTCGCGTGGACAAGGGTATGCCCGACTTCAGCGCGAGCCAGATGATGCAGAAGAACTGGGAGAACCTCTATGCGTATCTGAAGGGGCGCTCCGACGGCAAGATCAACCCGGGCGATCTGCAGGCAATCGATGCAAAATGAAGACGTTGCATGGCCGATTGGCGGCTGACGTCTGATGACTGCTCTCATACCCGGAGGTGTCGATGTCTGATCGTAATGCAAGCCGCGCCGCTTCGTTCCGATTCGTAGCCACGTTATGCGCGGCATTCGCGACGTTCTCGGCGCAACAGGCGTTCGCGCAAGGTGCGCTCGCTCCGCCGCCCGATCTGCCGAACAACGATGGCGCGGACGGCATCCTGCGCGTGTGCGCCGATCCGAACAACATGCCGCTCTCCAACAAGAAGGGCGAGGGTTACGAGAACAAGATCGCGAGTCAGATGGCGAGCGATTTCGGCTACAAGCTCGAATATACGTATTGGCCGCAACGCATGGGATTCGTGCGCAACACGCTGCGCGAGAAAGTGCCGCAGACGGAGCGCTTCAAATGCGATCTGATCATCGGCGTGCCGAAGGGTTATGAATTGACCGCGACGACGCGTCCGTATCTGCATTCTACTTACGCGATGGTGTTTCCGAACAAGCCCGAATACGCGAGCATCAAGACTCCATCGGATCTGATGAATCTGCCGCCGGATCAGTTGAAGAAAATGAAGCTCGGCGTCTTCGTGAAGAGCCCCGCCGTGGACTGGCTGCTTCGCCATGATCTGATCGCTCAGGCTGTGTCGTATCAGGGGCAAAGCGGCGATCCCGAGGCGTTTCCCGGCGAGATGATCGAACGCGATCTGGCGAAGGGCGACGTCGATGCGGCTTTCGTATGGGGGCCGATCGCGGGCTATTTCGCGAATCGTTCCGATAACAAGGTGCGTCTCGTGCCGTTCCCGGCCGGTCAGCCGATTCGCTTCGACTATGAGATTTCGATGGGCGTGCGTTATGGCGAAAAGGCGTGGCGGGACAAGGTGGATAACTGGATTGCATCGAACCAGCCGAAGATCGATCAGATTCTGACGAGCTATCAGGTTCCGTTGTTGCCGTTGCAGCCGGAAAGCGCCCAATGAAGCGGATATACGCGGCTTCTCTTTGCGCGTGGGTTATCGCGCTGGGCAGTGCGATGCCGCGCGTCGCGATGTGTGCGGACGCGCCCGTGGCTTCGGCGCCGACGTCCGTCGATATCAAGCCCGCTGAGCAGTTGCTCTTCATGCAGCCGCATATGACCGGTGTCGAGGCGCAGACCGAGCTCGATTACGCGGTGGATTATTCCGGGCCGCCGTCGAAGGTCAATGACACGTTGCGCGTGCTCGTCGTGAGTCAGGGCAACAGCAAGAACGACGCGAAGGTTTCCGATCGGACGGGGAATGTCAACGTGCCGGGCGGCTTGCCTTGCAATCCGGTGATCATCTATTTTCTGGAGCATGACATCGCGGAGATGGAGCAACTGACGGGCGGTCAGCGGCGCTATTTCCAGCAGCGCGTGAGGATGGCGCTTGCGGCGGGGCCTGCTATCACGCCGGTGTCGAGCGAAGCGCTCGGGCTTGGCAAGCATGCGAAGGCGCAGCAGATCGTCATTCAGCCTTATTTGAACGATCCCAACGCCGAGCGGTTCACCAAGTACCTCGCCAAGCGCTATACGTTCGTCATGGCCGATGACGTGCCCGGGCGATTGCTCATGATTCGCACCGAAGTGCCCGGTGATGGGAACGATTTTGCGCATCCGCTGCAGAAGGAGACGATTGCTTTTCAAGGGACGTTCAGGAATATGGGCGCGCCGGGGAAGCCCTCGAATGCGCCTCGGGCTAGTCGGTGATTTTTTTTTCTTCTTCGCCGGATCCCGATTTCTTAGTGGTCTATTAGCGTTGCCCCTGTGCGGGGCGGCACTCACTTTCTTTGCTGCTGCAAAGAAAGTAAGCAAAGAAAGCAGCTTTTCAGGCCCGCGGTCACACGCAATTTGGGTAGTTCTCTCGTTGCAGATGGCACTCGCCTAAAGAGTGCCCTCATCACAATAACCGGGCTTGGCTCGCGCACGGTCCGCCGCCCGAAAACGCTGAGGACACTGGTTCAGCACGAAACAGCTTCGGCACAGCGCTACGCGCTGCCGCGGGGTCTGCAAGGGAAACCAACGGGCGGCGAAGGCGGCGAGATTGAGACGTTAGTAGAGAAGCACATGCATCCCCGATTGACCGGTCGGCCGCGAAGCGGGCCGGAGCTATTTGGTGCTGAACCAGCGCGTGGTGTGGTGCGATGTGACAGACCGTGCGCGAGCCAAGCCCGATTAGGTGTTTGAGGGCACTCTTTAGGCAGCCCACGATGGACGAGAGGACTACCCAAATTGCGTGTGACCGCGGGCGTATCAGTAGCTGCTTTCTTTGCTTACTTTCTTTGCAGCAGCAAAGAAAGTGAGTGCCGCCCCGCACAGGGGCAGTGCCAATAGACCGACACGATCACAGGATTCCAAAGAAGCCGCAGCGAACCAAACCCGCCCAAAACGACCCCGTGAATTTCATCCGCTCCCTAACCCTGCGTCAGCTGCAAATCTTCGTGATAGCAAGCCGCTGTCCAAGCTTCGCCCGCGCAGCGGAGGAACTGCACCTCACCCAACCAGCGGTATCGATGCAAATCCGGCAACTCGAAGAAGCGATCGGCTTACCGCTATTCGAGCGAGTCGCGCGACGCTTATCGCTGACCGAAGCCGGCGAAAGGCTCTCACATCACGCGAGCCGCATACTCGGCGAAATCAAAGACGCCGAAGACGCCATGATGTCGCTCACACAAGCCGATAGCGGCGCGATAGCGGTGAGCATCGTCAGTTCGGCGACGTACTTCGCCCCCAAGCTTCTCGCGCTCTACAGGCAGCAATATCCCAAGGTCGATGTGCGCTTCTCCGTCGGCAACCGAGAAACGCTCTTGCGTCTCTTGCAGGACAATGCAACCGATCTAGCCATCATGGGCCGCCCGCCGCCCGAACTCGGTACGACCGCCGAGCCACTCGCCTATCATCCGCATGTGATCGTCGCGCCGCTGTCGCATCCGCTGCGTCATGCAAAACAATTCGACCTTCAGGAACTTGCGAACGATACGTTCCTGCTACGCGAACCCGGCTCGGGCACGCGCGCCGTCGCCGAGCATGTCTTTCGGCAGAACCTCTTCGTGCCCGCGCATAGCGTCACGCTCGGCAGCAACGAAACCATCAAGCAGGCCGTCATGGCGGGCATGGGCGTGAGCCTCATCTCGCTGCACACGCTCTCGCTCGAACTGCGCACCGGCGAAATCGCCGTGCTCGACGTGAACGGCACGCCCGTCGAACGCACGTGGCAACTCGTGCATTCACGCTCGAAACAACTTTCGCCGACTTGCCTCGCTTTTCGCCGCTTCCTCCTCGAACACGCCGAACCGTTTCTGGAGCGCGAATACGCGCAGTTCTGCCTGCGCAGACCCAGGCGGCTCGCCGAAGCAAGCGACGTCCGATGAACGTCGCATCGGCCTGCCGTCGCATCACGTTCCTCGTACTAATTGCGTGTGCAACTATCGCGCGTGCGCAGACCGCGCTGCAGGTCACGCAGATCGCGCCCGGTAACTACGCGCATCGCGGTCACGACGATGTCGCGACGCACGAGAACGGCGGCGATATAGCGAATGTGGGCTTCATCGTCGGAACACGCTGCGTCGCGGTGATCGACACAGGCGGCACGCTCGCGGAAGGCCGCGCGTTGCGCGCCGCGATACGCGCTGTCACGCCGCTGCCGGTCTGCTATGTCATCAACACGCACATGCATCCGGATCACATCTTCGGGAATGCGGCTTTCAAGGACGATCATCCGCAATTCGTCGGCAGCGTGACGCTCGCGCAAGCCGAAGCCTCGCGCGCGGACAACTACATGCGCGCGCTCAATCGCGAGTTGGGTAGCGCGGCAGCGGGCAGCGAAATCGTCGCGCCGACGAAGACGATCGACGGCACGGGCACGCTCGATATCGGTGGACGCACGCTCACGCTGCGCACATGGAAAACCGCGCATACCAACAACGACTTGACGGTATACGATGAGAAGAGCGGCACGTTGTGGACGGGTGATCTGCTGTTTGTGCACTGCATTCCTGTGATCGATGGCAGCGTTATCGGCTGGCTCGACGACATTGCGCGCATTCGACAGATGAATCCGCGTCATGTCGTGCCGGGGCACGGTCCGCTCGATCCGCCTTGGACGCAATCGCTCGACGCCGAGGAACGCTATCTCGCCGATCTGGCGCGCGATGTGCGTGCTGCGATCAGGAAGGGCGAAACGATCGGGCAGGCAGTCGATAGCATCGGTCTCGGCGAGAAAGACAAGTGGCTTCTCTTCGACATGTATCACCGTCGCAATGTGACGGCCGCTTATGCGGAGCTCGAATGGGAGCAGTAGTGCAGGACTGGAGGGACATCATGAAGACAACATGGTCCGGCGTTCGCGCGATGACGGTCGCGAGCCTCGCCGCCGCGGCGCTCTCGCCGTATGCCGCGCAGGCGGCGCAGCCCGACGACGATCCCGACAAGGTGGCGCGCTGGATCGACTTCAGGGAAGGGACGTTCAAGGGCCGCACGATCGACACGCACGGCGATGCGGTCATCAAGCTCGACGCCCCCGCGCGCGCAGCCGATGCCGCCGTCGTGCCGATCGCGATCAACGCGCAGTTTCCGCAATCGCCCGCGCGTTACATCAAGAAGCTTTATCTCTTCATCGACGAAAATCCCGAGCCGTATGCAGGATCGTTCGAGTTCACGCCGGAATCGGGACTCGCGACGATCGAAACGCGCGTGCGCGTGGAGGACTACACGTTCATGCGCGCGATTGCTGAGACGAACGACGGCAAGCTCTATAGCGCCGTTCGTTTCGTGAAGGCGTCGGGCGGATGTTCCGCACCCGCCGACAAGGACGAAGACGCGGCCGAGCGGACAGCGGGACAGGTCCGTCTTCAGGCCGAAGGTCACGCCGTGGCGGGCAAGCCCGAACTCGCGCAACTGATGGTGCGTCATCCGAATCGAACCGGCATGGCGATGAACCAGGTCACGCGCAACTACGCGTCGGCGTATTTCATTCGCAAGGTGTCGGTCACCTATGCGGATAAGCCGGTGATGACCGCGAACGTCAACTTCTCGATTAGCGAGAACCCGAATTTCCGCTTCTATTTCGTGCCGAGCGGAAGCGGCGAACTGAAGGCGTTTATCGAGGATACGAAGAACAAGCATTGGGACGGCGCCGTGGCGGTCAACGCGCAAACGGGCAGCGCGCAGACATCGGCGATGAAATGACGGTGCGCCGCTTGCGAGCGCTGTTCTTCACGCTGCTCTTGGCTGTCAGCACGCTCACGCATGCGGCGATGAGCGGCATGCCCGCACCTGTCGCCATTGCGCCGGGCGTGTACGCGTTCATCGGCGACAACGATGCCGTCGCGCCCGCGAATCACGGCATCGTCGCGAACAACGGCTTCATCGTCGGACAGAACGGCGTGATAGTCATCGACACAGGTTCGTCTTATCGCTATGGCCGCGCGATGATCGAAGCGATCCGCAAGGTCACGCCGTTGCCGGTGAAGCTCGTCATCATCACGCATCAGGCGCCCGAGTTCGTGTTCGGCGCGGCCGCGTTTCGCGACGAGGGCGTGCCGATCCTCGCGCACGCGCGCGCCGCGCAATTGATTCGCGAACGCTGTTCGATTTGTCTCGCCAATCTGCGCAAGACGCTCGGCGAAGATGAAATGGCCGGCTCGCGCGTGACCGTTCCCGATCAGACGGTAAACGGCACGACGGAGATCGAAAGCGGCGGACGCAAGCTGCAACTGCTGCACTTCGGTCCTGCCAGCACGCCCGGCGATCTCGCCGTGCTCGACACGCAAACCGGCGTGCTGTTCGCGGGCGGGCTCGTATCGAATGGACGCATACCCGAGCTGCGCAACGAGCAGATTTCCGGCTGGCTCGCCGCGCTCGAGAACCTGCGCGGGCTCGACCTGAAGACGGTTGTACCCGGCTTCGGCAAGCCCTTGCGCGGCGACGACATCATGCGGACCGGCACGTATCTGCGCGAGCTCGAAGCCGCGGTGAAGCAAGCCTACACGAGCGGCGTCGGACTGACCGAAGCGATGCACACCGTACAGGTGCCCGCGTTCAGGAACGACAAGCTCTACGCGACCGCGCAGCCGCAGAACGTGCAGCGCATCTATCTGCAACTGGAAAAGCAGTAGCGCGTTGACGCAACCTTTCTTCCAACGCCGTAAAACTACCAGGAGACACAACGATGGCCCAGCTCGTAGCGCTATATAAAAATCCGTCCGACCCGCAGGCATTCGACGACTACTATGCGTCGACTCACGCGCCGCTGGCAAAGACGCTGCCGGGCCTGCGGCGCTATGAGATCAGCGCGGGACCGGTCGTGGCGGCATCGGGAGAATCGCCATATCACCTCGTCGCGCTGCTTCAGTTCGATTCGCTGGAAGCGATCCAAGCCGCGTTCGACTCGCCCGAAGGCCAGAAGACCGCCGGCGATCTCGCGAATTTCGCGCAAGCCGGCGTCGATCTGCTGATGTTCGATTCGAAAGAAGCCTGACCGACCTTTATGCCTTCGGAGATGCAACCGCGTCTCCGAAGCGCGTCTCTTTCCTCAGCTTATTTCCCCGAACGCAAGACCCGCGTCGCCGAATGGGGATGCTGCACGGTTTTATATCCATCGATACAATACGTTTTCTATCGGACGATATAAAACGTCCGTCCTTCAATTCGATGGAGCGGGATCATGGCGCGACCGCGCAATTTCGACGAGGACAGCGTGCTGCATGCCGTTGCCGAAGCGTTCTGGACGCACGGCTACGACGGCACGTCCACACGCGACCTCGTGCAGTACACGGGCCTTACACAGCCGAGCCTCTATAACGCTTTCGGCGACAAGCGCGCGCTCTTTCTGCGCGCGCTCGATCACTATCTCGAACACACCTTGCGCGAGCGCATCAACAGGCTCCAATCCACGATGACGCCCGATCGCGCGATCAGCGCGTTCTTTCGCGAGGTCGTCGAGCGTTCGGTGTCGGACGAGCATCGGCGCGGCTGCATGCTCGTCAATGCGGCGCTCGGCGCATCGCCGGAAGACGAAGCGTTTCGCGAGCTCATCGCGGAGGAGATGTCGCTGATGCGCGCGTTCTTCGAGCGCTGCCTGAAGGCCGGATTCAAGAGCGGCGAAATCGAGCGCGTGATGCCGGCCGATGCCGCCGCCACGAATCTGCTCGCGGTGCTGCTCGGCGTGCGCGTGCTCGCGCGCGTCGATCCGAAGCCCGCGTTGTTGATCGGCGCCGTCGCGCCGACGCTGGCGATGCTGAGGCTGCCGCCGCTCGGGCTCAGCGTCGGCAAGCGTTAAGGCCTTCGTATCCATTCACGTCACGTTGTCCGTCCGCGTGCAAGCGCTGCGGCCGGGGGAGTCGTCATCATGTCGGAACAAACGGTATCGGCCGTCAGCGCCGATCAGCCCACTGCGCTCGATGCCCGCACTTTCTTCGCGATGCTCGCGGGCTTTTGCGCGAGTCTCGTCGCCATCGGCCTCGCGCGCTTCGCCTACACGCCGCTGATTCCGCCGCTGATCGAGGCGCACTGGTTCACGTCTTCCCAAGCGGTGACGCTCGGCGCCGCTAACTTCGCGGGCTATTTCGCGGGCGCGCTCTTCGGCCGCGCGATCGCCCATGCGCTCACGAATCGTCACGCGCTGCGGCTGCTCATGGCGATCGCGACGGTGGCCTTCTTCGCCTGCGCGTTTCCGCTGTCGATTGCCTGGTTCTTCGCGTGGCGGTTCCTTTCGGGCTTGTCGGGCGGCGCGATCATGGTGCTCGTCGCGACGACGATCCTGCCGCATGTTCCGCCCGCGCGTCGCGGCTTCGCGAGCGGGATGATCTTCGTCGGACTGGGCTTCGGCATCGCTGCATCGGGGACGCTGATTCCGAAGCTCCTTCATCACGGATTGCACGATACGTGGATGGGGCTCGGCGTGTTTTCGCTGATATTGACGGCGATTGCGTGGTTCGGATGGCCCGCGTCGAACCCACCTGCCGTCGCAAAGCAAGATGCGGCAACGCATTCGAACCCGCACGGCAATACGCGTTTGCGCCTGCTGTATGGGCAATATGCGGCGAACGCGCTCGGCCTCGTGCCCGTGATGATCCTGCTCGTCGATTGCATCGCGCGCGGCTATGGCCGAGGCGCCGAAGTGGGCGCGAGCTATTGGGTGCTGTATGGCGTCGCGGCGATCTTCGGGCCGCTCGTCTGCGGCAATGCGGGCGATCGCATCGGCTTCGGCATGGCTTACCGTTTTGCGCTGCTGGTGCAGGCGTGCGCGGTGGCGTTGCTGGCTTTATCGGCGAATCCGTATGTGATCGGTGTCGCGACGGTGGCGCTCGGCATCTCGACGACCGGCATCGTGCCCCTCGCGCTCGGGCGCGTGCATGAACTGCTGCCGCACGATCATACCGAGCAGCGTGCGGCATGGAGCAGGGCGACGTCGGCGTTCGCGTTGTGTCAGGCGCTTGCCGGATATGGCTACTCGTTTCTGTTCTCGCATACGCATAACGATTACGCGCTGATTTTTGCGTGCGGAGCGTGTGCGCTGGCCGTTGCGTTCATTGCGGATATCGTCGTGAACCGCAAGCGCGCCGCGAGCTAATCGATGTGGCCGGAAGTCGAATCGTCCGCTTCGACTTCGGGGTCTGCGACGCTCAAGTCCTCGCGTCGATGATTGATGACGAGAAACACGCTCATCAGCGCGAGGAAGGCACCGACCAGCATCGCGGCATTGATGAAGACACGTTCATAGCCGAGCTCGGCGACGTTGATGAACGGATAGGGATAAAAGTCGGAGAGACGTCCGCGCCACAGCGTGATGCAAAGATAAGACAGCGGATAGACGAGCCAGAGCGCGCATCGTTTCAATGAAAGGTGAAAGCGCGGCACGAAGAGATACCAGTACAAGGCCGCGAGCGCGGGCACGATGGTATGCAGCGATTCGTTGACGAGCGCGCGATAGCCCGATGGTGTCCATAGATAGCGCAGCAACGCGTTATAAGCGATACCGACGAACACGATATATACGACGACCGCCGTGACGACGGTCGGTTTGCGGAAGAAGCGCGCCAGGGGGAATCGCGCGCGTGTTGCAACGCAGGTGAAGCAGAACGCGGTCAGCGATACGGTCAGGTTCGTCAGGTAGCTGCTCATGCGCGCGAGGCCGTCGAAGACGGTGAAGCCGCGATTGACGAGACGCGCGATGGTGATGTCCGTCTGCGCCGCGAACGCGAGCCACGCGATCATCGCGATGGCGGCGGCCAGCGCGAGCGATGCGGTGCTGGGCGTGTGAAGCGGCAACTCGGGTTCTTGCCGGGGAGGTTGGCGGGACGTGTTCGACATGACGCCATTTTACGTGCGCGCCAGGCGACTGCACCGACGATCGCGTCAGCCGTCACCGCATGAAGCGTGGAAGGCCAAAGATCCAGCCTGGCGCCCGTTCGAGACACGTCCGATTCTGGTGCACGGCAAAGTCGACTTATAAGTATCCGTGCTTCGCCCTCGAGGAAATCCAGACATGATGTGGCGGGGATTTCCCGGATGCGCACAACAACGTTCGTCTCGCTTGGAAGTGCGGCGGGGCGCAATCGATACGCACGGAGTGCCTCGCCGCGACCCGCTCACCCGAGCCTGACAACCGCATCCCTCAACGCCGTCCTCAACCCTTCCTCGACCACCGGGTGATAAAACGGCATCCGCAGCATCTCATCGACCGTGAGCTTCATCTGCAACGCCCACGCCAGCAAATGCGCGATGTGTTCCGCATCCGGCCCAATCCATTCCGCCCCGACGAAGCGGCGGCTCGCGCGATCGACATACACATGCATCAACCCGCGATTTCTGAGCATCACGCGGCTGCGGCCTTGATCCTCGAAACTCACTTCGCCCGTCACGAACGACTCGGGCTTAAGGTCGACATGACGCGAGCCGACCATCGCAATGCCCGGATCGGTGAACGCAATTGCAATCGGCGCGCGACGCTCGACCGCTTCGACATGCGGATAACGCGCGGCATTCGTGCCCGCCGCGCGGCCTTCGTCGGCGGCTTCGTGAAGCAAGGGCAGCACGCCGTTCGCATCGCCGGCGATGAAGACCGGATGAGCGCCCGCCTGCAGCGTGAGCGGATCGTAGACCGGCAAGCCAACGTCATCGAGTGCAAGCGATGTATTGCTCAAAGCCAGCCCGCCGACATTCGGCTTGCGCCCGGCAGCGACGAGCACGTAATCAAAGGTTTCCTCGATCGACTCGCCCGCATCTGACACATAGCGCAAACGCACTTCATCTCCTTCGCGCACGGCGGCCTGCACTTGCGCAAACGGCTCGAAACGAAACGCTTCGCTGAACACACGCCCGGCATACGCACGCACATCGGGATCGGTGAAAGGCCCGACGCGCCCGCGCGCGCCCAGCAGCGACACACGCACGCCGAGCCGCGCCAGCGCCTGACCGAGTTCGAGGCCGATGACGCCCGCGCCGATCACCGCAACGCGCTTCGGCAAATCGTCCCACGCGAACACATCGTCGTTGATGATGGCGCGATCGCCGAGCGCGCGATACATCGACGGCATAACGGGACTCGACCCCGTCGCGATGACGATGCTCTTCGCCTGCACCTTCGTATCGTCGCCCACTTGCAGCAGGTTATCGTCGATGAAGCGCGCGTAGCCGGTGAGCTTGTCCGCATCGGGCATCGCATCGACGCCCGCGACGACGAAGCTGACGAAACGATCGCGCTCGCGCTTCACGCGCGCCATCACTTCGCGCCCGTCGATGCGCAGCGCGCCATCGATATGCACGCCGAACGCCGCCGCGTGCGCCGCGTGATGCGCGGCATCGGCCGCTGCGATGAGAAGCTTCGACGGCATACAGCCGACGCGCGCACACGTCGTGCCGTGCGCGCCGCCTTCGATGAGAATCGCCGAAGCGCCCGCAGCCTTCGCCGCGCGATACGCCGAAAGTCCCGCGCTGCCCGCGCCGATGATGGCGACATCCGTATGGATCGTGTTCATGATGAAGTTCCGAGTGATTGATGCAGTTGCGGATCATCATGAAGCGCGGCACGCAAAACGTGAATGCTTGTTCGTATCGCTTTTCTGCTCGATCGTCTCAACTCGCGACGCATCGAAGTGATGTATTCATCTAGACGTCTCATGCGCGTCACTATCTCGTCATGTTCGCTTCCTAGAATCTCCCGAACGTTTCAGCGCGCCATGTGAGCGCGCCCATCGAGGGAAGCTATGGACGCAATTCGCATCGAGCGTCTCACCAAGACGTTCCGGAATGGCCGCAAGGCGCTCGACTCCGTCGATCTGCGCGTGGAAGAGGGCGAGATGGTCGCGCTCATCGGCGCTTCCGGATCGGGCAAGTCGACGCTTCTGCGGCACATCGCAGGCTTCACGGCATCCGACCCCGCGCCGTCGCACGTCACGTTGCTCGGCCGCCCGATCCAGCAGAACGGCAGGATCGTGCGTGAAGTGCGCTCGATACGCCGCGACGTCGCCTTCGTGTTTCAGCAGTTCAATCTCGTCGGACGTCTTTCAGTGCTGACGAACGTGCTGATCGGCGCGTTGTCGCGCGTGTCGTTGTGGCGTCGTATGTCCGGGCGCTTTCCGCGCGACGAACGCTCGCTCGCGATGGATTCGCTCACCGCGATGGGCATCGGCGAACACGCGTTCGAACGCGCGAGCAATCTGTCGGGCGGTCAGCAGCAGCGCGCGGCACTGGCACGCGCGCTCGTGCAGCGTGCGCGCATCGTGCTCGCGGATGAACCGATCGCATCGCTCGATCCCGAATCGGCGCGACGCGTCATGGAACTCATGCAGACGCTCAATCGCGAGCGCAAGCTGACGGTCGTCGTGTCGCTGCATCAGATCGATGTCGCGATGAAGTACTGCCCGCGCACGATCGCGTTGCGCGATGGCCGCGTCGTCTTCGATGGCGCGAGCGAGCGTCTCACGCCCGAGGTGCTGCACAAGCTCTACGGATCGTCCGCCAGCGAACTGCTTGCGCATCACGTAGCGCGGACGCACGCCGCGGAACTTCAACTCAACGTCAACTCCTGGATCGCATCATGAAAAAATTTCTGGCCGGCGCCGCGCTCGCGTCTTGCCTGCTGACGCAATCCGTTCTTGCCGAGACGATCAACTTCGGCATCATCTCGACGGATTCGTCGGCCGCGCTCAAGCAACGCTGGCAACCGCTCATCGACGATCTGAACAAGCAGACGGGTCTCGACGTGAAGGCCTACTTCGCGACCGACTACGCGGGCATCATCGAAGCGATGCGCTTCAACAAGGTGCAGATCGGCTTCTTCGGCAATGCATCGGCGATCGAAGCGGTCGATCGCTCGAACGGCGAAGTCTTCGCGAAGGTGAAGTACAAGAACGGCGAAGCGGGCTATTACTCGCTGCTCATCACGAACGCGAACAGCAAGTGGAAATCGCTCGATCAGGTGCTGAAGAACACGAAGGAAATCAATCTCGGTTTCGGCGATCCGAACTCGACGTCGGGCACGCTCGTGCCGTCGTATTACCTCTTCGCGAAGAACGGCATCAACCCGAAGTCGTCGTTCAAGAGCGTGCTGCCGTCGAGCCATGAGGCGAACATGCTCGCGGTCGTCAACGACAAGATCGATGTCGCGACCAACAACACCGACATGCTCGACACCATCAAGACGCAACATCCCGAGCTGTATCCGAAGGTGCGCGTGTTGTGGAAGTCGCCGCTTATTCCATCGGACCCGCTCGTATGGCGTCGCGATCTGCCGCAAGCGACGAAGGACAAGCTGCGCAACTTCTTCGATCACTACGCGGAAAAGGACCCGCGCGAACAAGCGGTGATGACTGCGATCTCGGGCTATTCGGGCTTCGCCGATTCGTCGAATGCGCAACTCGTGCCGATTCGTCAGATGGCGCTCTTCCAGAAGAAGCAGCAGGTGCAGAACGACGCGCATCTCGACGACGCCGACAAGAAGGCGCAGATTGCCGCGCTCGATCAGAAGATCGCCGCGCTCGACACGACGGCGGCGAAGTAAATGAAGCCGCTCGACGTAACGACGTTCGAGGCCGGCATCGTGCGGCCCGTGCGGACGAGTGCACCGAAGCGCAGCTGGACATCGATGTTCGGCTGGATCGTTCTGATCGCCGTGCTGGGTCTGTCATGGCAGAGCGCGGACATGCGCCCGCTCGATCTGCTCGGCGCATCGGGCAACATGAGCCAGTTCGCGCGCGACTTCTTTCCGCCCGACTTCACGGAATGGCGCACGTACGTGCATGAAATGATCGTGACGCTCGCGGTCGCCGTGTGGGGCACGGCGCTCGCGCTCGTCTGCGCCGTGCCATGCGGGCTGCTATCGGCGCTGAACATCGCGCCCGTATGGATCTCGCAACCCGTGCGCCGCCTGATGGACGCGTGCCGCGCGATCAACGAAATGGTCTTCGCGATGTTGTTCATCGTCGCGGTCGGACTCGGGCCTTTCGCCGGCGTGCTCGCGTTGTGGGTTCATACAACAGGCGTGCTCGCGAAGCTCTTCGCCGAAGCGGTCGAAGCCGTCGATGCGCGGCCCGCCGAAGGCGTGCGCGCGACCGGCGCGAGCAGTCTCGATGAAATCGTCTACGGCGTGCTGCCGCAAGTGTTGCCGCTGTGGATTTCGTTCGCGCTGTATCGCTTCGAGTCGAACGTGCGCTCCGCGATGGTCGTCGGCATGGTCGGCGCGGGCGGTATCGGCGTCGTGCTGTATGAAGCGATCCGCTCGTTCAACTATGCGCAGACGTCGGCGGTGATGCTGATCGTCATCGCGATCGTGTCGATGATCGATCTCGCTTCGGGGTGGGTGCGCGAACGCGTGATTTGATTGCGCTTGCAACTATCGATGCCGAGCGCCTCATCAGGCGCTCGCGTCGTTTTCAGGCGTGGTTCGTACGCGCGAGCAGCGCGAGCAATTGCGTGCCGGCGTCTGCGAGCATGCCCGAGTTGTCGATCTTCACGACATGCGCGTGCGACGGCAGTTCGAAGGCCGGACGGCGCGCGAGACGCGCTTCGATCTGCCGGGCGTCTTCGCGTCCACGACGCGCGAGGCGCGCGGCAAGCACGGACGGCGCTGCATCGATATGCACGAAGCGCGCATGCGGATAACGTTCGAGCGCGAGTTCCGCATGCTGGCGCGAGCCGTTCACGACGACTGGCCTGCCGCGCGCGAGCCACGCATCCAGCTCGATGCCGATGCCATACCGCAGCCCGAGGCTTTCCCAATGCATCGCGAAGAGGCCGTATGACAGTCTCGAAGCGAATTCGTCATGCGAAAGGGCGATATGGTTCTCGCCGTCCGCGACCGCGCGCGTGATGTAGCGATGTGCGAACAGCACCTGTGCGCCGATGCGTTCGCGCGCGAAGCCGAGCAGCGAGTCCTTGCCCGCGCCTGACGGTCCCATCACGTAGACCAGTTTCGTGCTATCCACTTCGGTCATGCCACTTCCCGTGCGTTGTTGAACGGCAGGCGCTGCCATAGCGCGAACGGCGCGCCCGGCTGCGGCTCGATGAAAAGCGCCGCGCCGTGCACCGGCAGCGGGCCGAGCGTATCGATGCGCGCCTTCCATTCCGACATGATCGACGCGCGCGCGTTCGCATCATCGAGGGAATCGGAAAGGGTCATATGGAAGCGATATTCGTCGAGGACATACGGATAACCCCATTCGCGCAGCAATTCGATCTGCCGTGCGCTCATGCCATCGAGGATGCGCCGCTCGATGCTTTCCCGCGATGGCATCGTACGCAACGCGGAGAGCGCCTTCAGTGCGCTCGCGGCCAATGCTCGAAGGGTTGCGTCGTCGGCGGGCGCGGCGGGCTGTAGCGCGACGAAACGGCCCATTTCCGTGGGGCATACCGGCATCTCGAAGCGCGGCGTCGAACTGGCCCACGCACGCGCACATGCCAGCACGTCCGCGAGCTCGACACCCGGGGCCATATGAAACGGCGCGACGAGCGTCGCGTGCCAGCCGTAACGGCGCGGGGCGTGCGTCACGGCATGCGCGGGCGTCGCGGTTTCGCGGCCGCTCTCGGGATCGCGGCCGAGCCATTCGCAACCTTCGCGCCACCATGCGGAAGCGGCAGGCGGCGCGTAGTAGAGCGCCACGCGCGGATGAACGGCGGCGCTCATCGATCGTGCTCGACCATCAATTGCACGCGATCCGCCGCGAAATGCGTGATGCCGTATTTGATCGGCACGCCGTCCTCGTCGACATCGACGTTTTCGACCCACAACACCGGCTGCTGACGATTGATCTGCAAGCGCCGCGCCACGTCCGACGAAGGCAGCACGCTGCCGATGCGGCTCCATTTGCGCATGTAATCCTTTACGCCGAACGTCTCCAGCGCGGCACTGACACCGCCCGCCGCTTCGATGACCGCGGGCAGATCGTTGAAGCGCGCGGCTGGGTACCAGTTGCGCGCATACGTCATCGGAATGCCGTCGGAGTCGTGGCGCGTTTCGATCTGATAGACGAGCGTGCCGGCGCGCACGCCGAGCGCCTTCGATACGGTCGGATCGGCCTTCACGCGCTCCGAACTCAGCACGACGCCAGCCGACGTGTGCTTCTGGCGGCGCAGATTCTCGGTGAAGCGCGTGCGCCGGCCGATCTGATAATCGATCGCGCCCGGCTGCACGAACGTGCCGCGCCCCTGCTCGACGCTCACGAGACCCGTTGCGGCAAGCCGCAGCATCGCGCGGCGAACCGTATGACGGTTCACGTCGAAACGCTTGGCGAGTTCCGCCTCGCTCGGCAGGCGTCCTTCGTCGCCGAAGCTCTTCGCGGCAATCTCGGCGGCGAGTATCTGCTCGATCTGCCGCCAGACCGCGACCCCCGCGCCGCGCTCCACGGCAACGCCAGGCGCCGCATTTTCGTTGGATGTCATTGCGCTGTCATTCCTGTCGGTTTGAATATCGTTCTCCCGGATTGTAGTGCGCAACTCGTGATGGAAATGTGAAAGCCTCACTACACGACCAAACGTCTAGACGACTAGACTAGACAACGAGTAGCATGACGATGATCCGATCCTTCCAGACAAAGGGAATGCGATGAGTACTTCAATGGAGCCGCGCGCAACGCGAGGCCGCCGCGAATGGATGGCGGTGCTTGCCCGCACGCCGCGCGAGGCGCTGCAACATGCGCTCGAAGCGGCGCTCGAAGGCGCGCGGGTGCCCGACTACGAGTGGCTGCGCGCGCCGGATATCGGGCTTGCGATGGTGCGCGGGCGCATCGGCGGCACGGGCGATGCGTTTAACCTCGGCGAAACGACCGTCACGCGCGCCACGCTTCGTCTCATCGCCGATGACGGCAGCGCGCCGGTCGGTGTCGCCGTGCACATGGGGCGCGACAAGGAACGCGCGACGCTCGCCGCGCTCGCGGACGCCCTCCTGCAGATGCCGCGCTTCGCCGACAAGTTGCAGACGCAACTCATCGAGCCGCTGGCTGCGCGCATCGCAGATGAACGACGCCGCAAAGAAGCCGAAGCGGCCGCGACGAAGGTCGAATTCTTCACGATGGTGAGAGGCGAATGATGCGAATCGACATGACCACGCTCGTGCCCGGCTTCAACGACACGGTGCACGACGCGCAACGCGTGTTCCGCGCATTGCTCGATGCGCTGTCGCGGCCCGGCAGCATCGTTGCGATCGATGCCGCGCTGCCGGACAACCATGCGATGCGCGACGGCCTCGCCGGGCGCGTGCCGCTCGCGGCGTTCGCGTCGCTGCTCGCGCTGACGGATTATTCGACGCCGGTTTTCATCGAGCGCGAAGACAACGTGCTTGGCGATGCGCTGCGCTTTCACGCGAGCGCGCGCTTGACGCGCGATCGCCGCGAGGCCGCATTCGTCTATATCGACGATGCGCGCGACATGCCTTCGCTCGATGCTTTCTCGCACGGCGAACCCGAATCTCCCGAGCATGCCGCGACGCTCTTTATCCATGTGCCGTCGCTGACCGAAGGCGAGCCGCTCGTGTGGAGCGGTCCGGGCATCGCGCAATCGCGCAGCGTCGCCATTGCGGGCCTGTCACGCGAGTTCTGGCGTCAGCGCGCGGCGCTCACGGCGCTCTTTCCTTGCGGCATCGATTGCTACTTCGTCGCGGGCGGCGCGCTCGTCGGCCTGCCGCGCACGACGCAAGTGGAGGTGAACTGATGTACGTCGCGGTCAAAGGTGGCGAACGCGCCATCGAACGTTCGTGGGACGTGCTCGCGAAGAAGCGTCGCGGCGATGTTTCCGTCCCCGAGTTGTCCGTCGCGCAGATTCGCGAGCAGATGCGTCTTGCCGTCGCGCGCGTGATGACGGAAGGCTCCGTCTACGATGAAGACCTGGCCGCGCTCGCGATCAAGCAGGCAGCCGGCGATCTCGTCGAAGCGATCTTTTTGCTGCGTGCGTATCGCACGACATTGCCGCGTTTCGGCTACACGCTGCCGATCGATACTGAAGCGATGTGTGTCGAGCGCCGCATCTCGGCGGCCTTCAAGGACATTCCCGGCGGACAGATGCTGGGCGGCACGTACGACTACACGCAACGCCTGCTCGATTTCACTTTGCTCGCCGAAGGCCAACAAGTTGCGAATGCAACTATCTCGGCGAAAGAGACGGACGCGAGCGCGATGCCGCGCGTGTTGTCGATGCTGGACAAGGAAGGCCTGATCGAGCAGGAACGCGCGCACGAGAACGCGCCCGAGCCGGGCGATCTTTCGCGCGAACCGCTGTCGTTTCCCGCCGATCGCTCGACGCGCCTGCAAAACCTCGCACGCGGCGACGAAGGCTTTCTGCTCGCGGTCGGCTATGCGACGCAGCGCGGCTACGCGCACAGCCATCCGTTTGCGGGCGAGATCCGTCATGGCGAAGTCGCGGTGGAAATGATGGTCGATGAACTGGGCTTTGCGGTCGAGATCGGCGATATCGACATCACCGAATGTCAGATGATCAATCAGTTCGCGGGCAGCGGCGATGTGCCGCCGACGTTCACGCAAGGCTATGGTCTCGCGTTTGGCCACTCCGAGCGCAAGGCGATGGCGATGGCGCTCGTGGATCGCGCGTTGCGTGCCGAAGAACTCGGCGAATCCGTCGGTTCACCGACGCAGGATCCCGAGTTCGTGCTGTATCACAGCGATAACGTGGAAGCAGCCGGTTTCGTGCAGCATCTGAAGTTGCCGCACTACGTCGATTTTCAATCCGAGCTGGAACTGCTGCGCCGTTTGCGCGCCGCGCACGGTTCGGACGACAACAAGGAGAATGCGGCATGAACGCACTCACCGAAGGGCATAACTTCGCGTACCTCGACGAGCAGACCAAGCGCATGATTCGCCGCGCGTTGCTCAAGGCGGTCGCGGTGCCGGGTTATCAGGTGCCGTTCGCATCGCGCGAAATGCCGCTGCCGTATGGATGGGGCACGGGCGGCCTGCAGGTCACGTCCGCGATCATCGGTGCAAGCGATACGCTGAAGGTCATCGATCAAGGCTCCGACGAAACGACGAACGCGGTGAACATTCGCCGCTTCTTCGCGCGCACGGCGGGCGTCGCGACCACCACGCGCACCGCCGATGCGAGCATCGTGCAGACGCGTCACCGCATTCCCGAGACGCCGCTCACGGACAAGCAGATCATCGTGTATCAGGTGCCGATGCCCGAGCCGCTGTTCCGCCTCGAACCGCGCGTGACCGAGTGCAAGAAGCTGCACGCGCTCGCGGACTATGGCCTCATCAACGTCAAATACTATGAGGATATCGTGCAGCACGGCAGCATCGCGACGACCTACGATTACCCGGTGCTCGTGAACGGCCGCTATCTGACGTCGCCTTCGCCGATCCCGAAGTTCGACAATCCGAAGATGCACATGAATCCCGCATTGCAGCTTTTCGGCGCGGGCCGCGAGCGGCGCATCTATGCCATTCCGCCATATACGAAAGTGAAGAGCCTCGATTTCGAGGATCATCCCTTCAGCGTGCAGAAGTGGGAGCACGCGTGCGCGCTGTGCGGCTCGCACGATAGCTTTCTCGACGAGATGATCGTCGACGATCAGGGCACGCGCATGTTCGTCTGCTCCGACAGCGATTACTGCCATAGCCGTCGCGACGACGAAGAGGTGACGCGATGAACGCACTCCTGAAAGCGACGCGCCTCACGAAGCGTTATGAAGGACGCGGCGGGTGCGTCGATGTCGATCTCGATGTTCATCCGGGCGAAGTGCTGTGCATCGTCGGCGAATCGGGATCGGGCAAATCGACGTTGCTGAATGCGCTCGCGTTGCGCAGCGACATCGACGGCGGTGCGCTCACCTACACGACGCGCGAAGGCGAAGCGCTCGACCTGCTGACGCTCGCCGAGCCGCGCAAGCGTCTTTTGTCGCGCACCGAATGGGGCTTCGTGCATCAGAACGCGCGCGACGGATTGCGTCGCAACGTATCGGCGGGCGCGAACATCGGCGAGCCGCTGATGGCGATCGGCGCGCGTCACTATGGCCGTCTGCGCGAGACGGCCGCCGACTG
Source organism: Caballeronia sp. AZ7_KS35 (assembly GCF_023631045.1). NCBI lineage: Bacteria > Pseudomonadati > Pseudomonadota > Betaproteobacteria > Burkholderiales > Burkholderiaceae > Caballeronia > Caballeronia sp. AZ7_KS35. Next base: position 55,319 of record NZ_JALQDV010000033.1, on the reverse strand, counting down.
GATGAGCCGCGTCGAACTCGATGCCGCGCGCATCGACGAATTGCCTTCGGCATTTTCGGGCGGCATGCAACAACGTCTGCAGATCGCGCGTAATCTGGTGACGGGACCGCGCCTCGTGTTCATGGACGAACCCACCGCCGGCCTCGACGTATCGGTGCAGGCGCGTCTGCTCGACTTGCTGCGCACGCTCACGAGCAAGCTGCATCTCGCGGCCGTGATCGTCACGCACGATATCGGCGTTGCGCGTCTGCTCGCGCATCGGCTGATGGTGATGAAGGACGGGCGCGTCGTCGAAAGCGGGCTGACGGACCAGGTGCTCGACGATCCGCAACATCCTTATACGCAGACGCTCGTCGCGTCCGTGCTGCCTGTTTGAGGTTCGACCGATGACACACGATTCCTTCATCACCAACGACAAGCTGATGCTGCGCGCAATCGGCATCGAAAAGACTTTCACACTGCATCAGCAGGGCGGCGCGCGTATCGCCGCGCTGTCGGGCGTATCGCTCGATGTGGAACGCGGCGAATGCGTCGTGCTCGCGGGCGCGTCGGGCGCGGGCAAGAGCACGTTCCTGCGCTGCATGTACGGCAACTATCTCGCGACGCGCGGCACGATCGCGATTCGCGACGACAGCAAGCCCTCGCGTCATACGATGCTGACCGACGCCGCGCCGCACGAGATCATCCGGCTGCGCAACACGACGATGGGTTACGTGAGCCAGTTCCTGCGCGCGATTCCGCGTGTGTCGTCGCTCGATCTCGTCGCGGAGCCGCTCGTGTCGCGCGGCGTCGATGAAGACGAAGCACGTAAGCGTGCGAGCGCGTTGCTCGAACGCCTCAACGTGCCGCGCCGTTTGTGGACGCTCGCGCCCGCGACGTTCTCGGGCGGCGAGCAGCAGCGCGTGAACATCGCGCGCGGACTGATCGCGGCGCATCCGCTGCTGTTGCTCGATGAACCCACTGCGTCGCTCGATGCCGAAAACCGCGACGTGGTCGCCAATCTGATCGTCGAGGCGCGCGAGCAGGGCGCGGCGATCGTCGGCATCTTTCACGACGAAGACACGCGCGAGCGCGTCGCGACCCGCATCGTGCGGCTCGCGTCGAGCGCGGCCATCGCTCATCAAACCGATTCCGGAGTGTTGCAGACATGCTGATAACAAATGCGCGCATCGTGACGCGCGACGAGGATTTCGTGGGCACCTTGCGCGTCGAGGACGGATGCATCGCCGACATTGCGCCGGGCAATACGGCGGCGCGCGAGGCGCACGACTGGGACGGGGATTATCTGTTGCCCGGCTTCGTCGAGCTGCATACGGACAACATCGAGAAGCATCTCGCGCCGCGCCCCGGCGTGCTGTGGAATCACGAAGCGGCGATCATCGTGCATGACGCGCAAGTGGCGTCGGCGGGCATCACGACCGTGTTCGATGCGCTCGGCGTCGGTTCGCGTCCCGAAGACGGCGTGCGCGGCCGCGAGCTTCAGGTGCAATGCGCGAAGTCGATCGGCAAGTTCGTCGCGCGCGATCTCTTGCGCGCCGATCACTTCCTGCATCTGCGATGCGAAGTCGGCACGACGGATGTCGTCGAAGTGTTCGACCTGCTTTCGTCCGATCCGCTTTTCCGGCTTGCATCCGTGATGGATCACACGCCCGGCCAGCGTCAGTGGCAGGATCACGAGAAGTGGCGCAAGTATCAGGAACGTCATGGCAAATGGAGCGACGAGCACGCGAAGAAAATCCTCGCCGAACTCGCGGATCATCAGGCGCGTTACGCGGCGAAGCATCGCGCGGAAATCGTCGCGCGCTGCAAGAGCCTGAACATCTCGCTTGCGAGCCACGACGACACGCTCGTCGAGCATGTCGAGGAAGCGGCGCGCGACGGCATCGCGCTCGCCGAATTCCCGACGACGCTCGAAGCCGCGCGCGCCGCGCGCGAACACGGCATCGCGACGATCATGGGCGCGCCGAACGTCGTGCGCGGCGGCTCGCATTCGGGCAACGTGTCGGCGCTTGAACTGGCGCACGAAGGGCTGCTCGATATCCTGTCGTCGGATTACGTGCCGTCGAGTCTGCTGATCGCGGTGTTCGATCTCGTCGCCAAGGCGGGCTGGTCGCTGCCGCGCGCCGTCGCGACCGTTTCGTGGGCGCCCGCGCACGCGGCGGGTCTCGCGGACCGCGGCGCGATCGCGACGGGCCTGCGCGCGGACTTCGTGCGCGTCGCCTCGGTGGACGGCCTGCAGGTGCCGCGCGAAACGTATCGCGCGGGGCGGCGCGTCTCCTGACTGTCCGCAGATTCGCTGCCTTTTGACAGCCACACGTCAGCGCTTCGTCATACGCGGGAAAGCCCGCGTTGACGAAGCGCAAACTTCTTCAGTACCCTCACTCGCGAGTTCGCTATGTGAATCGGTGTTCGTCTAACGAACTTTTCTCCGATTTCCATGCGGTTTGACCGGGGTTCGCTGCTCGCACGACAACAACAAGAACGGCGGCGGGAAGCGGTTTCAGTTCCGGGACGCGGCCTTGCGAGGCGCGCGCCCATCACCGAAAAGGGAATGAAGTGAGTAGAAGTCCTGCCGTGAACGTACAGACGTTCATCAACGAGCATCCGTTCTCGCCGTTTCAGTGGCTCATCTTCGTGATGTGCTTCGTGATCGTGCTGCTGGACGGTTTCGATACCGCCGCGATCGGCTTTATCGCGCCGTCGCTCGTCGCCGAATGGCATATCAGCCGTCCGGCGCTCGCGCCCGTCTTGAGCGCCGCGCTGTTCGGCCTCGCCGCGGGCGCGCTGTTGTCCGGGCCGCTGTCCGACAAGCTCGGCCGCCGCGCGATGTTGCTTTCGTCGGTGCTGATCTTCGGCGTCGCGTGTCTCGCGTCGGCGTTCTCGGCCGACCTCACGCAATTGACGACGCTGCGCTTCATCACCGGCCTGGGGCTGGGCGCCGCGATGCCGAACGCCGTCACGATGATGAGCGAGTTCTGTCCGGACAGCCGCCGCGCGACGCTCATCAATCTGATGTTCTGCGGCTTTCCGCTCGGCGCGGCGTTCGGCGGCTTTCTCGCCGCGTGGATGATTCCGCAGTTCGGCTGGCGCAGCGTGCTGATGCTCGGCGGCATCGCGCCGCTCGTGCTGTCGGTGCTGTTGATCGTCACGTTGCCGGAATCGGTGCGCTACATGGTGGCGAAGTCGAAGCCCGTCGAGAAGATTCGCGCGACGCTCGCCCGCATTTCGTCCGACGCGATGAACGCCGGCTCGTTCTTCATGACCGAGGCCGCGCCCGCCGCGACGGGACAGAGCGGCATCAGCGTGGTGCTGTCGCGCTCGTATCTCGTCGGCTCGATCATGCTGTGGCTCACGTATTTCATGGGCCTCGTGATCTTCTACGCGTCGATCAACTGGATGCCGATTCTGCTGAAGGAATCGGGCCTGCCGCCGCAAAAGGCGACGCTCATTTCCGCATTGTTCCCGCTCGGCGGCGTCGGCGCGGTGCTGTGCGGCGTGCTGATGGACAAGTTCAACGCTAACCGCATCATCGCGGCGTGCTACGCGCTGACCGCCGTGAGCGTGTATCTGATCGGCCAGGCGGCGGGCAATGTCGGCATGCTCGTGCTCGTCGTGTTTGTCGCGGGCGTGCTGATGAACACCGCGCAATCGTCGATGCCCGCGCTCGCCGCGGCGTTCTATCCGACGCAAGGGCGCGGAACGGGCGTCGCGTGGATGCTCGGCATCGGGCGCTTCGGCGGCATCGCGGGATCGTTCCTCGTCGCCGAGCTGACGCGTCTGCATTTCACGTTCGGCGGCATCTTCGCGACGATCGCGGTGGCGGGCATCGTTTCGGCGGTCGCGCTGCTCATCAAGCAGGCCGCGCATCCGCAAACGGCGATGGCGAGCGACCTGAAATCGACAGAGCCGGTCGGGCACTGAAGCAGCATGGACCGACGCCCCGCATGACTTCGGTCATGCGGGGCGTTTTGCTTTGTGCGCCGCGTTCCGCGCCTCAAGATTCGACGCGCCTTGCCGTTAAATTGCACGCAGCTTTCGATAACGACGCGGCGTCGCACCCGCTCACGCAAACGTAAAATCGCCCGCGATCGGAAGCCGCAAAGCGAGCGCCTGCCCCGGCGCGTCCATCGGCTATTACAACCAGATCGTGAAAAAACTTTCTTTCAAGACCAAGCTCATGAGCATCGTGGGCTTCGTATGGCTCAGTCTGATTCTTCTGTGCGCGCTCAACGCGATCTCCACGAAACATTCGCTGATGAACAACCGCGAAGGCGCGCTCGCCGAACAGGTTCAGTCGGCGGCGAGCGTCGTCAGGTTCTATGTGAAGCAGGCGCAAAGCGGCGCGCTGCCCGAAGACGAAGCGAAGAAACGCGCGATCGCGAGCGTGCGCGCGATCCGCTACGGCACGAGCGGCTATGTCGGCATCATCGATTCGAAGATGTGGCAGGTGCTCGATCCGCCGCGTCCGCACTCCGAGGGCAAGATCAACGATTTCGTCGATAGCACGGGCAAGCACTTCACCGCTGAGATCGTCAAGCACGGTCTCGACGGCTCGCATATCACGACGTATTCGTATCCCAAACCGGGCGAGCAGGAACCGCTGCCCAAGGTCACGTACGGTGATTACGTGCGCGAATGGGACTGGCACGTCTACACGGGCGCGTGGATCGACGACATCGATCGCGCCTTCCATGCCATCGTGCTCAAGTCGCTCCTGCTGATCGGCGTGATCGGCGCGGCGCTGACGGTCGCGATGACGCTCATCATCCGCGGCGTGCTGAAGAGCATCGGCGGCGACCCGCGCGATGCGGCCGTCGTCTGCCAGCGCATCGCGGCCGGCGATCTCGCGCAGACCGTGCAAGTGCAGCGCGGCGACGATTCGAGCCTCATGCATTCGATGCACACGATGCAATCGCGCCTCACGCAGACGATCGCGCAGATCAAGCTCGTCGCTGACGGCATCACGGCGGCGTCGCGCGAAATCGCGGACGGCCATCACGATCTTTCGTCGCGCACGGAAGAGCAGGCCGCGTCGCTCGCGCAAACGGCGTCGAGCATGGAAGAGCTCACGTCGACCGTGCGTCTGAACTCCGATAACGCCGGCGAAGCGTGCCAGCTCGCGGCGAGCGCATCGTCGACGGTGGAAAGCGGCAGCGGCGTCGTGCTCGGCGTCGTCGCGACGATGGACAAGATCGCGGGCAGCTCGGAGAAGATCGTCGACATCATCGGCGTGATCGAAGGCATCGCGTTTCAGACCAACATCCTCGCGTTGAACGCGGCCGTCGAAGCGGCGCGTGCGGGCGAGCACGGGCGCGGCTTCGCGGTGGTCGCATCGGAAGTGCGGGCGCTCGCGCAGCGCTGCGCGGCGGCCGCGAAGGATGTGAAGACGCTCATCGACGAATCGGTGACGAACGTCACGGCGGGGCAAGACCTCGCGCAGCAATCCGGCGACACGATGAAGCAGATTCTCACGTCCGTTTCGCGCGTGACCGACATCATGAACGAGATCTCGTCGGCGTCCACGCAGCAGACGCAGGGCATCGAGCAGGTCGGCGTCGCGATCGTGCAGATGGACGCGGTCACGCAGCAGAACGCCGCGCTCGTCGAACAGGCGACGGCCGCCGCCGCCGCGCTCGCGACGCAGGCCGAAGAGCTGAAGCGCGCCATCGCGGTCTTCAAAACCTGACACGAAGACGCGAAGACGTTGGCGAATCGTCAGACCGTGGCATGTCGCGTGCTGACTCCTGACGTGCGAACGGCCGCTCGCGTGAAGCGCGGCGGCCAGCAGGCAGAACAAGCCGTGAGCATCGCATTTCGCAACCGCCAACAGGAGTCTTCGATATGAAACGTTTCGCCCTTTCCGCCGCTGCCGGCGCTTTCGCGCTGGTGTGCGCGTCCGCTTTCGCGCAGGACAATCCGCCGAGCTCGAACACGGGCCTGCAGGCCGGCGACAACGCGCAGACCACGACGCAGCCCGCGCAGCCGAACGCGCACGCGCACAAATCGACGCATTCGAAGAAGACGCACAAGAGCACGATGAACTCGGGTCCGTCCACGCAACCGGGCGGCACCGCGACGCCGAGCGGTCCGGGCGCGCCGGTCAGCGCGAGCGGCTCCGGCCAGTAAAGCGCGCTGCAATGACGAACGGGACGCCGCGCGGCGTCCCGTTTTTTATTTCGCGAAGAGCGACGACATATCGGCGAACGCTTTGATCTCGACGGCATTGCCCGACGGATCGAGGAAGAACATCGTCGCCTGTTCGCCGACTTCGCCCTTGAAGCGCACATGCGGCTCGATGATGAAGCGCGTGTCCGCCGCGCGCAGCTTGTCCGCGAGCTCGTTCCACTGCGGTATGGGCAGCACCACGCCGAAGTGGCGCACCGGCACGGCGTCGCCATCGACCGCGCTCGTCGTGCGATGTCCGCATTCCTCCGGCGCGAGATGCGCGACGATCTGATGGCCGTAGAAATCGAAATCCACCCATGCGTCGGAGCTGCGGCCTTCCGGGCAGCCGAGCAGTTCGCCGTAGAACTCGCGCGCGGCCGCGAGGCTATGAACGGGAAACGCGAGATGGAACGGCGGCATGGCGTGCTGGGTCGTGCTCATGGAGTTGAGTCCTTCAATCGACGTTCATGGGAACTGGAACCAAGTTTATTAATAAATATTTGTGTTGAAAAACGATATATTTCTGGAGTCAGCCCAAATATTTTCGATGAATCGACATGCTGCGCGAACTCCGGACTTTCATCGCGGTGGCGCGCCACGGCACTTTCGCGGGCGCAGGCGCGCAGATCGGCCTCACGCAATCGGCCGTGAGCGCGCAGATGCAGCGCCTCGAAGCGCATCTCGGCGCGAAGCTGTTCGACAGGACGGGCCGCTCCGCGACGCTCAACAAGGCCGGCAAGCGCACGCTCGAACTCGCCGATGAACTGATCGCGCTGTACGCGCGCCTCGCTGAGCCGGAAGGCGAGGACGGGCGCCGCGGCTCGCTTTCGGTGGGCGCGATCGCGTCGGCGCATGCGGCGCTTTTGCCCGATGCCATCGGCGCGTTCCGGCGCATGCTGCCGGCGTGGCGCATCCGGCTCGTGCCGGGCGTGTCGCTCAATCTGCTCGCAAGCGTCGATGCAGGCGAGATGGACATGGCCGTGATGATCCGCCCGCCGTTTTCGCTGCCCGCGGAACTGCAATGGCGCACGCTCGCCGTCGAGCCGTTCGTGCTGCTCGTGCCTGCCGCGAAGAAGGGCGCCGACTGGCGCGCGCTGATCGAATCGGAGCCGTTCATCCGATACGACCGGCGCTCGTTCGGCGGCCGGCAAGTCGACATGTTTCTGACGAAGCGCCGCATCGCCGTGCGCGATTCGATCGAGGTCGACGAGCTGCCGGGCATCGCGCAACTGGTGGCGCGCGGGCTGGGCGTGGCGCTCGTGCCGGTATCGGACGGCATCGGCGCGTGGCCGCGCGGCGCGGTCGCGCTCGATCTCGGCGGCGACACGTTTCATCGCGAGATCGGGCTTGTGGAGCGCGCGCGGCGCGTGCGCGCGGACGAGCCGGATGCGGCGGCGCGCCTCGCGGGCTGCATCGTCGAAGCGGCGCAGCGCGGCGGGCCGATTGCGGCCGTCAAACGCGCGCGCAGGCGCAACGCGTCCTAGAATGCGTGGCAGGTGCGTTACCTGTGGGGAAGCCAATGGATGACGAGCAGCCCATCGGCGACGCGAAAGCGCGTCTCGCGGATTCGTCGCTGACGATCGTGCAAGCGCTCGTGCAGCGCGTGCAGGCCGTGCTCGCGTGGCTCGATCGCGTCGATCCGGGCACGCATCGGCGCATCAAGGGATTGCGGCTCGTGACCGCGTACGGGCTGGCGGCGGCGCTCGGCGCGCTGCAGGACGTGACGCAAAGCGTGCCGGCGGGTGTGTCGGTGGGCGCGCTCGCGGGCGGCTTCGCGCTGTGGGCGAGCGTGTCCGAGGCGCGCACGACGCGTTTGGAGTCGAGCCGCGATCTCGTCATTCTGTGCGTCGCGGCTGCGTTCGGCGCGTTCACCTTCACGTTTTTTGCGCCGATGCTTCGTGAAACCGGACGCGGCGGCGCCGAGCTGATTCTCGTGACGGGCGCGTTCCTCGCGGGCTATCTGAAGCGCTTCGGGATGACGGGCGCGGGCGTCGGCTCGCAGCTCTATATCGGCCAGCTCCTCGCTTACGGGATGGATCTGCGCCCCGGCGATTCCTGGGCGATCCTGCTCGCGTTACTGATCGGCATGCTCGCGGCGATCGTGCCGCGCGTGCTGAGCGGACCGGCCGAGCATCCGGTCGTGCTGCCCGCGCTGGCGTCGGAGCCCGCTTACGGTCGGGACGCGATCTCGCCCGCCTTCGCGATGGGTCTGCAGGCGGCGTGCGGCGCGCTCGTCGTCGTGGCGTTGAATCGCCTGTTCGGGCTCGCGGAATCGGCGTGGGCGATCACGGCTTGCGTGTATGTCGTCGCGACGTCGGCGGTCGGGACGGCGGAGCGCGTACGGCGGCGCATCTACGGGACGCTTGTCGGCGTGCCGATCGGCATCGTGTGTCTGCCGCTCGCGGAACATTGGCCGCTCGTCGTGTGGATTCTGTCCGCGTTCGCGATGATCGCCTATGCGATGGCGCTGCCGGAGCGATACGACATCGCGTGCGGCGCGTTCGCGTTCGTGCTCATCGTGACGCTCGCGGCGAGCGGCGTGCATTCGCTCGAACTGCTGACGGCGCGCGCGTGGGAAACGCTGCTCGGCGGCGCGCTGGGGCTGATCGCGTCGCGGGTGATTTTTCCGTTGCGGGTGGTGAGGGCGTGATCGCCCTCACCGCTTCGCCACCTCCTCCAGCAACCGGTCCAGCACGTCGAAATCCACCGGCTTCACCAGATGCGCGTCGAAGCCCGCCTGCGCGGAGCGTTCCTTGTCGCTGTCCTGTCCGAAGCCCGTCATCGCGACCACCGTCGCACGCCCGATGAGCCGCTGCGAGCGCAGCGCGCGCAGCACCGCGTGACCGTCCATGTCGGGCAAGGCGAGATCGAGCAGAATCAGTTGCGGCGGGAAATGGCGGATCACGTCGAGTCCTTCCTTGCCGTGATACGCGGTACGCACGTCGTGGCCTTTCATCTGCAAGAGCAGCGCGAGGCTGTCGGCGGAATCCTGGTTGTCGTCGATCACGACGATGCGCAGGCCGCCGCCCGTGCCTAGCGTCGCAGTCTGCGCGAGCACGCGATGCGGCCGCGGCGCATCGTGGTCGGACGCGTAAGGCAGGCGCACGACGAACGTGCTGCCCTGATTCGGTCCGGCGCTCGCCGCGCTGATCGACCCCCCGTGCATCTCGACGATCGACCGGCACAGCGTCAGCCCGATGCCGAGGCCCGCCTCGCCGGGATTGAGATAGTGATCCTCCTGCACGAACAGATCGAAGATGGACGTGAGACCCTTCTGCGAGATGCCGCGCCCCTTGTCGATCACTTTCAGCAGCAGCGCTGTCGCCTCGCGCTCGACTTCGACGCGGATCGTGCTGGCGCGCGGCGAGAACTTCGACGCGTTGTTCAACAGGTTCTGCACGACCTGCACGAGCCGCGTGATGTCGCCCATCACATGAACGGGCTCGGACGGCAGCTTGCTGACGACGTTCTGCGCGCGTTCGTCGGTGAACGGATGCACGAGCTCGATGCTGCGCGCGACGATCTCGCTCACGTCCACGCGCGTCATGCGCAGATCGATCTTGCCGGTCGTGATGCGGCCCATGTCGAGCAGATCGTCGACGAGCCGGCCGAGATGCGAAGTCTGTCTGTCGATGATGTCGCGGCATGCGGCGATGCGTTCCGGCACGTCGCTTTCCATCTGCATCACGCCGATCGCATTGCGCACCGGCGCGAGCGGATTGCGCAACTCGTGCGCGAGCGTTGCGAGAAACTCGCTGATGCGCCGCGACGACACTTCGAGCTGATCGAGGCGCTTTCTGTCGCTCATGTCGCGCGTGACCTTCGCGAAGCCGCGCAGCACGCGATGCTCGTCGTACACCGCGTTGATCACCACGTTCGCCCAGAAGAGCGAGCCGTCCTTGCGCACGCGCCAGCCTTCGCTCTCCACGCGGCCCGTGCGGATCGCGGTCTGCAGTTCGATCTCGGGGAGGTTGGCTTCGAGATCCTCGGGGCAATAGAACATCGAAAAGTGCTTGCCCAGGATCTCCGACGGCTGATAACCCTTGATTCGCATCGCGCCCGTATTCCAGCTTGCGATATGGCCGGCCGGATCGAGCATGAAGATCGCGTAATCGCTGACGCTTTCCACGAGCAGACGAAAGCGCTCTTCCGAGAGCCGCAGCTTCTCTTCCTCGGCGCGCTTCGCGGTGAGATCGCGCGTGTACTTCGCGTAGCCGATGATCTCGCCCTGCGTATTGCGCGCCGCCGTGATGACGACATTCGCCCAGAACAGCGTGCCGTCCTTGCGCACGCGCCAGCCTTCGTCCTCGAAGCGCCCGGTCGCGTAGGCCTGCTTCAGCTCGTACTCGGGCCAGCCGCGCGCCACCGATTCCGCCGTGTAAAAGCGCGACAGATGCTGTCCGATGATTTCGTGCGCCTCATAGCCCTTGATCTTGCGCGCGCCCTTGTTCCAGCTCGTGATGCGGCCGCTCAGGTCGAGCATGAAGATCGCGCAGTCTTCGATCGCATCGACGAGCGCGTGATACTGCGGCTCGCTCATGGCGGGCTCGGATGGCGCGTGGCGGGCGAGGTCGAGGGGCGAGTCGGCTTTAGGTCTGGTCATGGTTCGGGTGGTCGGCGCAGCGGCGGACGTTTCCTGGACAAAAGGTCCGCCGACGCCACAGTCTACCCGGAGCCCCGGCATCGCTGCCATGCCTTTAGTGAGCGTAGCTATCGGCGTGCCGGGCCGCGAAACGGCGCGCGGCGATCGCACCACCCGTTTTCAGCCGTGCTTTTGGAGGGATTTCAACGCCGATGCACGCACGTAGACTGCGTTCACATTTCAGAAGGTCGGTGCTGGGCAGGCAGTGCGACGAGGCCGATGAAGTGGATTCGTGAAACCCTCAGGAGCACTACCATGACCGGCAATCTCAAAGGCATCATCTTCGTCGCGGCGCTCGCATGCGCTTCCTACGCGCTCGCAAGCGGATACGGCCCCGCGCCGCACTATTCGCCAATGGAAGGCGCGCCCGTCTCGCAGCAAGGCATGAACATGCAGACGATCGCGCAGGACGCTCAGCCAGGCAACGATGCAGGCGCCGGGAAGGCGAAGCAGGACAGCCCGCTCATTCAGGCGCAGGATTGAGCGCTTTTTGCATGAGACCGCGTTCCGCCGGTCGTCTCGGCGGGACGCGGCGCGTTCAATGAAACGCCTGATTTGCGGCGTTTTTCGCATCGGCCGCGCCGACCGTCTCGACCGTGCCCTTCGCGCGCCCGATGTCGATCTTCGGCATGAACAGCATCGAAATCACGGTGCCGAGCGCGATCACGAACATCGCCGTGAAGGTCAGATGCAGCGAATGGTGCAGCACGAGGCGAATCTCGTTGTTCATCGCGAAGTCGCCGGGCACCGACGACAGCAGTTGCTTCAGCTGATCCGCATGAACGGGCGGCAGGCCGGCCGTGTGCGTGAGGCCGTAGTTCTGCACCGCGCCGAACACGGCTGCACCGAGCGTATTGCCGAGGTTGCGCGAGAAGAGGTTCGATGCCGTCGCGCTGCCGCGTTCCATCGGCTGCACGATTTCCTGTATCAGGATGAGGCAGGACACGCTTGTGATGCCCATGCCAAAGCCCAGCACCGCCGAACCGACGCCCGCCCAGACCGGGCTCGATTGCGGACCGAGCAGCACGAACGGCAACGCGCCCAGCGGAATGAAGACCGGGCCGATCATCAACAGACGCCTCAGGCCGATGCGGCTGAACGCGCGCGACGTGAAAGTGGCGCCGCTCGGCCAGCCGATCATCATCATCGTGAGCGCGAGGCCCGCTTCCACCGGCGTGCGATGCATCACGCCCTGCACGTACATCGGCAGGAAAGTCGTGAGGCCCATCATCGCCATGCCGGCGAGGACCGTCGCGACGTTGCTCGCGGCAATCGGCCGATGCGACCACAGCTTGAACGAGATCATCGGATCGGCGGCGCGGCGCTCCTGAATCACGAAGCACACGATCGCGAGCACGAACACGCCGATCTCCACGCCGACGCGCGCATTGCTCGCGTGGCCGGCGTCGGTGAGCGCCATCATCAGCGCGGCGACGGCGGCGGTGAAGAAGAACGCGCCCGCAAGATCGATCGCCGGACGGTCGTGGCGCTTTTCCTCGTGCAGAAAGAGCGTGAAAAGCAGCGCGGCCAGTATGCCGATCGGCACGTTGATCCAGAAGATCCACGCCCACGAGAACTGGCGAATCAGCAGGCCGCCCACCATCGGCCCGAGCACGGCGGACACGGCCCACACGCTCGCGAGATAGCCCTGCACCTTGCCGCGCTCGCGCGCCGGATAGAGATCGCCGACGACCGTCAGCGCGACCGGCAGGATCGCGCCCGCGCCGACGCCCTGAATCAGCCGGAAGACGATCATCGCGGGCATCGACCACGCGAAGCCCGCGAGCACCGAGCCGATCAGAAAGATCGCGATGCCCGCGAGGATCGCCGGCTTGCGGCCGTAGAGATCGGCGAGCTTGCCGAACACGACCGTGAGCGCCGTCTGCGTGAGCAGGAACGACGAGAACACCCAGCTATACAGATTGAGGCCCCCGAGCTGCGTCGCGATTTGCGGCATCGCGGTGGAGACGATGGTGGCTTCGATCGCGACCATGGCCATCGAGGCCATCACCGCGCCGATGACGAGGGGACGGACGGTTTTGCTGTTCTGTGACATGCGGGCAGGAAGGCATATCGCCCGCCGCGCGTACGAGACAACGATGCGCGCAGACGGGCCATGCTCGAAAAATGAAGATGCGGCGGCGACGCCCCGGCTTGCGGATTCCTTGCAGCCGAAGCAATGTCGCCGATGAGAAAGCGCCGGATGCAATGTTATCCCGCCGCGCGAATCGCTGCTCGATGCGCATTTGCGCGCTCATTCAACGCTAATTCTTCGGGCCTACCTTCTGTACGTGGACGGGCAGCATGCTTCCCCGAGCAATCCGGCGGCCCGTTTCACGTATTCTCCTCAGCCCTTGGCGCCGGCCGTGATTCGGACCGGCGCATTTTTTTCCGCGCTTACGCGCATCTGCCACGCACATGTCGTCTTTCAGACCTAAATCCCCGGGAATGTCGCCTAAAATCGAACGGGCTGCAGCTTTGCCCCGTTCCCTTCCGAAGCGGCGGACTCGCATGATCAAATCACTGAAGAATCAGCTGGTGCTCGCGCTCGGGCTGCTCGTCAGCGTGATCGGCGTCGTGCAGGGCGTGAGTTCGTATCAGTTGAGCAAGACCGGCATGAGCGCGCTGCTCGACATGCGGCTCGAACAAGTGGCGGCGCGTCTGCGCGACGGACTCGCCGACAGCCTGCCGAAAAATCCCGCACGCGGCACGCAGGACGAGCGCGACGTCGTCGCCGTGGTGTGGAAGCCGGGCGAGGCGCTGCCTTTCCGCACGACTGACCCGTCGCTGCACTTTCCGCGCGACGCGCAGCCGGGTTTTTCCGGCGTCGACGTCAACGGCGAGCATTGGCGCATGTTCACGCGCCAGGAGCCGACGATGACGATCCAGGTCGCGCAGCGCTCGTCGATCCGGCGCGAAATCACGCAGGAAGCCGCGACGCAAACGCTCTGGCCGATCGCGGTGCTTTTGCCGCTCGTGTGGATCGCGGTCGCGCTCGTCGTGCGGCGCTCGCTGCGTCAGTTGAACGAGCTGGGCGAGGAAGTCCGCGCCATCGACATGGGTCATCTGCAGCCGCTGCCGACCGTCGGCGTGCCCACGGAAATCGCGCCCTTCATCCATTCGATCAACACGATGATCGAGCGCCTCGCGACATCGATCGAGAAGGAGCGCAAGTTCATCGCCGATGCCGCGCACGAATTGCGCACGCCGCTCACCGCGCTGCAGCTACAGGCCGACAATCTCGCGCCGCATATCTATCCCGGCAATCAGGAGCGCTTTCAGGAGTTGCGCAAGGGCATCGCGCGCAGCGGCAAGCTGATTACGCAACTCTTGCGGATGGCGCGCGCCGATGCGCCGATGAACGGCGCGCCGCTCGCGCGCGTGAACATCGCGGACGTGGTCACGGCCGCCGTCGCCGACGTGCTGCCGATCGCCTTGTCGCGCGGCATGGATATCGGCGCGGAGGAAATGGTGAACGCGCACGTGCGCGCGGTGGAAACCGACATCGGCATGGCGGTGAAGAATCTCGTGTCGAACGCGGTGCGCTATACGCCCGATGGCGGCACCATCGACCTGCGCACGCGGCGCGATGGCGACATGGTCTGGATCGATGTCGTCGACACGGGGCCGGGCATCGACGAAGCCTTGCTGCCGCGCGTGTTCGACCGCTTTTTCCGCGCGAATCCGGACATCGAGGGCAGCGGGCTGGGGCTGTCGATCGTGAAGGCGATTGCCGCGCGTTACGGCGGCGACGTGACGCTCGAAAATCGCAGCGACGGGCGCTCGGGCATCGTCGCTTCGATCGGTTTTCCGGTCGAGGAAGTGAGCGAAAGCGTGCCATCGCCCGCGTTGAACCTTTAGTGTTTTGCGCGCTGTTTTCCGCCGATTACAATGCATTCGCTGCGTGGCGCGAAGCGATCGTCGCCGGTCAGTAGAACACTCAAAATGACCGGTCGTGCGTTTTCCGTTTTCCCAGATCCTTCGGGCCGCATTCCGGGCGCGTGGCGCGCGCCATTCTCGCGGGACGCGGGGTGGAACATGCGAATTCTTCTGATCGAAGACGACGTGCAGATCGGCACGAGCCTGATGCGTGCGCTCAAGGACGCCGATTACGCCGTCGATTGGGTCCGCGACGGCAACGCGGGCCGCGAGGCGATCAACGCCGCCGAGTACACCGTCGTGCTGCTCGATCTCGGCTTGCCGGGCATGACGGGCATCGAACTCTTGCGGCAGGCGCGCACGTCCGGCAACGCGACGCCGGTGCTGATCCTCACCGCGCGCGACGATCTCGACACACGCGTCCAGGGCCTCGATCTCGGCGCCGACGACTATCTGCTCAAGCCCTTCGACATGCCCGAACTGCTGGCGCGCATCCGCGCGGTGCTGCGCCGCAAGGCGGGCTACGCGGTCTCGCGCCTCGGCGACGATTCGCTCTGCCTCAATCTCGATCAGCGTACGCTTACGTGCGGAGAGACGTCGGGCGTGCTGTCCGCGCGTGAATTCGCGCTGATGCACGCGCTGCTCGAACGTCCCGGCACGATCTTCTCGCGCGATCAACTCGAAGACCGTCTCTACGGCTGGGGCAAGGAAGTGGAGAGCAACGCGGTCGACGTGCTGATCCATTCGGTGCGCAAGAAATTCGGCGCGGGCGTGATCCGCAACGTGCGCGGCCTCGGCTGGACGGTGATGCTCGGCCAGGCCGGCCGCGAGGAAACGAAATAGCGCGCGCGACATCGGCGGCGCGGGTCAATGCTCGTCGTATCGACGGCCGAGCGCGCCGCAAAAATACATGCTGTAGTCGTGATCCTGCGTTTCGATCTGACGCATGCGCCGTTCGAGATCCGCGAGATCGCTCGACGATGCGAGATAGTCGTCGCGGGCTTCCTGCGCGGTGCGGATCGAAAAGAGATGGTCGATGGAGTGAGTGAGACGTTCAAACATGATGTGCTCCCGTCGTTAGATGCAGGCCGATGAGTGGGGCCGACGAAAGCAGGTTATGCGCGCTGAATTAGCAGCGAATGAGAGCGCGAAGCAGCGACTCGCGGCATGCGCGATGCTGCTCTTCGCATGACGAAGCGTTCGCCAACGCACCGTGACGCGGATCACGCTGCGGGGAGGCACTGCCGCGCCGCACCATCCCGTGCTATCTTGTTTTAATAGGGGTTTCATACGGAACTGTGCGCTGTTCGCATTCGTCGATCGTCTCTCGTGAAGGCCGCCATGAACGATGTGTCTCGTACCCTCAGTGCCCGCGACCGCGTCGAGTTGCTTTGCTGGCTCACATGCGGCAGTCTCGGCGCGTATTACCTCAATGGCGACTGGCCGGCGGCCTCGTTTCACGTACAGGCCGCGCACAAGTGGCTCGACCGTCATCAGCGGCTCGCGGACTGGCTGACGGTCGCGAAGCTCGCGGCCATCGCCCGCGACATCGCCACGCAGCATTGCGCGATGCTCGAAGCCGACTGGGCCCGCGACGCCGTCGAGGAAATTCTCGATAGCGAAGACCTCAACTATCAATCGGATGTCGTGCGGCAGGTTTTCGACGATTGCCGCCGCGCGCTCGCGGAAAAGCGCACGCCGGAATGAGCCGGCCATCGCGACGGGCGGCCTCTAGCGCGAACACCTGTATGGATGTACAGTAAGCCATTTTTCTGCTCTCGTCGCCGCGATGGACGCGCTGTCCTCCACATCCGCACCGCGCCGCATCGCGCATCTCGACATGGACGCCTTCTTCGCGTCGGTCGAACTTCTGCGTTATCCGGAATTGCGCGGCATGCCCGTCGTGGTCGGCGGCGGGCGCAGCGCCACGCCTGAAACGTTGCCCGACGGCACGCGCCGCTTCAAGCGTCTGCGCGATTACGCGGGTCGCGGCGTCGTCACCACGTCTACCTACGAGGCGCGCAAGTTCGGCGTCTTTTCCGCGATGGGCATGATGAAAGCCGCCCAGCTCGCGCCCGACGCAATTCTTCTGCCGACCGATTTCGAGTCCTATCGCCATTATTCGCGGCTTTTCAAGGCGGCCGTCGCGACGTTCACCACGCAGATCGAGAATCGCGGCATCGACGAAATTTATATCGATGTCAGCGATCTACCCGGCGAATCCCCGGAGATCGGCCAGCGCATGAAGGACGCCGTGCACGACGCGACGGGCCTCACCTGCTCGATCTGCATCGCGCCGAACAAGCTGCTCGCGAAGATCGGCTCCGAGCTCGACAAGCCCGACGGTCTCACCATCCTCACGATGGACGATCTGCCAACGCGCATCTGGCCGCTCGCCGCGCGCAAGGTGAACGGCATCGGACCGAAGGCGAACGAGAAGCTCGCGGCGCTCGGCATCGTGACCGTGGGCGATATTGCCGCCGCCGATCCCGGTTTCCTGCAGACGCATTTCGGCCACACGTACGCCGCCTGGCTCGCGCGCATCGCGCAGGGGCAGGACGAGCGGCCTGTCGTCGTCACTTCGACGCCCAAGTCGATGAGCCGCGAGACGACCTTCGAGCGGGACTTTCATCCGAAGCAGGATCGCGCGACGCTTTCCGCCGAGTTCACGGGGCTGTGCACGCGCGTCGCCGAAGACTTGCAGCGCAAGGGCTACGTCGGGCGCACGGTCGGCATCAAGCTGCGCTTCGACGACTTCCGCACCGTGACGCGCGATCTGACCGTGCCCGTCGCGACCGCCGATCCCGTCGAGATTCGCCGCGCCGCGACCGAATGCCTGAAGCGCATCGTGCTCGATCGCCGCATCCGTCTGCTCGGCGTACGCGTCAGCGCGCTCGCCGGGCGCGACGAAAGCGGCTTCGTCGAGCCGGTGCAGGTCGAATTGCCGTTCGATATCGCCGGCGACTGAAGCGCGCCTTATTTCATAGGCGCATAACGTAATCGCAGATGCTTCGTTGCCGCGCGAATCGCCGCGCGTTAGATTGATCGCTTCCCCAAGCTATCGATTGCCACTAGTTCGACGTGACGATTCTCACTGCCCCCATTGCCGAGCACGCTGCCGCCGATCAATCCATCGAGATTCGCCCGTTCGATGCGCCGCTCGGCGCGGAAGTCATCGGGCTCGATCTGTCGAAGCCATTGTCACAAGCCGATTTCGCGCGCATCCATCGCGCGCATCTGGATCATCACGTTCTCGTGTTTCGCGATCAGCGCATCACGCCCGACGAACAGGTCGCGTTCAGCAAGCGCTTCGGTCCGCTGCAGATTCACGTGCTGCATCAGTTCGGGCTCGGGGGGCATCCGGAAGTGCTGATCGTGTCGAACATCGTCGAGAACGGCAAGCCGATCGGTCTCGGCGATGCGGGTCATTTCTGGCATTCCGATCTTTCGTACAAAGACAAGCCGAGTCTCGGCTCGATGCTGCACGCGCAGGAATTGCCCGCGACCGGCGGCGACACGCTGTTCGCGAATCAGCATCTCGCGTGGGACACGCTGCCCGCGCATCTGCGCGATGCAGTCGAAGGCCGCGTCGCCGAACACACCTATCTCGCCAAATACGGCGAGCTGCAAAAGCGCAGTCCGTGGCGTCCGAATCTGTCGGCGGAGCAGATCGCGCAAGTCAAGCCGGTGACGCATCCGATCGTGCGGACGCATCCGGAAACCAAGCGTCGCGCGCTCTTCGTGAGCGAGCATTTCACGACGCGCATCATCGGTCTGCCGGAAGACGAAAGCCGCGCCTTGCTCGCGGAACTCTTCGCGCATAGCACGCAAAGCGAGTTCGTCTATCGCCATCAATGGCGCGAACGCGACATGGTCTTCTGGGACAACCGCTCGGTGATGCATCTCGCCGCCGGCACGCCCGACGATCAGCGCCGCAAGCTCTATCGCACGACCATCGAAGGCGACGCGCCTTTCTAAAAAGCCACTATTTTTACGGGGTTTCATCGATGCATTCTCGAACCGGGAAGGGCGGCGCACGCGCGCTCGTCGCGGCGCTTTCGCTCGCGATCGGCGTCACGTCGGCGAGCGCGCATGCCGAAGGCACGTTGCGCATCGCCGAGCAAT
The DNA here is from genome assembly GCF_023631045.1 of Caballeronia sp. AZ7_KS35. Taxonomy (NCBI): domain Bacteria; kingdom Pseudomonadati; phylum Pseudomonadota; class Betaproteobacteria; order Burkholderiales; family Burkholderiaceae; genus Caballeronia; species Caballeronia sp. AZ7_KS35. Next base: position 36,508 of record NZ_JALQDV010000033.1, on the reverse strand, counting down.
TCGGCGTCGTGTATCTGCTGCTCAATGTCGCGCGCGACCAGAAGTTCATCGAGCAGGAAGGCAAGAAGGAAGGGCTCGATATCAAGGTCGACTGGGCGAAGCTGTCGGGCGGATCGAGCGTCAACGATGCGCTGTTGTCCGGCTCGGTCGATATCGCCGCGGCGGGCGTCGGCCCGTTGCTGACGATCTGGGACCGCACGCACGGACGGCAAAACGTGAAGGGCGTCGCGTCGCTCGGCAACTTCCCGTATTACCTCGTATCGAACGATCCGCGCGTAAAAACCATCGCCGATTTCACCGACAAGGATCGCATCGCGGTGCCGGCAGTCGGCGTGTCGGTGCAATCGCGCGTCCTGCAATACGCGGCGGCGAAGCAATGGGGCGACAAGGAATACAACCGCCTCGACAAGCTCACGCAAGCGGTGCCGCATCCGGACGCAGCCGCGGCGCTCATCGCGGGCGGCACGGAGATCAACGCGCACTTCGGCAATCCGCCGTTCCAGCAGCAGGAACTCGCGGGCAATCCAAAAGCGCATATCGTGCTCAATTCATACGATGTGCTCGGCGGCCCCAGTTCCGCGACGGTGCTCTACGCGACCGAGAAATTCCGCAACGAGAATCCGAAGACGTATCGCGCGTTTGTCGCCGGTCTTGCCGATGCCGCGCGCTATATCACGCAACATCCGGAACAAGCCGCCGATATCTACCTGCGCGTGAACAACGCGAAGATCGACCGCGATTTGCTTATCAACGTGATCAAGGATCCGTCGGTGCAATTCAAGGTCGCGCCGCAAAACACGTTCGGGCTCGCGCAGTTCATGCATCGCGTCGGCGTCATCAAGAACGAGCCGAAGTCGTGGCAGGATTACTTCTTCACCGATCCCGCGACGAAAGACGGAAGCTGACGCCGCTTATCGGCGATTGCGGATTCGATATGCGCAATGATTGGTTCGCTCGAGCGCAGCGCGCCGGTATCGTGATCGTTTGCAATCGGGCAGATGAACATGGCCGCCAATCCCCAAGCGCTTTATTCGCACGAAGCCGATCGTGAGGCTGCGACGAGCGGCAAGCTTCTCAGCGCGAAGAACGTCACGCTCGAATACCGCACGCCGGAGCGGCTCGTTCGCGCGACGCACGATGTCAGCTTCGATGTCTACGGCGCCGACCGCTTCGTGCTGCTCGGGCCTTCGGGCTGCGGCAAGTCGACCTTGCTCAAGGCCGTTGCCGGCTTCATCGAGCCGGTTGGAGGCAGCATCGAAATCGGCGGTGAACGTGTGCGCGGGCCGGGCGCGGATCGCATCGTCGTGTTTCAGGAGTTCGATCAGTTGCCGCCGTGGAAGACCGTCGTGCAGAACGTCGCCTTTCCGCTGCGCGTCGCGCGCAAGCTCGGCCGCGCCGAAGCTCGCGAACGCGCGCTGCATTATCTCGACAAGGTCGGTCTCGCCAAATTCGCCGATGCGTATCCGCATACGCTGTCGGGCGGCATGAAGCAGCGCGTCGCCATTGCACGCGCCCTCGCGATGCAGCCGCGCGTGCTGCTGATGGACGAGCCCTTCGCCGCACTCGATGCGCTCACGCGACGCCGCATGCAGGAAGAGCTCTTGCGCCTCTGGAGCGACGAGCGATTCACGCTGTTGTTCGTCACGCACTCGATCGAGGAAGCGCTGATCGTCGGCAATCGCATTCTGCTGCTGACGCCGCATCCGGGACGCGTGCGCGCCGAGCTCAACAGTCATCAATACACGCAGGACAGCCTGGGTCGCGGCGAGTTTCAGCAGAGCGTCGCGCGCATTCATCGTCTGTTGTTCGAAGAGGAGCGCGCGCAATGAGCACGCCGCATCTGATCGTGCCGCCCGTGCGGCCCGAGTATGAAATCGCGCCTGCCGCGAGCGTCGCCGTCGAACATGAAGCGCCGTTGCCGCTGTCGAAGCGGCTAGCGGATCGTGCGTGGCTGCGCAAGTCGATCATCGCGCTCGTGCTGATCGCGTTGTGGGAAATCGCCGCACGCGCCGTCGATAACGATCTGCTGTTGCCCACTTTCAGCGCGACCTTCGTCGCATTCGTGCAGGGCATCGCGTCGGGCGAACTCATCGAGAAGATCGGCATTTCGATGTCGGTACTGCTGCGCGGCTATGCGCTCGGCGCGGCGCTCGCGTTCGCGCTGACATCGCTTGCGGTCTCGACGCGCATCGGCCGCGACATCCTTTCGATGCTCACCGCGATGTTCAATCCGCTGCCTTCCATCGCGCTGTTGCCGCTCGCGTTGCTGTGGTTCGGCCTCGGCACCGGAAGCCTGCTTTTCGTGCTCGTGCATTCGGTGTTGTGGCCGCTCGCGCTCAACACGTATGCGGGCTTTCAGGCCGTGCCGACGACCTTGCGCATGACGGGCCGCAACTACGGTCTCGACGGCATGCGCCATGTGATGCTGATTCTGGTGCCCGCCGCGTTGCCTTCGATTCTCGCGGGCTTGCGCGTGGGCTGGGCCTTCGCGTGGCGCACGCTGATTGCGGCGGAGCTCGTGTTCGGCGCGAGCTCGGGCAAGGGCGGGCTCGGCTGGTACATCTTCCAGAACCGCAACGAGCTTTACACGGACCGCGTGTTCGCGGGACTGGCTGCGGTCATCGTGATCGGCCTTGCTGTGGAGCATCTCGTCTTCGATACGATCGAGCGCGTGACCGTGCGCCGCTGGGGCGTGCAGCAATGAGCGCGCTCAATTCCCCGCGCGAATGAAGTCGATGAACGCGCGCAACGGCCCCGGCATGTGCGCGCGGCTCGGATAATAGAGACGCGGCCCGGTGAAACTCTGCCACCACGGTTTGAGCACGGGCACGAGCGCGCCATCGTCGATGGCCGCGCGCACGAACTCGTCGAACGTATAGACGAGGCCCAATCCCGCGATGGCCGCGCTTCGGCTGATCTCGATCGACGACGTGACGAGCGGTCCTTCCGGCGCGATGCGTATCGTTTCCTTGCCGCGCATGAATTCCCACACGGCCAGCACGCCGCTATCGAAACGATGCCCGATGCACGCGTGATTCACGAGTTCGCGCGGATGCTTCGGGTCGCCGTGCGCCGCGAGATAAGCCGGCGACGCCACCGCGACGAAGCGTTGCGTGCGCGGCCCGATCGGCACGGCGATCATGTCGCGCTCGATGCGCTCGTCATAACGGATGCCCGCATCGAAACCGGCGGCGAGCACGTCGATGAAGGTATCGGTTGCGCTGATCTCCAGCTTGATGCCCGGATGCGCCGTCAGAAAACGCGCGACGATTGGCGGCAGGATCTCGCGTGACACGATGCGCGGGACGTTCAGGCGCAACGTGCCGGTCGGGCTGTCGCGAAAGCCGTTGACGGCATCGAGCGCGCCCGCGATTTCCGCGAACGCGGGCCCGAGGCGTTCGATGAGCCGCTCGCCCGCTTCGGTCGGCGTGACGCTGCGCGTCGTGCGATTCAAAAGCCGCACGCCCAGACGCGTTTCGAGCCTGCGTATGGCCTCGCTCAGCGACGACGCCGACACGCCGCGCAACAGCGCCGCCTGCCTGAAGCCACGCGACCGCGCGACGGCCAGAAACGCGTGAAGATCCGACAAATCCGGTTCGCTCATCTCTCACCCATTGTTCGCTGGGGCGCACAGCCCATTCGGATTGAGGCGGATTATCGCACGCGAGGTTTGCTCCCATAATCGTCTCCATTCTTCAAGGAGAGAACGAACATGGAACAACGCAAGCTCGGAAAGAACGGACCGCAATCGTCGGCGATCGGCCTCGGATGCATGGGCATGTCGGGCATGTACGGGCCGTCGGATCGCGCGGAGAGCATCGCGACGATACACGCGGCCCTCGAAGCGGGCGTGACGCTGCTCGACACCGGCGACTTCTACGGCATGGGGCACAACGAAATGCTGATCGGCGAAGCGTTGAGAAGCGCGCCGCCTTCACGCCGCGATGCGGCGATTCTCAGCGTGAAATTCGGCGGCATGCGCGATCCGGCCGGCCGGTTCATCGCGTTCGATGGACGGCCCGTCGCCGTGAAGAATTCGCTCGCGTATACATTGCAGCGGCTCGGCGTCGAACATATCGACATTTATCGGCCCGCGCGCCTCGATGCGAAGGTGCCGGTCGAAGACACCGTCGGCGCGATCGCCGAGATGATCGACGCGGGCTATGTGCGCCACGTCGGATTGTCGGAAGTCGGCGCGGACACGATTCGCCGTGCCGCCGCCGTGCATGCGGTGTGCGATCTGCAGATCGAATACTCGCTGATTTCGCGCGGCCTCGAGGAATCGATTCTTCCGGCATGCCGCGAACTCGGCATCGGCATCACGGCGTACGGCGTGCTGTCGCGCGGACTCATCAGCGGACACTGGAGCCGCGACGCCGCGCAATCCGGCGACTGGCGCGCGAACAGTCCGCGCTTTCAGCAAGGCAACGTCGAACGCAATCTCGCGCTCGTCGATGCGTTGCGCAAGATCGCCGATGCAAAAGGCGTGAGCGTCGCGCAGATCGCGATCGCGTGGGTGCTCGCGCAGGGCGATGACATCGTGCCTGTCGTCGGCGCGCGCCGTCGCGACCGTCTGACGGAATCGCTCGGGGCGCTCGATGTCGCGCTCACGAAGGATGACCTCGCCGCGATCGAAGCGGCGGTACCGAAGGGCGCGGCGGCGGGCGATCGCTACGAGGCCGTGCAGATGGCGCATCTCGACAGCGAGAAGCGCTGAATCTCCCGGCGTGGTTCGCGACGCGGCACGCAAACTGCGACGCGTGTAGCATCGATCCCGATCCACCGATGGAGAGACGCCGAGTGAAAATCGCGACCTTCAACATCAACGGCATCCGTCCGCGGCTCGACGCCTTGCTGACATGGCTCGAACGCGAATCGCCCGATATCGTCTGCCTGCAGGAACTGAAAGCGACCGACGCGCAGTTTCCCGCCGACGCGATCGCGAACGCGGGCTACGGCGCGCTATGGCATGGGCAGCAATCGTGGAACGGCGTGGCGATTCTCGCGAAAGACGCGGAGCCGGTGCTGAGCCGGCGCGGGCTGCCGGGTTACGAAGACGATACGCATAGCCGTTATATCGAGGCGGCCGTGGGCGGCTTGCTGATCGGCTGTCTTTATCTTCCGAACGGCAATCCGCAGCCCGGCCCGAAGTTCGATTACAAGCTCGAATGGTTCGCGCGCTTCAACGCACATGCGAAGATGTTGCTCGATAGCGGACATCCCGTTGTGCTCGCGGGCGATTACAACGTCGTGCCGACCGATGACGACATCTACAACACGCGCTCGTGGCTGAAGGACGCGCTGTTGCAGCCGGAGAGCCGCGCGGCCTACGCGGATTTGCTCGCGCAAGGCTGGACCGATGCGCTGAAGCAGAAGTTTCCCGATGAGCGCATCTATACGTTCTGGGATTACTTCCGCAATCATTGGCAGACGAATTCGGGCTTGCGCATCGATCACATCCTTCTTAGCAAGGATCTCGCGAAGAAGCTGGAGGCGGCGGGCGTCGACAAATGGGTGCGCGGCGAGCCGCATGCGAGCGATCATGCGCCGGCGTGGGTCACGCTCAAGCTCGGGCGCACGCGCAGGAAATCGGCTTAGGCTTGCAGCGTGTCGCGCGTCGGTTGCAGTGACGCGAGGAATTGCATCGCGTGTTCGCGGCCGCCCATCGTCCAAACGTCGAGATGATCGGCGTCTTCGATGAGCGCGAGACGCTTGTCGCCGCGTGCTGCATCGAAGAGACGCTGGAAGTGTTCGGGCGGAATCACGCCGTCTTTCGTGCCGCCGTAGATCAAGAGCGGCGCATCGATCGATGCGATTTTCGCGAGGCTTTCGTAGCGATCGCGTGCGAGCAGCCGCACGGGAAAGAGCCGGAAGCGTTTCGCGGCGACATCGACGATGCTCGTGAACGGCGCTTCGAGCATCAGCGCATGGATCTTCGCGACGCTTGCAAGCTGCACGGCGACACCCGAGCCGAGCGAATAACCGTGCAGCACGATGTTGCGTGAACGCGCCGCGGCGTAGGCGTAGGCGGCGCGCGCATCGGCGTAAAGGCCGGCTTCGTGCGGCCTGCCGGGATTGCCGCCGTAGCCGCGATATTCGGCGAGCAGCACGCCATAGCCCGCTTCGATCATCTCCAATGCAACATGACCGCGCTGGAAAAGGTCTTCGCCATTGCCGTGAAAGAGGATGACCGTGGGCGCGTCGTCGTCGGGCGGCGCTTTGTAGCGCATGGTCAGGTCGAGGCCGTCATCGGTTCTGATGACGACTGCTTCGGTGCGCGCTTCCACATCGGCGTTCTTGAAGGCTTCGATCTGTTCCAGCGGATAGACGAGCCTTCCTTGCAGCCAATACAGGCCCGCGAGCGCGATCGTGTAGACCAGCGCTATGGCGAGCAGGGCGATCCAGAGGACTTCGCGCATCGGTGTCGGCGGCGGGTTGGCGTTCCTCGTATGGTAGTGGAGTTGCGGCGTGTGGATGCGTGCGCTTGCGCCTGCATTTCATGTACGGGCGGTGAATCGTTACCGACAGAAAAATGACCCAGATGAATTCCGCGGGATCCAATCGATCCAATTCGACGCGGACAACTTGTCGCTGTCAAATCGCCATCGAGTTGATCTGGCGCGCACGCTCATCGACGCTAACAACAGCGTCGCGCGGACTGACATTGCTGTTCTCCTATGGCTATTTTGAAAAGGGCGACGAGACGGAACGGCGGTCACAAAAAAGCGCGTTGAATCCGTCGTTAGCTATCTTCGTGCGCTCGGCGTCGAAGAGAGGCGTATCGAGGTCGACTATGAGATTTGGCCTACCGTTCCAAATGTCCCCGATTCGGAGCGCTTCCAGGTTCTGTTCGAATTCATCCCGGCCAAAAGCCCTTGCGGTTAGGTAGGGCGCGGTTGCGCGCGAGCGATTGCAGGCCGCTTGCGTGGCGCCATCGGCCGGATCTCCGGCAACTCGCTCACTCCCGCACATCCACATCCCCCTGCCGCAAGCTCAAAGGCATCTCCGCAGCGATCTCCTTCTCCACGTCCTCCGCTTCCCGCTCGCGATTGAACAGCGCGTTGAGCAGAATCGCGAACGCCGCGGCGAGCGTGATTCCGCTATGCGTCAGCGGCCCCGCCCACGCCGGCATGTGCGCGAAGAACGCCGGCGCGGCAAGCGGAATCACGCCCACGCCCAGACTGATCGCGATGATGAGCAAGTTGTTCTTGCTATCGAAATCGACCTTGCTCAGGATCTTCACGCCGGTCGCCGCGACCATGCCGAACATCGCGATGCCCGCGCCGCCGAGCACGACCACCGGTATCGAAGCAATCAGATTCGAGAGCTTCGGCAGCAGCCCGAGCAGGATCAGGATCACGCCCGACACCGCGACCACCCAGCGGCTTTTGACGCCCGTAATGCCCACGAGCCCGATGTTCTGCGAAAACGAGGAATGCGGAAACGTATTGAAGATGCCGCCGATCACCGTGCCGAGACCATCGGTGCGCAGTCCGCGCGTCGCATCGATGCGCGAAACGGGGCGCATCGCGAGATCGCCGAGCGCGAGGAACATGCCGAGCGATTCCACCATGATGACGACCATCACGAGACACAGCGAGGCGATCGCCGCGACATCGAAGACCGGCATGCCGAACGCGAACGGCCGCACCGGCGCGAACCACGCGGCTTGACCGACGCCCGCGAAATCGACGAAGCCGAGCGGCAACGCGATCACGAAGCCGATCGCCATGCCGAGCAACACCGAAATATTCGCGACGAAGCCCTTCAGATACTTGTTGATGAGCAGAATCGCGAGCAGCACGATGCCCGCGATCATCAGATTGCGCGGCTCGCCGAAATTCGGTGCGCCGCGTCCGCCGCCCGCCCAGTTGATCGCGACGGGAAAGAGCGTCATGCCGATCGTCAGAATGATCGTGCCCGTGACGATCGGCGGAAAGAAGCGCATCAGCCGTCCGAAGAACGGCGCGATCAGGACCGCGAACACGCCCGCCGCGATGGTCGCGCCGAAGATCGCCGGCAGGCCCGCACCGGATGATGCCATCGCGACCATCGGCCCGACCGGCGCGAAGCTCACGCCCATGATGACCGGCAGGCGGATGCCGAATTTCCATACGCCGATGCACTGCACCAGCGTGACGACTCCGCACGCGAAGAGGTCCGAGCTGATCAGAAACGCGACCTGCTCCTTCGGCAGCTTCAGCGCCGCGCCGATGATGAGCGGCACCGCGATCGCGCCCGCGTACATCACGAGTACGTGCTGAATGCCGACCGCGAGCATCTGACCGATGGGCAGCACTTCGTCGACGGGATGAATCGTTTGGGCCATGTGCGCTCCGGCAAGCTCGAATGTCTATGACGTTGAGTGGGTCGCCCGAGTATTGCACCGCGCGACGGCCGAAAAAATATTCGGGCCGCTATACATGGCATCGGACGCGCGCTTGACTTTGTTCAGGATATTTGACCGATATTGTCCATGCGATCGCGCGCGCACGGCAGCATTTGCCGATTCGGCGCAGCGCGCATCGCGACAAACGGAAGAAATCCTCGAATCCCTTGTGCCGCAAGGCTTGTCGCACTGTCGATTTTTGGGATGGCGTGCTACATTCCGAGCGCTTCGCGTTGCTTTATTTCGATAGCTTTCGCGGCGATGCAACAATCCAGCTTCCAGGGCTTGGCGCCCAATAACATCATTCGCACGGGGATCTCGGCATGGAAATGGTCGGCGGAACGCGGCTTGCCCAACTGTTCACCAGCAACCAGGAGCAATTGCTCGCGGAATGGTTCGCGCAGCAGCACGCCATCGCGGCGCGGCGCGGCCTCGTCGGCGAGGCGGAACTGCGCAATCAGTTCAGCCAGTTCACGTCGCTTCTCGTGACGGCGCTCGGCGCCTCCGAACGCGTCGATTTCAAATCGTCCGCATGGCAGGAAGTGCGCGCGTTTCTCGCGGAAATGTCGGCGCAGCGTGCGCGTCAGGGCTTCACGCCCGTCGAGACCGCGATGTTCGTGTTCTCGCTCAAGCAGCCGCTCTTCGCGCGTTTGCGCGACACGCTCGTCAACGATGCCCCCGCGCTCGCCGATCTCACCTGGACGATCAGCACGCTCTTCGACGAGCTCGGGCTCTTCACGACCGAAGTGTTCCAGGCGAGCCGCGAGCAGGTCATCGTGCGCCAGCAGCAGGAACTGCTCGAACTGTCGACGCCCGTCGTGCAGTTGTGGGACGGCATTCTCGCGCTGCCGCTCATCGGCACGCTCGATTCGGCGCGCACGCAAGTCGTGATGGAAAACCTGCTGCAGAAGATCGTCGAGACGGGCGCGGCCATTTCGATCATCGACATCACCGGCGTGCCGACCGTCGATACGCTCGTCGCGCAGCACTTGCTGAAGACGGTCGCGGCGGCGCGTCTGATGGGCGCGGACTGCATCATCAGCGGTATTCGTCCGCAGATCGCGCAGACCATCGTTCATCTCGGCGTGAATCTCACGAACGTCACGACCAAGGCGACGCTCGCGTCGGCGTTCGTCGTCGCGCTGCAGCGCACGGGCAAGTCGGTGACGGCCGGATCCGCGCAGGACGCCTCGCGCGGCAGCCGCGCAAGCGACGGCTTCGATTCGCTGCAAGCGGAATGACGCAGCCTTTCGCCATTCGAAGCACGCATCGAACGCAACGCGACTGAACGGGGTTTCAAGCGATGGAACGCATTCCGATTCTCACGATGGGCAGGCTCCTGCTCGTCACCATTCAGGTCGACATGCACGACCGGCTCGCGCTCGCGCTGCAGGACGATCTGACGAGCCGCATTGTGAAAGACGGCGCGCGCGGCGTCCTGATCGACATTTCCTCGCTCGACGTGGTCGATTCGTTCATCGGACGCATGATCGGCAACACGGCCGCCATGGCGCGCGTGCTCGATGCCGAGACGGTCGTCGTCGGCATGCAGCCTTCGGTCGCGATCACGCTCGTCGAACTCGGCCTCACGCTTTCGGGCGTACGCACGGCGCTGAACGTGGAGAAGGGCATGGCGCTCCTTTCGAAGGGCGGCACGGCCTGACGGCCGCATGCACACGACTCCATGACGATCTTCAATTCCACAGCCGCGCCGACGTCCTCGTCGCCGCCCGACACGCTGCCGATCCGCAACGACGAGCAGATCGTGCGGCTGCGCCAGTTCGTGCGCGAGAAGGCGGTCTCGCAGGGCCTGTCTCTCATCGACCAGACGAAGTTCGTGACGGCGGCGAGCGAGCTGGCACGCAACACGCTCATCTACGGCGGCGGCGGCGACGTGCATTGCTATCTCGTCGAGCGTAACGGCCGCCGTGGCCTCAAGCTCGAATTCGTCGACAATGGTCCGGGCATTCCGGATATCCCGCGCGCGCTCTCCGACGGATTCACGTCGGGCAGCGGCCTCGGGCTCGGGCTTGGCGGCGCCAAGCGCCTGTGCGACGAATTCGACATCCGCTCCGCGCCGGGCGAAGGCACGCACGTCTCGATCACAAAATGGAAACCGTTCTGAAGGAATCGATGGCCGCGCAGCAGCGCTACGAGATCGCCGAGGCGAGCCAGATCGCCTATGCGCGGCGTTCTATCGGCGAACTCGCGCGGGGGCTCGGTTTCAACGAGACGGCCGCGGGCGAGCTCGCGATCGTCGTCACCGAATGCGGCACGAATCTGCTGAAGCATGCACAGCGCGGCGAATTGCTCGTGCGTCCGCTCGTCGACAGGGGCGCCGGCGCGACTTTGCGCTACGGCATCGAAGTGCTGTGCATCGACAACGGGCCGGGCATTTACGATCTGCATCGCTGTTTCGAGGACGGCTACACGACGGCGGGCAGTCCCGGCAACGGCATGGGCGCGATCGAGCGTCTTTCCGACGAACTCGACATCTGGAGCGCGCCGCAACGCGGCACGGTGTTGCGCGCCGTGTTCTGGAACGCGCCGGGCGCGGCGAACACGCGTGCGCCGCAACTGACATACGGCGTCGTGAACCTGCCGCTGCAAACCGAAACCGTATCCGGCGATGCATGGTCCGTCTACGCGCATGACGGCGAATTCACCGTGCTCGTCGCCGATGGCCTCGGTCACGGACCGCTCGCCAATGTCGCGGCGATCGAGGCGGCCAAAGCGCTCGCCGCGAACGGCGACCAGGCGCTCGATCGCATCATGGAGGCCGCCAACGAGGCGCTGCGCCCGACGCGCGGCGCGGCGGTCGGCATCGCGCGCATGCCGGCTTTCGCGTCGATGCCGGGCATGGCGGTGAGCTTCGCGGGCATCGGCAATATTTCGGCGAGCGTGTGGACCGAAGGCACGCACAAGCATCTCGTGTCGCACAGCGGCATCGTCGGGCATGCGGCGCGGCGCGCGCAGATCTTCGACGTGCCGTATCCGCCGAACGCGCTCGTCGTGCTGCATTCGGACGGGCTCACGTCGCGCTGGGATCTCGCGCGCTATCCGGGCCTCGCGATGCGGCACCCGGCGCTCGTCGCGGCGGTGCTGTATCGCGACTTCGCGCGCGGCCGCGACGACATCACCGTGTTCGTGGCCCGCGCGGCCGGGAGCGCAGGATGACGCAACCGCTCTACACGATGCGGATCGATCACGAGCGCGATATCGTCGCGGTCCGCGTGAAGGCGCGCGATGCGAGCGCGGCGCTCGGCTTCTCGCCGCAGGATCAGACGCGCATTTCCACGTCCGTGCTCGAAGCCGCGCGCACCGTGCTGATCGCGGGGCAGGCGGCGCGCGCGGAATTTCTCGTCGATAACGCCGCGCGCCCGCCGCGCTTCGTCGTGCGTTTTCTGGCGGGCGGCGGTGCGGGCGAGCGTCTGCGCGCCATGCGCCACGACGACTCGCAAGCCGCGCTGGGCCTGCTCGCGGCGCAACGTCTGATGGATCAATGCGCGATCGCCGACGAAGCCGATGGCGACACCTCGATCTCGCTCGCGAAGGCTTTACCCGATGGCGTGCCGTGCGATGCGCAGGCGGTGAAGAACGCACTCGAGCGTCAGCCGAGCGAAGACACGGCCGCGGAATTGCAGCGCCAGAATCGCGAACTGATCGCCGCGCTCGCGGATCTGCGCGAACGTCAGGAGGAGCTCACGCGTCTTACGCGCGAACTCGAGGACACCAATCGCGGTGTCGTCGCGCTTTATGCGGAGCTGGATGCGCGCGCCGATCATCTGCGCCGCGCGGACGAATCGAAATCGCGCTTTCTGTCGAACATGAGCCACGAGTTCCGCACGCCGCTGTCGTCGATCCGCGCGCTCTCGAAACTCTTGCTCGAACGTATCGACGGCGATCTGACGGAAGAGCAGGAAAAGCAGGTGCGCTTCATCCGCAAGGCGGCGGAGGATTTGTCGGAAACGGTCGACGATCTGCTCGATCTCGCGAAGATCGAAGCGGGCAAGATCGAAGTGCGTCCCGCTGAATTTGAAGTTGATACCCTGTTTTCGGCGCTGCGCGGCATGTTGCGGCCGCTGTCGCCGGGCGGCGCGGTGGAACTCGTGTTCGAATCGTGCGAAGGCCTGCCGCCCATTCATACCGATGAAGCCAAGGTCGCGCAGGTGCTGCGCAACTTCGTATCGAATGCGCTCAAGTTCACCGAGCGCGGCGAAGTGCGCGTCGCGGCGAGCTATGACGACGCGCGCCGGCTCATCACGTTTTCCGTCAGCGATACGGGCATCGGCATCGCGCCGGAGCATCAGCAGGTCGTCTTCGAAGAGTTCGGGCAAGTCGAAAACCGCCTTCAGCAATACGTGAAGGGTACGGGCCTCGGCCTGCCGCTGTGCCGCAAGCTGTGCAAGCTGCTCGGCGGCGATGTGTCGCTCGCGAGCGAACCCGGGCGCGGCTCGACTTTCAGCGCGACGATTCCCGCGCATTACGGCGCGGACGTCGACGCCGCGCATCACGCCGCGAGCGATACGCGGCCCGCCGTGCTGATCGTCGCGAGCAATCCGATCGAGCGGCTCGACTGCGAGGCCGCGCTGCGCGCTTCGCCGTATCGCCCGATGAGCGCCGCGACGCTCGACGAAGCGAGCCGCCTGCTCGCGCGCACGCAGCCCGCCGCGTTGCTGCTCGCCGTGCGGCCCGCGCCGTCGGAAGCGTGGATCTGGCTCGCCGCGTTGCGCGCGCAGGCCGCGACGCGCAGCATTCCGATCGTGGTGCTCGGCGAGGACGAGGATCGCAATGAAGCGCGGGCGCTGGGCGCGACCGCGTTCGTTGAAAAGCCGGCGGGCGGTGGCGAGCTGCCGGGCGTGCTGGATGCGGTGACGGGCGAGGGACGAGCATCATGAGAAGCGACTGGAACGAGGTGCTGATCCTCAACGTCGACGACAACGACGGCGCGCGCTATGCGAAAACGCGCATCCTGTCGCGCGCGGGCTTCAACGTGATCGAAGCGCCGACGGGCACGGCCGCGCTCGAACGCGTGCGCGCCGAAGCGCCCGATCTCGTGCTGCTCGACGTGAAGCTGCCCGACATCAACGGGCTCGAAGTGTGCAGGCAGATCAAGGCATCGCCGGAGACGTCGGGCACGCTCGTGCTGCAGACATCGGCGGCGGCGGTGCATAGTCTCGATCGCATTCGCGGTCTCGAAGGCGGCGCGGATAGCTATTTGACCGAGCCTGTCGAACCCGCGGAACTGATCGCGCATGTGCGCGCGTTGCTGCGCGTGCGGCTCGCGGAAAATGCGCTGCGCGAGAGCGAGGAGCGCTTTCGCCAGCTTGCCGGGAATATCGACGACGTGTTCTGGATGCTCGATCCGGCATCCAACGAACTGCTCTATGTGAGCCCCGCTTACGCGCATCTCTTCGATACCGGCGGCGGCGCGCCCGCGCCCCTGCCTGGCCCCGATCACTGGTCCGGCGACATTCTTCCCCTCGATCGCGATCATGTCGCCGAGGCGTATCGGCAACTGCTCGCGAACGGCACGCCGTATCAGGTCGAATATCGCATCGTGCGCGCGAACGGCGGGCCGCGCTGGGTCGCGGAGCGCGCGTTTCCGGTTCACGGCGCGGCGGGTCATCCGGCGCGGCCGTATCGCATTGCGGGCATCGTCAACGATATCTCCGAGCGCAAGGCCGCCGAACTGCTGTTGCGCGAAGCGGACCGCCGCAAGGACGAGTTTCTCGCGATGCTCGCGCATGAATTGCGCAATCCGCTCGCGCCGATCCGCAATGCGGTCGATCTGCTCGATCCGGATCGCGAGCCGTCCGTGCAGCACTTCGCGACGGTGCGCGCGATCATCGACAGACAGGTGCGGCATTTGAGCCGGCTCGTCGACGATCTGCTCGACGTTGCGCGCATCACGCAGGGAAAGATCACGCTGCGCCAGGAGACGGTCGATCTCGCGGCGGCGCTCGCGGCGGCCATCGAGACCGTGCAGCCCGCGCTCGAACGAAAGCGGCACGCGTTGACGGTGAAGCTGCCGGATGCGCCGCTCTACATCGTCGGCGACAGCGTGCGGCTCGCGCAGGTGTTCGGCAATCTGCTGTCGAATGCGTCGAAGTACAGCGTCGAGGAAGGCGAGATCGCCATCGAAACGGAACAGTTCGGCGATGAGGTGCGTATCGTCGTGCGCGACAAGGGCATCGGCATCGCGTCCGACATGCTGCCGCACATCTTCGATCTGTTCGTGCAATCGGAGACATCGCTCGAACGATCGGAGGGCGGGCTCGGCATCGGCTTGCCGCTGGCGAAGACGCTCGTCGAATTGCAGGGCGGACGCATCGAAGCATTCTCGGCGGGGGCGCAGGCGGGCAGCGAGTTCGTCGTGTGGCTGCCGCTCGCGAAGGATGCGCAAGTGGCCACGCAAGGCGCGCCGGCAACGCCCGCGACCGTCAACGCGGGCAAGCGCGTGCTGCTCGTCGATGACAGCGTCGACGCGGCCACCGCGATGGCGCTGCTGCTCGAGGCCGACGGCTTCGACGTTCGCACGGCGCACGATGCAACCGAAGCGCTCGCGGTCTCCGACACCTTCATGCCGCAGATCGTGCTGCTCGATATCGGCTTGCCGGGCATGGACGGATACCGGCTCGCGGCCGAGATGCGCGCGCGTCCCGCAACCGCCGATGCCTTGCTGATCGCCGTGACGGGATACGGGCAGGCGCATGATCGTCAGCGCTCGAAGGAAGCGGGCTTCGATCATCATCTCGTGAAGCCGGTGGCGTTCGCGGAGATTCAAAGGGCGGTGTCGGGAAAGTTCGCCTGAGGGCGGAGCCGAAAAATCTGAATTGCCGATGGAAATGGCGTAATCGCGCGCCGATTGCGGCACACTCCGCCGGGAACAAATCAGAACGGATTCCGGTTCCCATGACATCCTCACCGCTCGTCACCGTCGTCATGCCCGCGTTCAACGCGCAGGCCTTCATCGGCGAAGCAATCGCTTCGATTCGCGCTCAAACGCTCGAAGACTGGGAGCTCATCGTCGTGGACGATGGCTCGATCGATCAGACGTTCGCCGTCGCGCAGCAGGCAGCGGGCGACGACAGCCGCGTGCGCCTCATACGCTTCGGCCGGAACGAGGGCATCAGCGCCGCTTCGAATGCGGGTTTCGACGCGGCGCGCGGCGAGTTCATCGCGCGCATCGACTCGGACGACCGGGCGCTGCCGACGAGGCTCGCCGCGCAAGTCGCCGCTTTCCGCGAGTGCGCGCGCCTTGCCGCTTGCGGCGGCCATGCGCGCTTGTTCGGCGATGGTATTGCCAACGACACTTATGGGCTTTGCACGCTCGGCGACGGCGCTCTGAAGGCCCGGCTTTTCGAAGGCTTCAACACCATCGGCGGCGCAATGCTCATGGTGCGCCGTTCGTTCGTCCGCGAGCATCGCATCCGGTTCGACATGCAGATGGCGAGCGCCGAAGACCTGAACTATCTCGTCGCGATCATGGTGGCCGGCGGCGAGATCGGCAATGTCGATGAAGTCCTCGTCGAGGTCAGGTCGCACCGCACCAGTTTCACCAGAAGCCGGGAAGATCTGGCGGGCCCGGCGATGAAAGGCCTCCGCAAACGTCTTCTGGCGCTCTGGTACCCGAGCCTCGATCCGCGCGACATCGATCTCATCGTTGGCATGTGGTTCGGCCTGGAAGTCGGCACCGACGAATTGCTCGCCGTCGTGCGCGCGGTCGACAGACTCATTGCTGCCGACGCGAAGGACTTCGGGCAAGACGTGTCCGTCCTTCATGATCTCATCGTCAGGCGCTTGGTCGCGGTGGTCGACTTCTTTCGAGGCGCATTCGATGCGTCCCATTTTCAGGCAATCCGCGTGTTGGCCGCTCCGGCCATCGGCGTCGCGCTCGATGCGGCCCGTCTTTCGCACGAAGCGGTCTGAGGCGTCGCTCCGCGTTTTCACCTAGCAATTCAAGGTTGACTCGCGTGCTCGCGCGTCCGACACTTTAGCCATGCAAGTGTGATCACAGGTCACACCAATCGAAAGCATCGCAGCAGCCGAACGAAAGAACGGAGGCAAAAGTTGGCGACACGCTCGACGACGGACTTACCCGCGCTCGAATTAGTTGCACGCGAAACCATGGCCGGTCGCGTTTATGCGCAATTGAGGCAGGCGATCATGACGGGCCGCTTCGCGCCTGGGCAGTTGCTCAGCTTGCGCAGCGTCGCGGAAGCGGTCGGCTCGTCGACCATGCCCGTGCGCGCCGCGCTCACGCGCTTGCAGGCGGAAGGCGCATTGATCGACGGTCCCGGCCGCGCGCTGATGGTTCCGCCGATGACGCTCGAACTCCTCGATGAGTTGCGGGACGTTCGCATCGCACTGGAAGGCGCGGTCGCCAAACGCGCGGCGTCGCGCATGACACGCGCGCATCTCGACGCGCTGCAGGCCATCTTCGACACGATGGACGCACACGTCGAAGCGGGCGACGTGCCCGCGTATCTGCGCAGCAACTTCGAATTTCATATCGCCATTTACACGCACGGCGCGAGCGATCTCACGCTCGCGACCATCCAGAACCTCTGGATGCGCATCGGCCCGTTCCTGAATCTCGTCGCGCCCGACATTCCGCATATGCGCCGTTCGATGGCGGCGCATCGTCATATCGTCGAAGCGCTCTGGCGCGGCGATGGCGAAGGCGCGCGCGCCGGCATCGAGGAAGACATCGGCGATGCGGCCGCCGATCTGCAAGAGCGTTTGCAAAGCGGCGAACTAAGCAACAAGGCAAGCGCCTGACACGCATAACAACAACGGAGACATGGATGACGGTTCTTCAGATGCTGAAACCGCACGCGGGATTGCGCGTGCTCATCACGGGCGGCGCATCGGGCATCGGGCTCGTGATAGCGCGCGCGTTCATCGATGCAGGCGCGCGCGTGCACGTCTGCGATGCGAGTCCCGAAGCAATCGACGCATTGGCGAAAGCCGAAGCGAGCGCGGAGTGCAATGCGATCACGTCGACGCTCGCGGACGTAGCGGACAAGGAAGCGGTCGAGCGCGTATTCGTCGATGTGGAACGCGAGCTCGGCGGACTCGATGTGCTCGTGAACAACGCGGGCATCGCGGGGCCGACGGGCGGCATCGACGAGCTCGATGCGAACGAATGGGAACAGACCGTCGATGTGAATCTGAACGCGCAGTTCTACTTCGCGCGCCGCGCGGTGCCGCTCTTGCGCAAGGCGAATGGCGGCGGGGCGATCATCGCGCTGTCGTCGGTGGCGGGACGGCTCGGCTACGCGTTTCGCACGCCTTATGCCGCGACGAAGTGGGCCGTCGTCGGCATGACGAAGAGCCTGGCTATCGAGCTCGGGCCGTCGAACATTCGCGTCAATGCGATCCAGCCGGGCATCGTGAAAGGGCCGCGCATCGAGCGCGTGATCGCGGCGCGCGCGAAGCAACTGAACGTCTCCTATGAAGAGATGGAGAAGCAATATCTCGCGAAGATTTCGCTGCGCCGCATGACGACGCCCGAGGAAGTCGCGGCCACGGCGCTCTTCCTGTGCTCGCCCGCGGGCAGCGGCATCTCGGGACAGGCGATCTCCGTCTGCGGCAACGTCGAAGTCCTTTAATAGAACGAGGAGCACATGGCAACGAAACGCAAGGTCATCATCACCTGCGCGCCGACGGGCGCGATCCATACGCCTTCGATGTCGCCGTATCTTCCGCTCACGCCGCAGCAGATCGGCGATGCCGCGCTCGCGGCTGCAAAGGAAGGCGCCGCCATTCTGCACCTGCATGCACGCGACCCGAACGATGGTCATCCGACGCAGGATCCCGCCGTGTTTCAGGAGTTTCTGCCGCGCATCAAGGCGGAAACCGATGCGGTCATCAACATCACGACGGGCGGCAGCCCGCACATGACCGTCGCGGAGCGATTGAAGCCCGCGCATCACTTCAAGCCGGAAGTGGCGTCGCTCAACATGGGATCGATGAACTTCGGCCTGTACCCGATGCTCGATCGCTTCAAGGAATTCAAGTACGAGTGGGAGCGCAAGCATCTGGAAAACAGCCGCGATCTCGTGTTCAAGAACACGTTCGCGGATATCGAATACATCCTCACGTCGTGCAGCGATAACGGTACGCGCTTCGAGCATGAGTGCTACGACATCTCGCACCTGTACAACCTCGCGCACTTCGTCGATCGCGGGCTCGTCAAGCCGCCGTTCTTCGTGCAGAGCGTTTTTGGCTTGCTCGGTGGCATCGGGCCGCATCCCGAAGATCTGGCGCATATGAAGCGCACGGCGGATCGTCTCTTCGGCGACGACTATGTATGGTCGATTCTCGGCGCGGGACGTCATCAGATTCCGCTCGGCTCGATGGGCGTCGCGCAGGGATCGAACGTGCGTGTCGGCCTCGAAGACTCGTTGTGGATCGAGCCGGGCAAGCTCGCCGAATCGAGCGCGGCGCAGGTGAAGAAGATTCGCCAGGTGATCGAAGGACTGTCCCTCGATATCGCGACGCCCGCCGAAGCACGCGAGATGCTCAAGCTCAAAGGCGCGAGCGATACCAACTTCTGATAGCGGAGGGCATCGTGAGCACGAAGCTGAAGGTAGTCGCGATGCCGACGGGCTGGCTCACCGTCGATCGCTCATCGCAAGTGTATGGCCGCTACTTCGGCCAGCAGATGAAGGTGCCCGTATGGTCGACGGCGATTGTCGGCGCGCAGAAGAAGATCGTCGTCGATACGGGCATACACGATCCAGGCTGGGTGTCGAACTTCGTGTGCCCATGCGATCAGGCGCCGGAGGAAAAGCTCGAACGCGCGTTGAAGGAGTATGTCGGCTGGAGCGCGGACGAGGTCGATATCGTCATCAACACGCATCTGCATTACGACCATTCCGGCGGCAACACGCTTTTCAAGAATGCGCGCTTCATCGTGCAGGCGGCCGAGTGGGAATACGCGGGTCATCCGCTGCCGACGCAGGCCACGTATTACCAGGAGTTTCTGATCGGCCGCGAGCCGCTCGCGTATTTTCGCTGGCAGTTCGTGAACGGCGTGACCGATATCGTGCCCGGCGTGCGCGTCGTGCCGACGCCGGGTCATACGCCGGGGCATCAGTCCGTCGCGGTCGACACGGAAGAAGGTGTCGTGCTGATCGCCGGCGATTGCGCGAACTGCATGGAGAACATCGTCGATCTCGTTCCAGTGGGCATCGTGCATGAAACGCTGGCGGAGATCGGCTCGTTGTCGCGCATCCGTCAGATCGCCGATTTCGTCATACCCGGACACGACCCGAATGTCGTGCCCGGCAGCGCGGGCATCGCTCTGCCCGCGAGCGCTCGTCTGCCGCACATCCGAAGTTAGAAGCGCCCGCTTCATAACCATACGAATACCGGAGGAAGACATGAAAGCATTGACGCAGTCGATTCGTCATGCGGGACGGGCAGCGCTCGGCCTCGCGTTCGCGGCGGCGCTCGCCGTATCGGGCACGGCGCACGCGGCCGGCAAATACAAGATCTTTTTGTCGATGAGCTATGTCGGCAACGACTGGCAAACCGAAGCCGCGAACATGGTCAAGGCGATGGCCAATACGCCGGGGCTGAAAGACAAGGTCGATCTCGAAGTGCAGGTCGCGGGCACCGATGCGCAGAAGCAGATTCAGCAGATCAACTCGATGGTGCAGGCAGGCGCGAAGGCCATCGTCATCTATCCGATCTCGCCGACGGCGCTCAATCGCGCGATCAAGAACGCGTGCTCGAAGGGCGTCGTCGTCGCGGCGTATGACGGAGAAGTCACCGAGCCGTGCGCGCATAACGTGACGATCGATCAGCATCAGGCGGGCACCGTCACCGCGGAATGGCTCGCGAAGACCATCAACGGCAAGGGCAATGTCGTGATGATCACGGGCGTGCCGGGCACGTCGGTCGATCGCGCACGCACCGAGGCGGCGAAGGCCGTGTTCGCGAAGTATCCGGACATCAAGATCGTCGCGGAAGGAACGGGCATGTGGAGTCAGGCGACCGCGAAGACCGAGCTTTCGAAGATTCTCGCGACGAACAGCTGGGACAAGATCGACGGCCTGTGGATGCAGGTCGGCTGCTTCACGGCGGCGTCGATGCAGCTCGAAGCGGGCATTGCCGACGACAAGATCAAGCCGTGCGCGGGCGAATCGTCTAACGGCCATCGCGTGCAGATGCTGCCGCCGGGCGAAGTGAAGGGACAGGGCGGTTATCGCTCAATCGGCTATCGCTCGATCTCTTACGGCGCGCCTCCGTACTCGGGCGCGATGGCGCTCAAGATGGCCGTGAAGAAGCTCGACGGCGGCGACTTTCCGGCGCGCGTGACGCTCAAGCTGCCGCTTGTGCTGACCTCGGAATCGAAGCTGTGCAAGACGGGCAGCATCGACGAACTGAAGGCGGGCTGCACCGCGTTCCCGCCGGACAAGGTGCCGCCGGGCTGGTTCGCGGACATCTACTCCGAAGAGACGAAGGAAGTCGGCTTCAATGCGGCCTTGACGGGCAATCAGGACTGAGGCGGCGCGATGAACGACGCATCATTGGCGATCGATCTGTCGAAGGTGACGAAGCGCTTCGGCGCGACCGTCGCGCTCGATGGCGCGTCGTTCTCGGTGAAGCGCGGCGCGGTGCATGCGCTGCTCGGCGAGAACGGCGCGGGAAAGTCCACCACGGTCAAGCTGCTGTCCGGATTGATGCAGCCGGATGCCGGCAGCATCCGCGTAATGGGCAGCGACGTGACGATGAAGAGCCCGAAGGACGCGCATCGCGCGGGCGTGCAGACGGCGTTTCAGGAGATGACGCTCGTGCGCGATCTCACGGTCGCGCAGAACCTATTGATGTCGTACGAGCCGACGGGTTTTCTCGGGCGCATCAGAAAGCGCGACGCGCAGCGGCAAGCAGCGGAATGGCTCGACAGGCTCGAACTGTCCGATGTGCGTCCCGGCGCTTATATTCGCGATCTTTCGTTGCCGGTGCGGCAGAAGATCGAGATTGCGAAGGCCATCGTGCGCAAGCCGAAAGTGCTGTTGCTCGACGAACCGACGTCCGCGCTGTCGGGACGCGATGTCGCGTGGCTCTCACGGCGCATCGACGAACTGAAGGCGAGCGGCGTGACTTTCGTGTTCATCTCGCATCGCATGCAGGAAGTGCGCGAGTTCTGCGACAGCCTCACGGTGTATCGCAATGGCCGAGATGTGGGCGCGTTCGACGCTGCGGATATATCGGATGACGAAGTAATTCGACTCGTCATCGGGCGTTCGATGGAGGCGAAGTATCCGCCCAAGATCACGACGGTACAAAGCGACGCGACGCCGGCGATCGAGACGCGCAACGTTCGCGTCGATGGCGTCGTCGCCGATTTCGATCTCGCCGTGAAGCCGGGCGAAGTGCACGGCATCGCAGCGCTGCAGGGCATGGGGCAACGCGAGCTGTTCGAGGCGCTGTTCGGTGCCACTTACATCGACGATGGCGAGATTCGCATCGACGGCAAACCGGTGACGCTGACATCGACGGCGGATTCGCTGAAGGCCGGCGTATCGACGAGCTTTCTGCCCGAAGACCGCAAGACCGAAGGCCTGTTCCTGCGTTTGCCCGGCGGCGAGAATGTGTCGCTTCCCGTGATCGGCCGCTATGCGCGCTTCGGCCTCATCGATCGCAAGCGCGAGCAGGCCGCGATTCGTCGCTCGCTTGCGCAGATGGAGGTGAATCCGCGCGCGCTGTACAAGCCGTGTCTGTCGTTCTCCGGCGGCAATCAGCAGAAGATCGCGATGGCCAAGTGGCTGCTCACGCAAAGCCGCGTGTGGCTCATGTTCGATCCGACGCGCGGCATCGACGTCGGCACCAAGCATCAGATCTTCGTGCTGATGCGTGCATTCGCCGCGGCGGGTGGCTCCGTGCTCTTCTATTCGACGGACGTGCCCGAGCTCGTCAACGTGTGCGACCGCGTGTCGGTGATGTATCGCGGACGCAACGCCGGCGAGTTGAGCGGCGACGCGCTGACCGAAGAAAACGTGATGCGCAAGATGCTTTCCAGTTGAGAGGTTGCTCATGAAGATAGCCGTTGCGTCGCCCGAAAGCGAGGTCGTGCGGCCGGGCGCACGCGTGGGATTTGGCGCGCGCATCGATCATCATCGCGGGCTCATCATCGCGATCAGTGCGTTGCTTGCGATGCTCGCCGGATGGGTTTCGCTGTCCGCGACACCTGTCGGGCTCTACGACATCGGATCGGTAATTTCGAGCGCAACTACACTCGCGCTCGCGGCGATCGGGCAGACCATCGTCGTGCTGTCGGGCGGATTCGATCTGTCGGCCTCGGCGGTCGTGTCGCTCGCGAACGTGCTTGCCGTGCGCTTCGTGCAAGGATCGCCCGTCGAACAATGGGGCGGCGCCGCGCTGATTCTGGCGATCGGCGGCGGCATCGGCCTCGTCAACGGCGCGCTGATCGCATGGTTTCGCTTGCAATCGATCGTCGTCACGCTCGCGACGATGTTCATGGTGCAAGGCTTGACGCTGCTGATTCAGAACAAGCCGGGCGGCAGCGTCGGCGATCAGTTCGGCGCGGTGCTCACCGCCGATCTCATCCCCGACAAGATGCCGATGTCGGCGGGCTTGCTGATTCTTGCGCTGTTGATCTGGTCGTTCATCAAGCGCACGCGTTACGGCGTGGGTCTGTACGCGTTAGGCAGCGATGCCGACGGCGCGTATGCGAACGGCATGCCGGTCACGCGCTACCGCATCGCGACGTATGCGCTCGCTGGCATGTTCTACGCGGCGGCGGGTCTGTATGTATCGGCACAGACGGGCTCGGCCGATCCGCTCGTCGGCCGTCCGCTGCTGCTCTCGATGTTCACGGCCGTCGTGCTCGGCGGCACGTTGCTCGGCGGCGGACGTGGCGGCTGCGTCGGCACCGTGTTCGCAGCAATGACGCTGATGATCACCGTGAACATTCTGCTCGTGCTGAACGTATCGGCGTTCTTCACGACGATAGCCGAAGCGGTGATCCTGATTCTCGCGGTGCTCGGTTCGTCGATCGGCAAGCAATCGGCGGCGCATGAATGCGCGCGTCACGCGGCGCAGTGGCTCAAGGCGGTGCGAACGGGCACGCGCGCACGCGACGACAAGCATGCGCGGCGCGTTGCGTTCGAAGTCGACGATTATCGTCCGGTTGAAAACACGGAGCTGAAGGGACGACCGATCGCCGACTGGATCGAGCGCAATCGCGAATGGGTCAAGTATGTGGTGCCGGCTTATCTGCTGTTCTTCGCGGTGGTCGTCATCACGGGCTTTGTCTATGGGCCGGGCGTGCTCGTCAGCGCGAACTTCTATAGCAGCCTGCTCACGCTGACCTTGTTTCTCGCGATACTCGGCCTCGGCCAGGGCGCGGTGATCCTGACGGGCGGACTCGACTTGTCGATGCCCTGGCTCATCACGCTGTCGGGCGTGTTGCTGACCGGACTCACGCACGGCGTGAACGGCGCGGCCGCGTGGGCGGTGCCGATGGTGCTGCTGGTCGGCCTGCTCGTCGGCGTGTTCAATGGCGTGGGCGTCGTGATGCTCGGCTTGCCGCCGATCGTCGTCACGCTTGCGGCGAACGGTTTGCTGCAAGGCCTCACGCTGATCTATTGCAATGGCTCGCCACAAGGATGGTCGCCGTCGACGATCAGCGAATTCACCAACGGACGCTTCGGTCCGCTGTCGATCGCGGCGTGGAGCGTGCCGGTGTTTCTCGTCATCGCGTTGCTGCTCCTGCATCGCACGCCGTTTGGGCGGCGCGTGTATGCGGTCGGCAATTCGCCGGTCGCGGCGAAGCTGTCGGGCGTGCGCGTGGGCACGACGCTCATCGCCGTGTATTGCCTTTCGGGTTTGTGCTCCGCGATCGTCGGCCTGTTGCTCGCGGGGTTCAGCTCGCAAGCTTTTCTCGGCATGGGCGATCCGTATCTGTTGCCGTCGATTGCAGTGGTTGTCGTCGGCGGCGCATTGATTACCGGTGGACGCGGGCACTATCTCGGCGTGTTCGGCGGCGCGCTGCTGCTTACGGCGCTCGGGACGTTGCTTGCGGGAACCACGGTGCCGCCCGCGGTGCGCGACATCATCAACGGACTCGTCGTGCTGGCGGCTGTCATCACGCTGCGGGACAAGAAGGGCTAAACCAACTCGAACGAGGACCAGATGCAGATGCAAGCGAACAACATTGCGGTGATCGGTTCGGGCCGTATCGGCCGCGCGTGGGCGATCGTCTTTGCGAAGAGCGGCTTCAACGTCACGATCCACGATGCATCGAAGGACATGCTCGGCGGCGCGATTCCCGCGATCCGCGAAAGCGTCGAGGATCTGGCGTCGTTCGATCTGATCGATGAAGCCGTCGATGCGATCGTGGCCCGCATCACCGCATGCGAACATCTCGCCGATGCTGTCGCCGACGCGGATCTCGTGCAGGAGAACATCGCGGAAGTGGTGGAAGCGAAGCGTGCGTTGTTCATCGAACTGGACCGCCTCACGAAGCCTGACGCGATTCTGGCGAGTTCGACATCGGGATTGCCTGCATCGACCTTCACGGAAGGCATCGCAGGCCGCGCACGCTGTCTCGTCGCGCATCCGGTGAATCCGCCGTCGCTGGTGCCGCTCGTCGAGTTGTGCGGCGCGCCGTGGACCTCGCAGGACACGATGGAACGCGCACGCGCCATCTACGAAGGAGCGAAGCAAAAGCCCGTCACCGTGAATCGCGAGATCTCGGGCTTTCTGCTCAATCGTCTGCAAGGCGCGTTGCTCGACGAAGCGTTGAGTCTCTATGAACAAGGTTATGCGAGCGCCGCCGATCTCGACACCGTGATACGCGATGGACTCGCGATGCGCTGGTCGTTCATGGGCCCGTTCGAAACGATCGACCTCAACGCGCCCGGTGGCGTGGCCGATTACGCTGCGCGCTACGGCGGCACATACAAGAGCATCGCTGCGGGACGCAAGCCGTTCGACTGGTCGGCCGAGACGCTCGGCAAGCTCGATGCCGAACGGCGCGCGGTGCTGCCCGGCGAGAAGATCGAAGAACGCAGCCGCTGGCGCGATCGGCGTTTGATGGCGCTGCTCGCGCATCGGCGCGATATCGAGGACGGTGAAGCCTGAACAAAGGAGACGACGATGCCCGAAGTACGCTTGCTGGTCGATGCGAACAATCATCTCGGCGAAGGACCGCTATGGGATGTGAAGGAGGAACGGCTCTACTGGATCGACAGCACGGCCGCGGAAATCTATAGCTGCCGTGCTGACGGCGGCGACGTGAAGCGCTATTTCGTGCCGCGTCACATCGGTTCGATGGCGTTGCGCGAGCAGGGCGGCGCGGTGGTCGCGCTCGCGAACGGCCTGTATTTCTACGACTTCGATGCGCAGACCGTGCAGTTCATCGCCGATCCCGAAAGCGACGATCCCGAGACGCGGTTCAATGACGGAAAGGTGGATCGCCGTGGACGCTTCATCGCGGGCACCATGTCCTACGACTTCGACCGCTACGATGCCGATCGCGGCCAGCGCTCGACGCGCAGCGGCGGGCTGTATCGGCTCGATACGAATGGCCAGGTCACGCGGCTCGACAGCGGCATCAGTTGTTCGAACGGCCCATGCTGGAGCCCCGACAACAAGACCTTCTACTTCACCGACACATACAGCAAGGAGATGTACGCCTACGACTACGACATCGAAACGGGCGCGGCGACGAACAAGCGCCTGTTCGCATCGGCGCACGACATGGCCGGCACGTTCGATGGCGCAACCGTCGATGAAGAAGGCTATGTCTGGTCTGCTCTCGTCTTCGGCGGACGCATTCTGCGCTTCGCTCCCGATGGCAAACTCGATCGCGTCGTGCCGTTTCCCGTGCGCAATCTGACGAGCGTGATGTTCGGCGGACCGAGTCTCGACATCCTCTACGTATCGACGATGGGCCGCCCGATGTGGGGCATTCCGCAGAAAGAGCGCGACAAGGGCGGCCTTTTCGCGGTGACGGGCCTCGGCGTGCGCGGCATTCCCGAGCCGCGTTTCGCGGGATAGAGCATGAGCGTTTATCATTCGGGCCTCAGGGTCTCGAACGATATCGCTCGACATGGATACGAACAAGCTCATTGCGTCGCTGCCCGCGCGCATCGACGCGATCATCTCGCGCGGTGCGAAGGCGCATCCCGATCACATCGCGTTGCATGAGGACGCGCGCGCGTTGACTTATGCGCAACTCGACGATGCAATCGATGCGCTGGCCGCGCGTCTCGGTGCGGCGGGCGTGCGCGCCGGCGATCGCGTCATGCTGATCGGCGAGAACAGCGTCCTGCTCGTCGCATCGCTTTTTGCCGTGAGCCGTCTCGATGCGTGGGCGCTGATCGTGAATGCGCGATTGTCCGCAGTCGAGCTCGATGTGATCCGCGCGCATGCGAAGCCACGCATCGCGCTCTATACCGTCGATGTTTCCGACGACGCCGCGCATCACGCGCAACGTGACGGCGCTTCGGTCGAATCGCTCGATGCGACGCCGATCGGCGCGTTTGCGTTAAGCGATATCGATGCCGCGTCTGAGCAGGAGCCGCACGGACTGTCATCGGACAGGCAATGCGCGGCGCTCATCTACACGACGGGAACGACCGGCGCGCCGAAGGGCGTGATGCTGTCGCATCGTAATCTGCTGTTCGTCGCGGCAGTATCCAGCACGCTGCGTCGTGTCGGTACCAGCGATCGCGTCTATGCCGTACTGCCGGTATCGCATGTGTTCGGTCTTGCGTCCATGTGCCTCGGTTCGCTGTATGCGGGCGCGACGTTGCGTCTTGCGGCGCGTTTCGATCCCGCGCGCGCGGGACGCGTTCTCAGCGATGAACGCATGACGATCTTTCAAGGCGTTCCCGCGATGCATGCGAAGCTGATCGATCATTTCACGCCGCGCGGCGGCCTGAATGCGCCATCGTTGCGCTTCGTCTATTGCGGCGGCTCGCCTCTCGACATGACGCTCAAGGCCGCTGCCGAAGCGTTCTACGGTGTGCCCTTGCATAACGGCTATGGCATGACGGAGAGCAGTCCGACCGTATCGAACACGCTGCTCGATGCACCGGCGCCCGATTCGTCCGTCGGGCCGCTGATTCCAGGCGTCGAGGCGCGCATCGTGCCGCTCGCGCATCAAAGCGACGCCGACGATACCGGCGAACTATGGGTGCGCGGGCCGAACGTGATGCTCGGCTATTACCGCGATGCGGCGCAGACGGCGGCCACGGTGACGGAGGACGGCTGGCTCAAGACGGGCGATCTCGCGCGCTTCGAGAGGGGCAACCTGTATATCGTCGGGCGCAGCAAGGAGTTGATCATCCGCTCGGGTTTCAACGTGTATCCCGCGGAAGTGGAGCAGGCGTTCAACAGTCATCCCGCCGTGCTGCATTCCGCCGTGGTCGGACGGAGCGTGCAGGGCAATGAAGACGTGCTTGCGTTCGTCGAATTGAGGCCCGGCTGCACGGCGAGCGAAAGCGAACTCGCGGAGTGGGTCGGCGAGCGGCTCGCGCCCTACAAGCGGCCTTCTTCTATCCGCATACTCGATGCATTGCCCGTGTCCGCGAGCGGCAAGGTGCTCAAGCATCGGCTCGGAAAGCTCGCTAATTAGTTGCGGATGCAACCGGTTTGCTCGCTGCATTCGTGTCTTCGCCTGCGCCGCCCAGCGAGTGGAAAAGTGCCGCGGTGTCCGAGAGACGATTGGCGTGCGCGAGCGCGTAATCGAGTTGCGTCTGAAGCGCCTGACGTTGTGTGTCGAGCAGATCGAAGCGGCTCACGCCGCCCGCCGTAAAGCGCGCGCTGGCTGTGTCGAGATTGGCTTGCGCTTCGTTCGCCGCGATCTCGCGCGCGTGCAGGGCATCGGCATCGTTTTGAAGCGCGGTCAGGCTATCGGCGACCTGTTGCAGCGCGTCCAGCACGGTCTGTCGATAGGCTTGCATGGCTGCTTCGTAGGCCGCTTCGGACGATCGCTTCCTCGCGCGCAGCTCGCCGCCATGAAATAGCGGCTGCGTGAGATTCAGGCCGACGTTCCACACGTTGAGGCTATTGAGCATGTCGTGGATGTTCGTGCGCTGGCTTCCCACGCCCGCAGAGAGCGAGAACTTCGGATAGAGGTCGGCAGTCGCCACGCCGACGTTCGCGCTCGCCCGATGCAGCAACGCTTCCGATGCGCGGATGTCGGGTCGTTCGCGTGCGAGCGTCGAGGGCAAGGTCAGCGGAACGTTGCCCGGAACATGAAGCGAATCGAGCGTGATGGCATCGAAGTCGGCCTTGGATGGCTCGACGCCCAGCAACACTGCAAGCCGGTGATCGGCCTGATCGCGTTGCGTGACGAGCGACGGAAGGTTTGCGCGCGTCTGCTCGACGAGCGTGCGCTGGCTGCGCACGTCGAACGGCGCGACGCCGCCCGCCTTCAGGCGGCCTTCCATGATGGACAGTTGACGCATCTGTGCATCGACGAGACCTTCGGTGAGCGTGATCTGATGCTGCAACGAAGCGCGCCGGATCGCGGTGGCAACGACATTGCCCGCGATCGAAAGCCGCGCCGCATCGAGCTCGAACGACTGATAGTCCACTTGCGCACGCAATGCTTCGAGTGCGCGCCGCTCGCCGCCGAAGAAGTCGAGCGTGTAAGACACGCTCACCGAGGCATCATAAAGCGTGAACGGACCCGGACTCGGAATCGGCACGCCGAAGGCAGCAGGATCGACCTTTTGACGCGAGCCGGAGAGCGAGGCATCGACGACGGGAAAGTATGTCGCGCCCGCCTGCGCGCGATAGTCCTCGCGCGCCTGCACGAGCTTCGCCCGCGCCTCGTCGAGCGAGGGACTGTCGCTCAATGCGCGATCGACGAGACGGTTCAGCGTATCGGAGCCGAACTGCGTCCACCAGCGCGGCAGCGCATGATCGGCCGCGGGAAAGTCCTTTACCTCGACCGGCGTTTTGACATAGGTCTGCGTGTCCGGCGGCGCAGGCGCATGAAAATCGGGGCCGACAGTGCAGCCGCACAACATGAGCGCGCAGAGGGGAAGAATCTTTTTCATCGATGTTTCCCTAGTCGAGCGTGCGCCGATAGAAGCGCAACGCAATGCCCATCACGATGACGGTGAAGAGCGCCATCGGCCACACCGAGGGCCACAGGTCCGCCCAGCCGTTGCCCTTGAGAAGAATGCCGCGAATCAGGCGATTGAAGTACGTGAGCGGCAGCAAATTGCCGATGAACTGCGCCCACGCCGGCATGCCCGCGAACGGAAACATGAAGCCGGAGAGAAGGATGTTCGGCAGGAAATAGAACATGGTGAGCTGCATTGCCTGAAGTTGGTTCTGCGCGAGCGACGACAGCGTGATGCCCACTGTCAGATTCGCGGCGATGAAAAGCAGCGCGGCGAGATAGATCGCGAGCGGATTGCCGACGAGCGGCACATGGAAGACGAAACGCGTGGCCGCGAGAATGATCGACGCCTGAATGAGACCGATGAACACGTAAGGCACGATCTTGCCCGTCATCACCTCGACGGGACGCACGGGCGTGGCAAGGAGGTTTTCCATCGTGCCGCGCTCGCGTTCGCGCGTCATCGCGAGGCCGGTCATCATGACGAGCGTCATCGTGAGAATCACGCCCATCAAGCCGGGCACGACGTTGTATTGCGTGATGCCTTCGGGGTTGTAGAGGTTGTGGACCTGCACGTCGAATGGGGCGGGCGTTGCGTTCAAACGAGCAAGCGGGCCCGTGATGTCCTTGTCGGCAACGGATCGTACGAGCATGGTCAGCGCGTTGCTCGCCTTGCTCACCGCATTCGGATCGGTCGCGTCGGCCTCGACGAGCAGCGCGGGCCGCTCGCCGCGCAACAGCTTGCGCGAGAAGTCGACGGGAATGTTCAGCACGAAAAGCACGCGGCCTTGCGCAAGTGCGCGACGGCCAGCTTCGTCGTCGGGCAGCGTCTCGACGATGTCGAAATAGCCGGAGTGCTCCATTGCCGCGATGAAGCTGCGCGAAAACGGACTCTGATCGCCGACGATCACGGCCGTCGGCAGATGCTTCGGGTCGGTGTTGATTGCGTAGCCGAAGAGGGCGAGCTGCACGATAGGCAAGCCGACGATCATGCCGAACGTGATGCGGTCGCGCCGCAATTGCAGGAACTCCTTGATGACGATGCTCCACCAGCGCGTCACGGAGAAGCGCGCGAATATCGCGAGCGGGCCGCGTGCCTTCATGACGTCACCTTAAAGTTGTCGGTCGACCGGCTCATCAGATAGATGAAGACATCTTCGAGTCCGGTTTCGATCGGCTCGGCGCGCGTTGCGCCGTCTTTTGTCGCATCGCGCACGGCCGCCTCGAGCGCAGCGTGATCGCTGCCGCTCACATGCAGCGCAGAGCCGAATACGACGGTCTGATCGATGCCGGGCGTCTTGCGCAAGCGTTCGGAAAGTTCGCTCAAATGCTCGCCGTGAATGCTCCATGTCGCGAGGTTTTGCGATGCGATCACTTCGTTCGCGGTGCCTTGCGCAAGCAGCTTGCCATACGCGATATACGCGAGCTTGTGGCATCGCTCGGCTTCATCCATGTAGTGCGTGCTCACCAGCACCGAAATGCCTTTCGCGGCGAGACGATGCAACTCCTCCCAGAAGTCGCGGCGCGCGGTGGGATCCACGCCTGCGGTCGGCTCATCGAGCAGGAGCAGCTTCGGCTCGTGCAGCATGCATGCGGCGAGCGCGAGGCGTTGCTTCCATCCGCCCGAGAGCGAGCCCGTCAGCTGACTCGCGCGGCTCTGCAGACCGAGCGCTTCGAGCGCGCGATCCACGGTTTCGCGGCGATTGCTCATCTGATAGATGCGCGCGACGAAGTCGAGATTCTCGCGAATCGTCAGGTCTTCCCAGTACGAGAAGCGCTGCGTCATATAGCCGACGTTGCGCTTGATCTCTTCGCTTTCGCGCACGATGTCGTAGCCGAGGCACGTACCGCTGCCCGAATCGGGTGTGAGCAGGCCGCACATCAGGCGGATGGATGTTGTCTTGCCGCTGCCGTTCGGGCCGAGAAAGCCGAAGATCTCGCCGCGCGCGACTTGCAGCGATACATCGTTGACGACGTGTTTGTCGCCGAAGTGCTTGTTGAGATTCTGGACGTCGATGACGTATTGCGTGTCCTGCATGCTCGTTACACTCATTGCAACCTCACGCCGACGGGTTGGCCCGGATGCAGCTTCGATGCATCGGCCGGTTGAGGATGCGCTTCGACCATGAACACGAGCTTCGAGCGATTCTCGTTGCTATAGATGACCGGCGGCGTGTATTCGGCCTGATTCGAGATGTAGGTGATTTTCGCGGGCACGTCTTCCGTGCAGCCGTCGCAATGAATCGATATCGCGCGCCCCGTTGCGAGGCTACCCACCATGTTTTCCGCAACGAAGAAGCGCACTTTCACGTTCTGCGGCGGCAACATCTGCACGACCGGACTGCCCGCCTGTACCCATTCGCCGACACGATAAAGCGTGTCGTACACGAGCCCGTCCGCAGGCGCCGCAACGCGCTTTTGGTCGACCTTCCATTGCGCCTGAGCGACAAAGGCTTGCGCGGCTGCGACTTGCGCGCGTTGCGCCGCGATCTGTTGAGGACGGCCCGGCAGGCGTGCGATATCGACCTGTTCGGCGAGGTCGCGTACTTGCGCGGCGGCGGCATCCGCATTCGCGCGCGAATCGTCGAGCTGCCCATTGGCGATGCCGCCCGCGCTGAACTGCGCTTCATCGCGGCTCAGTTGCAGCGCGGCCTTGCGAGCGTTCGCGCGTGCCTGCGCGAGTTGCGCGCGCACCGATGCGACCTCCGGTGCGCGCTTTCCCGTGAGGATGTCCTCGAGTTGCGACTGCGCGGCCGTGAGTTGACGCTGTGCCTGATCGAGGGCGGCGATTTCATCGGCCGATTCGAGCATGAAGGCGCTCGTTCCCGCCTTCAACGTTTGCCCCCGCGCGACGGACAGCGCTGTGAGCTTGCCCGATTGCGACGAGCCGAGGTAGACGAATTCACCTTCCACGTAGCCCTGATAGATATCGCGGTCCTGATGCGAGCACGCCGCGAGCGCCGTGGCGAAAAGCAAGCAGGTCGGGATGGCGGTGATGCGGCTCATGGCGCGCTCCGTGGAAGTATTCGTTACTTGGTTGGTCTACCAAACAATACGTGAGGCGGCTCGTCGGTGTCAAGCAGAGCGGCGGTGAGTCGCACGCGGGTGTGCCAAATCAAGGATAGACGGCGCGAGTAAAAATTACAGGCGGGGCGGATGCGCCGGCGTAAAACGACGCCATGAGCGAAAGTAAGACGAAAGCGCGAGCAGGCATTACGTGTGCTTCGTGATAGCGACACGAGGCGACTACGACATGGACAATCTTTTGAAGATCGCGCAGGACTGCGGCTTTTCAGTGGTGCTGGAAGGCCGGATCGGCACGCAGGAATACAACAGCGTGAGTGGTCCGCTGCAGGCGTTGGAGAAGTTCGCGGAAGTCATCCGCGATACGGCTTTGCAGGAGCAGCCGCGGCAGGACGAGTGAGCTCGAGTCGCTGTTCGAGAATGGCGTCATTCGGGTGAAAGCGTTTCGCGAATAGATTCGGCGTCCGAATTAAATAACCGCCGACAACCTTTGCGTGTCTCCTGCATTCGAATTACAGTGCGATATTCGTGTGACTGGAATCGACACTGATAAGAACGGAGACGCCAAGATGAATCGAAGAAAGGGACAACGCCTGATTGTGCTGACGATCGGCGCATCTCTAATCGCACCGCTCGACGCGCGAATCGCATTCGCCGATACACCGGGCGATGAAACGATTGCCGTTGCGGGTCTTTCGCAACCGTCGGACATCCTGATCGACCGTTGGGGCGTGCCGCACATCTTCGCCGTCAACGATAGCGACGCCTTCTTCGTGCAAGGCTTCAACGCCGCGCGTGACCGCATGTTTCAGATCGATCTGTGGCGCAGACGCGGCCTCGGCGAGCTTTCGGAGGTCTTCGGTCCCGCTTATGTGGAACAGGACAAGGCCACGCGGCTCTTTCTTTACCGCGGCGACATGGCGACCGAATGGCAGCGCTATGGTCCCGATGCGAAGCCTGCCGCGACACGCTACGCAGCCGGCGTGAATGCGTATATCGACTGGCTTGCCGCGCATCCGGACCGCATGCCTTATGAGTTTCGCAAGATCGGCTATTGGCCGGCGAAATGGAGCGCCGACGATATCGTGCGTATTCGCAGCCACGGTCTCACGCGAAATCTCACAAGCGAAGTCGCGCGTGCACGCGTGACGTGCAAGAGCTCGCTCGACGCGGACACCGTGCGTTTCGGACTGCAGCCGCAGTGGAAAGCGCAGATGCCCGCGGGCCTCGATCCCTGCCTTCCCGATGATGTCCTCAAAGTCTTTACGCTCGCAACACAAGGCGTGCGCGTGACGAAGGAGTCGATGAAGAGCACGGATGCATCGACGACGATGATCGCCGCAGCCGAGAATCCCGAGGAAGTGACCGAAGGCAGCAACAACTGGGTGATCGCGCCATCGAAGTCGGCGACGGGCCGCGCGATCATGGCGAACGATCCGCATCGTGCTTATGCCGCGCCGAGCCTTCGCTACATTCAGCAGATCAGCACGCCGACGCTCGATATCATCGGCGCGGGCGAACCTTCGGCGCCAGGCATTTCGATCGGGCATAACGGCTCGATCGCTTATGGACTCACGATCTTCAACATTGATCAGGAAGATCTTTATGTATATGAGTTGAATCCGGCGAATTCGCGGCAGTATCGTTATAAGGGCAAGTGGGAGCCGATGCGCGTCGTGCGTGAACAGGTCGCCGTGCGTAATGGCGCTCCCGTCACCGCCGATCTGCTTTACACGCGACACGGTCCTGTGATCTATACGGAAGAACGCAAGCATCGCGCCTTCGCCGTGCGCACGGCGTGGCTGTCGCCCGGCATGTCGCCGTATTTCGATTCGATGCGCTATATGCGCGCGAAGAATTACGCGCAGTTCAAGGCGTCGCTTGCGACATGGGGCGCGCCGACTGTGAATCAGCTCTATGCGGACAAGGATGGAAACATCGGCTGGGTGCCGAGCGGCCTCGCGCCGAAACGCCCGAATTGGGACGGCCTCATGCCCGTGCCCGGCGATGGCCGCTATGAATGGGCGGGCTTCTGGCCGCGCGATGCAATGCCTTCGGTCTATAACCCGGCGCAAGCTTATTTCACCACGTCGAATGAAATGAATCTGCCCGCGGGTTATCCGTATGCGGAGCGCAAGCTCGGCTTCGAATGGACCAACGGGTCGCGGCATCAGCGTATCGACGAAGTGTTGAAATCGCTGCCGAGGGTGTCGATCGAAGACTCCGAGCGCTTGCAGAACGATGACGTTTCGATTCCGGCGCGCAGGCTCGTCGCATTACTCGCGCCGCTTTCGAGCGATGATGAAGACACACGCGCCGCGCTCGCGATGCTCAAGGACTGGGACGCGCACATGAGCGCGAGTTCGCCGCAAGCCGCGCTCGAAGAAGTATGGTTCTCGCGTCATCTCGGACGCACGTTCAAGGAAGCGGTGTTGCCGAAGGACGCGGCGGCGTCGTTCGGCGCACCCGATACCTCGGTGATGCTCGATTCGCTCGAACATCCCGAGACGCGCTTCGGCGACGAGGCGCCGGCCAAACGCGATGCCGTTCTGCTTTCGAGTCTGCGCGATGCCTATGCGGAGATGCGTCATCTGCAAGGCGCCGATGCAACCCAGTGGCGTTGGGGCAAGCTGCAAACGAACCTCAACGCGCATCCTCTGGCCGATGTCGTCGATGCGGACATGCGTGCGAAGCTGAACGTCGGGCCGATCGGAAAGGGAGGCAGCGCTTACACGCCGAATCAGTCGACCTATCGCGCGAGCGACTTCCGCGAGACGAACGGACCGTCGTTTCGTGTGGTCGTCGATGTCGGCAACTGGGACAACTCGCGTGCGGTGAATCTGCCTGGCGAATCGGGCGATCCGGATAGCCCGCATTATCGGGATCTCGCGCAGATGTGGCTCGACGGGCAGTACTTCCCGTTGCTGTATTCGCGCTCGGCCGTCGAAGCCGCAACGGAGAAACGCGTGCATCTCGTGCCGGACGCGCATTGAGCACGGGCTGCGTGAGCGCCGATGATCTTCACGGCGCTTTGCATCACGATTACGATGGCGGTGGACGGGTGCTGGCTGGCGCCTTGCCGGACTCCTCATCCGGTCCGTCCTCCGCGCTTCCTTCCTTTTTCTTCTTATAGAGTCTGCTCGATGCGGGAATAGATCGCTGCGTACCCGGGTTAACCAGTCGAAGCCTCTACGCTTGAAACCTAGGTCGAGTGAGTCGAAGCCGCGCAAGGGCCCTGTGCGTTCGATGAGGTCGTGGATCGCGTGCGATCCGGTCAACCTTTTCTGTCGGAGTGAACATCATGAACGCCATCGCCAAAATCGTCGTGTCCGTCGCCGTGGTCGCTGCACCCACGTTCGTTTTCGCGCAGAGCCAGAACGCCCCTCTGACGCGCGAACAAGTCAAGGCCGAGCTTGTTCAGCTCGAACAGGCGGGGTATTCGCCGGCCACGGGCGAGCAAGCCAACTATCCCTCGGATATTCAGGCGGCGGAAGCGAAGGTCGCCGCGCGGCGGAACACGAACGAAGCGAATGAAGCGTACGGCGGCACCCATGCCGGCGGCGCGGCGTCGGGTTCAGGCGCGATGCGCAAGCCGATGTCGATGAAGCATGGTTCGATGTGGATGTCTACGTCGGATTGCGTCGGGCCCGCGAGTTATTGCACGCTGTTTTTCGGAAGCTGAGTCGTCGGGCTGTTGGTGAGCGCGGGGAGTCGGTCGGGACTTCCCGCGTTTGCATGTCTGGCTATTTGTACGTCCAGCGGCGTTTGGCGGGCGCAGAAAAATAATTTGCGAAAGGGGCTTGCGGAGATGTCATCGGCTCTTCATAATCTCGTTTCTCTGCTGCTGATGCAGCGACGCAAGACGGAAGTTGAAGTAAGGCTTGTCTTGCGATGTGCTCTTTAAAAACTAACAGCCGATAAGTGTGGGCGCTTGATGGCGAGTGCGGCTGGTTCTTCGGAATCGGCAATAG
>NZ_JALQDV010000032.1:0-364749 GCF_023631045.1 Caballeronia sp. AZ7_KS35 | reverse complement strand
GGACCGTGAAACGACTCCACGCCGATGATAGTGCGGATACCCGTGTGAAAGTAGGTAATCGTCAGGCTCCTCATGCTTCAAACAAAAACCCCACCCCAAAAGGTGGGGTTTTTGCGTTGGGGCGCGGCATTTGCATCAACGAAGTCTGTTCCGGTGCCGTTCCAACTCCGATGCGCTGCTTCAGTCGGTAGAATGGCATCGAAAGGTTGTACCCATCATGCCGACCCATCCCGGAGCGCATATGAGAACGAGCCTGTTGATTGCCGCCGTCAGCGCGACGCTGCTTTTTGCGGCGTGCGGCAAGAAGAACGATGCAAGCGAGTCCAGCCTCGGCGAAGCGATTTCCGCCGACATGAAAACGAATCGCGGCTTGCTATGCCTGAATCGCAGCGGCCGCGGCCCCTACGCGTTCCCATCGGCCTATAGCAATCGGGACCTCAACGAATATTCGGCTGCCGCGCTGCGCGAACAGCTCGCTGCGCTCGAAAAGAGCGGGCTCATCGCGCGAGCGGCCCCGACATCCGCGAACGCTAACGCCAAACAGAACGGCCTCGCGTACAGCCTTACGGGCGAAGGGCAAAAGTACGCGGTCGAAACCAACCGGCCCGCCGGCGATCCAAACGCGACGAGCGATCCGCGCGCCTGGATGCTTTGTTACGCGCACGTCAAGCTGGACAAGGTCGTGAGCTGGACCGAGCCCGATCCCACCGCTCACCGTTCCGACGTTACCTACACCTACAAGCTGGAGAGCGTGGCTCCGTGGGCCGACGATCGCGACATCAAGCGCGCTTTCCCGGAGGTAACCGCCTCAGACCGCGAAGCAGGCGCGACGAAGCTGCATGTCATCCTGGAACAGCGTGAAGACGGCTGGGTCCGCGTCGACTGAGGACCATCGCCGCATGTCCGAGCAAGACTTCGATCCTTCCGCCGGCCCGCCGCGCATGTCCGACGTCGCGCGTCTCGCCGGCGTGTCGAAGATGACCGTATCGCGCGTGCTCGCCGGACATAGCGTTGCGTTGGCGACGCGCGAACGCGTGCAGCAAGCTATCGACGAACTCGGCTACGTCGCCGATGCCGCTGCCGGCGCGTTGTCGTCCGGCCGTTCGGAATTCGTTGCCGTGCTGGTGCCGTCGCTTGCGAGCTCGAATTTCTCCGACACGGTGCGCGGTCTTTCCGCGTCGCTCGAACCGCACGGCCTGCAATTGCTGATCGGCGACACGGACTACCATCTGGATCGCGAGGAACGGCTCGTGCGCTCGATGCTGCGTCATCAGCCGCGCTGCATCGCGTTGACGGGCTCGCGTCACACCGAAGCGACGCGCGCGCTGTTGCGCCGCTCGGGCATTCCTGTCGTGGAGATGTGGGATTCGCCTTCCGATCCGATCGATGCCGCCGTCGGTTTTTCCAACGTCAGCGCCGCGCGCGCAATGGTGCGGTATCTGGCGGACGCAGGCTACCAACGCATCGGCTTCCTTGGCGGGGCGAGCGAGCTCGACCGTCGCGGTCTCGATCGTCTGAAAGGCTTTCGTGCGCAGATGAAGGCGCTCGGCCTCGACGATCGACGCATCATCCGTCTCGGCGATTCGCCCATCACGATGAGTCACGGCGGCCCGGCGATGGCCGCACTGTTCGAAGCATGGCCCGACACGCAGGCCGTGATGTGCGTGAGCGACATGTCCGCGTTCGGCGCGATAATGGAATGTCACCGGCGCGGCCTCACCGTACCGGACGATATCGCCGTCGCGGGCTTCGGCAATTTCGAGGTTGCCGCATGCTGCACGCCATCGATCACGACGGTTTCCGTCGACGCATACGGCATCGGCCTGCGCACCGGAGAGACCTTGCTCGCGGCGCTCGAAGCGCGCGATCAGGGCGTTGCTGCACCGCCGGCCAAGCGCGTGCGCGTGGCCTATTCCGTGATAGCGCGCGAAAGCGCTTAAGCCGAAGCAGTAACGCGATTGCGTGCTAACATTGATCGCGATGTTACCGGTAACACCACTATGAACACAGCGTCGAACGACTGTGAATGATGGAGAGACACCTCATGCCCCAACAGAATCCCAAGCGCCTGCGCAGCCAGGAGTGGTTCGACGATCCCTCGCACGCCGACATGACCGCGCTATACGTCGAGCGCTTCATGAATTACGGCCTGACGCGCGAGGAATTGCAATCGGGCCGCCCGATCATCGGCATTGCGCAGACCGGCAGCGATCTCGCGCCTTGCAACCGCCATCACATCGAACTGGCCGCGCGCACGAAGGCGGGCATTCGCGATGCCGGCGGCATCCCGATGGAGTTCCCCGTGCATCCGCTCGCGGAGCAGAGCAGGCGTCCGACCGCCGCGCTGGATCGCAATCTCGCATATCTCGGTCTCGTCGAAATCCTGCACGGCTTTCCGCTCGATGGCGTCGTGCTCACCACCGGATGCGACAAGACCACGCCCGCATGTCTGATGGCGGCCGCCACCGTCGACATGCCCGCGATCGTCCTCTCGGGCGGTCCGATGCTCGATGGCTGGTACGAAGGCAAGCGGGTCGGTTCGGGCACGGTGATCTGGCACGCGCGCAATCTGCTCGCGGCGGGCGAGATCGATTACGAAGGCTTCATGCGCCTGACGACCGCATCGTCGCCGTCGATCGGACATTGCAACACGATGGGCACCGCGCTCTCGATGAACAGTCTCGCCGAAGCACTCGGCATGTCCTTGCCGACGTGCGCGAGCATTCCCGCCGCGTATCGCGAGCGCGGACAGATGGCGTATGCCACGGGCAAGCGCATCGTCGACATGGTGCGTGAAGAGTTGAGGCCGTCGAAGATCATGACGCGCGAGGCGTTCATTAACGCGATCGTCGTTGCATCCGCGTTGGGTGCATCGACGAATTGCCCGCCGCACTTGATCGCGATCGCGCGGCACATGGGCATCGAACTGAGTCTCGACGACTGGCAGCGCCACGGCGAGCAAGTGCCGCTCATCGTGAACTGCATGCCCGCGGGTGAGTATCTCGGCGAGAGTTTTCATCGCTCGGGCGGAGTGCCTGCGGTCCTTAGGCAACTCGACGAGGCCGGACTCATCGCGCGCGATTGTCTGACGGTGTCGGGCCGCACGATCGGCGAGATCGCGAGCGATGCGCCCGCCGCCGACAACGAGGTCATCCGCACGGCGGACGATCCGCTGAAACACGGCGCGGGTTTCATGGTCCTGTCGGGCAATTTCTTCGATAGCGCCATCATGAAGATGTCGGTCGTCGGCGATGCGTTCAGAAAGACCTATCTGAGCGAGCCGGGCGCGGAGAACACGTTCGAAGCGCGCGCGATCGTCTTCGACGGTCCCGAGGATTACCACGCGCGCATCAACGATCCGTCGCTCGAGATCGACGAGCACTGCATTCTCGTGATTCGCGGCTGCGGCACCGTTGCGTATCCCGGCAGTGCGGAGGTCGTGAACATGGCGCCGCCCGCCGAGCTCATCAAGCGCGGCATCGATTCGCTGCCCTGCATGGGCGACGGCCGGCAAAGCGGCACGTCCGCGAGTCCGTCGATTCTGAACATGTCGCCGGAAGCGGCAATCGGCGGCGGTCTTGCGATGCTGCGCACGAACGACCGGATTCGCGTCGATCTGAACGCCCGCAGCGTGAACGTGCTGCTCGACGAAGCCGAACTCGAAAGCCGTCGCGCGCAATCGTCGTTCGCCGCGCCGGTTGCGCAGACGCCGTGGCAGGAGTTGTATCGGCAGACGGTCGGACAGTTGTCGACGGGCGGATGCCTCGAACCCGCGACGCTGTATCTGAAGGTCATCGAAACGCGCGGCAATCCGCGTCATTCACATTGAGCGAGCCGCCATGTCCTACGCCATCTATCCGAGTCTTGCGGGCAAGCGTGTTGTCGTGACGGGCGGCGGCAGCGGCATCGGCGCGGCGATCGTCGAGGCGTTCGCGAAGCAGGGCGCGCGCGTGTTTTTCATCGATGTCGCCGAGGCCGATTCGCGTCAACTCGAACAGACGCTCGCGAGCGAGCAGCATGCGCCGAAGTTCCTTCGTTGCGATTTGCGCGATGCCGGCGCGATCGAGCAAGCCTTCGATGCCATTGCGAGCGAAGCCGGTTCCATCGACGTGCTGATCAACAATGCCGCGAGCGACGACCGCCATCATTGGGACGATGTGAGCGCTGCGTACTGGGACGAGCGCATGGCCGTGAATCTGCGGCATCAGTTCTTCTGCGCGCAGGCGGCCGCGAAGCGCATGCGCGC
This sequence comes from Caballeronia sp. AZ7_KS35, assembly GCF_023631045.1. NCBI lineage: Bacteria > Pseudomonadati > Pseudomonadota > Betaproteobacteria > Burkholderiales > Burkholderiaceae > Caballeronia > Caballeronia sp. AZ7_KS35. The sequence goes on along the minus strand of NZ_JALQDV010000032.1, from coordinate 360,503 downwards.
GCAGAAGCAAGGCGCGATCGTGAACATGGGCTCGATCTCATGGCATCTCGCGCTGCCCGATCTCACGCTTTACATGACCGCGAAGGCCGCGATCGAAGGGCTCACGCGCGGCCTTGCGCGCGAACTCGGCGAGCATGGCATTCGCGTGAACACGGTGATTCCCGGCGCGGTGCGTACGCCGCGCCAGATGAAGTTGTGGCAGTCGCCGGAGAGCGAGGCGCAGCTGCTTGCGCAGCAATGTCTGCATGAGCGGATCGACCCGGAACACATCGCGCGCATGGTGCTGTTCCTCGCATCCGACGATGCGGCGCGCTGCACCGCGCGCGACTATTACGTCGATGCCGGATGGTTCGGCACCTGACGCGTCGCCCGATGCGTTACCTGATGGTTACGTCACGCGCACGTCGCGACGCCGCACCACTTTCGGCGTTGGCTTGACCGTCGGCATCGTGCCGCTTTCGATGTAGTGCTGCACGGCGTCGGCGGCTTCGTGGTAGTCGCGTTCATCGAGCCAATGCCAGACCGCAGCGAGAAAGAGGCCGAGCCCCGCGTTTCCACAATGGGCGATGACTTCAGTAATGCCCTCCGCGAGCGCTTCGTCGCGGCCTTCGGGCCGCATCGCGCTCGCGATGTGCGATGCCGCGCGGGACACCAGCATGGCGTGCATCGTATGCAATTGCGGGTTGAACGTGTTTGTTGCGTTTCTTCTTTGACTGCCACTCATGACGCCCCCGTCTCTGGCACCGGCCTGCTGCGTGCTGGGATGCGATGTCCGCATCGAAAAAGCAGCACGCGCCGCGATTGGATTTCGAAAACGCCTTGTTTCGGCGCTGGGGCAGTTGAACGCAAGAAGCGGGCCGACTCCGGCTTAGAGCGATGAATTATCTGGCCCGGCCTTGCGGGACGAGGCGCAACGCAATTTTCCGATGATCGGACCAGAGCGCGCACAGCGTGCTCTCCATGCATTCCGTACAATCGACTGCCCGCGATGCGCGCACTTCGTCAAAACATGCATCTCGTCTTCGCTTTTTGCTCCGATGTGTTCGCGCGACGTCCTCATGTCGCGTTGTGCGCGCTCGCGTTGCTCGCGGGTTGCGCATCAGGCACGCCGGCGCGCAGCCAGGAAGCTGCATCGCACGAGCCGCAGCCGCTGCATCACGCAAAACGCACTTCGTCGGGCTACGAGAACAACTATGGAACCTTGCCGCGCGAATCGTTCCTGAAGTGGCGCTGGGAGCGCTTTAAGCAAGGCTTGCCGAAGCCGCCGGCGAACGGCTATCACTTTCCGATGGCGCATCCCGACATCGCCTGGCTCAAGGCCAACCGCACCGCCGACACGCTCACCTGGATCGGTCATGCAAGCGCGCTCGTGCAGATCGACGGCGTGAACATCCTCACCGATCCGGTGTTCTCGGAACGCGCGTCGCCGTTCTCGTTCATCGGCCCGAAGCGCAAGACGCCGCCCGGCCTTACGCTCGACGAGCTGCCGCATATCGACATCGTGCTGATCTCGCACAATCACTACGATCACCTCGACAAGCCGAGCGTCGAAGCGCTCAACCGTCAGGCGGGCGGGCCGCCGCGCTTTCTCGTGCCGCTCGGCATCGAACAGTGGATGAACGCTATCGGCATAACGAATGTGGAAGAGCTCGATTGGAGCGACGAAACGCACGCGGCCGGCCTCGATATCTGGTTCGTGCCGAGCCAGCACTGGTCCGCGCGCACGCCATTCGATCGCGCGGAAACGCTGTGGGGCGGCTGGGTGGTGAAAACGCCGGCAGGCGCGGCGCGTCCGTATTCGTTTTACTTCGCGGGCGATACGGGCTACTCGCCGGACTTCCGCGATATCGCCGCGCGTTTCGGCGGCTTCGATCTCGCGCTCATTCCGATCGGCGCGTACGATCCGCGCTGGTTCATGCAGGCGCAGCACGTCGATCCCGAAGAAGCCGTGCGCATCTTCCAGGACGTGCATGCGAAAAAGGCGATCGGCATTCACTGGGGTTCGTTCGAGCTGACCGACGAACCGCTCGACGAGCCGCCGCGCCGTCTGGCCGAAGCCGTGCGCCGCGCCGGCCTGCCCGCGGACGCGTTCACCGTGCTGAAACACGGTGAAATGATTCATCTCGACACACCGGATTCAAGCGCAGCCACAATCGGCCGTTAACACGGTGTGGCAGCGCGTCTTTCACGCGCGGAAATCCATCTGCATCCGCGACGCCTCGCGTTTCTCGCGCGGCGCGCGGTCGTCCTTTTCCAGTTATAGGGCTCAAACGCGTGAAGCAACTGTCCATCCGGCATCGCATTCTGGCGAGCTTCGGCATCATCCTTACCCTGATGCTCGTCATGGCCGCATTGTCATACACGCTGCTCGGCGGAATCGATCGCGAAGCAAAGAGCCTCGAAGACGATTCGATGATCGGCTTCTCGGTCTCCAACGACCTGCGCGCGGCCTGGATCGAGAACTACACGCTGACGCAGCGGCTCGTCTTCATCGACCGCGACGAAGAGCAGATACGCCGCGACACGCAGCATCTCGCCGAAACGCGGGCGAGCATCGACAAGCTGCTGGAAACGTACGCGCCGACCATCTTCGAAGAAGACGACCGTCGCCTCTTCAACGAATTCAAGCGCCAGCGCGACCTCTACCTTCCGGTACAGGATCAGACGCTGCGAGAGCTCGCGAGTGCGAAGGACGCGGCCGTCGCGACCTTCAATACGCGTCTCACGCCGGCGTGGGAAGCGGGTCAGGCCGCGACGCGCGCGCTCGTCGAGCATAACGAAGTCTTCAACGCGAAATCGGTGCAAAGCATTCGCGGCTCGGTGCAGAAATCGGAAACGACGCTCATCGTCATCATGGTCGTGGCGATCGGGGCGGCGGCGGTGCTCGGCTTCATGCTGATGAAGGCGCTGACGGTGCCGATGCTGCGCATGGTCGACGTCGTCGACAAGATGCGTACCGGCGATCTCACGCAGCGCCTCGCGCTCGCGCGCCGCGACGAGTTCGGCACGCTGGAGGCGGGCTTCAACCGCATGACCGATGAACTCACGGGCCTCGTCGGCCAGGCGCAGAAATCGGCCGTGCAGGTGACGACGTCGGTATCGGAGATCGCCGCGACCGCGCGCGAGCAGCAGGCCACGGCGAGCGAAACGGCCGCGACGACGACGGAAATCGGCGCGACGTCGCGGGAAATTTTCGCGACCGCGCGCGATCTCGTCCGCACGATGAACGAAGTCTCGGGCGTGGCGGAGCAATCGGCGGCGCTCGCGGGCACCGGTCAGGCGGGGCTTACGCGCATGGAGGAAACCATGCGCCTCGTGATGGAAGCGGCAGGCTCGGTGAACGGCAAGCTCGCGATCCTCAACGAGAAGGCGGGCAACATCAATCAGGTCGTCGCGACCATCACGAAAGTTGCGGATCAAACCAATCTGCTTTCGCTGAACGCGGCGATCGAAGCGGAAAAGGCGGGCGAGTACGGGCGCGGCTTCGCGGTGGTCGCGACGGAAATCCGCCGCCTCGCCGATCAGACGGCGGTCGCGACGTTCGACATCGAGCAGATGGTGAAGGAGATTCAATCGGCGGTCGCGGCGGGCGTGATGGGCATGGACAAGTTCTCGGAGGAAGTGCGCCGCGGCATGCTCGACGTGCAGCAGGTAGGCGGACAGCTTTCGCAGATCATCCATCAGGTGCAGACGCTCGCGCCGCGCTTCTCGATGATCAACGAAGGCATGCAGACGCAGGCGACCGGCGCGGACCAGATTTCGCAGGCGCTCTCGCAACTCTCCGAGGCCGCGCAACAGACGGCCGAGTCGCTGCGCCAGTCGTCGCAGGCAATCGACGATCTCACGCACGTCGCGAACGGTCTGCGCACGGGTGTGTCGCGCTTCAGAATCGCCGCTTAAAGGCGCGCCGCGATGCTCTTCGTCCAGTTCACGCTCGACGCCGACCGCTATCTTCTCGACAGCGCGCAGGTCGAGCGCATGCTGCCGCTCGCGCCGCTGAAGACGCTGCCGGGCGCGCCCGCATGGGTCGCGGGCGTGCTCGACTACGAAGGCGCCAACGTGCCCGTCATCGATCTCGCGGCGCTCGCGCTCGCGCGTGCCTCGCACGAGAGAGTGTCGACGCGGCTCGCGCTCGTCGCGTATCCGCGTTGCGGCGACGACGGCGCGATAAAGCATCATCGGCTCGGTCTTCTGCTCGAACAGGCGACGCGCACCGTCACGTTCGATGCCGCTTCGTTCACCGATGCGGGCATCGACACGCCGCACGCGCGCTATCTCGGTCCGCTCGCGCGTGACGAGCGAGGCCTGCTGCAATGGGTTCGCATCGAGCATCTGTTGCCCGATGACGTGCAGACGCTGCTCTTCGCCGGGAGCGAAGCATGAGCGCGCTGCCGAGCGCCTTCGCGGACGAAGCATTCGGCGTCGGCCGCTTCATCGAGCTGTTGCATCGCACGATCGGCCTCGATGCCGAATCGATCGGCGCGAACGCCGTATCGCGCGCGGTGCGCGAACGCTTCCACCTGTGGCGCGACGAGCAAGGCGGCACGCTCGACGATTACTATCGCGCGGTGATGCAGGACGGCGCGCGCATGCAGGAGTTGATCGAAGCGGTGGTCGTGCCGGAGACGTGGTTCTTCCGCGATCCCGAAGCGTTCGCCGCCCTCGCGCGACTTGCGCGCGTGCGTCTGCATGAACGGCCCGCGAAGCCGCTGCGCGTGCTGAGCGCGCCGTGCTCGACCGGCGAGGAAGCCTATACCGTCGCGATGGCGCTGATCGAAGCGGGCATCGCTGCCGAGCGCTTCACCATCGACGCGATCGACGTGAGCGAACGCGCGCTCGCCATGGCGCGCCGCGCGCATTACCGGCGCAACGCGTTTCGCGGACGCGCGCTCGGTTTTCGCGACCGTCATTTCCGCGCGACCGATGGCGGCTGGCAGCTCGATCCCGCCGTCGCACAGAGCGTGCGCTTCTCGCAAGCGAATCTGCTGCAACTCGATACGCATGCGTTCGAGCGCTTCGATTTCATTCTGTGCCGCAACGTGCTGATCTATTTCGATCGCGATACGCAGCGCGCCGTTCTGCGCGTGCTCGATGGCTTGCTCGCAGAAGGCGGCACGCTGTTCGTCGGTCCGGCGGAGACGGGTCTTCTGATGCGCGAGGGCATGAGTTCCGCGAACATTCCGCTCGCCTTCGCGTTCAATCGGCCCGAGCGCGAGCGCGCGAACGTGTTCGATGGTGCATGGCCGAGTCCGCAGATCATCGCGAAGCCGATGAAGCCCGCGTTCGTGTTGCCCGCATGGGCGAGTGCGCCGACCGTCGTTCGTGCGATGCCGGTTGCGAAGCCGCACGCGGAACCGGCGCCGCCGGCAAGTCTTGCGCACGCGCGTCAACTCGCCGATGCCGGCCAGCTCGACACCGCTGCGAATGCCGCGCACGCGTATCTCGACGCGCATCCATCGAACGCGGATGCGTACTATCTGCTTGGCGTGATCGCCGATGCGCGTGGCGAGCATCAGGCATCGCGCGGGCATTATCGTCGTGCGTTGTATCTCGATCCCGCGCATCGCGAGGCGCTCACGCATCTCGCCGCGTGTCTCTCGCTCGACGGCGATGAAAGCGGCGCGCGTCTGCTGCTCGCGCGTGCGCAACGCGTCACGGAGCGCGCGCGATGAACGCACGCGACATCGGCGTCACGAACGATATCGACGATTGCTGGAACCGCATCGGCGTGCGCGGCGATGCGTCATGCCCGAAGCTCGAACGCTACGTGCATTGCCGCAATTGCCCGGTTCATGATGAAGCCGCAGCGCGCGTGCTGGATCGCGTGGAAGCGCGTACGTCGATCGTCGCTTCGGCGGTCGTCGAACGAGGCGACAAGCAAACCGATACGCTCTCATGTCTCGTGTTTCGCATCGGCGGCGAATGGCTCGGCTTGCCGACGAACGTCTGCGCGCAAGTGGCGCAATTGCGCCCGGTGCACTCGCTGCCGCATCGGCGCAATCGCGCGGTGCTGGGCGTCGTGAACGTGCGCGGCAGATTGATCGTGTGCGCTTCGCTGGCGCGGCTGTTCGGCATCGAAGCGGACGAAAGCGCTGCAAAAAAGGTATCGCTCGATGCCCGCGAACTCGGGCGTCTCATCGTCATGCAGTGCGGCAATGGCGATCACGAAGGACCGATCGCTTTTCCCGTCGATGCCGTCGACGGCGTGCATCGCTTCACGCAGGCGCAGCTTCAGCCGGTGCCCGCGACGCTCGCCCAGCGCCTGTCGTCGAACGCGCATGCGGTGGCCGCGTTCAGGCACGCGACCGTCGGCCTGCTCGACGCCGATCGACTCATCGACAGCCTGAACCGGAATCTCACATGACGAGCATCGATGCGGGACGTTCGTCGCTGCTCGACCTCTTTCAGGAAGAAGCGCGCGGGCAGGCGCAGATTCTTTCCGATGGCCTCATCGCGCTCGAACGTGCGCCGCGCGATCCCGTCACGCTCGAAGCGAGCATGCGCGCCGCGCATTCGCTGAAGGGCGCGGCGCGTGTCGTTGGCGTGCCGGTCGGCGTGACGCTCGCGCATGTGATGGAAGATTGTTTCGTCGCAGCGCAGGAAGGGCGCATCGTGCTCGATGCGGGTTACATCGACATGCTGTTGCGCGGTGTCGATCTGATCGTGCAGATCGGCGAGGCGCGCGATATCGATGCACAGACCGCGCTCGAACGCGAAGTCGATGCGTTCGTGGATGGCCTCAGCGCGCATATGGAAGGCGCAACATCCCAACGCGAACTTACACCGACGAAACCGTCCGAGCCAATTCCGGCACCATCGCGCACGAACGAAGCTCGCATGTTGCGCATGCGCGCGGACACGCTCGATCGTCTGCTGAGTCATTCGGGCGAATCGCTCGTCGAATCGCGGTGGCTGAAGCCGTTTTCGCAATCGATGCTGCGCGTGAAGCGCGTGCAGCACGATGCGAGCCGCGCGCTCGAACGCCTGCACGAATCGCTGACCGATTCGAACGCCGCGCAACTCGATGCACGCACACACGCCGCGCTCGACGAAGCGCGTCGTTTGACGGCGGAAGCGCATCGTCAGTTGAGCGAGCGTCTGGCTGAACTGGAAAACTACGACCGGCGTTCGACGCATCTCGCCCAGCAGATCTACGACGAAGCGCTCGCGTGCCGCATGCGTCCCTTCGTCGATGCAACGGGCCGCTTCGCGCGCATGGTGCGCGATGTCGCGCGCGGACTCGGCCGCGACGTGCGTCTCGTCATCGCGGGCGAATCGACGCAGGTCGATCGCGACATTCTCGATCTGCTCGACGCGCCGCTCGGGCATCTGTTGCGCAACGCGGTCGATCACGGCATCGAGCCGCCCTCATTGCGCCGCGCGCTCGGCAAGCCCGAAACCGGCACGATCACGCTCGAAGCGCGCCATAGCGCGGGCTCGCTTTTTATCAGCGTGTCCGACGACGGCGCGGGCGTCGATCTCGATGCGCTTCGCCGCGCGGTCGTGCGCAAGCGTCTCGCGAGCGAAGATACAGCCGCGCGCCTCACCGAAGCGGAACTGCTCGAGTTTCTCTTGCTGCCCGGCTTTTCGATGCGCGATGCCGTCACCGATGTATCCGGCCGCGGCGTCGGCCTCGATGCGGTGCAGGACATCGTGCGGCAAGTGCGCGGCAGCGTGCGCGTGACGCAGGAAACGCATGTGGGCACGCGCATCGCGCTGCAATTGCCGCTGACGTTGTCGGTGATCCGCAGCCTGATCGTCGAAGTGGCGGGCGAGCCCTACGGACTGCCGCTCGCGCATGTCGCGCGCACGCTGGTGCTGCCCGCGAGCGCCATCGACATGCTCGAAGGCCAGCAGCATTTTTCCTTCGACGGCAAGCGCATCGGCCTCGTCACCGCGCATCAGATTCTCGAAACCGCCGCGTTCGAAGCCGCGAGCGAAAGGCTCAACGTCGTCGTCATCGGACAAGGCGCGGCGAGTTACGGCATCGTCGTCGATCGCTTTCTCGGCGAGCGGATGCTCGTGGTGCAACCGCTCGACAAGCGCCTCGGCAAGGTGCGCAACATCGCGGCGGGCGCGCTGATGGAGAACGGCGATCCGCTGCTCATCGCCGATCTCGACGACTGGCTGCGTTCCGTCGAGAAGCTCGTCGGCAGCGGCGAGCTCGGGCGCGTCGGTGCCGGCGCTTCGCGTGCACGCGTGGCGAGCGCGAAGCGCGTGCTCGTCGTCGACGATTCGCTCACCGTGCGCGAACTCGAACGCAAGCTGCTCGCGTCGCGCGGCTACGACGTGTCCGTCGCGGTCGATGGCATGGACGGCTGGAACGCGGTGCGCGGCGCGGACTTCGATCTCGTCATCACCGATATCGACATGCCGCGGCTCGATGGCATCGAGCTCGTCACGCTCGTCAAGCGCGATGCGCAACTCGCCGCCCTGCCGGTGATGATCGTGTCGTACAAGGATCGCGCGGAAGATCGTCAGCGCGGCCTCGACGCGGGCGCGGACTATTACCTCGCGAAAGGCAGCTTTCACGATCAGGCGTTGATCGATGCCGTGCGCGATCTCATCGGCGAGGCGAAGACATGAAGATCGGCATCGTCAACGATGTTGCGCTGGCGGTGGAAGCGTTGCGTCGCGCGCTCGCGTCGCGGCCCGACTTCGACATCGCGTGGATCGCGCACGACGGCCAGCAGGCGATCGACTATTGCGCGGCGCACACGCCCGATGTCGTGCTGATGGATCTCGTGATGCCGAATGTCGATGGCGTGCAGGCGTCGCGGACCATCATGGCGCGTTCGCCGTGCGCGATTCTCGTCGTCACGGTCGATGTCGGCGCGAACGCATGGCGCGTCTATGAAGCGATGGGCGCGGGCGCGCTCGATGCCGTCGATACGCCCGCGCTCGCCGGCGCCGATGCGCGTCGCGGTGCGGCGGCGCTGATCGCGAAGATCGATCAGATCGGCGCGCGGCTCGCATCGTCGAGCGTTTTGCCCGCCATGAAGAGCGGCGATCGTCTCGTCGCGATAGGCGCATCGGCGGGCGGACCGTCCGCGCTCGCGACACTGCTCGGCGCGTTGCCGAAGCATTTCGCGGCGGCGCTCGTCATCGTGCAGCACGTCGATCGCGCGTTCGCCGAAGGCATGGCGCAATGGCTCGATGCGCAATCGGCGCTGCCCGTGCGTATCGCGCGTGAAGGCGACAGGCCCGCGCCCGGCGAAGTGCTGCTCGCCGCGACCAACGATCATCTGCATTTCGCCGACGCCACGCGCCTAGGCTACACCGCGCATCCGGAGCAATTGCCGTATCGCCCGTCCGTCGACGTGTTCTTTCAGAGCGTGACCGAGCGCTGGACCGGACGCGCGGTCGGCGTGCTGCTGACCGGCATGGGCCGCGACGGCGCGATCGGACTGAAGGCGATGCGCGCGAAGGGTTATCACACCATCGCGCAGGACGAGGCGACGAGCGCGGTGTACGGCATGCCGAAGGCGGCGGCCGCGCTCAACGCGGCGGCGTCGATACTGCCGCTGCCGCGCATCGCGGATGCGATCGCCAAGGCGTTCGACTGAGCTCAGCGAAGCACATCAACCAAGGACACACGTTTCATGAAAACTCCTCATCCCGATCCGCTGGCCGAGCGCGCGAAACGGGCCGCGGCCGCCGCGTCGGCGAGCATCGAGCGCGCGGGCTCGCGTGCAATCGCGGACGAGCGCGCCGTGTCCGATCTGCTCGCCGCCGCATTGAACGCGCCGCCCGCCGCCGAGTTGCCGGTGATGGTGCTGCTCGTCGACGATCAGGCGATCATCGCGGAAGCGTTGCGCCGCGCGCTCGCCGAAGAGCGCAACGTCGATCTGCATTACTGCGCGAATCCGGAAGAGGCGTTGCGCACCGCGCAGGAAACGCGGCCGACGGTGATCCTGCAGGATCTCGTGATGCCCGGCGTCGATGGCCTGACGCTCGTGCGTCAGTACCGCGAGCATCCGGCGACGCGCGATATCCCGATCATCGTGCTCTCGACGAAGGAAGAGCCGCGCATCAAGAGCGCGGCATTCGCGGCGGGCGCGAACGACTATCTCGTGAAGCTGCCCGATACCATCGAGCTCGTCGCGCGCGTGCGCTATCACTCGCGTTCGTATCAGAACCTGCTGCAACGCGACGAAGCGTATCGCGCGCTGCGTCAGTCGCAGCAGAAGCTGCTCGAAACGAATCTGGAATTGCAGCGCCTGACGCATTCGGACGGGCTGACGGGTTTGTCGAATCGCCGCCGTCTCGACGATTATCTGAACGCGGAATGGCGGCGCGCCGCTCGCGAGCATGCGTCCATCGGCTTTCTGATGATCGATGTCGATAACTTCAAGTCGTACAACGACACGTATGGCCACGTCGCCGGCGACGATGTGCTGAAGCTCGTCGCGCATACGATCGAATCGAGTCTCGCCAGTCCGACCGATCTCGCCGCGCGCTTCGGCGGCGAGGAATTCGCGGTCGTGCTGCTCTCGACATCGGCGCCGGGCTTGCGTCTGCTCGGCGAGAAAATACGCATCGCGGTCGAGGCGCTGGACGTGCCGCATGCGGGTTCGTCGAGCGGGCGCGTGACGATCAGCGTCGGCGGCGCGATACAGATGGCGATGCACGACGATGCGTCGAAGCAGCTCGTCGAAGCCGCCGATCTCGCGCTGTATCGCGCGAAGAGAGACGGGAAGAACCGGGTGATCGTCACCTGACGAAAAAACGCGCGGCCTTCGTCGAAGCCCGCGCGTTTTGCTTTACGGCGTGTGCTGCGTGAATGGCGTCATCGCCTGAACACGCCGAGCAGCAAGGTCGCCAGAAAGATCACGATAAAGATGAAGAACAGGATCTTGGCGATTTCCGCCGCGCCCGTTGCGATTCCGCCGAAGCCGAAGACGGCCGCGATGATCGCGATGATGAAGAAGATGACAGCGTAACGGAGCATGTTGCCCTCCTTGGTGGATCGGATGATCGGTTGATCGGTCGATATGCAGGCGGATCGATGCCGCCGCTTTCGCTCATCGGTTTTCCCGCGCATCGTTCAAAGCAACGGACGTGCCCAGCGCATCGCCCGCGTGCCGGAGATGCAAAAACGCCGCAATGAAAGGAACATTGCGGCGTCGCGGATCGCGCTTGCCTTCGCGCGATGTGTCCGGCTGTCGAGGCTAACGGCCTAGTGTGCGATCGGAGTCGGTTTCATCGTCGTCGTCTTCGTCGTCGACGCTGTTGAGCGCATCCGGCAGGTTGTTCTCCAGTTCATCGCGTTCGATCTGATCGGCTAGGTCGAGGGATTTGCGCGTGGCGGGACCGGACGGGCGATTGGCTCCAGACATGGCGTACTCCTTGAACAGATTTCAAAGCCGCGCCGACGATTCGGCGCGAACCAACGGACTAGCAAGGCTTGTACGCGCCGGGCTGAATAGTCCGCCTTAAAGGATCGCTTAAGGATCAGTTGAGGATCGTTCGGGCGGAAAGGTGAACAGACCGTGCTGACGATAAAGAAACGCAGTCCCAATCTTGCAAGCAGGACGGCAGATTTTGCGTGCCGGCGCGTAAGGCCAGTATGCACCGGGACGCGCGTCGAGGCAAAGACGACGCGCATGTTTCGGATCGCGCATCAAGCGAAAAAATGGGCGACGATCGGATACAGCGACAACACGAGCAAGACGGCCATCGTGATGTTGAACATGCGCAACCGGCGCGGATCCGCGAGAAAGCGGCGCAGCGACGTGCCGAACGCGGCCCACATCGTGATGCACGGCAAGCCGATCACGACGAGCACGACGGCCATCAGCGCGGCGTTCAGCGAAAGACTCGCGTGCAGGTGGATCGTGCTCGCGGCGGTGAGCACCATCATCCACGCTTTGGGATTGATCCACTGGAACGCGATCGCTTCGTGAAAGCGCATCGGGCGCGCCTTGCTGTCGCGCATCTGCACCGACGACGACGTGCCGATCTTCCACGCCAGATACAGCAGATACGCGACGCTCGCCGCTTCCAGCACCGTGTAGAGGATCGGCAGACGCTCGAACGCCTGCGCGAGCCCGAGGCCGACCGCGATCATCAGGATCGCCATGCCCGCGCTGATGCCGAGCATGTGCGGCAGCGTGCGCCTCAACCCGAAATTGACGCCCGAGGCGAGCAGCATCGTGTTGTTGGGACCGGGCGTGATGGTCGTCACCAGCGCGAACAGCGCGGCGGCTGGAAGGGCGTTCAGAAGTTCGGCGGGCATGGCGCGCTCCGCAATGAAGGATTCGATGAGCGCCAAGTGTACGGAAGGTGTCCGGTACAGTACCGGTACAGATTGTCAGGTGACTTCCTGTACGGTGTCCGGACGCGACGGGCCGTCGCGCCCAGCCAACCTCCTTACACGGGGAACGGATTGCGTTCCGCGAATCCCTGTTGATGCCAGTACGGATACGCGGGCCGCACCGCACTCGCCTCATCGAGCTTCTTCACCTGTTCCGCCGTGAGGTTCCAGCCGACCGCGCCGAGGTTCTGCCGCAGTTGCTCCTCGTTGCGCGCGCCGATCAGCACAGTCGCGACCGTGGGGCGCTGCAGCAGCCAGTTGAGCGCGATCTGCGGCACGGTCTTGCCGGTTTCCTCGGCGATGGCGTCGAGCGCATCGACGACGCGGTACAGATATTCGTCCGGCACCGGCGGCCCCATGTCGGCGGTTTTGTGCAGACGGCTCGTCGCGGGCAGCGGCTGGCCGCGCCGAATCTTGCCGGTGAGGCGTCCCCAGCCGAGCGGGCTCCAGACGATCGCGCCGACGCCCTGATCGATGCCGAGCGGCATCAGCTCCCATTCGTAATCGCGGCCGATCAGCGAGTAGTAAGTCTGATTCGCGACATAGCGCGGATAGCCGTAACGGTCGGCCACATCGAGCGATTTCTGCAAATGCCAGCCCGAGAAATTCGACACGCCCGTATAGCGGATTTTTCCGGCGCGCACGAGATCGTCGAGCGTGGAAAGCGTCTCTTCGACGGGCGTTTTCGCATCGAAGCCATGCAACTGGAACACGTCGATGTAATCCGTTTGCAGGCGTTCCAGTGCCCCGTTCACGGCCTTGATGAGATGAAAGCGCGACGAACCGACGGCGTTCGGGTCGTTGTCGTCGAAGCGGAAGGTCGCCTTGGTCGAGACGATGACCTTGTCGCGCCGGCCCTTGAGCGCCTCGCCGAGTATCGATTCCGACGTGCCGCGCGAGTAGATGTCGGCGGTGTCGAACATCGTCACGCCCGCGTCGAGGCAGATGTCGACGAGCTTGCGCGCTTCGCTCACGTCGGTCTCGCCCCACGCCTGAAAGAGTTCGCCCTTGCCGCCGAAAGTGCCGGTGCCGAAGCTCAGGACGGGAACCTTGAAGCCCGAAGCACCGAGATGTCGATATTCCATTGCGTGTCCTCGTGGATGAAGTCCATCGACGAGACTACCGCAACGGCTCGACGCATGCAGCGTCCGCGTCAGCGATGCCGCGCCGCGCGTTCGCCGAGCGAATCGTAGATCGGCGGCACGCGCAGGAGCATCGGCACGATCATCGCGGTGAAGCAGGCGGTGAGCATCGGCAGAAGCAGCGTGAAGCTCGCCGTCATTTCCGTGACGAGCACGATGCCCGTCACCGGCGCGCGCACCACCGCGACGAAGAACGCCGCCATGCCGACCACCGCGAACGTGGCGGTGTCGCCGGCGGGGTTCGCCATGCCGGGAAACCAGTCGAGACATACGCGGCCGAACACGAGGCCTGTCTGCGCGCCGAGCGCGAGCATCGGCGCGAAAAGGCCGCCTGGCGTGCCCGCCGCATACGACACCGGGCCGAGCACGAAGCGCAACGCGAACATCGCCGTCACGCTCGCGACGGTTCCCGCGCCGAGCAGCGCGCGCTCGGTGAGCGCATCGCCGCCGCCGGCGAGAGCCGGCGCGAACCACGCGAGCAGGCCGACCGCCGCGCCGACCACGGCGGCGCGCGCCGTCGCATGTTTCACCGATGCGGGCGGCGCGATCGAGTCGGCGACATCGATCGTCCAGAGAATCACGCGGCTGTACAGCGCGCCGAGCAGCCCCAGCAACAGGCCGAGCACGAGATGCGCGCCGGTCATCTCGAAGCCGGGAAACGGCTGCGCGGGCAGATGAAAGTCGGGCAGATCGCCATGCAGCAGACGCGCCATCGCGATCGCGCTCGCGGATGCGCCGAGCGCCGCGACCGCCGTGCGGGTATCGAAACGGCGCATCAGTTCTTCGAGCACGAACACTGCGCCCGCGATCGGCGCATTGAACGCCGTGGCGAGCCCCGCGCCCGCGCCGGCCGCGAGCAGCACACGGCAATCGCCGGCATTGCGCCTGAAAGACGTGCCGATGGCATGTGCGATCGATGCACCCATCTGCACGGTCGGACCTTCGCGGCCGAGCGCGAGCCCCGCGCCGATGGCGAGCACGCCGCCCACGAACTTGATCGGGATGAGCACGAGCGGCGCAGGCGGCACGCTGCCGTGCAGTACCGCTTCGACGTGTGGAATGCCGCTGCCGCTCGCCATCGGCGCGAAACGCGCGACGAGCCATGCGGCGAGCGCGGATGCCGCCGTCGCCGCGAGCACGACGAGCACGATCGCCGCATCGTGGCCCGCGTGCGCCCACGCGACGAACGCGTTGCGCCAGATATCGCCGCGTTCGAGCGCGAAGCGAAAGAGCACGCCGATCGCGCCCGTCGCCGCCCCCACGACCACCGATGCCGCCGCGAGCGGAACGAGTCCTGCGCGCTCATCGTCCTGATTGGTGACTTCGTTATCGTTCATCGCGCATGTCGCTCCGGAATCGGCATGTGCAACGAAGCGTAACATCGCGCGGCGCGGCGGGCATGGGGCTTGCAAAACGAAAGTTATTTCGCCGCGAAGCCCGTCGCGGGGTATGCAGAGGCACACAGAGGCACATGAACCACGCAAACGACGAGCCGTTTTTTCAGCCAGGGCGCAATTGCGCGAGCGTGCGTCACGCAGATCGCTTCAGTCTGCTCATCGATGGCGCCGATTATTTCCGCGTGCTGCGCGAGGCGCTCACGCGCGCGGAGCGCACGGTGTTCATCCTCGGCTGGGATATCGATAGCCGCATGAAGCTCACGCCCGAAGGCGCGGACGACGGCTATCCCGAAGCGCTCGGCGATTTTCTGCACGCGCTCGCGGGCGACAAGCGGCGGTTGCGCATCTACATTCTCGCTTGGGATTTCGCGATGCTCTACGCATTCGAGCGCGAATGGCTGCCCGTCTACAAGATGGGCTGGCGCACGCACCGGCGCATCGCGTTCCAGATGGACGGCAAGCATCCGCTCGGCGGATCGCAGCATCAGAAGATCGTCGTGATCGATGATCGCGTGGCATTCGTCGGCGGACTCGATCTCACGCGCTCGCGCTGGGACACGTCCGCGCACGCGCCCGACGAGCCGCTGCGCCGCGATGCGAACGGCGCGGCATATCAGCCGTTTCACGACGTCCACACGATGTTCGATGGCGACGCCGCGCGCGAAATCGGCCAGCTCGCACGCGAACGATGGGCCCGCGCATGCGGCAAGCGCCTCGCGATTCGCGCGCATCGGGCGACGCTGCAGAACGATCCGTGGCCGCCTTCGCGACGCGTCGATCTCGAAGATGTCGATATCGCCATCTCGCTCACCGAGCCGGATTATCTCGGCCGCGAACCGGTGCAGCAGATTCGCACGCAGTATCTCGACGCCATCGCGCGGGCGCGGCGCAGCATCTATATCGAGAACCAGTACTTCACTTCGGGGACGATCGGCGCGGCGCTCGCGGATTCGCTCGCGCGCGAGGACGGACCCGATCTCACGATCGTCGTGCCGCGCAATCAGAGCGGCTGGCTTCAGGAAGTGACGATGGGCGTGCTGCGCGCGCGCCTGCACAGGCTTCTGAAGAGCGCCGACGCGCACGGGCGTTATCGGCTGCTGTGCCCGAGCGTGCCGAAGCTCGGCGACGCGATCGTCAACGTGCACAGCAAGCTGATGATCGTCGACGACGAATTGCTGATCGTCGGTTCGGCCAATCTGAACAATCGCTCGATGGTCCTCGACAGCGAATGCAACGTCTCGATCGATGCGGGCGCGGATGCGCGTATCCGCCGCGCGATCGCGACGATGCGCGACACGCTGCTCGCCGAGCATCTCGGTTGCGATATCGCGGATGTGGTGCGCGAACGAGAGGCGCGCAACGGCACGAATGCGGGAATTCAGGCGCTGTTGCGCGACCGCGACGAACATCGCACGATGGTGCCGCTCGATCCGCAAGTGTCGACGGAGCTCGACCAGCTGATTCCGCCCGAGGCGCTGATCGATCCCGAAACGCCGATCGCCGCCGACGAACTCGTCGATCAGTTCGTGCCTGCGGAAAAGACGCGTCCGCTCATCGGCCGCTTCGCGCTGCTCGGCATGTTCGCGCTGATGGTCGTGGTCGTCGCGGGTCTGTGGCACTGGACGCCGCTCGGCGATTACGTGAACCTGAAGTCGCTCACGAACGCGACGCGCCATATCGATTCGCTGCCGCTCGCGCCGGTCTGGATCGTGCTCGGCTATGTCATCGCGGCCGTCATGGCCGTGCCGATCACGTTGCTGATCGCGACGACGGGCATCGTTTTCGGCGCGTCCTGGGGCGCGGCTTATGCGTTCATCGGCACGACGATTGCAGCGGCGATATCGTATTCCCTTGGCAATTGGCTCGGCCGTGACGCGGTGCGCAAGCTCGCGGGCGCGCGCGTCAACCGGCTGTCCGAACGCGTGGCGAAGCGCGGCATCGTCGCGGTCGTCGTGTTGCGGATCTTGCCCGTTGCACCATTTGCGATCGTCAATCTCGTGGCGGGCGCATCGCATATCCGCATGCGCGACTTCATGATCGGCACGATGCTCGGCATGGGCCCCGGCATCTTTCTGACGGTCGCGTTCGCGCATCAGTTCGTCGCGTCGCTGCATCGGCCGACGGTCGGCTCGTTCGCGGTGCTGATCGGCATCGGCGCGGCGCTGATCGGCGCGTCGCTGCTGCTGCAGCGCTTTCTCGGCGGCAAGAATCGTCACGACGCGCACGAAGGCGCACCGAGCGATGCGGACAAATCGCGCGCCAGCGACGAAGCCAAACGCGCGAGCGAACTGCGCGAGAACGGCACGATGCCGCGCGAATCATCGACGAAAAACGAGCGCCCCGACGAGGTCAACTCATGACGCTGATGCGCGAGACCGTCATCGAACGCGAATATATGAAGGACGCGCGCGCACGCGAGCTGCGCATCGCCACATACAACTTGCATGGCGCGATAGGCATCGACGGCAAGTTCGCGCCGGAACGCATCGGCGCAGTGCTCGCCGAGATCGATGCGGACATCTTCGCGCTGCAGGAAGTGCCGCTCGGCGGCAGCGGCGCGCCCGATGTGCTCGACGTGCTGCAACGCATGACGAACCTGAACGCGGTCGCGGGCCCGACGCTCGACACGCCCGAACGGCGTTACGGCAACGCAGTGCTCACGCGCTATCCGGTGCGCGCGGTCCGCACGCTCGATCTTTCGTTCAGGAGCCGCGAGCCGCGCGGCGCGCTCGATGCCGACATCGATTGCGGCGGCGAACTCTGGCGTGTGGTCGCGACGCATCTCGGGCTTGCATCGAGCGAAAGGCGCGCGCAAGTGGAGCAAGTGCTGCAAAGCTTCGATACGCCCGCGCTGCCCGTGATCCTGCTCGGCGATCTGAACGAATGGTTCGTCTATGGCCGCACGTTGCGGCGGCTCGTCACGCACTTTCATCGCGCGAGTGCGTTACGCACCTTTCCGACGCGCTATCCGCTCTTCGCGCTCGATCGCATCTGGGTGCATCCGGGCGAACGTCTCATGCGTGTCGATGTGCATCGCACGCCGCTTTCGCGTATCGCATCGGATCACTATCCGCTCATCGCGCATATCGCGCATCGCGCATTTGCATCGTCGATGCAGCGATAAAGCGCGCGACGTATGCGATGTAAACGCGGCTCCATGACTTGCGTGTCAGCGCGACGCCACGAAAAACCCCTATAAAAACGATATAAAAGCGCAAAAGACTCGCACGAACTCGCTTGGCCTATGTAGAATCCGGCGTGATACGAACGCATCGGTGCGAACGTATTCGAATATCACTGACCAAAAACAGGTAGGAGAAACATGCCGACTTCCGCTAAAACCGCTGCCAAGAAAGCCCCGGCCAAGAAGGCCACGGCGAAGACCGCTGCCGCACCGGTGAAGAAAGCAGCAGCACCGAAAGTTGCCGCGAAGAAAGTAGCCGCGAAGAAGACCACGAGCGGCGCTCCCACGCCGATCAAGGACACGTTCACGAAGGCATCGCTCGCAACGCATCTCGCAGATCGCGCCGCTGTCGACGTGAAAGCGGTGAAGGCCGTGCTGGTCGCGCTGGAAGACACCATCCTCGGTTCGATCCACAAGAAGGGCGCTGGCGAATTCACGCTGTCGGGCCTGCTGAAGATCACCGCGCAAGCCGTGGCCGCGAAGAAGAAGCGCTTCGGCAAGGACCCGTTCACGGGCGAGGAGCGCTGGTTCCCGGCCAAGCCGGCAAGCGTTCGCATCAAGGCGCGCGCGCTGAAGAAGCTGAAGGACGCAGCGGCTTAAGTCTCTTTCGCCGGCATCACGGCTTCGGTTTCGTTGGCGAAATCGAAGCGCGTCGAACAAGAGGCCAGCTTCCCTTCATTGGGATGCTGGCCTCTTTTGCTTTCTCGTCCCTTGCTTTTGCGTTCCTTGCTTTTGCTTTCCTTATGACGCGCGCGCGTTGAAAGGCGCGAAGATCTCGCTCAACCAATCCGCGAAAACCCGTACGCGCGCGGAGAGCTGCCGGTTATGCGGATACAGCACGGAGATCGGCATCGGTGGTGGCGGAAGGTTGGGAAGCACGAGTCGCAGACGGCCGTTGTTCAAAGCATCGTCGACGTGATAGCGCGGCACCTGCACGATGCCGAGTCCGGCGAGTGCGGCTTGCGTATAGAGTTCGACGCCCGACACCGAAACCGACGCCTGCAATTCGATGGTCTCGATACGCCCGTCGACGCTGAACTCCAGCGGCAATGCACGACCCGTCGCGCTCGATACGAAGTTCACCGCGCGATGCGATGCAAGCGCTTCGAGATCATCCGGCGTGCCTTCACGCGCGAGATACGCGGGACTCGCCACGGTGACTTGTTCGAGCAGCGCGACGCGCCGGCCGATCATCGACGAATCCTGCAACATGCCCGCGCGCAGCACGCAATCGACGCCTTCGCGCACGAGATCGACGAGCCTGTCGTCCTCGCCGATATGCAGTTCGATCTGCGCATGACGCTCGAGAAACGCGGGCAGTCCCGGCATGATGAAATGCCGCGCGAGCGTGCCTTGCAGATTCACGCGCAACAAACCCTTCGGCTCCGCGTGCTTGAACGAGCCTTCCGCTTCTTCCAGATCGGCGATGAGACGCACGCAACGCCGATAGTGCTCTTCGCCATCGGGCGTGAGGCGCACCGTGCGCGTCGTGCGTTCGAGCAGGCGCGCGCCGAGCCGCTCTTCCATGCGCTTCATCAGATTAGTGACGGTGGCGCGCGGTATCTGCAGATCGTCGGCCGCTTGCGTGAAGCTGTGCCGCTCCGCGATACGCACGAAGACCTGCATTTCCTGGAATCGATCCATGGCGAATGGGCGGTGAATTGTTAAAGCTACTGGAACGATGATACTAATCCACGCACGATGATCGCGAAAACGGAATGATTCATCATGCTTCTCATCGAACAGCCACTTTGAGGAGCCCATCATGAGTCAGACTCAATCGAAACGCGTGGCGATCGTCACGGGCGCGTCGCGCGGCATCGGCGCCGAGATCGCGCGGCGTCTTGCACGCGACGGCTTCGCGGTCGCGGTGAACTATGCGTCGAGCGCGAAGGAAGCGGATGCGCTCGTCGTGCAATTGCGCGAAGCGGGAAACACGGCGATCGCCGTAAAAGCGGATGTCGCCAAAGCCGACGACGTGCGCGACATGTTCGAGACCGTCGAAGCGCAGCTAGGCAAAGTCGATGCGCTCGTCAACAACGCGGGCGTTCTGAAGACCGCGCCGCTCGCCGACACAAGCGATGCGCTTTACGACCAGACGTTCGATATCAACGTGCGCGGCACGTTCAACACGCTGCGCGAAGCGGCGGCGCGCATGAAGGGCGGCGGGCGCATCGTGAACTTTTCGAGCACGACGCTCGCGCTCAACATGCCCGGCTACGCGATCTACAACGCGACGAAGTCCGCGGTCGAATCGTTCACGCATGTGTTCGCGAAGGAGTTGCGCGGACGCGGCATCACGGTGAATGCGGTCGCGCCCGGACCGGTGGCGACGTCGCTGTTCCTCGAGGGCAAGACCGACGAGCAGATCGCCACGTTCTCGAAGATGCCGCCACTCGAACGTCTCGGTCAGCCGGACGATATCGCCTCGATCGTCGCGTTTCTCGTCGGGCCCGATGCGGGCTGGGTCAACGGGCAGGTGCTGCGCGCGAACGGCGGCATCGCTTAAAGCATCAGCGCGAACTGGTCGTCGGCGGGTGCGCGGCGCTTCGTCGTCGCGCGTTTCGTCTGCTGTGTGACGGCGGCGCGCGCGGGCGCGTCCTGTACGACGAGTTGGAACGCAGGCCGCGCATCGCATGCGATCCATTGCAGTTGTTCCGGCGCGAGGCGCTTCGCGATCAGGCTGTACACATCCGAGTCGAACGGGCGTAGGTCGGGCGAGTCGGCGAGGAGCGGCGCGATGCCGTCGCGTGTCGGGCATGTGCCGATATAGCACCATCGATCGATTACGTGCCACGCTTCGCGACCCGATGCTTCATCGCGCTCGCAGACGGCGATCGGCCCTTCGTGCGGCCATTTCACGAGGCGCGCGCCTTCGAGCGCATCGAGCGCACGCGAGGCGTGATCCGCGAGCGTTTCGATTCCCGCACACGACCCGAGGCAGCGTTTCACCTGATAGCCGAAGCAGCCGCGCCCCGGCGAAAGCGGCGCTTTTTCGAGGCCGAGCGTCGCGTGACAGAGATTGTGTTCATCCGCCAGATGGCGCATGAACGCATGCGCTTTCGCGCGCGACGCGAACACGCCGAAGAGATGTTCCTCGCGCGACAGATCGCGTTTGTTCGCCTTCACGAGCGTCGGCGCGTGCGCGCCCGGTAGCCACTGCCACGCACACGTTGCCGATGCGCCTTTGAGCAAGCGATTGTGCGTCGGCTTCAGCTCCTTCACGAGCTTCGCTTCGAGCAGCAGCGCGCCGAGCTCTCCGACCGTCTCGCGGCATTCGATGCGACGGATCGCCTGCGAGATCGACAAGTCCTTCTGAAGCCTGTGATCGCCCGAAAAATGCGCCGCAACGCGTTGTTTCAGGTTGATGCTCTTGCCGACATAGAGCGGCACGTCGTCGTCGCCGTGAAAGAGATAGACGCCGGGCGCCGACGGCAACGCATCGAGCGCGCCTTCGGGCAGCGCGGCGGGCAAGCTCGCGCGGCGCACGAGCGTTTTGATGGCTGCGTCGACGAGATCCTGCGAATAGAGCGCGTGAATCTTCTGCCAGAACTGCCAGAGCAGGTCGGCGTCGGCGAGCGCGCGATGGCGTCCTTCGGGCGCGAGGTTCAGCCGCGCGATGAGCGCATCGAGACCATGTCTTTCGACCGACGGAAAGAGCGCGCGCGACAGCCGCACCGTGCACAGCGTATCCGCGCGAAACGCGATGCCCGCGCGGCGAAAGGCGTTCTTGAGGAAGCCGTAATCGAAGCGCGCGTTGTGCGCGACGAAGAGCTTGCCGTGCAGCCGCTCGGCGAGCGCGGGCGCGAGCGATTCGAAGGTGGGCTGGCCGCGCAGCATGGCGTCGTCGATGCCGGTCAGGCGCGCGATGAACGGCGGGACCGGCACGCCCGGATCGACGAGCACGCTCCAGCGCTCGATGCCCGCCGTGCTCGCTTCAACGACGCCGATTTCGGTGATGCGGTCCTCGGTCGCGTTCGAGCCGGTGGTTTCCAGATCGACGAAAACGATCGGGCGCGCGAGTCCTGCGAGAAGGGCATCGGCGAGGGAATCGGCTTCGTCTTCGAAAGCGTCGGACATGATGAAACGTTGAGCGTTGAGCGGGCAGTCTAGCGCGAAACGGCCGTGCACCATGAACGCGCGCTAAAAAAGTGGCGCACGTCGCGCACTTTCGTCCGATACTGCAAGGAAATGCGGTAAAAAAACGAAGGACGCAATGATGCAGATCTACGATGAAATGCGTCAGGACGACACCGTGCGCAGTCACTACGCGCGGTTTTCACGCTGGCTCGCGCAGCAGCGCCCCGAAACCATCGCGAGAAAGCGCGCCGAAGCGGACGTGCTGTTCCGGCGCGTCGGCATCACGTTCGCGGTGAATGGCGATCTGTCCGGCACCGAGCGGCTCATTCCCTTCGACATGATTCCGCGCATCATTCCCGGCGACGAATGGCGCGTGCTCGAAGCCGGTTTGCGGCAGCGCGTGCAGGCGCTCAATCTCTTTCTGCACGATATCTACCACGACGGCGACATCGTGCTCGCCGGGCGCGTTCCGGCCGAACAGGTCTACACGAACGCGCAATATCGGCCGGAAATGCAGGGCGTCGACGTGCCGCTCGACGTCTACGCGCATATCGCGGGCGTCGATGTGGTGCGCGCGGGCGCGGCGGGCGAGTTCTACGTGCTCGAAGACAATTTGCGCGTGCCGTCGGGCGTGTCGTACATGCTCGAAAACCGCAAGATGATGATGCGGCTCTTTCCCGAACTCTTCGTGCAGAACCGCGTCGCGCCGGTCGCGCATTATCCCGACCTGCTGCTGGAAACATTGCGTTCGATCGCGCCTGAAGGCGTCGACGATCCGGCGGTCGTCGTGCTGACGCCCGGCATGTACAACTCGGCGTACTTCGAGCACACCTTCCTCGCGCAGCAGATGGGCGTGGAACTCGTCGAGGGCAAGGATCTTTTCGTCGACGACAACTATGTCTTCATGCGGACGACGCACGGCCCGCGCCGCGTCGACGTGATCTATCGCCGCGTGGACGACGACTTTCTCGATCCGCTCGCGTTTCGCGCCGATTCGGCGCTCGGCATCCCTGGCTTGCTGACGTCGTATCGCGCGGGGCGCGTGACGCTCGCGAACGCGATGGGCACCGGCATCGCCGACGACAAATCGATCTATCCGTTCGTGCCCGACATGATCGAGTTCTATCTCGGCGAGAAGCCGATCCTGAACAACGTGCCGACGTTTCAGTGCCGCAAGCCCGACGATCTCGCGTACACGCTCGCGCATCTGCCGGAGCTCGTCGTGAAGGAAGTGCACGGCGCGGGCGGCTACGGCATGCTCGTCGGGCCGGCATCGACGCAAGAGGAAATCGAAACCTTTCGCGCGTTGCTGCTCGCGCGGCCCGAAGGCTATATCGCGCAGCCGACGCTCGCGCTCTCCGCGTGCCCGACCTTCGTCGAGGCGGGCATCGCGCCGCGTCATATCGATTTGCGGCCGTTCGTGCTGTCGGGCCGCGAAGTGTCGATGTGCGCGGGCGGCCTCACGCGCGTCGCGCTGCGCGAAGGCTCGCTCGTCGTCAATTCGTCGCAAGGCGGCGGGACCAAAGATACGTGGATGGTCGAATGACATGCTGAGCCGAACCGCCGATCACCTGTTCTGGATGGCGCGTTACATGGAGCGCGCCGAGAACACCGCGCGCATGCTCGACATCAACATGGAAGGCGCGCTCCTGCCGCAAACGCCCGAGCAGGAAGCCCGCGCGCAGCGTTCGGTGCTGAAGATATCCGAGCTGGAAGACATGTTCGACGCGCGTCATCCGGGATCGCGCTCGCGCGAGGACATGCTGCACTTCATGGTCGCCGATGCGCGCAATCCGTCGAGCATCCTCTCGTGCCTGCAGGCGACGCGCGAAAATGCGCGCGCGGTGCGCGGCACGCTCACCACCGACGGCTGGGAAACGATCAACTTCACCTGGCTCGAATTCACTCAGCGCCTCGCGAACATGGAACTGCAAACGAGCCCGGATGCACTGTTCGAATGGGTCAAGTACCGCTCGAATCTGTGCCGCGGCGTGATGCAGGGCACCGCGCTGCGCGACGACGCGTTTTTCTTCATGCAGCTCGGCGCGTATCTCGAACGCGCGGACAACACGGCGCGCATTCTCGATGTCCGTTTCGCCGATGCCACGCCGAACTCGCGCGAAGCCGCGCGGCAGCTCGAAGACTTCTACTACTGGACGTCGATACTGAGTTCCGTGTCGGCGCTGGAGATTTATCGCAAGGTGTATCGCGATGTCGTGACGCCCGCGCGCGTCGTCGAACTGCTGATCCTCAACGAGCAGATGCCGCGTTCGCTGCTGGCATCGCTCGACGGCGTCTGCGACACGCTCGCGAAATTGCGCACGGACGCGTCGAAGGAATGCGAGCGTTTCGCGGGCAAGCTGCGCGCCGATGTGCTGTATGCCGACATCCGCCAGATACTCGAAACGGGCGTGCACGCGTGGCTGACGCAGTTTCTCAAGCGTGTCGACGAACTCGGCCTGCGCGTGATGCACACCTTCCTCATGTTGCCGATCGCGTGAATCATGCTGCTGACCATTCGCCACGACATCCGCCATCGCTACGCCACGCCGGTCACGTATTCGATCCAGCAGTTTCGCGTGAGTCCGGCGAGCGGCGCGTCGCAGATCGTGCGGCACTGGCATGTCGAAGCGCCGGGCAAGCTCGACCTCACGCGCGACGCCTACGGCAACGCGCTGCACACGCTCGTGCTGACGAAGCCGCACAGCGAGATTCATGTGAGCGTGGCGGGCGAGATCGAAACGGAGGCTTTATCCGATGGCCGTCTCTTCGATGAAGCCGGTCCGATTCCGCTCGAACATTTCACCTGTCCCACGCGGCTTACCGCGCCCGATGCCGCGATCCGCGAGCTCGCGCACGGCGTCGACGCGCTCGATACGCCCGCGTCGCTCATCGCGCTGACGGAGCGTATCGGCGAGCGCGTGCGGTATCGCAAGGAGCCGGCGTATGCGGCGGGCACGGCGGCGCAGGCGCTCGCGAGCGGCTTCGGCGATGCGCGCGATCTCGCGCATCTGATGCTCGCGTGCTGCCGCGCGCGGGGCGTGCCGGCGCGCTGCGTGAGCGGCTATCTGGATGCGGACGTGCACGCCTGGACCGACGTGTGGATCGAGCACGGCTGGGTGTCGATCGATGCGACCCGGGCGGCGTTCGCGGGCGAGCGTCATTGCCGTCTTGCCGTCGCGCGCGATTACGAATCGGCGGCGCCGGTGCGCGGCTCGCGCGTCGGCGGGAAGGAGGAAACGCTGACGGTGCATGTGAGCATGGATACACAGCCGGATCAGTGAACGCATCGATGCGACGGGCGGTCGCGCTCAGTACAATGTGGGTTTGCTTGTTTCAGGACGGATCGACATGACTTATTGCGTGGGCATGTGCGTGGACGAGGGACTCGTGTTCCTGTCCGACACGCGCACCAACGCCGGCGTGGACCACGTGAGCGCCGCGCGCAAGATGGCTGTTTTCGAACAGCCGGGAGAGCGCGTACTCGTCCTGCTCGCGGCGGGCAATCTCGCCTTGACGCAGGCGGTGACGCATCTGCTCGTGGAGCCCTCCGATCCGAACGCGCCCACGCTGTATAGCGTCCAGACGATGGCGGAAGCCGCGCGCATCGTCGGCGATGCGGTGCGCGAGGTGCATCGGCGCGACGCGCTGTCGCTCGCTGAATTCAGCGTCGACTTCAATTGCAGCTTCATCCTCGGCGGACAGATCTTCGGCCAGCCGCCGCGACTCTTCATGATCTACGCGGCGGGCAATTTCATCGAATCGACGCGTGTGTCGCCGTATTTCCAGATCGGCGAATCGAAGTACGGCAAGCCGATCATCGATCGCGTCATCACGCCGTCGTCGCCGCTCGACGAAGCCGCCAAATGCGCGCTCATTTCGATGGATTCGACGCTGCGCTCGAATCTCTCGGTCGGTCTGCCGCTCGATCTGCTGGTCTACGAGAAGGACTCGCTGCGCGTCACGCGCTTCGCCACGCTCGACAACAACAGCGCGTACTACCAGATGATCAACAAGACCTGGGGCGAGCGTCTGAGGCAGCTTTTCGGCGAGATTCCGAACCCTTCGTGGACCGAGCTCGACAATGTTCCGCTGCGTCCGCGCGAGACGCGCAGCACGGTGCCGCGGCTCGTCATCGGCGATCTGCCGTGCCCGGGCGCGCCCGCGCAGACGCTCGCGCAAGACGTCGAATCGAACGGCAACGCGCCGCATCAGTGAGCGGCTTCAGGGGCACGGCAGCGGCAGCGCAATGCCCGACCTGACCGCTTGCATCTTTCGCGGCGAATCGGTGAGCACGGCCGTCATGCCGATACAGGCGGCGGCGCGATAATCGTCGGCGTTGTCGATGCCGATCGCGAGGATCGGGGTCTCGCCTCTGGTGCGAAAGCACTGCACCGCTGCGGGCGTCCAGAGTCTCGACGTCACCGCCGAGCGCGCTTCCCCGAGCGTGAACGTTTCGACCAATTCCATCTTTCTCGCATACTCGAACGCGGTCCATCTTCCGGGCGACGGTGCGTCCTTGCACGTGGATTCGAGCGCCACGTAGGCGAGGCGGGCGCGTGTCGCATCGCGCGACTCGAACAGCCGCGAACGTGCCTGCGGATAGGCCGAGAAGGCCCGTTGATAGGCGGCATCGGTCGAATAGATCAGCACGCGTGACCACGCGTTTTCCTCGTCCAGCACGCGCGCGACCGCCGCCGTCTGAGGTCCGGCGGGCAATGCCTTCATGTCGAGCATCACGGGTACGTCGGGCGGAATCACGCGCAACGCCTGCGCGAGCGATGGAATACGCAGCGCGTGATCGCGATACGGATAGCGCGTCACGCCGTTTCCATCGGCGAGGGCGAAGTTCCGTCCGGCGTCGAGATGTTGCAGCGCGCCGAAGTCGTGGTCCGCGACCGTTCCGTTGCCATCCGTGTTGGTCGAGAGATCGGCCGGGCGATAGAGCACCGGCACGCCATCGCGGGTGAGTTGCACTGTGAGCCAGATCGCATCGGCGCGATTGTGCAGCGCGCCCTGGATGGCGATCAGCGTGTTCTCCGGGTAATCGGCTGCGCCGCCGCGATGCGCGATGATCATCGGCAAGGCGGACGCGTGCGCAGTATCGGACCGATGCGCGGCTGTCGTGCAGGCGGTTGCGGCGATGCACGCCGCCATTGCAAGCGGAGCCAGAAGTCTTGAGCGAAGCGGCATTCAGCGAACCCCCGGTGCATTGAGATTCGGCCGATTCTGCCGCCGTTGTCCGGGCGGGATGACGCGCACGCGGTTGATTCAACACTTTGTTGCGCTTGCCGCTTTCGGACGCGAAAAAAAAACAGCCATCGGAAAACCGATGGCTGTTCGAGGATGCTGCTGTCCTTCCGGCGCGGCACTCGCGTGCCACGCCAGTCGGTTGTTCTTAGAACTTGTGGCGCAGGCCGATGAGCACCAGTTCCTGGTGGCTGCGGCCGCTTGCGAAACCGAAGTCGCTGATCGAAGCTTGCGCTTCTTGCGTCGAGCCGTCCGCGTTGCGCTGCGTGCCGCTTGCGTGCTGATACGCGCCGACAGCGTAGACGTCCGTGCGCTTCGACAGCGAGTAGTCCGCGCCGATCGAAACCTGGTGGTAGTTGGCCGACGTGTCGCCGCTGCCGTGCGTGTACGTGTAGCCCAGGCCGAGCAGCGTTGCCGGCGTCAGCTGGAAGTTCAGGTACGCGTTGGCGACGTTGAACTTCTCTTGTTCCGTGAACGTCGAGCTGCCGTCGTTCTTGTACTGAGCGAAGCTGTACGAAGCGCCGGCCGTGAACGGACCGAACACGTACTGGCCTGCGCCGCGCGCGATGGCGACTGCGTGGGCCGTCTGGTAGCCGACGTTGATCACCGTGTTGAACAGCGAATCCGACGACGGGCTGTTCCAGCCGGTGGTGCCGGTCGTGCGGCCAGCCGTCGGGTTGTTCACGTACAGGTAGCTGGCGGCCAACGAGAACGGACCGTTGCCGTACGTTGCAGCGGCACCCCAGGTCTGGCCCTGGCCGGTAGCGCCCGCGAGGTTGCTGAAGCCGTAGATGCCTTCGAACTGGAAGCCGGAGAACACCGGCGACACGTACTTGACGGCGTTGCTCACGCGCAGGCTGTTGTCGTAGTTGTCGACGTCGCCCGGCGTTGCGAAGGCAGCGCCCCAGTAGTTGTCGGCCGTGAGGCCCTGAACCATGTCGACCGACGGGTCATACTGACGACCCAACGTGACCGTACCCCACTGGTTGCCGCTCAAACCGACGAACGCTTGACGGCCGAACAGACGACCACCCTGGTTCGACTGACCCGTGCCCGGATCGAAGCCGCTTTCCAACTGGAAGATTGCCTTGAGGCCGCCACCGAGGTCTTCCTGACCCTTCAAGCCCCAACGCGGGCCGGACAGCGTGCCGTTGACCATGCCGAACAGATGGTCGCCGTTTTCGTTGGCGTGGCTCACATATGCGAGACCGGTATCGATCACGCCATAGAGCGTCACGCTCGTTTGTGCTTGCGCCGCGCCTGCTGCGCCGAGCAGCGCCAGCGAGAGGGACGTCAGTGCGATTCGTTTCATCGAATTCTCCACGCGAATGATTAATCGTTGTTGCCGGCGCAGAGAATAACGCAACGTTTCGTAACTTCAGAAACGAAAAAATATTGACTGTCTCGAAAAACACACACTTGGGCGTGAAGCCCGCCTGTCAAGGTTCTCAGGCAGTCGCAAGGGGAATTTTGGGAGACAGGGCTATCGCGGAAAAGTTCCGCGCGCAATCGGACATTTGAATCGGATTTCCCGGACGCCGATATTCGATTACTTGCTTTTCAAATAACAAATCGCTTTCCCGGCGCGCGATCTTTCGGATTCGACGGACAGCCGCGCGACATAGCGCGCAAGCGCCTCAGCCTCGGTCGTTTTCACGCGCGGCATCGCGACGCGAAAGCAATGCGAGCGCCATTCCCGCGCCTGCCGCCACGAGCACCGCGCGCCACGGATGCCGCCGCACCGCAGCATTCGCATGCGATGCCTTGCGGCCAGCGCCGACCATCGCGAGCGCGGTGGCGCGCGTGGCCGTCGATTCGGCGCGCGCGAGCTTGCGCGACAACGCCAGCGCCCGCGCGACGGCGGATACCTTCTTGCGCGCCTGTCCCGTCAGTTGTTGCGCGTGTTGTGCGCGGGCGCCGATCGCGCGGCGCGCGCTCGCGGTGGCGGGGGCATCGTCAGGAGCGCTTGCCGGCGTGAGCGGCGCGGCGGCGGATGCGGCGCCCGCGACCGGCACAGCCGTGCGCGTCGAGGCCGCGAGCAGCGAGCCAATCTTCGCGCGGCTGCCCGGCGGCACGCGGCCATTGTTCTGCTGTCCCCATGCGCCGCGCGGATCGTGCATTCGCGCGCGCGCCGCCGAAAATTCCGCGCCCAGCAGGAGCACGGCGGCGGAGAAGTACAGCCACATCAGCAGCACGGCGAGCGAACCCGCCGCGCCGAACGCGCTCGCGGTGCCCGCGTGGGTCAGATACAAGGCGAACAGCTTCTTGCCCGCCGAGAAAAGCAGCGCGGAGACGAGCCCCCCGACGAGCGCATCGCGCCATTGCACGGGCGCATCGGGGAGGAACTTCATCAATGCGCCGAACGCGGCGGTGAGAATCGCGAGCCCGACCACGAGCTGCACGACGTCGCCGACGATCACGAACGGCGAATTTGCCCACAGCCACATGCCGACCGCCTGAATCGCGGTATCGAGCACGAGCGAGACGATCAGCAGAAAAGCGACGCCGAGCACGAGCCCGAACGACACGAGCCGCACGCGCACCAGCGTCATGATGCTGGAGCGCTGCTCGCCGCTCATCGGCCAGACGATGTTGAGCGCCGTGTTGAGCGATGAAAACGTCGCCGATGCACCGACCGCGAGCAGCACGAACGAGATGATCGCGGCGATGCCGGTCCCGCTGCTGCGATGCGCGTTCTCGACGATGCTCTGCACGCCCGCCGCGGCCTGATCGCCGATGAGTCCGTTCACTTGATGAAAAAGTTGCCCGCGCGCCGCCTCCGGTCCGAAGATCCAGCCCGCGACGGCGATCACCATGACGAGCGTCGGCGCGAGGGAGAACGCCGAGTAGAACGCGATGCTCGCGGCCATCGCGGCGCAGCGGTCTTCCGAGAACTGCTTGAGCGCGCCGAGCGCCCACGAAGCGTCTTTCTTCACCACCGCTTCGATCTTCTGGGTTGAGACGGAACTCATGGCGACCTCTCGGTTCGATGAATGGAGCGCGAATGTTTCACCCCGTCGAGCACGTTCCATTCCAGAACATGCGTGGCCAGGCGCGGCGCTTGCTAAAGCGACAAGGTTGCGTATGAAGTATTCGTTGCATGCAACGCGCGCAAGACCTGTGATTGGTGCAAATACCGTGTCAACCTGTCTGCGGGATGTAATCGGGCACCATATACTTTAGTAACCCAGTAACCCACATTACGACGCGCCGAGGGCAATCATGCTCCAAATGTCACGGCGACAGTTCCTCAAGGTCTCTGCGAGCACGCTCGCCGGTTCGAGCCTGGCGGCAATGGGCTTCTCTCCGGCTCCCGCGCTCGCCGAAGTCCGGCAATACAAACTGTCGCGCACCACGGAAACGCGCAACACCTGTCCGTACTGTTCAGTCGGGTGCGGCATCCTCATGTACGGTCTCGGCGACAACGCCAAGAACGCAAAATCGAGCATCATCCACATCGAAGGCGATCCGGATCATCCGGTCAATCGCGGCACGCTCTGCCCGAAAGGCGCATCGCTCATCGACTTCATACATAGCCCGAGCCGGCTGACGTATCCCGAGCATCGCGCGCCGGGGTCGAACGAGTGGAAACGCATCTCGTGGGAAGAGGCGCTCGATCGCATCGCCGAGTTGTTGAAGGAAGATCGCGATGCGAATTTCGTCGAGAAGACGCCCGACGGCAAGACGGTCAATCGATGGCTGACTTCGGGCTTTCTGGCGGCGTCGGCGGGAAGCAACGAAGTTGGCTATCTGACGCACAAGACGGTGCGCAGTTGGGGAATGCTCGCATTCGATAATCAGGCGCGTGTCTGACATGGCCCGACGGTGGCAGGTCTTGCCCCGACGTTTGGCCGTGGAGCGATGACGAACCATTGGGTCGACATCAAGAACACGGACCTGATTCTCGTGATGGGCGGCAATGCAGCCGAGGCGCATCCGTGCGGCTTCAAGTGGGTGACGGAGGCGAAGGCGCATCGGCGCGCGCGTCTCATCGTCGTGGACCCGCGCTTCACGCGCACGGCATCGGTCGCGGATTTCTACGCGCCGATTCGCACCGGCACGGACATCGCGTTCCTCGGCGGCGTCATCAACTATCTGCTCACGAACGACAAGATCCAGCACGAGTACGTGAAGAACTACACGGACATGTCGTTCATCGTGCGCGAGGACTTCGCGTTCAAGGACGGCGTGTTCTCGGGCTATGACGCGGAACATCGCAAGTACGACAAGACGAGCTGGGATTACGAGCGCGGCGACGACGGCTATGTGAAGACCGATCCGACCTTGCAGCATCCGCGCTGCGTCTACAACCTGTTGAAGCAGCACTACGCCGCCTACACGCCGGAAATGGTGACGAAGGTTTGCGGCACGCCGACCGACAAGTTCCTCAAGGTCTGCGAGATGCTCGCGACGACCGCGGCGCCGAATCGCGCCGGCACGATTCTCTATGCGCTCGGCTGGACGCATCACTCGGTCGGCGCGCAGATGATTCGCACGGGCGCGATGGTGCAGCTTCTGCTCGGCAATATCGGCATCGCGGGCGGCGGCATGAATGCGCTGCGCGGGCACTCGAACATTCAAGGCCTGACCGATCTCGGCCTGATGTCGAATCTGCTGCCCGGCTACATGACCTTGCCGATGGAAGGCGAGCAGGAATACGAGGACTACATCAAGAAGCGCGCGTCGCAGCCGCTGCGGCCGAATCAACTGAGCTACTGGAAGAACTATCGCGCGTTTTACGTGAGCTTCATGAAGTCGTGGTGGGGCGATAACGCGACGGCCGACAACAACTTCGGCTATGACATGCTGCCGAAGCTCGACAAGTCCTACGACATGCTGCAGGTCTTCGAGCTGATGGCGCAGGGCAAGATGAACGGCTACATCTGCCAGGGCTTCAATCCGCTTGCGGCGGCGCCGAACAAGGCGAAGATCGGGCTCGGCCTGTCGAAGCTGAAATGGCTCGTCATCATGGATCCGCTCGCGACCGAGACGTCGGAGTTTTGGAAGAATCACGGCGAATTCAACGATGTCGATTCGTCGAAGATTCAGACCGAAGTGTTCCGTCTGCCGACGAGTTGCTTCGCCGAAGAGCGCGGCTCGCTCGTCAGTTCGTCGCGCGTATTGCAATGGCACTGGCAGGGCACGACGCCGCCGGGCGAAGCGCGAAGCGATCTCGAGATCATGTCGGGATTGTGGCTGCGCATGCGCAAGGCATATCAGGAGAAGGGCGGCAAATATCCCGATCCGATCCTGAAGATGACGTGGCCGTACGCGGACCCGGAAAGCCCGACGCCGGAGGAAATCGCGATGGAGTTCAACGGCCGCGCGCTCGCCGACGTCACCGATCCGACCGATCAGACGAAGGTCCTCGCCAAACGCGGCGAGCAACTGGCGAGCTTCGCGCAACTGCGCGACGACGGCTCGACCGCCAGCGGATGCTGGATCTTCTGCGGATCGTGGACGCAGGCGGGCAACCAGATGGGCCGGCGCGACAACTCCGATCCGACGGGCATCGGGCAGACGCTCGGCTGGGCGTGGGCGTGGCCGGCGAATCGGCGTGTGCTGTACAACCGCGCATCGTGCGATGTGAACGGCAAGCCGTTCGATCCGTCGAGAAAGCTCGTCGCGTGGAACGGGCGCGCGTGGGGCGGTCCGGATGTCCCCGACTTCAAGGTCGACGAACCGCCGGACAAGGGCATGAGTCCGTTCATCATGAATCCGGAGGGCGTGGCGCGATTCTTCGCACGCGACGGCATGAACGAAGGCCCGTTCCCCGCGCACTATGAGCCGTTCGAGACGCCGCTCGGCCATAACCCGTTCTTCCCCGACAACAAGGCGGTGACGAGCAATCCGGCCGCGCGCGTCTTCCCCGACGATCGCGCCGCGTTCGGCACCGCCGACAAGTTCCCGGACACCGCGACCACGTACCGCCTCACCGAGCACTTCCACTACTGGACCAAGCACGCGCGGCTCAACGCGATCGTGCAGCCGCAGCAGTTCGTGGAGATCGGCGAGGAGCATGCGAAGGAAGTCGGCGTCGTCGCGGGGGATCGCGTGAAGGTGTCGAGCAATCGCGGGCATGTCGTCGCGGTGGCGCTCGTCACGAAGCGCATCAAACCACTGACTGTGGAGGGCAAGAAGGTGCACACCGTCGGCCTGCCGCTGCACTGGGGCTTCAAGGGCCTCACGCAGCCGGGCTATCTCGTCAACACGCTCACGCCTTCCGTGGGCGACGGGAACTCGCAGACACCCGAGTTCAAGTCGTTCCTCGTGAAGGTCGAGAAGGCATAGGGAGGACGAGATGGCTCTGCAATCGCTCGATATCAAGCGTCTCTCCGCGACGACCGTGCCGCAGACGCAAATACGCGAGCCGGTGACGGGCACGGTGGCGAAGCTCATCGACGTGTCGAAGTGCATCGGCTGCAAGGCGTGTCAGACGGCGTGCATGGAGTGGAACGACCTGCGCGACGATATCGGTCACACGACCGGCATCTACGACAATCCGCGCGACCTGACGGAGCATTCGTGGACGGTGATGCGCTTCACCGAATACGAGAATCCGAAGGGCGATCTCGAATGGCTGATCCGCAAGGACGGCTGCATGCATTGCGAGGATCCGGGTTGCCTGAAGGCGTGTCCTTCGCCGGGCGCGATCATTCAGTACACGAACGGCATCGTGGATTTTCACGAGGAGAACTGCATCGGCTGCGGCTATTGCATTACCGGCTGCCCGTTCAATATTCCGCGGCTTTCGAAGGAAGATCATCGCGTGTACAAGTGCACGCTATGTTCGGATCGCGTCGCGGTCGGGCAGGAGCCCGCGTGCGTGAAGACGTGCCCGACCGGCGCGATCATGTTCGGCACCAAGGTCGACATGCAGCAGCAGGCGGCCGATCGCGTCGAGGATCTGAAGGAGCGCGGCTTTGCTAACGCGGGCCTCTACGATCCGGCGGGCGTGGGTGGCACGCATGTGATGTACGTGCTGCATCACGCGGATCAGCCGGAGCTGTATCACGGGCTCGCGAAGGATCCGCACATCAGTCCGCTCGTGTCGATATGGAAGGGCGTGACGAAGCCGCTCGCGATGATCGGCATCGCGTTGGCGGCGTTTGCGGGCTTCTTCCATTACACGCGCGTCGGGCCGAACGAAGTCAGCGAGGAAGACGAACTCGAAGCGCATCGCGAAGCGGAAGAAGTGCAGCGTCGGCGTGAAGGCGGACAGGAGCGTACAGATGAAACACGATAGCGAACTGCGTGACGTGAAGGGCCATCGGCTGATCGTGCGCTACACGCCGAACGAGCGCACGAATCACTGGATCACCGCGATCACCTTCGTGCTGCTCGCGCTGTCCGGACTCGCGATGTTTCATCCGTCGATGGCATGGCTCTATGCCGTGTTCGGCGGCGGGCAATGGACGCGCATCCTGCATCCGTTCGTCGGCTGCGTGATGTTCATCTCCTTCATGATCCTTGCGCTGCGCTTCTGGCATCACAACTATCTGGACAAGAACGACGTCCAGTGGATGAAGCAGATGAACGACGTGCTCACCAATCGCGAGGATCGCCTGCCTGAGATCGGCAAGTACAACGCCGGGCAAAAGCTGTTGTTCTTCGTGATGGTGGCGAGTCTCGTGTTGCTGCTCGTGAGCGGCATCGTGATCTGGCGCAGATACTTCGCGTTCTATTTCCCGATTACCGTGATTCGTCTTGCATCCGTCGTGCACGCGGCGACGGCGTTCGTGCTGATCGTGTCGATCATCGTGCATATCTATGCGGCGCTTTGGGTGAAGGGTTCGATCGGCGCGATGACGCGCGGCACTGTCACGTATGGATGGGCGCGCAAGCATCATCCGCGGTGGTTCAGGGAGATGATCGGGAAGTAGAAATCCGGCGCGACGTTGGGCCAATACGTGCGGGGTGCGGTCCATTTCATATCCGTTTTGCTGATATGCTCGGTCGACCGTTCACCCCGCGAGGAAACCTTCCGTGGTCCAACGCATAGTCGAAGCCTCGCGAATCGAATCGCTCGATCCGTCGGCCATTCCGCGTTTGCGCATGCCGGAGCGCGCGACGATATTCGCCACGCGCGCCGCACGTCTTCGGCAACTCGCCGACGCAAGCAATCCCATCTCCGGTTATCTGCGCCTGATGGCCGCGCTCGCCGACGCCCAGCAGCGCGTGCTCGCGCATTTCAATGCGCCGATGCCCTCGCGCGAGTCCATCGAACTGAATCAGCGTCATTCGATGCCGATCGTTCCCGCGCTCACGGATGACCGCGATCCCGCCTGGCGCGACGTACTCTTCATGCTGCTCGACGGCATCGAAGCCGCCGGCGCGCTAACGCCCGCGCTCGCGCAACTCGTCGCCCGTCTGCGCGCGCTCGACGCCGCCGCGCTCGACGACCAAGCCGACGCGATCCTCGCGCTGCGCTTCGCCGAAATCGATCCGGCCGCCGCGCCCCTCATCGCGGCCGCGCTGCAAGTCGTGTGGACCGATCTCGCGAGCCGCATCGACATGCGGGACGTGCCGTATCTCGACACGCCCGGCGTATGTCCCGTCTGCGGCTCGGTGCCGGTCGCGAGCATCGTGCGCGTGGGCGGCGCGTATGAAGGTTATCGCTACGTGCAATGCGGACTGTGCGCGACGGAGCTTCACGTGGTCCGCGCGAAATGCACGAACTGCGATTCGACCAAAGGCATCGCGTATCACGTGATGGGTACGGGCGACGAACCCGAGGAAGAAAAAACGGCGAAGGCGACAAGCGCGCCGCTCAAGGCGGAATCGTGCGACGAATGCGGCACGTATCGCAAGATCGGCTATCAGGAGAAGGCTTACGACTTCGAACCTTACGCCGACGATCTCGCGAGCCTCACGCTCGATCTCCTGATGGGCGATGCGGGTTTTCGGCGCGCGGCGCCGCATCCGTGGCTCTGGCCCGAACAACAGGAAGGCGATCGATGAGCGATGTCACAGGCGACGGCGGCGAGTTGCGCGCATTGATGGCTCGCGTGCCATCGGTCGAGCGCGTGCTGGCATCGGCGGAGTTCGAGGCGGTGATCGCCACGTACGGCCGCACGCAGGCGCTCGCCGCATTGCGCGCGACGCTCGATGCATGGCGCGCCGATGCGCAAGCGGGCCGCGCGTCCGTCGATGCACTGAGCGATGCGCAACTCGCGCTCGCCGTCGACGCGCGGCTCGCGAAACGCGCGCGCAGCAACGTGCGCAGCGTCTTCAACCTGACGGGCACGGTGCTGCATACGAATCTCGGCCGCGCGCTGCTGCCCGACGAAGCGGTGCGCGCGGTCGCCGAAGTGCTCACGCGTCCGGCGAATCTCGAGTTCGATCTCGACACCGGCGCGCGCGGCGATCGCGACGATCTCATCAACGGCCTCATCTGCGAGCTGACGGGCGCCGAAGCCGCGACCGTCGTCAACAACAACGCGGCCGCTGTGCTGCTGACGCTTTCCGCGCTCGCTTCGCGCAAGGAAGTGATCGTGTCGCGCGGCGAACTCGTCGAGATCGGCGGCGCTTTCCGCATTCCCGACATCATGAATCGTGCGGGCGCGAAGCTGCGCGAAGTCGGGACGACGAATCGCACGCATCTGAAAGACTACGACGAAGCGATCAACGCGAAGACCGCGCTCCTGATGAAGGTGCATTGCAGCAACTACGCCGTGAGCGGCTTCACGAAGGAAGTCACCCTCGCCGAACTCGCGCCGCTCGCGAAAGCGCGGAACTTGCCGGTCGCGGTCGATCTCGGCAGCGGCACGCTCGTCGATCTCGCGCAATGGGGCTTGCCGCGCGAAGCGACCGTGCGCGAGACGGTCGCGGCAGGCGCGGATCTCGTCACGTTCAGCGGCGACAAGCTGTTGGGCGGGCCGCAAGCGGGCCTGATCGTCGGGCGCGCGGATCTCATCGCGAAGATCAAGAAGCATCCGCTCAAGCGCGCATTGCGCGTCGGCAAGCTCACGCTCGCGGCGCTCGAAGCCGTGCTGCGTCTCTATCGCGCGCCTGAAACGCTGGCCGAGCGTCTCACGACATTGCGTCTGCTCACGCGTCCCGCCGACGCAATGCGCCTCGCCGCCGAACGCATCGAACCTGCGTTGCAGCGCATGATCGGCGATGCCTTCACGGTCAGCGCCGAACCGATGTTCAGCCAGATCGGCAGCGGCGCATTGCCCGTCGACGTGCTGCCGAGCTACGGCCTCGCGGTGCGTCTCGCGAGCGGCAAACGCGCGGGCGGGCAACTCAATCGCATCGAGAAGCGGCTGCGCGAGTTGCCGCGTCCGGTCATCGGGCGCATCGCCGATGGCGCGCTGCGTCTCGATCTGCGCTGTCTCGAAGAAGCCGATGAAGCCGCGTTCATCGCGCAGTTGGATGCAGGCGAGGACGCACGCGAATGATCGTCGGCACGGCGGGGCATATCGATCATGGCAAGACGACGCTCGTGCGCGCGCTCTCGGGCGTGGACACCGACCGGCTTAAGGAAGAGAAGGCGCGCGGCATCTCGATCGAACTCGGCTACGCGTACGTGCCTTTGGACGACGGCGGCGTGCTCGGCTTCATCGACGTGCCCGGACACGAGAAACTCGTGCACACGATGGCGGCGGGCGCGTGCGGCATCGACTTCGCCTTGCTCGTGATCGCCGCCGACGACGGCGTGATGCCGCAAACGCGCGAACATCTCGCGATCCTCGAACTGCTCGGCGTGACGCGCGGCGCGGTCGCGGTGACGAAGTGCGATCGCGTGGAGGCATCGCGCGTGCGCGACGTGCATGCCGAAATCGCGGCGTTGCTCGCGCGCGGCCCGTTGCACGGTGCGCCCTTGTTCGACACCGATGCGACCCAAGACGATGACGCGGGCGTCGCTTTGTTGCGAGCGTATCTTCACGATGCCGCCGCGCACTGGCGCACGCGCCGCGACGATGGCTTCTTCCGGCTCGCGGTCGATCGCGTGTTCACGCTGACGGGGCAGGGCACGATCGCGACGGGCACGGTGTTCGCGGGCCGCGTGAACGTCGGCGACATGCTGGCGCTCGCGCCGCGCGAATCCGGCGGCGAGCCCGTGCGCGCGCGGAGCATTCACGCGCAGAATCGCGCCGCAGAGACGGGCCGTGCGGGCGAGCGCTGCGCGCTCAATCTCGCGGGCATCGACAAGGATGCGCTCGCACGCGGCGACTGGATCGTGGATGCGCGGCTCGCGCGGGCATCCGAACGGCTCGATGTCGAACTGAGCTTGCTCGGCGATGCGCAACTCACGCTCACACATTGGGCGCCCCTGCATGTGCATCTCGGCACGACGCATCGCGTCGCGCATGTGGCGCTGCTCGAAGCGGATACGCTCGCTGGGGGAAACACGGCGCGCGTGCAGCTCGTCTTCGATCAACCCGTTTGCGCGCTGCCCGGCGACCGCTTCATCGTGCGCAACGCGCAGGCGAACCGGACGGTCGGCGGCGGGCGCGTGCTCGATCCGTTCGCGCCCGCGCGCAAGCGCCGCACGCCGGCGCGCCGCGCGTGGCTCGATGCGCTCGTCGCGATGCTGGATACCGGTCGCGCCGATGCGCTTTTCGACGAAGCGCCGTATGGCTTGCCGCGCTCGCTTGTCGAGCATTTGTACGGGCGCGGCCTGTCGCCCGAAGGCGTGCGCGCCGTGCCCACGCACGATGACATGCTCTACATCGCGGCGCGTCACTGGGATGCGCTCAAGGCGCGCCTGCTCGATGCGCTCGCCGCTTTCCACGAACGCTTTCCCGACGAGCAAGGCCCCGACGCCGCGCGTCTGCGCCGCATGGCCGCGCCGCTGGCGCCGGACGCGCTGTGGCGCGCGCTCGTCGACGATGCGGTGACGAGCTGCGCGATCGCGAAGAGCGGGCCGTGGCTGCATCTGCCGTCGCATGCGGTGACGCTCGACGACAACGAGGAAGCGCTCGCTCGCGCGGTGCTCGCATCGCTCGAAGAAGGGCGTTTCGATCCGCCCTGGGTGCGTGATCTGGCGAAGGCGCAGGGCGTCGGCGAGGACGAGATGCGCAGGCTGCTCAGGAAGCTCGCGCGCCGCGGCGACGTGTATCAGGTGGTGCGCGATCTGTTTTATTGCCGCGCGTCGATCGGCGCGCTGGCGCAACTCGTCGCGCAATCGGCGCAAACGCAGGGCGGCGCGGTCGGTGCGGCCGCTTTCCGCGATGCGAGCGCGCTCGGCCGCAAGCGCGCGATACAGATTTTGGAGTTCTTCGACCGGGTTGGGTACACTCGATTCCACCGCGACCTGCACCTCTTGCGCGCCGATAGCCGCTGGCACGAGTCCGTCTGACGATTGCGCGCTCGTCCTTCCATCACGATGGAGCATCTCTACTTCAGGCTGCTGCATGTCATGTCGAGCCACCCCGAGTGGGCGCTCGCGGTCGTGCTGCTCGCGTCGTTTCTCGAATCGGTCGCGTTCATCGGCACGTTCGTGCCGGGCAGCACGGCCATGTTCATCGCGGGCGCGCTCGTCGGCGCGGGCGCGCTGAATCTCGGCTGGGTATTCGTCTGCGCGATCGCGGGCGCCATTGCGGGAGACGCCGCGAGCTTCTGGTTCGGCCAGCACTACGCGGACCGCATCGCGCAGATGTGGCCGTTCCGCTCGCATCCGGGCGCGCTC
This sequence comes from Caballeronia sp. AZ7_KS35, assembly GCF_023631045.1. Lineage (NCBI taxonomy): Bacteria > Pseudomonadati > Pseudomonadota > Betaproteobacteria > Burkholderiales > Burkholderiaceae > Caballeronia > Caballeronia sp. AZ7_KS35. Next base: position 320,497 of record NZ_JALQDV010000032.1, on the reverse strand, counting down.
GTCGCCGGCAAGAAGTATTTCGACAAGCACGGCGCGAAGAGCGTCGTGCTCGCGCGCTTCGTCGCGCCGATGCGCGCGGTCGTGCCGGTCGTCGCGGGCGTGACCGGCATGACGCCGGCGCGCTTTCTCGTCGTCAACATACTGAGCGCGCTCATCTGGGCGCCGACGCATATCCTGCCGGGCGTCGTGTTCGGCGCGTCGATCGAACTGGCGGGCGCGGTCTCGATCCGGCTCGTCGTGATTCTGATTCTCGTCGCGGCGCTAGCGTGGATCGTGTTCAATCTCGCGCGCGTGATCGTTTCGCACGCGATGCGCTGGACCATCGCGTCGCGCGACGCGCTGCTCTCCTGGGCGCGGAAGGGCAACGGCCTGCCCGCGCGGCTCGTCTCGCGCGCGCTCGATCCGGGCAATCCGGCGACGGGCCTCATCGTCATGATCTCGGTGCTGCTGCTCGCGTCCGCGATCCTCTTTTTCTCGGTGCTCGCGAACGTGGCGCGCGGCGCGTCGATCGTTCAGGTCGATGTGTCGATTTACCGGCTGCTGCAATCGTTCCAGTCGACCTGGACCGATTCGATCCTCGATGTCGCCGCGACGCTCGGCAGCACGCAGACGCTGCTCGCGCTCGGCGCGACGGTCATCGTGTGGATGAGCTTCGAACGGCGTTGGCGCACGGTCACGTACTGGGTCGTGGCCGTGGCGTTTTCGCAATTGCTCGTCGCGGCGATCCGCTTCACCGCGCACGAGCCGGCGCTCGTTTCGTTCGCGCCGTCGGAGCATCGCTTTCCGAACAGCGACGTCGCGGCGACGGTCGTGATCTACGGCTTTCTCGCGTTCCTGCTGCTGCGGCGCGTGGGCATCCTGACGGGCGTGTTCATCGCGACGGCGACCTCGGCCATCGTGACGGCGGTCGGTCTGGCGGGGCTGTACTTCGGCCGCTTCACCATCTCCGATGCGCTCGGCAGCGCGGCGCTCGCCGCCGTCTGGGTCTTCCTGATCGCGCTCACGGCGGTATGGCGCAATCCCGGCAAGCCGCCGCCGCGGCCGCTGATGCCGGTCGCCGTGCTTGCCGTGATCTGCGCGAGCGTCGCGCTGCAAACGAGCGATGAAACGGAGGCGCACAGCGTCGTGCCATCGACCGTCGTCATTACGCCGATTCAGTGGACCGATTCGGTATGGCGCACGTTTTCCTGTTATCGAGCGAGCATGGAGGGCGATCGTCGCGAGCCGATCACCGTGCAATGGGCGGCGACGCCCGAGCAGATTCGCGCGCAACTGGCATCGCGCGGCTGGACGGAGGTGTCGCACGTGAGCCTGAAGAGCGTGATGTCGGTGGTGTTGCCGAATGCGCCCGCCATCGCGTTGCCCGCGTTGCCGCGCCTGAACAACGGCGAGCCGTCGAAGCTCGTGTTCGCGCGTTCCGTGCGCGGCGCCGACGAGCGCGACGTGCTGCGCTTCTGGCCCACGCATTACGAAGTGCGCCAGGACGCAGGCGCGCCGCCCGCGCCGATCTGGCTCGGCTCGGTCGTGCACGAGCGCCTGCGCCGTCCGTCGTGGCCGTTCAACGTGCTGCGCCCGGACCGGCGCGTCGATCCGATGGCCTTCGATCATGGCGAGGGCACGCCCTGGCGCGGTATCGAAATTGCGAGCAGCGCGGGGTGCGGCAACGTGCCGGTGATGCTCGTCGAGTCGAGGTCCGAATGATGTTGCGATCGAGAGGTGCCGGTTGATCCAGATTCCTCCGTCGGCGATCGTGCAATGGGGCGGCGCTGCCGTCTTCGCGAACGTTCTGCTGACGCGCCTCGGCGTGCCGCTGCCGTCCGCGCCTTTGCTCGTGTTCGCGGGCTCGGCCGTGGCGAGCGGACGCCTCTCGTTCGCGCATGTGCTGTTCGCGGCGCTGTGCGGCGCGTTGCTCGGCGACAGCGTGTGGTTCTCGGCGGGGCGCATCTACGGACGTCGGCTCGTCGCGGCGCTCTCGCGCAGATCGTATGCGGTCGACAGCGGGATGCGTACGACCGGCGAACTGTTCGAGCGTCATGGCGCGCCGATCGTCGCGGTATCGAAGTTCGTGCCGGGTCTCGGTCTCGTCACGCCGCCGCTGATGGGCACGACGCACATCGCCGCGCTCGCGTTCTTCTTCTGGGATACGGCTGGAATAGCCGCGTGGGCGTCGTTCTGGGTATTGGGCGGCGCGCTTTTCGAGCGGCAACTGCATGTCGCCGTGCTCGAACTGGAATCGCATGGCGCGACGGTGGTGGATGTGCTCGTCGCGGCGGCGCTCGTCTATTGCGTTTATCGGCTGATGCGGCGGCGACAGCCGCGCTCGCGCGATGGCAACGGCTGAGAACGCGCCGTTATAATCGGACGCCCGGTCGAAATTCGATCGGACGTGCAGCGCCGTGGTTTTCAAAGGAAGGCATCCGTATCCGGTGGTGCGGCCGGGCTTCAAACCCGGTTGGGGATGTCAGACATTCCCAGGTCGGTTCGACTCCGGCTGCCTTCCGCCAAGCAAGCCTGTCTCGCAAGGAACGCCAATTGCGGATGTCATTGCGCATCCACGATCCGCGTTACCTTCGAATGAACGACAGAGCCGACATCCACACGCAATCGCGCAAGCCGCTCGATCGCGAACTCGAAACCGCGCTGCGCAAAGTCTTCGGCTTTCCGCACTTGCGTCCCGGACAAGAAGACGTGATTCGCAGCGTGCTCGACGGCAACGACACGCTCGCCGTCATGCCCACCGGCGCGGGCAAGTCGCTGTGCTATCAATTGCCCGCGCTGCAATTCGATGGCATGACGGTCATCGTGTCGCCGCTGATTTCGCTGATGCGCGATCAGCTCACGAAGCTGGTCGAAGCGGGCATTGCGACTGCCATGCTCAACAGCACGCTCTCCGCGAGTGAACAGCGCGACGCGATGCAGGCCATCGCGCGACACGAAATCCGCATGCTCTTCGTCACGCCCGAGCGTCTCGTCGATGCCGAATTCACCGCCGAACTCACCGCGAAGGACATGCCGCCGATCGCGCTTGCCGTCATCGACGAGGCGCATTGCATCTCGCAATGGGGCCACGATTTCCGGCCGGCATATGTCGAACTGATCCACGCGATCAAGACGCTCGGCCGTCCGCCCGTGCTCGCCCTCACCGCGACGGCGACGCCCGCCGTCATCGTCGATATCGTGCGCGAACTGGAGATGAAGCGCGCGAACGTCATCCATACGGGCGTCTTTCGCGACAACCTGCATTTCAGCGTCGAACAACTCACGAACCCGGATGACCGGCGCCGGCGCGCGATCGAGATCGCGACGGGCGAAGCGGGGAGCGGCATCGTCTATTGCGCGACGGTCGCGGAATGCGAGGCGCTGCATGCCGCGCTCGTCGATGCGGGTGTCGAGGCCGAGCGCTATCACGGCAAGCTGTCGTCGGGCGCCCGCTCGTCATCGCAGGACGCGTTCATGGAGAACCGCGCGCGCGTGATGGTCGCGACCAATGCGTTCGGCATGGGCATCGACAAGCCCGACATCCGCTTCGTCATTCACGCGCAGATGCCCGGCAGTCTCGATGCGTACTATCAGGAAGCGGGGCGCGCCGGCCGCGACGGCGAGACCGCGCGTTGCACGCTGTTGTTCGAAATGAAGGACAAGCAGGTGCAGCAGTTCTTCATGAGCGGCCGATATCCGAGCGCGGAGATGATTGCGCGCGTCGCGGAGAAAGTGCGCGAACTCGCGAGCGACGATGCCGCCCGCACGCTCGACAAGCCGCTTGCGCGTCTGCGCGAAGCGTTGCCGAACATCGGCGCGAACAAGCTGCGCGTGGCGGCGGCGCTGCTCAACGATCTCGGCATGACGCGTCGCACGCGGCGCGGCGGCATGAAGCTCGTCGACGACGATGCGGCCATCGCGAAGCTCGAAGGGGCGTCGCAGGAATACGCGGCGCGCAGCGAACGCGATCGCGCGGTGCTCGAGCGCATGATCGCGTATGCGCAGAGCGCGCAGTGCCGCTGGCGCATGCTGCTCGACTACTTCGCCGACGACATGAACGACGCGCGCACGTCCGCGCCGCTGCGCGCGAGCGATGTGCATTACCGCGCGCCCGACGACGAACTCGACGGCGGCCACTGCGGCGTGTGCGATAACTGCGTGCATCCGCCGGAGGTGATCGAGAGCCCGCGCGAAGTGCGCGAACAGATGCGCGCCAAAGAAGAAGAGCAAGCCGATCGCAAGACGAAGGCGTTCGCGCCGGGCGAGCGCGTGAAAGTGCGTCGTTATGGCGAAGGCATTGTCGAAATGATCAGCGGCGAGCGCGTCGCCGTGCGCTTTCCCGATGACGAGACGCGCACCTTCATCGCGCGCTATGTGAAGCGTGCCGCTCGCTGATCTGCGCAATCGCGATGCGCGCGGCCTTGCGCACTTCCGGATCGCCGTCGTCGAGTGCGGCTTCGAGCACGGCGAGCGCATGCGTATCGCCGAGTTCGCCCAGTGAAAGCGCGGCCTCCTTGCGCACGTTGCTGATCGGAAACGTCAGCAGTTCCGACACGGCATGCGTGCTTGCGACATCGCGCAAACGTCCGAGCGCGCGTGTCGCCTGCAACGTGACTTGCCAATAGTCGTCGGAGAGGGCGTCTTCCAATGCATTGCGCGCGGCGACGAGACGCAGCTTGCCGAGCGTCGCGGCGGCTTCCTCACGCACACGCCACGCTCGATCGGAGAGCGCGTGGATCAACGTTTCGATCACGCCGTCGTCGGTGGCGAAGCCCAATGCGCCGACGGCAGCGTGACGCACTTCCGTCGAAGCATCGGTGCGCGCGATGTGCTTCAACTGCGGCAGCGCATCCACATGACGCAGCCAGCCCAGCACGCCGATGGCCTCGCGCCTCACGAACGGCGACGCATTCGCTAGCGCCGCAAGCGCAGGTCCGGCCGCGCTCGGCAAGCGCAATTCGCGCAACGCGCGCAAAAGGGCCGCGCGCTTGAACGCGTCGGCATCGGTATCGGCATCGGCGAGATGCGGCAGCAGGCGTTCGCCCGCGACGGGATCTTTCAACGCAGCGAGACTGTCGGCGGCGGCTTCGCGCGTATCGGTATCGGCGTCGTCGAGCGCGGCGCATAGCGCATCGACTGCTTCGTCCGTTTCCCACGCGCCGAGACGTTGCGCCGCGGTGCGACGCACGTCGGCATCCGTGTCGTGGCGCAGGGCATCGGCGAGCAGGGGCAGCCAGGCTTCGTCTTCGAGGTCGGCGGCTTCGAGCACGGCGAGACGGCGCACGGCGGCATCGGCATCGTTGAAGCGCGCGGCGAGGGCGGCGTCGGTGACGGTATCGAAAAGTGGATTGGTGTGCGTCATGAGAGAACGGAGTGTGATATGTCGATGCGCGCGGGCGCGTCGTTCGATGCGGCCATCGGGCTCGCAAGCGGATAACGAAGCAACGCGAGACAACGACGCTTCAACGCGACGAATCCGGCTTCCGTGACGAGCTCGCGTTCACGCGGACGCGCAAACGGCACGCGCAGTTCTTCGAGCACCGTGCCCGGGCTATGGCTCATCACGAGAACGCGATCAGCGAGAAAGAGCGCTTCGTCGATGTCGTGCGTGACGAACATGACCGTCGGACGGCGCTCGCTCCATACATCGAGCAGAAGCGCCTGCATCGATGCGCGCGTTTGTGCATCGAGCGCGCCGAAGGGTTCGTCCATCAGCAGCACGCGCGGCTCGTTGAGCATCGCGCGCGCGATCTCCGCGCGTTGCTGCATGCCGCCCGAAAGCTGCGCGGGATAGCGCTCCGCGAACGCGCCCAGCCCGACGCGATCGAGCAACGCCCGCGCGCGCAGATGCCGCTCGCGTTTCTTCACGCCGCGCATCTTCAGTCCGAACGCAACGTTATCGAGCGTCTTGCGCCACGGCAGCAGCGTGTGCTGCTGAAACACCATGCCGCGCTCGGGATGCGGTCCTTCGATGAGCTTGCCATCGAGCGTCGCGCGGCCCGCGTTCGGCGCGACATGTCCCGCGAGCGCGGCAAGCAAGGTCGACTTGCCGCAGCCCGACGGCCCGAGTATGCAGACGAATTCGCCCGGCTCGATGACCGCGTTCACATCGCGCACGGCGGTGAATGCGCTCGCGCCGTCGCCCAACGCAATGCCGAGCGCTTCGAGTTGGATGCGGCCCGCGCTCATCGAATCCTCCCTGCGGCGAGCCACGGCGTGAGCCGCGTGCCCGCGACGCGCACGAGCGCGCTGCTGCCCATGCCGAGCAGGCCGATCAGCAACATGCCGACGACGACATCGGGATAACGCTGCACCGTGTACGACTGCCATGTGTAATAGCCGATGCCGTATTGCCCCGAGATCATCTCGGCGGTGACGAGGCAGAACCACGACGTGCCCATGCCGATGGCAAGGCCGGTGACGATCGCGGGCGCCGCGCCCGGCAGGATCACTTCGCGCAGGATCACGCGATTGCCCGCGCCGAGACTGCGCGCCGACGACACGAGCCGTGGCTCCACGCCTTCGACGCCGTGTATCGTGCCGAGCAGGATCGGAAAGAACGCGCCGGTGAAGGTGATGAAGATCATCGACATTTCGGAGGAAGGAAACATCAGGATCGCGAGCGGAATCCACGCGACGGCGGGAATCGGCCGCAATACTTCGAGCGGCGTGAGCAACGCGAGGCGCGACCATTGCGAGCGGCCGATGGCGATTCCGAGCACCACGCCGCTCGCCGCCGCCGCGACATAACCCGCCGCGATGCGTCTCACGCTGCTCGCGAGGTCGGCCACGAGCTTGGGCGAATGCGCGAGATCGATGATGGCCGCGAGCGTATCGGCGGGCGTCGGCACATTCTCGAACGTGACGATGCCGAGGTTCCAGCGATGCGTCGTCGCCAGATGCCATAACGCGATGCACAGCGCGAGCGACGCCCACTGCACGCCGGCGCGCGCGCCGCGTGAACGCAGCAACGAAGGAGCGGAGTATGCGAGCGTCGCCATCATGGCCTCATCGGTTGGCGAGCGCGGTCGGCTGGCGCGCGGCGGCGAAGTCGAGCACTTGTCCGCCGTGCGCGTTCGCCCAGGCCTCGGCGCGATCCTTCAGCAGGAACGCGTTCAACTGGCCGTCGCCGGTCTTCGCGAACCATGCCTGATTGCCGAGCAGCTTGATGCCGCTCTCACGATCCTGCGCATAGAACGCGCGCACCTGTTTGCCATCGCGTTCGAGCGTGCCGAGCTCGCGCACCGCTTCTTCCGGCGACGCATAGCTGCGCACCTTCGGCTCGCCGCGCACCCAGATCTGCGCGACGCGATCCGTCTTTGCGATGGGCTTGCCCGTCAGCGCATCGTTCGCGACGAGCGGCGCCGGCGCATAGTTCTTCAGTGCCGCTTCGTAGTCGAGATGCTCGGCCTTGAATGCGGCGCGCAAGTAACTATCGTCGATGAAGCTATTGGCGTTCAGATCGCCGTCGGCACGCTTGAGCAGCTTGAGCGTATCGAACGATGTCTGCACGGCCTTGCGATACTCGGGCTTCCATGTGAGATCGCGCGTCTGCAAGCCGAGCGGACCGTGAAAGAGATAGTCGACTTCAGGCTCGATGCCCGTCACCTTCGCAATCAGCTCGCTGTACTTCTCGGGTTCCGCCGTGAGCAGACGATTCGCTTCGATCGCGGCACGCAAGTACGCGACGACAATCTCCGGATACTTCTGCGCATAGTCCTTTTCGACGAGCGTGCCGTGCAGCGTAGGCGATCCCGCCTGCGAGCCGTCGTAGATCTTGCGCGCGAAACCGCGATACGGAAACAGCTCCGCGAAGGGCACGAAGTCCGCGTGCGCGTCGATCTTGCGCGTCTGCAATGCGGGTCCGGCGACTTCGGGCGCCTGCGTGACGATATTCACATCGCGCTCCGGGTCCCATCCTTGCGCCGCGACCGCGCGCAGCAACATGCCGTGCGCGGTCGATGCGAACGGAACGGTGATCGTCTTGCCCTTCAGATCGGCGATGGACTGCGCGGGCGAATCCGTCGGCACGACGATGCCGTTGCCGCTGCCGCGCACGCTGCCCGACAACACGCTGATGAAGATGCTGCTCTTGCCGGCCTTCTGATTCGCGACGCCGTTCAGCACGCCGGGGAAATCCGCCATCGAGCCGAAATCGAGCTTGCCCGCGACCATCTCGTTCGTGATCGGCGCGCCGCTCGTGAAGTTCTTCCATTGAACGTCGTATTGCGCGTCCTTGTATTTGCCATCGTGCGGCAAGTACTTTTCGAGCAGATGCAGTTCGCGGATCAATGCGCCGCCGGCTGCGGTATTGATCGTCGTGTCCTGCGTGCCGATAGCGACGCGGATCGTTTCCGCATGCGCAGCGCCCGCGAACAAGGCGACTGCAAGCGCGATGGATAGCGTTCGTTTCATGAAGCGAGTCCTCGTCATCATCGAAGAAGATAGGGAATGTCGACATGCACGGCATTGGTCGGGCAATCGCGTTCGCAGGGCATGCAGTACCAGCATTCGTCGAACTTCATGAAGGCTTTGCCGGTGTCGGGATCGATTGCGAGCAGGTCCATCGGACAGACATCGATGCAGACCGTGCAACCCTTGTCGGCGATGCACTTGTCTTCGTCGATCATCACGGGAAGGCTCGAGCGCTGGCGCGCTTCGCGGGGCACGAGTGCCATGTTCTCTCTCCTATGCAGCGACGGGCTGCGACGTGCGAGCCACGCGCAGACGCGAATACGCGCCGCGCTCGGACTCGTCGACGGGAACCACGTACGGTTCCACGGGTTTCTTGAAGGACGTCATGCGTCCCGATGCGTCCTTCTTCAGATGCGCGTGGCAGAACCATTCGTCATCGTTGCGCTCAGGAAAATCGACGCGATGGTGATAAAGGCCCCAGCGGCTCTCCGTGCGATACAGCGACGCGCGCGCGGCCATTTCCGCGCAATCGAGGATCGCGGCGACTTCAGCGGCGCGCATCAGCTCGTGCGGATCGGCGGCGCCGAGACGCTCGACGTCCTCGCGAATCTCCGCGAAGCGTTGCAGGCCGATCTCCATGCGACGCGTGACTTTCGGCGGCTGTAGATAGTCGTTCACGAAGCGGCGCAGCTTGTATTCGACTTGCGCGGGCGGCAGGCCATGTTCGCGCGACAGCGGCGCAAAGATGCGGGCACGCTCATGTTCGATCTGCGATGCGTCGAGCGCGGGCAGCGCGCGGCCGGCGACATGCGCGGCGGCATCTTCACCGGCGAACCATCCGTAAGTGAACGCGCCGAGCATGTAGTTGTGCGGCACGGCGGCCATGTCGCCCGCCGCGTAAAGCCCTTGCACCGAAGTGCGCGCGTGCTCGTCGACCCATACGCCCGATGCGCTGTGTCCGCTGCACAGGCCGATCTCCGAGATGTGCATCTCGATCATGCGCGAGCGATAGTCGTTACCGCGCCGCGCATGAAAGCGCCCACGGCTCGGCCGCTCGTTGGTGTGCAGGATCGTTTCGATCGTTTGAATCGTTTCTTCCGCGAGATGATCGAGCTTGAGAAACACCGGCCCGTTGCCGCTCTGGAGTTCCTGATAGAACTCCCACATCATTTGCCCGCTCCAGTAATCGCATTCGATGAAGCGCTCGCCCTTGCCATTCGCCGTATAACCGCCGAGCGGTCCCGTCACATACGCGCATGCCGGGCCGTTGTAATCCTTGATGAGCGGATTGATCTGGAAGCATTCGAGATTGGCGAGTTCCGCGCCTGCGTGGTACGCCATCGCGTAACCGTCGCCGGCGTTGGTCGGATTCTCGTACGTGCCCATCAGATAGCCCGATGCGGGCAGGCCCAATCTGCCGGCCGCGCCGCAGCAGAGAATGACCGCTTTCGCGCGGATCACGTAGAAGTCGGCGGTGCGGCAATCGAAGCCCATGACGCCCGCGATCTCGCCATTCGGGCCATTCAGAAGACGCGTGGCGACGACGCGATTCGTGATCTCCACGCGCGCACGCTTCAATTGCCGGTACAGCACCTTCTTTACGTCGTGACCTTCGGGCATCGGCAAGACATACGCGCCCATGTGATGCACCTTGCGCACGGCATAGTCGCCGGTATGGTCCTTCTCGAACTTCACGCCCCAGCGATCGAGCTCCTCGATGGTCGTGAAGCTGTGGCGCGCATACGCATAAATCGTGGCCTGATTGACGATGCCGTCGTTGGCCACGGTGATTTCCTTCGTGTACTGCTCGGGCGTCGCGTGGCCGGGAATGATCGCGTTGTTCAGGCCGTCCATGCCCATCGAGATCGCGCCGCTGCGTTTCACGTGCGCCTTGTCGATGAGCAGCACGCGCAGATTCGGGTCGCGCTGTTTCGCCTTGACGGCGGCCATCGGCCCAGCCGTGCCGCCGCCAACGACGACGATGTCGTATTCGAGTTCGTGGGTCTGCATGATCTGGTTTCGCCGCTTGTTATGACAAGTCAGGACCAGATTCTAGAAGTGCGCGAACCGCGAGGGAATCAATTGTTTTTGCTTTGCTTGTGCCTGCTTCGAATAACGCGCGATGCGGCGGGCGAGGTCCGTTCGCGATCGATGCGCAGCCGATACTGGAACGTATCGCCTCGGAAATAGAGGTATTCGAAGTCGATGGGCTTGCCGCCGGCATCGTGCGTGAGGCGCTCGATGCGCAGAAGCGGTGCGCCTTTTTTCACGTCGAGCGCATCCGCGATGTCGGGCGCGGCGGCGATGGCGTCGATCGCCAGATCGGCGTGACCGAGCGGCACGGCGCAGTCGTTTTCGAGCATCAGGAAGATATCGCGCGTGGCGAGCTCCGCGCGCTTCAGGCGTTTGCCGATGGCTTCGGGCAGGAACGTCACTTCGTACGAAACGGGCGCGCGATTGAGCAGGCGCACGCGATGAATCTCGGCGACGCTGCTGCCTTCGGCAAGCGCGAGTTGCGCGGCGACTTCGGGCGGCGCGGCCACGACGCGCATCTGCACGACGCGATTGATGATCTCGTGTCCGCTCTCCGACATCGCCTCGGCGAAACCCTGCAGCGACGTCACGTTCTGAAACGCCTTCGGTTGCGATACGAACGAGCCCTTGCCGTGGACCTTGAAGATCAACCCTTCCTTTTGCAGGTCGCCGAGCGCCTGGCGGATCGTGATGCGGCTCACGTCGAACATCGTCATTAGCTCGCTTTCCGAGGGCATGCGGCTCATCGGCGGATAGCGGCCATCGAGAATGCCGGAGCGCAGCACGTCCTTGATCTGCGTGTAGAGCGGTACGTGCGAATCGAGCGAAACGGAAGGGCGACGGGTCGGCATGAGAGCGGGAAGGGGAAGGAAGGCGGGCGCTTCGAGCTGCGATTATAGCGGCGCGCCCCGGCGGCATCGCCATAAACAAATGACGAAATATTGGTTAGCGCCCGCTGCGCGCTGCACGAGAATGGAACCTGTCCAGTTCGAGTCCAGCGAGGATCGAAGATGAATCATCGTAACGCGCCCGATGCACGAAACGCAGGAAACGCGGTCACGCTCGTCACGGTGCCCGGCTTGCACGGCAGCGAGGACGCGCACTGGCAGAGTTGGCTCGAACGCGAGATGCCCGGCACGCGGCGCGTCGAGCAACGCGACTGGAGCACGCCGAATCTCGCGATCTGGAGCGATGCCGTCCTCGACGTCCTCGCGGGCATCGACGGTCCTGTCGTCATCGCGGCGCATAGCTTCGGCTGTCTTGCCACGGGACATGCGCTGAGTCACGCATACTTGCCGAACGTGAAGGGCGTGCTGTTCGTCGCGCCCGCGAGCCCGGCGAAGTTCCGTTTCGCGGGCGCGTTCAACGCGCGCAGGCTCGATACGCTGTCGCTCGTCGTCGGCAGCGAGACCGATCCGTGGATGCCGCTCGACGACGCGCGCACGCTCGCGCAGCGCTGGAACAGCGCGTTCGTCAATCTCGGCGATGCGGGGCATATCAATACATCGGCGGGATTTGGGCCGTGGCCGCTCGCGAAGCATTTCGTCGAAACGCTCGCCCGCCGCGCGTCGCCCGAATACGAAGAGGAGGAACAGCGCGCGTATGGTTGACCCCGCTGTCTGAATTCGTTCAATGCATGCATGGCCGCCCTCGGGCGGCCTTTGTCTGTTGTGCGGTAGACAAACCCCTTGTCTTTGGAGAGAAAATGGCAGTTCACAAGAAGCTGATCGTTACGGTTGCACTCGGCATCGCGGCGAGCTTCGCGCATGCGGACACGACGCTGCTCAACGTCTCGTACGACGTGACGCGCGAGCTGTACAAGGATATCGACGCGGCCTTCGTCGGGGACTACAAAAAGAAGTCGGGCGCGACGGTATCGGTGCGGCAGTCGCATGGCGCATCGAGCGCGCAGGCGTTGTCGGTGACGCAAGGTTTGCAGGCCGATGTCGTCACGATGAATCAACCCAACGACATCGACTTGCTCGCGGAGCGCGGTCAGCTCGTGCCCGCGAACTGGCGCAGCCGTCTGCCGGACGTGAGCGCGCCCTACACGACGACGATGGTTTTCCTCGTCCACAAGGGCAATCCGAAGAACATCAAGGACTGGAGCGATCTCGCGCGGCCCGGCGTGCAAGTGGTGATTGCGAATCCGAAGACATCGGGCAACGGACGCTATGCGTATCTCGCGGCATGGGGCTTCAAGAAGCAGCAAGGCGCAAGCGACGCGCAGGCGCAAGACTTCGAGAAAGCCGTCTTCAAGAACGTGCCCGTGCTCGATACGGGCGGGCGCGGCGCGACGACGACCTTCACGCAGCGCGGCATCGGCGATGTGCTCGTCACCTTCGAAAACGAAGTCGGCCTGATGAGCGCGGGACCGGGCGCGAAGGACTTCGAGGCGGTGTATCCGTCGGTGAGTCTGCTCGCGGAACCGCCTGTGTCGATCGTCGACAAGGTCGTGGACAAGCGCGGCACGCGCAAGGAAGCGCAGGCGTATCTCGACTTTCTGTTCACGCCTGCCGCGCAGGAAATCATCGCGCAGCATCATCTGCGTCCGCGCAACGCCGACGTGCTTGCAAAACACGCGAGCGAGTTCAAGCCGCTGAAAACCTTCACCGTCGAGCAGATGTTCGGAAGCTGGCAGAAGGCGCAGCAGACGCATTTCGCCGATGGCGGCACGTTCGATCAGGTCGTGGCGGACAAGAACTAGCATCGTTCGTATTCGAAACTGCGTGCGCAGCGCGAAGAGCAACTGGGGGACTTGGGATTAAGCTGTACGTTTTCCCCCAACGGTGACTGCGATGCCCTCGTCGAACGCAAGCGCGAAGCTCATCGTCGTTACCGTGCTCGTCGGTCTGGGCGCGGGTCTCGGCGGCATGTCGCTGGCGCTCTTGCTGCATCTGATCCAGCACGTCGCGTTCGGCTACAGCCTCGATGCGTTCACCAGCGGCGAAAGCTTTCTCGAAGGCATATCGGCTGCGTCGCCCGCGCGGCGCTTCATCGTGCTGACGCTTTGCGGTGTCGTCGCGGGCGTCGGCTGGTGGTGCGTGCATCGCTTCGGCAAACCGCTCGTCAGCATCGCGAAGGCCGTCAAGGCCGACGATCCGCGCATGCCGACCGGCAGCACGATCGCGCATGCGCTCCTGCAGATCGTCACGGTCGCGATGGGCTCGCCGCTCGGCCGCGAAGTCGCGCCGCGCGAAATCGGCGCGTTATGGTCCGGCTGGCTCGCGCACTACGCGGGACTCACGCCCGTGCAATCGCGCATCATGGTCGCGTGCGGCGCGGGCGCGGGGCTTGCCGCCGTCTATAACGTGCCGCTCGGCGGCGCCGTGTTCGTGCTGGAAGTGCTGCTCTGCACGTTCGATGGCGCGATCATCGCGGCGGCGTTCGTGACGTCGTCGATCGCGGCAATGGTCGCGTGGATCGGGCTCGGCGACGGGCATCAGTATCATCTGCCGGACTTCACGCTGAACGCGCAACTGCTCGCGTGGGCCGTTGTCATGGCGCCGGTTTTCGGGGCGGCCGCGCGTCTTTTCGCGAAGCTCACGAGCGCCGCACGCGAAAACGCGCCACGCGGCAAGACGTTGCCTGTGCTGACGATCGCGAATTTCGCGCTAGTCGGCGCGCTGGTCATGTATTACCCGCAGCTCGCGGGAAACGGCAAAGGTCCGGCCGGTCTTTCCTTCGAAGATCACGTGAGCTTCGCGCTCGCGGGCGTGCTGCTCGTCCTGAAGGTAACGATCGAAGTGAGCTCGCTGCGCGCGGGCGCGCAAGGCGGCCTGCTCACGCCGGGCCTCACCAACGGCGCGCTGCTCGCCATCGTGCTCGGCAGTCTGTGGAACGGCATCTGGCCGGGCACGCCGCTCGGCGCGTTCGCGGTCATCGGCGCGGGTGCGTTTCTCGGCGCGGCGATGCAGATGCCGCTGACCGCGCTCGTGCTGATGCTCGAATTCACGCGTTTCGATCACGACTTCCTGATTCCGTCGGCGATTGCGATAGCGGGCGCGACGCTCACCTATCGCTGGCTCGCGCAACGTTCGCCCGCGCCTTCGGCCGCGCCGCAGCAAACGTTGCGAGGTCTCTCCGACTGATCGTCCGAACATCGCGTTTGCACGACCGATGCTTCCGGCGCAACCGGCGAACCCATCGCCTGAAAGAGCGCGGCGGTATCGCTCAGACGCGCGCTGCTCGCGCGGATCGTCGCAAGCCGCGCGTTGAGATACTGCTGCTCGCTGCCGCGCGCCGCGCGAGGCGGGATCGCGCCGAGACGCACGCGCGCAGCCGCATCCGCCGATGCATCGCGTGCCGCGTTGCTCGCGCGATCGGCGAAGGCGAGCGTTTCGCTGTCCGTTTCGAGCGACGCCAGCGTGTTCGCGACGTTCTGAAACGCCGCGAGCACGGTCTGCTTGTACTGCGCGACGGCGGCCTCATACGTGGCGATGGCCGCGCGCCGTTGCGCGAGCAGCGCGCCGCCATGAAAGATCGGCTGCGACAGGGATGCGCCCACGCTCCACAACGCGCCCGCGCCCGAGAGCGCGGTCGGCCAGTCGAAGCCGCCTTTGCCCATCGATGCCGATATCGACAAGCTCGGAAACAACTGCGCCGTCGCGACGCCGACTTGCGCCGCCGACGCCTTCAACGCCGAATCGGCGGCCTGGATGTCGGGGCGCGTCTGCAGCAATTCCGACGGCAGCACGACCGGCACATCGGACGGCACGGCGAGGCTCGC
This sequence comes from Caballeronia sp. AZ7_KS35, assembly GCF_023631045.1. Lineage (NCBI taxonomy): Bacteria > Pseudomonadati > Pseudomonadota > Betaproteobacteria > Burkholderiales > Burkholderiaceae > Caballeronia > Caballeronia sp. AZ7_KS35. Next base: position 305,340 of record NZ_JALQDV010000032.1, on the reverse strand, counting down.
GAGATCGAGATCGTCGGGCGCCTGATCGGGCGTGCGTCCGAGCAGGACGGCGAGCGCGTGGCGGGTCGCAAGCCATTGCGCGCGCAAGCCCGGCAATTGCGATGCGAGCGACGCCGCGTTCTGCTGTGCGGCGAGCATGTCGGCGCGCGATGCGGAGCCGAGCGCGTAGCGGCGTTCGGCATCGTGCGCGTCGTCGTTGGCTAGCGCGACGAGACGCGTCGTCACGTCGATCTGCGCATGCAACGCGGCCGCGCCGATCGCACCCGTCACGATGTTCGCAGCAAGCGCACGGCGCGCGGCATCGAGTTGAAAGGCCTGTTGGTCGACCTGCGCGGCAAGCGATGCATTCGCATAGCGCGCCGCGCCGAAGAGATCGAACGTGTATTGCGCCTGAATCTGCCCGACGAAGAGGTTGTAGAGCACGGTCGGCGGGCCGCCCTGCGGAATGCCGAAGCCGCGTTGCCGCGTCGCTTGTCCGCCCGCATCGATCTGCGGCAACAGCGACGAACCCACTTGCGCGCGCAACTGTTCGCGCGCCGCGACGAGGCTCTTGTCGGCTGCCGCGAGATTCGGGCTCGCGCGCAAGCCTTCATCGACGAGTGCATTCAGCGTATCCGACCGATAGCGCTTCCACCATTCGGGCACGGGCTTCGCGCCCACATCGAAACGTTGCGACGCGCCTTCTGCGCTCACGCTCGCCTGCACTTGCGTTTCGGCGCCGTAATGCGCGGGCTGCGGCATCGCGGGCGGCTTGCCATCGGGGCCGAGCGCGCACGCATTCAACGCGACGCACGCGCAAGTCATCAATAGCCGGCGATTCATGACGATGCTCCTTCGCGTTCGTCGAGCTTCACGCGAAACCACGCGGCATAGAGCGCGGGCAGATAGAAAAGCGTGAGCACGGTCGCGCTCGTGATGCCGCCCATGAGCGCGGTGGCCATCGGGCCGAAGAAGTTGCTGCGCAGAAGCGGAATCAGCGCGAGCACGGCGGCGGCTGCGGTCAGCGTGATAGGGCGGAAGCGCCGCACCGTCGCGCCGATGATCGCATCGAATCGCTTGTGCCCCGACGCGATGTCCTGCTCGATCTGATCGACGAGAATCACCGAGTTGCGCATGATGATGCCGAACATCGCTATGACGCCGAGCATCGCGACGAAGCCGAACGGCTTGCCGAATGCGAGCAGCGTGACGACCACGCCGATGAGTCCGAGCGGCGCGGTGAGCACGACCATCATCACGCGCGAGAAGCTCTGCAATTGAATCATCAGCAGCGTGAGCACCACGATCACCATCACCGGCATCTGCGCGTTGATCGACGCCTGACCCTTGCCGCTTTCCTCCACCGATCCGCCCACTTCCACGCGATAACCCACGGGCAACGCGCGGCGAATCTCGTCGAGCTTCTCGTCGATGGCGTGCGTCACGTCGATGCCTTGCGCGTCGCCCTTCACATCCGATTGCACGGTGATGGTCGGCTGGCGGTCGCGTTCCCAGATCACGCCGTATTCGAGCGTATCGACGACGCGGCCGAGCGCCCCCAGCGGCACCGGTCCGTGCGGCGTCGGCATCGCGATCGTCGCGAGCCGCGAAGGATCCACACGCTCGGCGCGCGGCGCGCGCAAGTCGACGCTGATGAGCTTGTCGCGCTCGCGATACTGCGTGACGGTCGTGCCGGTCAGCGTCATCGCGAGAAAGCTCGATATGTCCTGCGACGTGACGCCCGCATCGCGCGCCTTCTGTTGATCGATCTCGAAGCGCACCGAGCGCTCCGATGGCTCGTCCCAGTCGAACTGCACATTCGTCGTGCGCGAGTCGGCGCGCATGTCGCCGGCTACTTGTTCCGCGATATGACGCACCGTGCCGATATCGTCGCCGCTCACGCGAAACTGCACCGGATAGCCGACAGGCGGACCATTCTCCAGACGCGACAGGCGCGTACGCACGGCGGGGAAGCGCTCGCGCAACATCGGATCGAGCCAGCGCGCGAGCTGCTCGCGCGCTTCGACCGACTTCGCGGTGACGACGAACTGCGCGAAGTTGGGCGTCGGCAATTGCTGATCGAGCGGCAGATAAAAACGCGGCGCGCCGGTGCCGACGAAGCTCACCACATGATCGATTTCATCGCGGCCCTTCAACGCTTCTTCGAGACGCTTCGCTTCGCGCAGGGTCGCTTCGAACGATGCGCCTTCCTGCAATCTCACGTCGATCAGAAGTTCGGGTCGATCCGAGCTCGGGAAGAACTGCTGCGGCACGAGCGTGAAGCCGGCCATCGCGATGACGAAGAGCACGACCGTGACTGCGAGCACGACGAAGCGCCGCTTCACGCACCAGCCGACCCATCGGCGCAGGCGTCCGTAGAACTTCGTGTCGTAGATATCGTGTTCGTGATCGTCGGGCAGATGCGCTTCTTTCTTGCGCTCGGGAAGCAGCTTGTAGCCGAGCAGCGGAATCAGCACGACCGCCGCGAGCCACGATGCGATCAACGCGATCGCCGATACTTCGAAGATCGAACGCGTGTACTCGCCGGTACTCGACTTCGCGAGCGCGATCGGCAGAAAGCCCGCGACGGTGACGAGCGTGCCGGTCAGCATGGGAAACGCCGTGCTCGTGTAGGCGAACGCGGCGGCGCGCGTGCGGTTCCAGCCTTGTTCGAGCTTCACGGCCATCATCTCGACGGCGATGATCGCGTCGTCGACGAGCAGACCCAATGCGAGAATCAGCGTGCCGAGCGAAACCTTGTGCAAGCCGATATCGAAGAAATACATGAAGAGCGCGGTGACGGCGAGCACGATGGGAATCGAGATCACGACGACCATGCCCGTTCGCACGCCGAGCGATACGAGGCTCACGATCAGCACGATGACGACCGCTTCGGCGACCGCTTCGAGAAAGTCGTCGACGGAATGCGAAACCGCTCGCGGCATGCTCGACACTTCCGTCAGCTTCAAACCCGCGGGTAGTTGCGCACGCAACTTGATCATCGTTTCATCGAGCGATTTGCCGAGACGCACGACGTCTTCGCCCGGCTGCATCGTGATGCCGATGCCGAGCACGGGCACGGCCGCCGAACGCATCTGCGTGACGGGCGGATCGATGTAGCCGCGCTTGATCGTCGCGATATCGCCGAGCCGGAACGAACGCCCGTTCACGTTGATGAGCGTATCGGCGAGCGCGTCCACGCTCTTGAACTGGCCGCTCGGACGCACGAATACGCGATCGTTCGGCGTGGTCAGCACGCCCGCGCTCGACACGGCGTTCTGTCCGTCGATGGCCTGCGCGATCTGCTGCGGCGAGATGTTCAGACGCGTGAGCGTCGTATTGGGGATCTCGACATAGATGCGCTCTTCCTGATCGCTGAAGTAATCGACTTTCGCGACGCCCGGCACGCGCAACAGAACCGTGCGCAGCGAATCGGCGTAATCGTGCAGTTGCGCGGGCGAGAAGCCGTCGCCTTCGAGCGCGTAGATGTTGGTGTAGACATCGCCGAACTCGTCGTTGAAGAAAGGGCCTTGCGTGCCGGGCGGCAAGGTCGCGGCGATATCGCCCACTTTCTTGCGGATCTGATACCACTCCTCGGGCACGTCTTTCGCGGGCGCGGAATCTTTCATCTGAAAGAAGATCAGCGATTCGCCGGGACGCGAATAGCTGCGCATGAAATCCGTGTAGGGCGTTTCCTGCAGCTTGCGCGCGATGCGGTCGGTCACTTCCTCCTGCACCTGTCGCGCGGTCGCGCCGGGCCAGAACGTGCGGATCACCATCACGCGGAACGTGAAAGGCGGGTCTTCGGACTGCGCGAGCCGCGTGTACGCGAGGATGCCGAAGATCGTCGCCATCGCGATGAGAAACACGACGAGCGCGCGATGCCGCAGCGCCCACGCGGAGAGATTGAAGCGGCCTTCTTCGTGGCGATAGGCGTCGTTGTCTTCGCGTGTATCGCTCATGACGCGAAGTCCTCGGGATGCAGCGGCGCGACGACGCGCACTTTCTCGCCCGCGGACACCGTATGCACGCCTTGCCACACGATGCGCTCGCCCGCCGCGATGCCGCCCGCGAGCGTCACCGTGCGCTCGCCATAGCGCGCGACTTCGACGCGCCGCAGTTCGAGCGCATCGCCCGGTTGCTTCACGATCCACACGGCGGGATGGCCGTTGTCGTGAAAGAGCGCCGTCGATGGAATCGTGAACGCGCCTTTCGCGTCGCTGGCTGCCGCGAACGCGATGTCCGCCGTCATGCCGAGCCGCACATCGGGCGTCGGCGCTTCGAGCGTGAGCTTCGCGCGCCAGGTGCGGCTTTGCGTGTCGGCGGCGGGCGACAGTTCGCGCACGCGCGCCTTGAAGGTCTTGCCGGGCAGTGCGGCGAGCTTCACGTTCGCTTCGCGTCCGACGGCGAACGCGGCGAGCGCGGCTTCGGGCACGTCGCAGATCACGTCGATATCGCCGCTCCATGCAAGCGTATAAACGGCCTGGCCCGCCGTGACGTTCTGGCCGGTGTCGGCTTGCTCTGCGGTGATGACGCCCGCGTGATCGGCGGCGAGCGTCGCGTAGCGCAGTTGATCGGCGGAGAGCCCCGCTTGCTGCTGCGCCTGATTGCGCTGCGCGAGCGCCGACGCATACGCGTTCTGCGTCTGTTCGAGCTGCGCGGGCGCGATGAGATTTTCGGCGGCCTGCGCGCGATCGCGATCGAGTTGCTGCTTTGCATAGACGAGCTGATGCTCGGCCGCATCGAGCTGCGCGCGGGCGCTGGCACTGTTCTTCTCGGCATCGGCGGGATCGAGCCGGGCGACGACTTGCCCCGCCTTCACGCTATCGCCGAGGCGCACGCGCCGTTCGAGAATCTTGCCGTTGATGCGAAACGAGAGCGGCGTCGAATAACGCGATTGCACCTGACCGGGCAGGCTCGACGCGGTCGCGTGGCCGTCGGCTTGTGCCGCGACGGCGACGACCGGACGCGGTGCGGGCGCAGGCGCTTCATGCCGCTTGCAGGCGACGAGCGCAACACAGACGATCGGGACGAATGCCGCGCGCGCCACGACCGACGCGGGTGAGTGCAAGAGCTTCACAGGAACCTCGGCGCCCGCAAGGGCATGGTGCCGCGCGCCGCGAAGACGTGACGCGCCGCTCGTGGGCAAAGCAGGGGAAATGGGTTGTCCGGGGCTGTCCGGCAGCAATTTCGAGAAACGAGCCTGAATGGGGCGGATTGATGCATCGACCTGAAAGCCCCGTCCGGCAAGGGTTTCGACGACCCGGACGCAAATACGAAGTGAATTCTAATACACACTTGTATCTGAATGCAAAGACGGATTCGTAAGCCCTGCGGTGCTACACTGCGCGCATGAAACCAGTCCGTCTCACCCGCGAGCAGAGCCGTGACCAGACGCGTCAGCGTCTGCTCGACGCTGCGCAAGCGGTTTTCACGAAGAAAGGATTCGGCGCATCGAGCGTCGAAGATGTAGCCGCCGACGCGGGCTACACGCGCGGTGCGTTCTATTCGAACTTTTCTAGCAAGGCCGAGTTGCTGCTCGAAGTGCTCAAGCGCGATCACGACACGATCATGCAGCGCCTCTCCACGATTTTCGAAGATGGCGAGGCGTCGCGCGCCGACATGGAAGCGCGCGTGCTGCAGTACTACAGCGAGTGCTATCAGAACAACGCGTGCTTTCTTCTGTGGGTCGAAGCGAAGCTGCACGCGAGCCGCGACGCGAGGTTCCGCGCGAGCTTCAATGCGCTGATGCGCGAACTGCGTCAGACCACGACCGATTACATCCGCGCTTTTTCCGAACGCGTGGGCACGCCGCTCACCATGCCGCCCGAACAGATGGCGCTCGGCCTCATCGCGCTGTGCGACGGCGTGCAGTTCTTCTATTCGTCGGACCCGCAGTCGGTGCCGGCGCAATTCGCCGAGGACGTCCTCGCGCAATTCTTCCGGCGTGTCGTGCTGAGCGGCGCCGCCGAATAGGACAGCCTGATGGCACGCCTGAATTCGATACGCTAATCTTTGCGCGAGAGCCGTTCGCGATCTCGCGCAACGGCGATGATCCTGGAGGGCGACTCCATGAGCGCATTCACGCGGCACATCGATGCGAGGCGTGTCCTGATGGCACTCGGTGTCTTGATCGGATGTGCGTGCGTGTTTCCGGCGATGGCCGCGCCGCTGACCGGTGCGATGCAGAAGTTCATCGCGCCGCAGACGCCCGCCGATGCGACCGCGGCGTCCGCGCCGTCGTCCGCGAGTCAGGCCGAAATGGTGCGTTCGCTGAACAGCCTCATCGGCACGCTCGACAACGACGCGCAACGCAGCGCGCTCGTCACGCAATTGAAAGCGTTACGCGATGCGACGCAGAGCGCCGCGCCCGCCACGCCCGCGCCTGCCAATGCCGATCTTCTTGGCGCGATCGCATCGGGCATTGCATCCGTCGAAACGAATCTCAGCGAAGGGCTCACGCCGATGCGTTTTTGGACCGCGCGCGGCAGTGCGGCCGCGGGCGAATTGCAGGCCGTCGTCACGGGCGCGAAAGGCGAATCGTTCGGCAGGATCGTCAGCGGCATGGGCGCGACGCTCGCGGGATGGGGCCTGTGCGCGTTCTTGCTGATCCGCGTGCAGCGGCGCATCTTCGCGCGCTATGGCCGCGACGTCGCGCTCGCGCCGAATCCGACATCGACGCAATTGCTCGCGTTCGCGCTGCGTCAGACGGGGCCGTGGGTGGTCGCGTTCATCGCGGTGCTGCTCTTCGTGCGCGCGATGCCCGATGCGCTCGGCCGCACGCTCGGGCTCGTCATTGCTTATGCGATCGTCGCGGGCTCGATCTTCTCGGCCATCTGCATGATCGTGTTTTCGGTGTTCAGCACGGCGCATCGGCGCGTGGCCGTGCAGCAACTGCTGACGCGCACGCTCTGGCCGCTCTTTGCGATCGGCGCATCCGGCGCGCTCGGCGATGCCACTGCCAACGCCGATGTCACACGGCAGCTCGGCCCCAATCTCGCGGGCATCATCTCGACCTTCGCGGGGCTCGCCGCCGCGTTGCTGTGCGGCTATTTCGCGCTCGCTTACCGGCGGCCCGTGACGCATCTGATCCGCAATCGGCCGTATGCGCGCAGGCGCGATCATCAGTTCGCGACGGAAGCGCTCGATATCCTCGCGTCGCTATGGCATATCCCGATACTGCTGATCGCGGTGGCATCGGTGGTCGCGATCATCGACGGGCGCGGCGCGGAAGGCGACGTGCTGCGGCCGTCGTTATTGAGCGCGGCGCTGCTCGTGCTTACGCTGTTCGCGTCCGCGCTGCTGCTGCATTTGACGCGCCGGCGCGACACGCGCGCGCAGCGCCGCGCGCCGCATCTCACGCGCCTGTTGCGCTTCGGATGCACGCTGATCGTATTGTTGATCTGGCTGGCTTATCTGCGCTTCGAGCTCGAGCTATGGAGCGGACCGATCGCGCGGCTCATCAGGCACAGCGCGATGACGCCCGGCTTCAGGCACGCGCTGATCGCGGTCGTCGCGACGGTGTTCGGCGCGTGGTTCATCTGGATCGTGCTCGATACCGTGATACTCGAAGCGCTCGGCCAGAACAGTTCGCGCAACAAGGCGCTGAGTCCCGGCGTGCGCGCCCGCACGATGTTGCCGCTCGTGCGCAATGGCATCTTCGTGACGGTCGCGAGCCTCGCGGCCATCGTCGCGTGCGCGAGTCTCGGCATCAACCTGACGCCGCTGCTCGCGGGCGCCGGCGTGATCGGCCTGGCGGTCGGCTTCGGCGCGAAATCGCTCGTCACCGATCTGATCACGGGGCTGTTCATCATCGTCGAGGAGACGATTTCGGTCGGCGACTGGATCGACATCGACGGCGGACACGCGGGCACCGTGATGGACCTGACGATCCGCACGGTGCGCCTGCGCGACGGACAAGGCGCGGTTCACACGATTCCGTTTTCGCAGATCAAGATCGTGAAGAACCTGTCGCGGGATTTCGCGAATGCAGTGTTCGAAGTGCGCGTGCCGTTCTCGGCGAAGCTCGACGACATCACGCGCATGATCAACGAAGTGGGCGCCGACATGATGGCCGACTTTCGCTTTCGCAACGAAATAATCGGGCCGGTCGAAGTGTGGGGACTCGATCGCTTCGAGTCGAACTGCATCGTCGTGAAAGGGCAGATCAAGACGAAACCGCTCCAGCAATGGAGCGTCGCGCGCGCCTTCAATGCGAGGCTCAAACTCAAGATGGATGAAGCGGGCATCGAGATGATGTTGCCGCAGATGCGCATCCAGACATCGAAGGAGAGCGACGAACGCTCGCAGGCTCAGACCCGGCATGCAGCGGATGGCGCCGTGCAGCCGGATCTTCGCGTGCTCAAGGAATCTCCGTGATTCAGAAGGGCCATACCCAGTCGGCGATTTCCGGCTTGTCGGTGCCGTGCGTATGCGCGTAATCGAGGTGACGGATGATCGCGTTCTTCATGTCCTCCCTCAAGTGCGCGGTCCTTGCCTGCAGGCGCGGCACGCGATCGAGCACATCGATGACGAGATTGAAACGATCGACCTGATTGAGTATCGCCAGTTCGAGCGGCGTGTTGATGTTGCCTTTTTCCTTATAGCCGCGAACGTGCAGATTCTCGTGATTGTGAAAGCGATAAGCGAGCTTGTGAATCAGCCACGGATAACCGTGGAAGTTGAAGATCACAGGCTTGTCGAGCGTGAAGAGGCTATCGAATTCACGCGCGCTCGATCCGTGCGGATGCTCGGTGTCGGGCTGCATCTTGAAGAGATCGACTACGTTCACGAAGCGCAATTTCAATTCGGGCAACTGCTCGCGCAGGATCGCCGCGGCGGCTAGCGCTTCTTGCGTCGCGACATCGCCGCAAGAGGCGAGCACGACGTCGGGCTCCTCGCCTTCATCGGTGCTCGCGCGCCGCCATATGCCGATGCCTTTGGCGCAATGAACGATCGCTTCGTCGATGGTCGCGAATTGCAGATGCTTCTGCTTGTCCGCGACGATGATGTTGATGCAGTCGGTCGAGCGCAGACATTGATCGGCCACGACGAGCAGTGTGTTGGCATCGGGCGGCAGATACACGCGCGTGACCGAAGGGCTCTTGTTCGTGACGAGATCGATGAAGCCCGGGTCCTGATGCGAGAAGCCGTTGTGATCCTGCCGCCATACCGTCGATGAAAGCAGAATCGTTTCCGACGAAACCGATGCGCGCCAGGGCACATGGTTCTTGCAGATGTCGAGCCACTTCGCATGTTGATTGAACATCGAATCGATGACATGCGCGAACGCTTCGTACGTGTGGAAGAAACCGTGCCGCCCTGAAAGCAGATAACCTTCGAGCCAGCCGAGCAATGTGTGCTCGGAAAGCATTTCCATCACGCGGCCGTCGCGGGACAACTCCCCGCCGTCTTCGTCTTCGGGCAGAAGGTCGGCCATCCAGACTTTCTTGCTGACTTCATAGATCGCCTGAAGCCGATTCGAGGCCGTTTCATCGGGGCCGAACACGCGGAACCGGTCCATGTTGCAGCGCATGACGTCGCGCAGGAATGCGCCGAGCGGACGGGTATTTTCGTGCAGGAGCTTGCCGGCCTGACCGACATCGACGGCATAGTCGCGGAAATCGGGCAGCTTGAGTTCCTTGCGCAACGTGCCGCCATTCGCATGCGGATTCGCGCTCATGCGCCGTGTGCCAACGGGCGCGATCGATCTGATCTCTTCACGCAGGCGGCCGGTTTCATCGAAGAGTTCTTCGGGCTTATAGCTTTGCATCCAGCGTTCGAGCACGGCGAGATTCGCGGGATTGTTATGCACGTCGGAGAACGGCACCTGATGGGCGCGCCATGAACCTTCGACCTTATGTCCGTTGATTTCCTTCGGACCGGTCCAGCCTTTCGGCGTGCGCAAAACGATCATCGGCCAGCGCGGCCGTTTCACATGGCCATCGTTGCGCGCCTTGTCCCAGATCGCGCGGATGTCGGCGGTCGCGGCATCGAGCGTTTCCGCCATCTTCTTATGCATCTCGTTGTGATCCGATCCCTCGACGAAATAAGGCCGATAACCATAACCGACGAACAAGGCCTCCAGCTCGTCATGACCGATGCGCGCGAGGATCGTCGGATTCGCGATCTTATAGCCGTTGAGATTGAGGATCGGCAGCACCGCGCCATCGCGCGCGGGATTGATGAACTTGTTCGAGTGCCACGCCGTTGCGAGCGGACCGGTTTCCGCTTCGCCGTCGCCGACGACGCACGCGACGATCAACTCCGGATTGTCCAGTGCCGCGCCATAAGCGTGCGAAAGGCTATAGCCGAGTTCGCCTCCTTCATGGATCGATCCCGGCGTTTCGGGCGTCACATGCGAGCCGATATGCCCCGGAAAGGAAAACTGCTTGAAGAACTTCTGCATGCCTTCGGCATCTTCGCTCTTGTCCGGATAGACCTCCGAATACGTGCCTTCGAGATACGCGGGACCGAGCACGCCGGGCGCGCCGTGACCGGGGCCGGCCATGAAGATCACGTCGATGTCGTCGCGCCTGATGACGCGGTTCAGATGCGCCCATACGAACGACAGTGCGGGACTCGCGCCCCAGTGCCCGAGCAGCCGGTGTTTGACGTGTTCGGCCTTCAGCGGTTCGCGTAGCAGCGGGTTATCGGCGAGAAAGATCATGCCTGCCGAAAGATAATTGCACGCGCGCCACCACGCATCGACGAGGCGAAGTTCATCGCCTTCGAGAGCAGAAGAATGCGACGCGCCATTTCTGGAGTGCTTGCTCATCACGAGGTCTCCTTTCATTGAACGTTCATCGGCGATTGCGGGAATGCGATAGACAGGAAACAACCTGTCCCGCACATCAATACTTGATATTGCGTGCTGCCTGTCGTCCCTGTTGCTTCGTGTCGCGTTTGTCGTGACGGCAACTCGCGTTCGATTGCTGATTCGCCGCGCGGCAATCCTGTTTCGTATGGCGTGCGTGCTGTCGCGTGTCCTGGCGGACGTCGCGTCCCGCGCGGCGTTGTTGTGCCTGTTCCGTTGCGAAAGAGGCATTCGGTATGGCGCAGACGAGTATTGCAGTGGACAAGGCAATGAGTCGGAGCTTGCGCGCAAACATGATGTGGTCTCCGGAAGATGCGTGATCGGAGTCGATCCGCTCTTCAAGATAGATGCTGCGCGCAGAGTTGTGAAACCCGTCATGCAATTCGAGAATCACATTTCGATTCGTTGCACAATTCGTGATTACGATTCGATGGCGTCATCGTCAGGAAACGCACCGCCAAATGAATTAAAATGATTTAAGAGCGCTGAATTTCATTCGACCGTAGCGTCTTTCGGGCATTCGATGACACGTCTTATCCGAAGGTATTGGGTCGCCGGCATCATGGCTTTTGTTGTCGGCAGCTTCGCATCAGCCAGCGAACAGGCTCGCCTGATCCCCAATCAGCGCGTGGCGGCGAATGTGCTGTTCTTTCCCGCGCCAGCCATTGTCTCGACCGAAAGCGTGTCTCGCGTCGGGCCTCGTCATCCGCGATATGCATTCAAGGGCACGATGGACGCGCTCGACGCCATCGCATTGTCGAAGTACGAAAGAAATGTTCATCCCGATCTGAGCCAGCTCGCGCGGGCTTATCCCTTGCCGCTATCGCCCAATTCGGCGCCCGTTCGGGTGCAGCCGCGCGACGACATCACGAACGACACGGACGATTGGCATTTCTCTGCCAATCCGCAGCTCGGCGTGAATCACGAGCATGAAAAGGGCATGACATTCTCGGTGCGCCACGACTTTTAAGCGGACGCCCGAGCCCGTGCTCGCGCGCGATATTTTCAGGTTGCCGGTTATCGTTTCGGTCGCATAAAGTGGATGAGGCATGCGTGTCTTTACCCGACATCGATGGAGCCTCGGCAAATGAAAAAGTTGCTTATGAGCGGTGCGGCCACGATGATCGCTTGCGCGGGCGCGGCCCACGCGCAAAGCAGCGTGACGCTCTACGGCCTCATCGACGCCGGCATCACGTATTCGAACAATCAGATCACGCCGACCGGCGGCGGCCACAGCAATTGGGAACTGAAAAGCGGCCCAGTCCAATACAGCCGATGGGGCTTGCGCGGCGCTGAAGATCTCGGCGGGGGATTGAAAGCTATCTTCAATCTGGAAAGCGGCTTCAATCTGAACAATGGACAATCGTCGGTGAATAACCGCCTCTTCAACCGGCAGGCGTATGTCGGCTTGTCGAGCCGCGATTACGGCGTTATCACGTTCGGCCGTCAGACCGACGACATGGTGGATTTCGTCGCGCCACTATCATTGACGGGCACGGAGTATGGCGGCACGCATTTCGCACATCCATTCGATATCGATAACCTCAACGATTCGTTCCAGATCAACAACGCCGTGAAGTATCAGAGCCCGGACTTCGCGGGATTCAAGCTCGGTGCGTTATATGGTTTCTCGAACCAGGCCGGCGGATTTTCGAACAATCGTGCGTACAGCTTCGGCATGTCGTATATGTGGGGACCGCTTAGTTTCGGCGCGGGCTTCCTGCAATTGAACAGCGACGCCGCGACGCCGGGGCAATTGAACACCAACGGCGCCGTCACCGATACGACCGGCTCTTCGCTACAGGGCGTGCTCACGACGACGGCCGTTCCGCTAGGCGCGCTGGCGGGCCGTCAGCAGACGTGGGGCGCGGGCGTGAGCTACGCGATCGGCCCGGCGGTGGCGGGCCTCGTCTATACCCAGACGAATCTGACGGAGCTGTTCCAGACCGGCTCTTCGACGCATGTCCAGAACTTCGAAGGCAACGTGCGCTACGCGCTGACGCCCGCCGTCGAACTTTCGGCCGCGTACACGTATTCGCGCGCGGGCGGGCTCGCGGGCGCGGGCAATCCGCACTGGAATCAAGTCAGCGCGATGGCCGGCTATGCCTTCTCGCGGCGCACCGATGTCTACATCCAGGGCGTATGGCAAGGCGTGAGCGCCAGCGCCAATTCGCCATTGGGTGTGGCGTGGATCAACGGCCTCACGGCGCCATCGTCGACGAGCAATCAGGTCGAAGCGACGGTCGGCTTGCGGCATCGGTTCTGACTTGGAACGCACGAGGCATCGGCAATGCGTTTGCCCGATGCCGATACTTGCGGCCCCAGCCGGTCACGGGCGGCGCATCTTCATCGGAACAGAAGTTCTCGAACTCGCGCCATGTCTCTTCGTAATCGCCTGCGCGCGCGAGCTCGAACTGATGCCCGTCCGTCGCGCACGACGCGAGATTCATGAACTGCTTCAATATCGGCCGGCAGGCGTGGCTGATGTACGGATCGGCTTCCTCGCGCGGCCACTCGTTCGCGGCGATGAGCATCTGACGCCACGCGAGAATGGTTTCGCGGCAGGCGGTGCATTGCGCATCGCCCTGAATGAGCGCGCTCGCTTCGAGCACGGCGATCGCGTGCTCTTCGAACTTCGACAGCTTGATCCACGCGGCGCGCGCGAGCGAATCGGCCTTCCCTTCGCAGAACTCGATGAGCGCGCTGTCGACCTCCGGCGGCGGCTCGAGCTTCATGACGACGCCTTCCTCACGCAGCATCACGCGCACGCCGAAATCCGCGACGAGCATCGCGAGACGGCAACCCCAGCGCATGCTCATGTCGTGAAGCCAGGCTTCGTCGGAAGTCCGAAGCGCGGCGGCGATTTCCTCGCGCGCATCTACGAGCCATCGGCTTTGCGCGACTCCGTCTGTTCGACTCATGGCGGCATCTCGATGCGAGTGAAGCAATTAGCTTAACCCGCCGGGCCGGGGCGTGCGCGCGAGCGTGCCAACCACGTCGCGGGCGTGAAAATGCAGAACCGGTTAGCCTCTTCTATCCGCGGATTCGTCGACCAGGAGCGCCATTGAACAACCCGCAACGCGTGCACGCCGTCGCCTCGCCCGCGAGTCCTTGCGACGAACTCGCGATCCGCGCGCAACCCGTCGCCGCCGATCAGCCGTGCCATCGCAAGCGCCTCGCGCTGTCCGCGACGATTCTCGGATCGAGCATGGCGTTCATCGACGGCTCGGTCGTCAACGTCGCGCTGCCGTCGATCCAGAGCGAGCTCGGCGCGAGCATTGCGGCGATGCAGTGGGTCGTCAACGCGTATCTGCTGTTTCTGGGCGCGCTCGTGCTGGTCGGCGGCGCGATGGGCGACAAGCTCGGACGGCGCAAGGTGTTCGTCGCGGGCGTCGCGATCTTCACGGTCGCGTCGGCGGCGTGCGGCTTCGCGCCGGGCACGGGCTGGCTGATCGCGGCGCGCGCATTGCAGGGCATCGGCGCGGCGCTGCTCGTGCCGGGCAGCCTTGCGATCATCGGCGCGATATTCGACGGCGAGGCGCGCGGGCGCGCGATCGGCACGTGGGCGGGCGTCGGCGCGATCACGTCGTCGGTCGGTCCGGCGGCGGGCGGCTGGCTCGTCGATGCAATTTCGTGGCGCGCGATTTTTTTCCTCAACGTGCCGCTCGCGGCCGCGACGATCGCGCTGGCGATGGCTTCCGTGCCCGACAGCCACGACGCCGACGCGCCGCCAACCCTCGACTGGCCCGGCGCGGCGAGCACGGCGGCGGGCCTCGCGATGCTGACCTACGGTCTCACGGAAGCGCCGTCGCGCGGTTTCGCCGATCCGCTCGTGCTCGGGATGATCGGCGCGGGCATCGTGCTGCTCGCCGCGTTCATCGCGATCGAAGCCAAATCGCGCGATCCGATGGTCCCGCTCGACATCTTCCGTTCGCGCGATTTCAGCGGCGCGAATATCGTCACGCTGCTGCTGTACTTCGGGCTCGGCGGCGTGCTGTTTTTCCTGCCGTACACGCTGATTCGCGCATACGGTTTCACCGCGACGGAAGCGGGCGCGGCGGTGTTGCCGATGCCGCTCATCATCGGTTTGCTGTCGCGTTTCACGGGCGGGCTGACGAGCCGCTTCGGCGCGCGTGCGCTCCTGATCGCCGGTCCGTGCGTGGCGGGTCTGGGCTTCGCGATGCTCGCGCTGCCGTTCGTCGCGGGCAGCTACTGGATGGGCTTTCTGCCAGCGCTCGTCGTGCTCGGGCTCGGCATGACGATCACCGTCGCGCCGCTGACGACGACCGTGATGGCATCGGCGGGAAGCGAGCGCGCGGGCATCGCGTCGGGCATCAACAACGCGGTCGCGCGCGTGGCGAGTCTGCTCGCGATCGCGGTGCTCGGCATCGTGTTCGTGTGGTCGCACGACGCGGCTTTGTCGGCGCGGCTCGATCGGCTGCATGTGCCGCGCGACAGCATGCGCGCGCTGGACGCCCAGCCGACGTCCGAAGCGTCATCGGCGCCGCTCGCCCGCGCGCAAGCCGATGCCATCGCCGATGCGTTGCGCGCCGTCGCCGCGCTCTCCGCCGCGTGCGCGTTTGCGGCGGCGGGCGCGGCGGCTGCGACGATCCAGCGCCGCAAATGAAAAAACCCGATGCCGGCGCTGAACCGGACATCGGGATTCGAAAGTACCGCTGCGAGGCTTTCGTTATCGGCCCGCGTGGGCCGGTTGTTGTTCGATCGACTTGGCGCGCTTCTGCAATTCTTCGGTGGTGTCGCCTTCGCCGTTCGGCAGCCAGCCCGGAGGACGCAGCAGGAAGCCGACCGCATCCGACACGCTCTTCGCGTTGTACATGTCCTTCGCGAGGCTGGCCCAGTGCTGCATCTCGACGACGATCGGGTTATGCGACGTCACCGGCGTCGTCAGGCCGTAGACACACGGCTCATCGGCGCGCTCTTCCACGTACGTTCCGAACAGGCGATCGAAGATCACGAGCACGCCGCCGAAGTTCGCATCGAGATATGTCGCGTTCGATGCATGGTGCACACGATGCGCCGACGGCGTGTTGAACACATATTCGAGCCAGCCGAGCTTCGGAATCCACGTTGCGTGCAGCCAGAACTGATAGAGGAGGTTGATCGACACGACCGCGAGCACCACGTCGGGCTTCACGCCGAACCACACGAGCGGAGTGAAAAAGATGGCCGAGCCCGCGATCTTGGTGGTCCAGCCCAACCGATACGCCGACGACAGCGTCAACTGGTTCGGCGAATGATGTACCGCGTGATTCGCCCAGAAGAAGCGGATCGTGTGCGACGCGCGGTGATACCAGTAGTAGCAGAACTCCTGTCCGATGAAGAGCAGGAACAGCGTGAGCGCCGTGTTCGTCGTGACCGTGTGGATGCGATGCTCCCACGCGAAGTTGAAGACGGGCGTCGCGAGCGAGAGCGGCAGGAACGCGAGGAGCTTGCGGCCGACGAGATCGACGAGCGAGATCCAGGTCTCGTGCCAGTCGAACGCCTTGTCGGTGCCCTTGTACTTGAAATGCAGGACGACGGCCTCGAGCAGCGACGCGGTGAGGACGATGCCCATCACGTACATCGAGATTTTTCCGAGCAGTTCCAGTTCCATGATTGTTCGCCTTGGTGGGTGGTTGCGAATGAACCCATTGTGGCGATCGGCCCGGTTAAAAACCACGCGCAAACTATTTCACGGAATGTCACGGCCCGCCCGCCAAGCCTTGCGGCACAAGGGGCGGGCCTCTCGGACCAGTTATTTCAAGGCATGTCGCGCGGCAAGGATCAGAATTCGACGCGCGCGTTGAGTGAGAGCGTGCGCGGCTCGCCCGGCTGGATGTAATCGGCGTACTGGAATTCCCAGTAACGGCGATTCGTCAGATTGTCGATGGCCGCGCGCAGCCCGACGTTATGTCCGGCGATGCGCGTCGTGTAGGTCGCGCCGAGGTTCATCACCAGATAGCCCGGCACCTTGATGTCGCCGGACGGACTGAGGCTCGTGTTGCCGGTGAACTTCGCATCGGCGCCGAGCGTCAGGCCCGGAACGACGGGCACCGCGTAATTCACGTGCGCCGCCGCGACGAATCCCGGCGCGCCCGCGACGCGATTGCCGTTGTTGGTCGAGCCTTTCTCGTAGTGCGTCGCGATCCACATCAGATCGGCGCCGACGGTCCAGTCCCGGCCGAGACGCACGTCCGCGCCCGCTTCGGCACCCTGAAAGATCGACTCGCCGTCCTCGACGAAGACGTTGTCGCTGTTGGCATACTGCGCGCCGCGCTCGATGCGGAACAACGCGGCCGTCGCGCTCCAGCGTGCGTTCTGGCTCTTCACGCCGACTTCGTATTGCTTGCTGCGCAGCGGCTTGAGCAATTGCCCGGCGTTCGCATAGGTGTCGCCGACGACGTTGCCCGCTTCGAGCGATTCGACATAGCTCGCATAGAGCGTCGTGCCCGGCGTGAGTTTGTACATCAGCGCGACGGTTGGCGTGAGCACGCCGTTTTGCGTGTACGTCGACGACGTGCTGCCGTCGAGGCCGTAACCGTGCTGCTCGTAGTTCGTGTAGCGCAGGCCGCCGAGCACGGACCAGCGCTCGGTCAGCGCGATCGTGTCGCTCGCGAACAGCGCCTTCTGCGTGACGTCGGCGGCGCGATAGGTGTAGAAGCCGGAGCTGTCGTAACGATTCACGTTCGGCTGATAGAGGTTGCCCGTGCCGAGCTGCGCATAGAAGGAGTTCGCGCCGTAGTCGGTCGTCTGCTTCTGGTAATCAGCGCCGAACACGAGCTGATGCCTGAGCGGTCCCGTCTTCACGAGACCTTCGGCCATCACGCGGAACGTGTTCAGCTGATGCCCTTCCTTGCCTTCGAAGCGATAGTCGTCGTAATCGCCTGCCTGATCGAGCAGATACCAAGTGCCTTCGTTGCGATAGCGCGTGCTCTTGCTGAAGCTGTACGTCGCCGAGAGCGTCCAGTCCGGGCTCAGGTTGTAATGCAGGCCGGCGGTGTAGATCTGCAGGTTGGTGTTCAGATGCTGATCGGGCGTCTGCAGCGTGCTGCTGCCGCCGGACAGCGTCGCCGGCAGCGACGTGCCGGTATATCGCGCGGTCGAAATCGCCGTCGTGATGCCGGACGCATGCCGCTCCTGATACAGCGCGCCGAAGGTCGCGGTGAGATCGCGGGTCAGGCGCGCGTCGGCGGCGAGCGAGAAGGAATCGCGCCGCACGTTGCCGTCGTTGTACGTCTTGCCTTCCTCGTGCGTCGCGTTGAAGCGGTAGCCGACCATGCTGTCCGGGCCGACGCGCCCGCCGAGATCCAGATGCTCGGTCCAGACCGACGTCGAGCGATAGCCGACATCGACGCTCGCGATCTGCCTGTCGGTCGCGGGCGGCTTTTTCGTCACGTAGTTCACGACGCCACCCGGCGCGCCGAAGCCGTACATAAAGCCCGACAGCCCTTTCAGCAGTTCGACGCTTTCGAGCTGCTCGTAAGGCATCGTGATGCCGTAGCCGTTGTACGGCTGGCCGTCGAGCCTGAAGCCGTTCTGCCAGTCGAGCTGCATGCCGCGCACGGTGATGTAGCTCGCCCACGCGTTGTACGGATTGCTGTTGTCCGACACGGAAGCGTCCTGCGCGAAGACGTCGCCGAGCTTGTTGGCCTGCCGGTCGGCGAGCTCCTCGCCGGTGACGATCGTCGTCGAGAAGGGCGTCTCCAGTTGCGTGCGCGAGCCGAGCGCGCCGCTCGACACGTCGTCGCGCAGATGCTGCAGCGTGTCCTGCGACGCGGTGACGGACACCGCCGGCAGCGACGCCTCGTGGGGTTGATCGGCGGCTTGCGCGCCGTCGCTGCCTTGCGCCATCGCGGACTGGCTCATCGCGAAGAGCAGCAGGGCGGCGAGGGTCGAAGGCCGCATCGTCGATGTGGCCGGGAATGCGCGCGAGCGCGTCGCTGATTTCATGGTCTGTCCGTCGTCGGTTGGAGTTGTTTTAAATGCGAATCGTTCGCATTATCGGGCGACGGCATTCTGCCCTGAACATCGCGAGCTTGTAAACTTTTGCTCCACTGTCGGCACGGATTCGTGACAAAAAATGGTAAGCAGCTTACGAGAAGCTTGTGTGGCCGATCAGTCGTCGATAGAATTGCGAACAATTCCTATTTACATCACGTCGAAAAGATGATCGCCGTCGCGCACGACTATCGCTCCGAGGAGCGGGCATGAGGCCGGTTCTGGTTCGCCTGCATCGCTGGCTCGGCGTCGCGACCGCGCTCTTTCTCTTCGTCTCGGGTCTGACCGGCGCGATCATCGCGTGGGATCACGAGATCGACGCGCTGCTGAATCCGTCGTTCTTCAACGCGCGCACCGATGCGCCCGCGCTTCCGCCGCTCGAACTCGCGCGGCGCGTCGAAGCGGCCGATCCGCGCGTCGAGGTGACGTACCTGCCGCTCGGCATCGAGCCGGGGCACACCGCGCAGATGATGGTGATGCCGCGCACGAATCCGGCGACGAACGCGCCGTTCGACGTGCCGTACAACCAGATCGCCGTCGATCCCGCGACGGGGCAGGTGCAGGCGCAGCGCATGTGGGGCGCGGTGTCGCTCGCGCGCATCGATCTGATGCCGTTCCTCTACAAGCTGCACTACACGCTGCATTTGCCGGTCGTCGGCGGCTTCGATATCGGCACGTGGCTCATCGGCATCGTGGGCATTCTCTGGTTCTTCGATAGCGGCATCGCGCTGATTCTGTCGTTTCCGAGCGTGAAGGCGTGGCGCAAGTCGTTCGCGTTCCGCGTGAAGCGCGGCGGCTACGCGCTGACGTTCGACCTGCATCGCTCCGGCGGCGTGTGGATCTGGGGCCTTCTGCTCGTCATGGCGCTCACCTCGATCTCGATGAATCTTTCCGAACCCGTGATGCGCCCGGTCGTATCGATGTTCTCGAAGCTTTCGCCTTCTTTCCTCGACAACCCCGAACTCGTGCGCGCCGGCCCGCCGGGCAAGGCGCCAGCGACGCGCGAGCAGATTCTGGAGATGGCCGCCCGCGACGCGAAACGCGAGAACCTGACCGAACCGCCGGGCGCGCTCTACTACGCGCCGATGTTCAAGGCTTACGGCGTCGGTTTCTTCGCGCCGGGGCACGATCACGGCGACGTTGGTCTCGGCAACGCCTGGCTGTACTACAACGCCCAGACGGGCGCGCTCGCGGGATCGACGATTCCGGGCCGCGGCTCGGCCGGCGACATCTTCATGCAGGCGCAGTTTCCGCTGCACTCGGGGCGCATCGTCGGCCTCGGCGGACGGATTCTCGTGAGCGCCGTGGGCATCGCGGTCGCGGTGCTCAGCGCGACGGGGCTCATCATCTGGTTCAGGAAGCGCGCGGCGCGCCGTCATTCGGCCGCCGTCGCCGATGCGCGGTCGGCACGTTCAATGACTTCGTAAATCCGAGGATCCTCGCATAAAGCGCGATTCAAAAGCCTGACGCGCGTCAGACGTTGCGTTACGACAAATCTCTCGTTATCGGAATGATAACGACTCTTATTTGCAATATAATGCGGCGCACAACGGCCTCGGGCTGCCGCGCGCTTGCGCGGCTTGCTTCGACGCTCAGAACAATGCCGCCCGGATTCCATTCGCGCCCCGGGACGGAAGACCGACCAACTTCGACGTTCCTCTCTGATTCATGCCCGTTTCCCGTGTTTCCACCTTGCAGGCCACGCCTGCGAAGGCGCTCGTCCGTCGCGCGTCGAGCGTAGCCATCGTCGCGGCTGTCGCGGCGGTGTTTTCCTTGTCCGCTCACGCGCAATCGTCCGGCGCAAGCAACGCTGAAGGCGCGAATTCGCCCGCCGAGAGCACGCTGCCCGCCGTCAAGGTTCAGGCGTCGAAGGAACAGTTGCCCGGCGATCTCGCGCCGACCTATGCTGGCGGCCAGGTCGCGCGCGGCGCGGATTTCGGGGTGCTCGGCCAGCAAAAGATGATCGACGTGCCGTTCAGCATGACGACGTACACGTCGAAGCTGATCGAGGACCAGCAGGCGCGCACGCTTTCGGACGTGCTCGCGAACGATCCGGCGGTGCGTACGGCGTTCGGCTTCGGCAACTTCTCCGAGGTGTACATCATTCGCGGGTTCGAGCTGCAAGGCGATGACGTCTCGCTCAACGGTCTCTACGGCATCACGCCGCGTCAGCTCGTCTCGACGGATGCGCTCGAACGCGTCGATGTGTTCAAGGGCGCGAACGCGTTTCTGAACGGCGCATCGCCGAACGGCTCGGCGGTGGGCGGCGGGCTGAATCTGCAACTCAAGCGCGCCGACGACAAGCCGCTCACGCGCGTGACGATCGATGGCGAGACGTCCGGTACGATCGGCGCGCATGTCGATGTCGGCCGCAGATTTGGCAGCGAAGGGCAGTTCGGCATCCGCGTGAATCAGGCGAATCACGACGGCGAGACGTCGATCGACAACGAACATCGGCGGGATAACACGACCGCCGTGGCGCTCGACTGGCGCGGCGACAAACTGCGTCTGTACGCCGATTTCCTGTATCAGCGCCAGCGCGTGAACGGCGGCCGCTCGACGGTCTACGACTACGCCAACTACATTCCCGAACCGCCGTCGGCGTCGTACAACTACGGGCAGTCGTGGACCTACAGTTCGATCGAAGACACGGTCGGCATCCTGCGCGCCGAATACGATTTCCTGCCCGGCTGGACGGCTTACGTGACGGGCGGCGCGCGTCATACGGACGAGCACGGCGAGTATTCGTCGCCGAGCATCAATACGACGGGCGTCACGCAATCGCGTCTCGGCGTGCCGCACAAGGAAGACGGCACTTCCGCCGAAGCCGGCGTGCGCGGTCACTTCAACACCGGCCCGGTGTCGCACTTCGTGACGGCGGGCGCGTCGATCGTGCGCGTCGATTCGAGGTCGGCGTACACGTACAGCGGCTCTTGGGCGTCGAGCATCTACGACACGCCGCAGGTTCCGTATCCGGCGACGATCGGGCAGGCGGGCAATCTCGCCGATCCGCAAACCACGTCGCTCAGCCTGCTGCGCAGCGTCTCGATCTCCGACACGCTCGGCTTCCTCAACGACCGCGTGCTGTTCACGGTCGGCGTGCGTCACCAGGACATCCACGCGAACAACTTCGACTACACGGGCGTTCAGACCGAGGCCTACAACGACTCGGTGACGACGCCGCTGTTCGGTCTCGTCGTGAAGCCGTGGCAGAACGTGTCGTTCTTCGCGAACCATAGCGAAGCGCTGACGATCGGCGAGGCGGCGCCGTCAACCGCGGTCAACACCGGGCAACTGCTGCCGCCGGAGAAGTCGAAGCAATGGGAAGTCGGCGCAAAGTATGACAACGGCCAGTACGGCGCGTCGATCGCGGCGTTCCAGATCGAAAAGCCGTTGACCTACACGAACACGTCGAACGTTTTTGTCTCGGACGGCACGCAGCGCCATCGCGGTATCGAGGCGTCGGTGTTCGGCGAGCCGGTGCGCGGCGTGCGCCTGATCGCGGGCGCGACGTATATCCACGCGACGCAATACGGTCTCGGCGACGCCTCCCTGGACGGCAATAAGCCGATCGGCGTGCCGACGTTCATGTTCAACGTGAACGCGGAGTACGACGTGCCGATGCTCAACGGCCTCACGCTGACGGCGCGCTGGATCTATACCGGGTCGCAGTATCTGAACACGACCAACACGCTGTCGATTCCGCACTGGAACCGCTTCGACCTCGGCGCGCGTTACGCGACCGTGATCTATGGCAAGCCGACGACGTTCCGCGCGAGCGTGCTCAACGTCGCGAACAAGTCGTATTGGGCTTCGACGATCGGCGGTTATCTGACGCAAGGCGCGCCGCGCACGGTGCTGCTGTCGGTGACAACGGATTTCTGATCGCGTCGATAGCAAGCGAAAAACGCCGCGCGCTCGTGAGGACGCGCGGCGTTTCCATTTTGGGGGCCGAGGCAATAAATACTCGGGAGCCGGCCGTTTACCGAGCGCAGTTCAAAACGGGGTCACATAAGTTGTTGATTTTTATGACAGAATACGCAAAGTGCGAGCGGGGCGTCGAGTAAATCTTGCGCATTCCGCCCGGTTTCAACGTTTATCTCTGTGAGGTTAGGTGATATGGGAAGTCTTAGCATCGGGCATTGGCTCATCGTCTTGGCTATCGTCGCGCTCGTTTTCGGCACCAAAAAGCTGCGTAGCGTCGGTTCCGATCTCGGCGGCGCGGTCAAGGCTTTCAAGGATGGCGTGGGCGAAAGCGCGACGCCGGCCGCCAATGCAACGGCGACCATCGACGTCCCGGCCAAGGATGTGACCGCACGATAAGTTGCGCGCGGTGATCGCTCAATCGATGTTCTTCACGCAGCGAAATCCCGCATAGACGTACTGGTAATGCCCCTGGAACCAGTTGCGGAAGCTCGGCCGCAACATGCACGCCGCCGTGCGGGCCGAGCCGCCCTTTATCACGAAATGCTTGCCGTCGAAGAAATTCGCCGAATAGCCGAGATAAAACGGAAACGGCTCGAAGCCGTTCAGCGGGCCGAATTCCGTCGACGTCCATTCCCAGCCGTTGCCGAATTGCCCTTCGACGCCGAACTCGCTGCGATTCTCCGGATGCGCCTGCACCGGCGCCGGGTCCCATCGGCGGAAATCGAAGTTGCCTTCCGCGACATGCGGCGCGCCCGATGCGGCGCGCTGCCATTGCGCCTCGGTCGGCAACGACTTGCCCGCCCAGCGCGCGTACGCCTTCGCTTCGGCGTAGCTCACGTAGACGGGCCAGTCGGGCGGCAGCGCGATTTCGTCGAACATCGTGCGTAGCTGCCATGCGTTCGCGTCGTCGCCGGGAATCCAGAACGCCGGGTGCGCGATGCGCTGCTCTTCCTTCCACGCCCAGTCGGCGTCGTCCCAGTAATCGCGATTCCAGTAACCGCCTGCATCGATGAAACGCAGATAGTCGCCGTTCGTGACCATATGGCGGTCTATCTCGAACGCGGGCACCTCGATGCGTTCCTCGCCGAACTCGTTGTCCCAGCCGAACAGGCCGCTTTCCCGCGTCAGCCCGAGCGTCGTGCTGCCCGCCGGCACGCGCACGCTTTCGTGCGACAGATCGCGATCCGACGAACGTTCCGAAAACGCATTCGATGGCGCGATTTTTCTATCGACCGGCAATTGATGCAGCATGTACGCGAGCGTTTCCGCGTGCATCAGCCGATGCTCGATCGCCACTTCGAGCAGCTTCGCGGGCGGCTCGTCTGCCGAAAGCGGCGCCGCGGCGATCCTGATCGGATCGAAATGCGCGTCGATCTCGGCGCGAACCGTGTCGCGATACGCGCGCACTTCGTCGAGCGAAGGCCAGTCGGACGGTTGATCGGTCGGCAGGCCGCCGTCCACCGGATCGATCCCGAAAGCGAAAAGCTGGTCGTAGGCGGGATTCGGGCTCGGCAGATCGAAGAGCCGCTGATCGAGCAGATTGCGGTCGAAGGCTTCGAGATGCCCGATATAGAAAACGATGCGATGCCGCTCGGCGATCGGCCTGTCGTAAAGGTGCTCGGGCTTGACGACATTGAAAAGCTCGTCGGTGACGCGGCGCGCTTCGGCGAGGCGCTCGAGCAGCGGATGACGCAGGGAAGGTTCGCGGTTCATGTCGCCCAATCTCCGTGGCTGGCCAGTGGCTTCGCAATCGACCAAATCGCGCGCCGTAGCGCGCGTCGGTCGAATCGAAAAGACTAAACCGTAGCGAAGCGCATGCCAACAGAAAAATAGGCGGCGATTATTCGGGCCGACGCAATAATCGCAGACGATGTCCCGTCAGACGGCGCGCAGCGCGTCGAAGTCGCGAATGCGGATGAACTTGCCCTGCGTCTCGATGAGGCCCGCCTTGTCGAAACGCGACAGGGTGCGGCTCACGGTTTCGAGCGTCATGCCGAGATAGCTGCCCATGTCGTCGCGCGTCATACGCAGCGTGAATTCCGACGACGCGTAACCGCGCTTCGACAGCCGCGACGAAAGATCGAGCAGCAGCCGCGCGACGCGCTCGTCGGCCCGCAGCATGCCGAGCCGCACGACGTGATTCGCCTCGCGGTTCACCGCGTGACTCATCATGCGATGCAGGCGCTTTTGCAGCGCGTCGGTTTCGCGGCACATGCGCTCGAAAAGCGAATACGGCACGACGCAGACGGAGCTGTCTTCGAGCGCGATCGCATCGCACGTATGCTCGCCTTCCTCGATGCCTTCGAAACCGAGCGCATCGCCCGCGAGCAGCAGCCCCGTCACCTGCTCGCGGCCGCCGTCGTGCGTGATGACCGTCTTGATCGACCCGGAGCGCACGGCGAACAGGGCATCGAAGCGGTCGCCCGCGCGAAAGAGCGCGTCGCCGCGCTTGACCTTGCGCGTCACCGAAATGATGTTCTCCAGCTTGGCGATGTCGTTCGCGCACAGGCCTTCGGGCATGCACAGATGACGCATCGCGCACGTGGAGCAGTGCGCCGAATTGCGGCGCGCACGGGAAAGTTCGGACACGACGGACATTTTGGGCTTCGTTTTGTTGATGAATGACAAAACGATTCTCCCATAGGGCAACCATTGGCCCGCGTGAAAAATTGACGCGGGCACGGCATCGGTCAAACTTTTTTACCTTACTGGGTTGCTTTTTTACCGAGATCGCCAATGGTCGACGGAATCAGCGCCGATGCTTTTTTGCGATAGGTCGATCTGGCGCAAGTCAGGCCGTACAATTCGTGGTTCTTCTACATCAGCGTCCGCTTAACAAACGGCGGCGCGATCTCTTTTTAGCACCTCTCCATCCCGCCCGCCCGACCGTGACTCAATCGCCGCCTGCTTTACCGTTCAGAACCGCTCTCTACGCGATGCTCGGCATCGGCCTCGTCAACATGCTCGTCGCGCTCGATCAGACGGTGGTCAGCACCGCGCTGCCGTCGATCGTGGCGGAGCTGCACGGCTTCGAGTTCTACGCGTGGATCGCGAGCGCGTATCTGCTGGCGTCGGTCGTGACGGTGCCGGTGTTCGGGCGGCTCGGCGACTACTTCGGCCGCAAGCGCTTCGTGATCGCCGCGGTGATTACGTTCACGGCCGCGTCGGTGCTGTGCGGCCTCGCGCCCAGCATGTTGTTCCTCGTGCTCGCGCGCGGGCTGCAGGGCGTCGGCGGCGGGATGATGGTCGGCACCGCGTTCGCGTCGATTCCCGATCTGTTCCCCGATCCGCGCGCCCGCGTGCGCTGGCAGGTCGTGCTCGCGGCGGCTTACGGCATCGGCACGGCGGCCGGGCCGTCGCTCGGCGGCTGGATGAGCCAGCACTGGGGCTGGCGCTCGACGTTTCTCGTCAATCTGCCGGTCGGCGCGGCGGCGCTGTATTTCATCTGGGCGCATCTGCCGAACCTGCATCGGCCGCGCGAGGGCGGCGTGAAGATCGACTGGACGGGCGCGGCGCTCGTCGCGCTGGTGCTCGGCGGCTTTCAGGCGCTGATCGAGGCGCTGCCGCAGGACGGGCTGACGGCCGCCAATGTCGCGCTCGGCATCGGCGTAGCGGTGTGCGCGGTGGCGCTCCTGATCTGCGAGCGGCGCGCGACGCATCCGATCATCCCGCTCGACATTTTCCGCGACGCGCAGATGAACACGCTCTTCACGCTCTCGTTTCTCGCGGGCTTCGTGATGTTCTCGCTGATCTTCTTCGCGCCGCTCCTGCTGCAAGGCGGCTTCGGCCTGTCGCCGCAGGCCGCGGGTCTGCTCGCGACGCCCATCGCCGCGTGCATCGCGCTCGGCAGCTTCATCAACACGCGCATCGTGATTCACATGAAGAAGCCGGTGAATATCCTGTCGATCGGCTTCACGCTGCTTTTGATCGCGTCGGTCGGACTCGCGTTCGCGCGCGAATCGACGCCGCACGTGTGGATCGAATTGCCGATGGCCGCGACCGGCATCGGCCTCGGCTTCATCCTCAACAACATGAATATCTTCGGGCAGGAGATCGCGGGCCGCGAGCGCTTCGGCATCACGACGGCGCTCCTGCAATCGACGCGCATGGTCGGCGGGATGATGGGCACGAGCATCGTCGGGACGATCGTCGCGCATCACTATGCGAGCGTCGTGGCGCGCACGGTGAGCGTGCTCGGGCCGTCGGTGTCGGCGCAGTGGCTGCCGCGGCTGTCGGATCCGCGCATTCTCGTCGATGAAGCGTTGCGCGAGCGCATCCTCGCCGAACTGGGCGCGGCCGGTCTCGACGGGCCCGCGCTCTTCGATGCCGCCCGCGACGCGCTCGTGCAGTCGATCCACATCGGCGTGCTGCTGACGGCCGTCGCCGCGCTCGTGGCGGCGCTGCTGGTGCGGCGCATCGCGCACATCACGTTCAGGAAGTCCGCGACGCCCGTCGCCAAAACCTGAGGCGCTTCCTTTCGCAAGTGGTGCGTCGCGCCTATAGTTTCTGGCGTCAACGCAAGACCGGTTTTCGCTTCGGCTTCGACCGCGCACCGCATTTGCTTCACCGCTCTCGATGACCACTCGCACGCCTCGCGCGGAACGCTTGCGCGGGGCGCGGGTCACTCGCTTTAGCGGGCGGCCGCGCCCAGCGCTCGCCGCCCATCGCCAACAAGAGATGAGGAGCTGAAATGAAGATCACCGGAGAAATGCTGATCGGGGCATCGGCCGTGCGGGGCACCGATGCCACGCTCCGCGCGTTCGACCCCGCGCGCAACGCCGATCTCGAACCCGAGTTCGGCGGCGGCGGCGCGGCGGAAGTGGCGCGCGCGTGCGAGCTGGCCGAAGCGGCGTTCGACGACTAT
Organism: Caballeronia sp. AZ7_KS35; assembly: GCF_023631045.1. Classification (NCBI taxonomy): domain Bacteria; kingdom Pseudomonadati; phylum Pseudomonadota; class Betaproteobacteria; order Burkholderiales; family Burkholderiaceae; genus Caballeronia; species Caballeronia sp. AZ7_KS35. The sequence continues at coordinate 277,756 of NZ_JALQDV010000032.1, read as the reverse complement.
CGCCACGCGCCGTTCGAAACGCGCGCGCAGTTTCTCGAAGCGATCGCGGACAACATCATCGCGCTCGGCGATACGCTGATCGAGCGCGCGATGGCCGAATCCGCGCTGCCGAAGGCGCGTCTCGAAGGCGAGCGCGCCCGCACGGTCGGGCAGTTGCGGCTCTTCGCATCGCTCGTGCGCGAGGGCCGCTGGCTCTCGGCGACGCTCGATTCCGCGCAGCCGGACAGAAAACCGCTGCCGCGATCCGACCTGCGTTTGCAAAAGATTCCGCTCGGCCCGGTCGCCGTGTTCGGCGCGAGCAATTTTCCGCTGGCGTTTTCGGTGGCGGGCGGCGATACCGCCTCGGCGTTCGCGGCGGGCTGTCCGGTGGTCGTGAAATCGCATCCGGCGCATCTCGGCACGTCCGAACTCGTCGGCCGCGCGGTGCAGAAGGCGGTCGCCGACAACGGCTTGCCCGAGGGCACGTTTTCGCTCGTCGTCGGCGCGGGCAATGCGATCGGCGAGGCGCTCGTCGCGCATCCGGCGATTCAGGCCGTCGGCTTTACCGGCTCGCGGCGCGGCGGGCTCGCGCTCGTCGATATCGCGGCGAAACGCCCGGTGCCGATTCCCGTCTTCGCCGAAATGAGCAGCGTGAACCCGGTTTTCGCGTTGCCGGGCGCGCTGGAAGCGCGCGGCGACACGCTGGCGGCGGCTTACATCGATTCGGTGACGCTCGGCGTCGGCCAGTTCTGCACGAATCCGGGCCTCGTGATCGCGCTGGAGGGGCCGGATCTCGACGACTTCATCGATCTTGCCGCCACCGCGATCATGAAGAAGGAAACGCAGACAATGCTCACCGCGCAGATCGCCGCGGCCTACGCGAGCGGGATCCAGGAACGCGACGCGTCCGGCGCGCGCAATATCGCGACCGGCGTGAAGGGCGACGCACCGAGCGGCGCGCTGCCGGTGCTGTATCGCGTGAATGCGGAGGAATTTCTGGCCAAGCCGCAACTGTCGGGCGAGATTTTCGGACCGACGTCGGTGATCGTCATTTGCCGCAACGAGGACGAGATGATCGCCGTCGCGCGCCATCTCGAAGGCCAACTCACCGCGACGCTGCTGATGGAAAAGGGCGACGTCGAGCTTGCGCGGCGCTTGTTGCCGGTGCTCGAGCGCAAGGCGGGCCGGATTCTCGCGAACGGTTTTCCGACGGGCGTCGAAGTGTCCTACGCGATGGTGCACGGCGGGCCGTTCCCGGCCACATCGGACAGCCGTTCCACGTCGGTCGGCGCGATGGCGATCGAGCGCTTCCTGCGCCCGGTGTGCTATCAGGATCTGCCGGCGGCGCTGTTGCCGGCTGCGCTGGCGGACGACAATCCATTGAACTTGTGGCGTCTGAGGGATGGAGAGCTGGGGCCGAACTGAGCGCCGGCATCGAATATCTGCGGGACGAATAAACGGTATTTATTCTTCTCGCAGATACTCGCTCTGATTTGTAGGTGACCGATTATCTGTGTGGCGAATAAACTGCTTTTATTTCGTCACACAGATAATTTGCGCCATGCAACAAGTTATCGTGACAGTCGCGCAGATGGGCCATGTGCTCGCGGCCGGCCGCAAGCAGGCCGGACTGACGCAGACGCAGGCGGCGGCGCGCCTCGGCATCAGCCAAAGCCGGCTTTCTACCCTGGAGCGCGATTCAAGCTCGCTGACGCTCGATCAACTCCTCGCGGTGTTCGGCGTCTACGGCCTCCAGTTGCTGGTGCAGGCCCGGCCCGACACGTCGCTGATCGAAGCAAACGAGGCCGACCGGTAATGGCCGGGCGTCGGCTTCATTCCCGCGCGTTGTCCGTATGGGCCAACGGAAAGCGCGTGGCAACGTGGAATCTGCCTACGCGCGGACCGGCGGAACTCATATACGACACCGAGTGGATTCGCTCGGACGAGGCACGTCCGCTCTCGCTGTCGCTGCCGATCGGTCTCGACGGCGCGCCGCTGAAAGGCGACGCCGTGCTCAACTACTTCGACAATCTTCTGCCCGACAGCGAGCCGATTCGCCGCCGCATCGCGCAGCGCTTCCAGACCGACAGCGCCGATGCGTTCGACTTGCTGCGGGCCATCGGTCGCGATTGTGTCGGTGCCGTGCAACTGCTTGCCGACGACGAAGCGCCGAAAGACATCGAAAGCATCGAAGGAACGCCGTTCAGCGACGATGACGTCGAAAGCCTGCTGAATCAGGTGGCCGGCGGCATGCCCTTGGGCACCGACCATGACGACGACTTCCGCATTTCGCTCGCGGGCGCGCAGGAAAAGACCGCGCTGCTGCGGCACGACGGACGATGGCTCAAGCCCCATGGCGCGACGCCGACGCGATCTCGCGCGCGTGCTGCAACAGTCGACCGAAGCGCGCCGTGACGTGCAAACGCTCGTGAGCGCGCAGATCCTGTTCTGGCTGCTGGCCGCGCCCGACGGTCACGCGAAGAACTTCAGCATTCATCTGGCGAGGGGCGGACAATACCGCCTCACGCCGCTCTATGACGTCATGTCGATCTGGCCAGTAGAAGGCGACGGCGCCAACCAATGGTCGTGGGACAAGGCGAAGCTGGCGATGGCCATCCCCGGTGCGAGCAGGCGCTACGCGTTTCGCGAGATCAAGCGCCGGCACTTCGACGCGATGGCGCAGAGATGCGGTTTCGGCGACAGCGCGGAGCCGATCATCCGGCACATCGTCGAACCCGCGCCGACGGTCATCGACGAAGTGACAGCGCAATTGCCCGGCGATTTTCCGCCTCGGGTCGCCGAGCGTATCTTCGATGGGCTGAACAGATCGATCGCCGAGTTGACCGGCGTGGCCGCCGGCGAACCGTGAAGACAACCCCCAACCGGAGACAAGAAAGATGACCCACCCCGACCGCCGCTATCCCGACCCCGCCGTGCGCGTGCTGGACCCGCGTTTCAATGCACTGCGCATCGCATCGGCGTCGGTGGAATGTCTGTATCAGGGCGCGCGCTGGTCCGAGGGGCCGGTCTGGTTCGGCGACGGCCGCTATCTGCTCTGGAGCGACATCCCGAATAATCGCATCCTGCGCTGGGACGAAGAGAGCGGCGAAGTCGGCGTGTTTCGCAAGCCGTCGAACAACGCGAACGGCAACACGCGCGATCGCGAAGGCCGGCTCGTAAGCTGCGAGCATCTGACGCGGCGCGTGACGCGCACCGAATACGACGGATCGATCACCGTCATCGCCGATCGCTACGCCGGCAAGCCGCTCAATTCGCCGAACGATGTCGTCGTGAAGTCGGACGGCTCGATCTGGTTCACCGATCCGACCTTCGGCATCGACGGTTTCTACGAAGGCGAAAAGAACGAGGCGCAACTGAAGCCCTGCGTCTATCGCGTCGATGGCCAGAGCGGCGAAATCACGATGATGATCGACGCCTTCGTGGGCCCGAACGGTCTCGCGTTCTCGCCGGACGAATCGGTGCTGTATGTGGTGGAATCGCGCGCGACGCCGCGCAAGATTTACGCGTTCGACGTGCTCGACGGCGGTCGCAGGCTAGGCGAGGCGCGCCCGCTCATCGATGCGGGCCCCGGCACCCCCGATGGCTTTCGCGTCGATATTCACGGCAACCTGTGGTGCGGCTGGGGCATGGGCGACGCCGAACTCGACGGCGTGCGCGTCTTCACGCCGCAAGGCGAAGCGATCGGCCACATCGACTTGCCCGAGCGTTGCGCGAACGTGTGTTTCGGCGGACGGCATCGCAACCGGTTGTTCATGGCGGCGAGTCACGGGCTCTATGCGCTTTACGTCAACACGCAGGGCGTGAAGGGCGGTTAAGCCTTGCCGATCTTCTCCATGATGCGCTCGGGATGCTGGCTCGCCGCGAAGCCGAAGCGCGCGTAGAGCCCGTGCGCGTCGGACGTGACGAGCATCATGCGGCGCAGTCCCTGAAGATCGGGATGCGCCATCACGCATTGGATCATCCATGTGCCGAGGCCCGCGCCTTGATGCTCGGGCAGCACGAACACATCCGCGAGATAGGCGAATGTCGTCGTGTCGGTAATCATGCGCGCATAGCCGATCTGCGCGTTGCCGTGAAAGAGCCCGAACGCGAGCGAATGACGCGCGGCGCGCTCGACCTTTTCTCGCGCGATGCCCGGCGACCAGTACGCCACTTCGCTCAAATAGCGATGCACGACATCGAAGTCGAATTCGTCGATGTCCGTGCTCAGCCGATAGCCGTCCCGGGTCCATTGCATCGCGCGCTCCATGAGTTTTTCGAAGCGCCGAGCATAAGCGATCGATGCGTCGCGCTCCATGCACACTTCGCGCGCGCAAGTGTCAGTGGACGGTATAGATGCGCCCCGTCTCCGCGCCCTCGACACTGCGGCTGTACGCCAGCGCCACGCGCGCGCCGCTCGCGGCCTCGAAACCGCGAAAATACGGGCCGAAGCTTTCGCGCGCCTCTTCGAGCATCGTCGGACTCACGACGTTGATGCGCAGGCCGCGGGGCAGTTCGATCGCCGCGCCGCGCACGAAGCCTTCGATCGCGCCGTTGACCGCCGCCGCGCTCGCGCCCTCGCGAATCGGCTCCGCGCCGACGATGCCGCTCGTCAACGTGAACGAGCCGCCGTCGTTCAGGTAATCGCGCGCGGTGAGCACGAGATTGACCTGGCCCATCAGCTTGTCGTTGAGACCGAGACGGAATTGCTCCGGCGTCATCTTCACGAGCGGGCCGAAGTGCACATGACCGGCGGTCGCGACGATCGCATCCACTTTGCCGATGGTTTCGAAGAGCTTTCTGATGCTGTCGAGATCGAGCAGATCGACGCGATGCGCCCCGCGCGTCGCACCGATTTCGATGACTTCGTGACGGGCTTTCAATTCGGCGACGACCGCCTGGCCGACCGTGCCGGTTGCACCAATGACAGCGATTTTCATGATCGGGCTCGCATGGATGACGTTGAAGGTGGTCATGCATTGTGCGAGCGGACGGACGCGCGAAAAAGCCGCGTCCGCTTCAAGGATTGCAAACCGCGAGTTTCGAATGGCTAGTGCGTCGCGAGGCGTCCTGGCATCGGCGAAAGAAGATAGAGCGACGCCGCGAACTTGCAGACGAGTCCGACGCCGCAGACGAACGCGGCCGCCGGAAAGATATGCCATTGCAGCGCAAGGGTCGGCGCGACGAGGGCGACGGACACGAATCCGAGCACGACGGTCAGCCAGCGCGCCCATTGCAGGCGTGATGCAACGCACACATAGAGCAGGCCGACGAGCACCCGCGACGCGACCATCGCGGCGAGCGGATGGCTCGACGCATCGCCTGGAAGCCCGATGGCGAGCGTCAATGCGAACTCGGCCCATGACAGCGCCCAGGCCGCGCCGAGACACGCGATCGCCGATGTAAAGCGCTGCTCGGGCGTAACGGCGTGGCGCGTAGCCGGTTCAAGTTGCGTGGTCTCTTCGGTCTCTTGCGTGTAACCGTCGTATGCGTGGGTCGTCATGTGGTTTCCCCTTTATCGACTCTCGTGCGCCGGCGATGTATGTTGCGCTGCGGCGCTTCGTTCGCCGTGTCCCTGAGCATACGCCGTGCCACGCTCAAGGAACGCGCGTTGCTTCGCATTACGTCGATTAGCAACGAGCAAAGGAGCAGACGATGGGCAATCTGAAGGAACAGAATCCGCATTCGGAACGTGACGACGAAGATCTCGACAAGGCAGTCGAAGACACGTTCCCCGCGAGCGATCCGCCTGCAACGGGCGGCGTGACGCGCATCGAAACCGATGACGAGAAGGAAGAAAAAAAGTAACGCGCGAAGCCCACGCAAGTAAAAAGAGCCGCATAGTCCATGCGGCTCTTTGCTTATGCGCGACGGCGGTCGTGCTCATTTCCGTTCGAGCTCGAAGAGCCGCGACGGACGCAGATGATTCAGCGCGTAGTGCTTGCGTCCGCGCAAGGTGTGGCCGTGCGGGTCGCGTCCTTCGAAACGCACCTTGTCTTCGACCTCGGGCACCGTCGGCGCGACCATGCCGCGATCGATCAGGCGATAGCCCCGCTCCAGCGCAAGCAACACGCCATTGCGGCCGGGACGGCTGTCGAAGCCGCCGAGACCATCGCCCGGTTCGGGTACAAAGTTCACGGTCGTCGCATTCGAAGTGATGACGGAATCCGGCTCGCGCGCGAGCATTTCCGCTTCGCGTCGCGCATGAATGCTCTTCGCGTCGGCATCGACGGTGTCGTCGAGTCCGTCGTCGTTGGCGACATCGACGCCGCGCGGCGGCTTCTCATAGAGACCTTGCGGGCCGATATGCATGCCTGCCTTCGTCGTCTCCGTCTTCGCACCGGCGCCCGCGCCCGCGTGCGCTTCGCCGCCCGCTGCGGCCTTGTTCGCATCGCTCATCTTCACGTGAGCGGTTTCCGCGCCGGGCGTCTTGATCGGACTGTCGGCGACCTGCTCCTTCTGCTTGTTCTGCGGATCGTTTGATTCAGCGTTGTTCATCGCATTGCTCCGTTGCAGTTGGACCTGAATTGACCAAGCCCTCACGCAAGACTCGTTCCGGATATTTGGCGACGGAACCGCGAGCCTTGCCGGAGAGCGCCTTCGGAGATACTTAAAATTTCAGCCCTTTTTCGACCCCAAGCCGATTTCCTGCAAGTATTATTTGGAACCTGTCGGCGGCAAAGCGCAATACGCGAAACTCGAGCAATCAGGAGGGCGCGTTACCTTGCCGTCGAAAAAGAGCAATGCGATTCGAACGAGCAGGGCACTTTCACACAGGTGACTCATGCAACACGATGCAGCCTTTTCACATCGAGGCTACCTTCTAAACTGCGCGCCCGCCCGGGCCGGAGATGGCAGCTACCAGCCGTACGTGGTGATCTCGCGATCGAGCGATGGCGAGCTCGTCGCGAACCGATTCTTTCCTTCGGAGCTGCGATTCCGCAACGAAGGCGAAGCCATCGCGCACGCGCGCGACTGGGCCGTGCGCTGGATCGACGCAAGCAACGTCACAGCCTGAGCGATGTTCCGCGCGAGCATCGGGGACGCGGGTGCGCGATCGGCCGGACGGCAGGCTTTCGCAAAACCGGTTACGCTTGTCGTTTAATCCGTCCCTCGCTTCTTGCCCGACATGCAGAACATGCCCACGTTCGGCGCAGTACCGCCGCTCGAAACATCCCGCGACACCGCGCTCGACACGCCTCAGGAATGGGGCCTCGCCCGCATCGTCGCGGACTTGCGCCAGTCGCGCGAAGAGCTTCATCGCACGCGGCATCCGCTCGGCATACGTGAACTGCCTTCACGCGAGGCCATCGTCGGGATCGTCAACGGCCTGCGCTCGGCGCTCTTTCCCACGCATTACGGCGCGCCCGATCTGACCGACGAAAGCGTCGACTACTATGTCGGGCAAACGCTCGAAACCAACTTGCGTCTGTTGCGCGAACAGATTCGCCGCGCGCTGCGCTTCCTGCCCGAACATCGCGATACGAGCGAAGCCGATCTCTCGGCGCAAGCCTTCGCGATCGCGCGCGAGTTCGGCGCGCAGTTGCCGCATATCCGCGCGCTGCTCGTGAGCGACATACAAGCTGCTTTCACCGGCGATCCGGCGGCGCAGCACATCACCGAGATTCTGCTGTGTTATCCGGGCGTCTGGGCGATGACGCATCATCGTCTCGCGCATGCGTTGCACAAGCTCGGCGTGCCCTTGCTCGCGCGCTTCATCAACGAGATCGCGCATTCGCTGACGGGCATCGACATTCACCCGGGCGCGACCATCGGGCCGAGCTTTTTCATCGATCACGGCACGGGCGTCGTGATCGGCGAGACGGCGGTGATCGGCCAGCATGTGCGCGTCTATCAAGCCGTGACGCTCGGCGCGAAGAGCTTTCCTTCGACGAGCGATGGCGCGCTCGTCAAAGGCAACGCACGGCATCCGATCGTGGAGGACGATGTCGTCATCTACGCGGGCGCGACGATTCTCGGCCGCGTGACCATCGGCAAAGGCTCGGTCATCGGCGGCAATGTGTGGCTCACGCATAGCGTGCCGCCGGGCAGCAACGTATCGCAGGGCAAGATTCGCGAAGGTTCGGGACCGGGCACGCCGGGCAACGGATTCGGCGCATGAAAAAAGGGCCGCGAGGCCCTTTTTGTTTGTTTGCGTTTGCGTTCGCGCGTGCGCTTTGCTTGCGGCGGCCTTACGTATTCGACACGCTGAACGCGTTCTGATTGCCGACGATGGCAAGAAACTCGCGACGCGTCGACGGATCGTCGCGGAATGAGCCGAGCATGCGCGAGGTGACCATCGACACGCCCGCCTTGTGCACGCCTCGCGTCGACATGCATTGATGCGCGGCTTCCAGAATGACACCGACGCCGAGCGGCTGCAGCACTTCGTTCAGCGTATCGGCGATCTGCGCGGTCATCTTCTCCTGAATCTGCAGACGCTTCGCGAAGGCGTCGACGAGACGCGCGAGCTTCGAAATGCCGACGACGCGTTTGTTCGGCAGATAAGCGACATGCGCGCGGCCGATGATCGGCACCATGTGGTGCTCGCAATAGCTCTCGAAACGAATGTCCTTCAGGACGATCATTTCGTCATAGCCTTGCACTTCCGAGAACGTGCGAGCGAGGATGTCATGCGGATTCTGCGTATAGCCCGCAAAAAACTCTTCATATGCGCGCACGACGCGGCCCGGTGTATCGAGCAGGCCTTCGCGGCGCGGATCGTCGCCCGCCCAGCGCAACAGAACACGGACAGCGGCTTCGGCTTCCTCGCGGGTCGGACGATCGGCTCCATCAGCAGGCATGTCCGAACCTGAAAGATTGTTTTTGCGCGGGGCGCTCATCGAAAGCTCCTATGAGTCAAGGTGCAAATAGTACATGCGATATTTTTGGCACCCCGCCATTGTTTCACGTTTCAGAAGGCCGATACGGATGTCAGGTCTTTCCCCCACCGTCGATGCCCGAACCCGTGCGCCACACCTGCTTGCCTTCTTCCGTCAGCACGCCGCTGCTATGGTCCTTGTTGGGCTCCGTGCCGGGTTCGGCCATGTTCCCGCCCGGCTGTTCCTGCGCTGTCTGCTTGTTGCCCTTGCGTTGCGCGATACGGTCTTCCTGAGAACGTCCGGCGTAGTTGCTCATGGTGCGCCTCCTTTCGAATTGATGCGATGAAAGGCGCGCAAGCCGCGTTCCAGCCGGACGGTCGTCGCATGCTTATTGCGGCTGACCTTCGACGCCGCCGAGCACCATCCAGTTGACGCCGAATTTGTCCGTCACCATGCCGAAGCGCTTGGCGAAGAAGGTTTGCGTCATCGGCATCTGCACCTGGCCGCCGTTCGATAGCGCGTTGAAGTATTTTTCCGCCTGCTGTTCGTCATCGGCCGTGAGCGAAAGCGATACGCCCTTGAACTCGGTGTTGCCGCTGCACATGCCGTCGGAGCCCATCACCATTGAATCGCCGATGGTGAATGCCGCATGCATGATCTTGTTTTCCGATCCCGACGGCACGCCGCAACCGCTCGCGGCTTCGGCCTTGCCGGCGTCGGGGTTTTCGCTGAAGCGCATCATCATGACGACTTGCGCGCCCAGGTTCTCGCGATAGAACGTGATCGCTTCCTCGCAGCGGCCTTCGAAAAACAGATAGGGTTGCACTTGCATGACTGCTCCTTGAGTTATGACGTTTCGTCAGGGTCCATATCCATCATGAGCGGCACCGATGCGTGCTCGTGCACGACACGCCAGTCGCCATCGATCTTTCTGAAGCACACGGTCGCGCGCACGATGTCCTCCTGTTCGCCCACGGCGACGCGGTTGACGGAGTGCGCGTAAGCCAGATCGCCGCTCGCGGCGACTTCCACTTCCCGCATTTCGAATGAGAGCGGGGCTTTCATGCTGTCGAACCAGCGCCGCCAGTTCTCGCGATAGTGCTCGATGCCCCTGATCGACGCGGGCGGCACGACGTCGAACACGACGACATCCGGCGCGTAGTGGCTGACGAGCGTATCGACGTCTTTCGCCAGCACTGCCTGCCGCCACGCCTCGATCATTTCGCGGATGCGCGCGATATCGTCATGCGGATCCGTACGATCATTTGTATTCGCCATGCGAACCTCCTTTCGCATACGATGCCGCCGCGTCGTGACAATGCAACGGCAAACACCGATGCAGAACTATTTTTTGTGTTGTGTACACCGTCCACAAAAAGTAGCAGAGATAATGAACAGTGTCCACATAATCGAAGTCACACGAATCAAAATGACAAATGGCAAGCCGCGCAGCACCTATCGACATGGCGATTTGCGACGCGCGCTGATCGATGCGGGAATCGAACTCGCGCGCGAAGGCGGCCCCGACGCGATCGTCTTGCGGGAAGCCACGCGCCGGGCGGGCGTCGTGCCGAACGCGGCCTATCGTCACTTCGGGAGCCGTCAGGAATTGCTATCGGCGGTACGCTCGGCGGCGCTGTCATTCGTCGCGCAAGCAATGGAAGAGGAACTCGCGTCGCGCCCGAAGAAGCGCCGCCGTGCCGATGCGGCGCGCGCGGGTTTGCGCGCCATCGGCACGGGATATCTTCGTTTTGCGCAAAAGGAAGCGGGATTGTTTCGCACGGCGTTCGCGGCGCCGCAAACGGAATGGACGGAACACGAGGAAACCTATGGCGCGGGGCCGGGCGGTCTCGATCCGTTCGAGTTGCTGAGCCGCGCGCTGGACGACATGGTCGAGGCGGGCGCGCTCGAAGCGAAACGCCGGCCCGAAGCGGAATATCTAGCATGGAGCGCGGTGCACGGCTTCGCGCTCTTGCTGATCGAAGGCCCTTTGCAGGGGCTGAAGCGCACGCAGATCGAACCGCTTGCCGAGCGGCTTCTCGATATGGTCGAGAGCGGTCTTTGAAAGAAATTGCGCCGCGAGGAGCGGCGCGAAGCATCATCGAATCAACTGAATTTCATTTCGCCGGTTCCGATGAGTCGGTTATCGGTTCGACCACGCTGAGCAACAAGAGCAGGCACAGCGTCGCGGTCCCGACCATGTACAGGAAGACCGCGGTCCAGTTATAGCTGTCGAGCAGCAGGCCGACCGCGAGCGGAGCGCAGGCGCCGCCGATTTGTCCGACCGAGTTCACGATGCCGAACGCCGTCGGATAGGTGGCCTTGGTTGCGAGACCCATCGGATACGCGGAGTAGCCTGCGAAGCCGATGCCGAGCATCAGGCCCGCGAGCATCAGCGCCGCGCCGAGATAGGCGACGCTGTCGGGCGCATCGATCAGCAGGAAGGTCATCAGCATCGTGCCGAGCGCGCCGAGCATCATCATCGGTTTGCGGCGTCCGCCAAGCAGACGATCGGAGATGATGCCGCCGAGCATGTTGCCCGTCACCGCGCCGATGAAAGGCGCCGATGCAAGGAAGCCCATCTTCACCGAAGCGAAGCCCTTCACTGTCACGAGATAAGTGGGAATCCACGAGATGAAGATGTTGTGATGCCGATCATGCAGCCATAGCCCAGCGCGATGCCGAAGATATTCCACGAGCCGAAGACCTGGCGAATCGTTTCGAGCTGCGGCACGCGCTTCGTGCGATTGATAGCGTCGAGCCGGGGCATCGGCGTCATGCGCGCGCGCGACAGCGACTTGCCGCCGTTGCTGCCGACGGTCGTTTCATCGGCGATGTAGCGGCGCTCGGCGGGCGAGCAGAAGCGATTCTCGCTGGGCGAGTTCGTCACGAAGAACATCCATACGACGGCGAGCAGAATGCCCGGCACCGCGAACACATAGAAGATCTCGCGCCATCCCCACAACTGGATCACGACGATGCACACCGACGGCACGATCAGCGGCCCGAGCTTCGATGCGGCGATCCACAGGCCGGTGGCCGTGCCTTTTTCCCTTGCGGGGAACCATCGGTTGATGACGTTGGTGCAGCCGATGCCGAGCGGTCCTTCCGACAAGCCGAGACCCACGCGATACGCCATCAGCAGAAACACCGACGATGTCGTGCCCATCAATCCGGTGAATACCGACGTGAGAATCATGAAGACGGAAAACAGCAGGCCGGTGGTCTTTTCGCTGAGTCGCTTGTAGAGGAGGCCGACGGGAATCTGCACGAAGCCATAAGCGAAGGAGAACAGGCTCACGATGAGACCGGCCTCGGTATTGGTGATGTGATATTCCCTCTTCAGATACGGCAGCGCGATGCCGAAGTTGGCGCGATCCGCGCACGCGATCGCCCAGATGCAGAAGATCAGTCCCATCACGACCCAGCGGTGTTTCGTGTGTCTCTCCGCAACAGGTTCCGCTTTCGAGGAAGCGACGATGCCGTCAGCGTTGTTCATTGCGCTGTTGTCTCCGATGTTATGTGCAAGGCTTTATTGTCGATGTGCCTTCCGATGCTTCGAATTGTGGGGAGCGTGGACAAGAGCGTCCAATCTTTTATTGCTATTACCTGATTCCCGGATTGAATCGATCGAAGCGCGGCATGCAATGCGTCGATTCGTGGATCAATTGATAGCGTTTTGGGATTGGACGTTATCGCCGAAAGCAGACATGATCCGCTCCACATCGCAACGAACACCATGGAGCACGCGAATTGAAGCCGAGCATTCTGCAACTCAATCCCATCCTCGTACCGGCCATCAATGAAAAGCTGAATGCGCTTTATACGATGCATCGGCTGTTCGAGCAGGAAGACAAGGACGCGTATATCCGCGAACACGGCGCTTCGATTCGCGGCGTGATTACCGGCGGACATACGGGCATCGCCAACGATCTCATCGAACGCTTGCCTGCATTGCAGGTGATCGCGGTGAACGGCGTCGGCACCGATGCCGTCGACCTCGAATTCGCGCGCTCGCGCGGGTTGCCGGTGACGGGTACGTTCGGCGCGTTGACCGAAGATGTTGCCGATCTCGCCATCGGTCTCATCCTGACCACGCTGCGCGAGATCTGCCCCGGCAACGATTTCGTGAAGACCGGCAAGTGGGTGAACAACCCGAGCCCGAGCGCGATTCCGTTGTCGCGCCGATTCAGCGGCAAGCGCGTGGGCATCGTGGGCCTCGGCAAGGTGGGCCGCGCGATTGCGCTACGCGCCGCCGCGTTCGGTTGTCCGATCGCTTATACCGATGTACGCGCGATGGACGATATCGACTATCGCTTCGTGCCCGATCTGCTGTCGCTTGCGCGCGAAAGCGACATTCTCGTGCTCGCCGCTGCAGCCGATAAAGCGAAGGGCATCGTTAATGCGGCCGTGCTCGATGCGTTGGGCAAGGACGGTTATCTCATCAACATCGCGCGCGGCAAGCTCGTCGAGGAAAGCGATCTCGTCGAAGCGCTGTCGCGTGGCGTGATCGCGGGCGCGGGACTGGATGTTTTCGTCGATGAGCCGAATGTGCCGGCCGAATTGTTCGGCATGGATCGCGTCGTGCTGCAGGCGCATCGCGCGAGCGCAACGGTCGAATCGCGCACGGCGATGGGCGAGATGGTGCTCGCGAGTCTCGCTCAGGCTCTTGCGGGACAGCGCCCCGAAGGCAGCCTCACGACCTGACGCACGCGCATGAACGCGTCCGGGGCGAACATATAATGATCGGCCATCACCTCAACGTCGATTACGAATGCTCGATCTCGGACAAGTACGTTGCTTCGTTGCGGCCGCGACGGAACTGAACTTCAGGCGCGCGGCCGCGCTGCTCAACATGACGCAGCCGCCGCTTTCCAGACAGATTCATCTGCTCGAAGAAAACCTCGGCGTGAAGCTGTTCGAGCGCGTCGGGCGCACGGTCAAGCTGACGACCGAAGGGCGCGTGTTTCTCGCCGATGCAACGCGCCTGCTCAATCTTTCCGAGCAAGCCGAAAGCACCGTGAGGCGCGCGAGCAAGGGCAAGACGGGGCGCGTACGCATTGGCTTCACGGGCGCGGCGGGCTATGAGCTGATACCCGAACTGCTCGTCGCTGCGAAGCGCGATCTGCCCGATATCGACGTCGTGCTGCTCGAGATGATTTCCGTCGCGCAGATCGAAGCCTTCGAGGCAAACGCGATCGATCTCGGCTTCATGCGGCCGCTGCCTTCGCGGCAGAAAGTGGAGTTTCTTCTCGTCGACCGCGAGCCGATGATCGTCGCATTGCCTGCGGGACACGCGCTGTGCCGTTTCGACCGGCTCGAACTCACGCAGTTGCACGAGCAGCCCTTCATCATGCATTCGCCCACGCACGGCAAATACTTCTACGACCGCATCATGAGCATGCTCGTCGCCGATGAAGTGAAGCCGCACTTCGCGCAATACATCGATCAGACGCCGACCATTCTTTCGCTCGTGCGTGCAGGGCTGGGCGTATCGATTCTGCCCGCATCGTCGCAACGGTTTCATTACGACAGTGTCGAGTTCAGGGAAATTGCGGGCAACGCCGTTCAGGCCGAAATGAGCATGGCGTGGCGTGCCGATCAAGACAATCCCGCCGTCACGGCGTTTAGGCACATGGCGGCGGAATACTTCGCTACGCGGCGTGCGTGATCGCGCGCGCGGTCGCATCGATGGCGGCGCGAGCTTTATCGACGATTTCGTCGATCTCGTCATGCGTGACGACGAGCGGCGGCGAAAGCAACATGCGATCGTGACTCGCGCGCATCACGAGATTGCCCGCGAAACAGAAGTCGCGGCATATGGTGCCGATATCGTCGCCATTGGCAAAGCGCTTTTTCGTCGCGCGATCTTCGGCAAGCTGAATGCCGGCGACGAGCCCCGTGCCCGCAATTTCACCGACGATCGCATGATCGCTTAACGCTTCGCGCAATCGCTTTTGAAAGTACGGCCCCGCATCGTGCTTTACGCGCGCGACGATGCCTTCGTCTCGCAGCAACTTGAGGTTAGCCACGGCCACTGCCGCCGCGACCGGATGCCCCGAATACGTGAAGCCGTGATTGAATTCGCCGCCATTCACGATTGCATTCGCGATGCGATCCGATAGCGCGACGGCGCCCATCGGCACATAGCCGCTCGTAAGACCTTTTGCGATCGTGATGACATCCGGCTCGAAGCCGAAGTGCTCGTGCGCGAACCACTCGCCTGTGCGGCCGAAGCCGCCGATCACTTCATCGGCGATCAAGAGCACGTCATGCTTGCGGCAGATGCGCGCGATCTCCGGCCAATAAGTCGATGGCGGAAAGATCACGCCGCCCGCGCCCTGAAACGGCTCGCCGATAAAAGCGGCGACGTTCTCCGCGCCGAGTTCGACGATCATATCTTCGAGCTGACGCGCACGCGCAATGCCGAATTCCTCTTCGTTCATCGCGCCGCCTTCACCGAACCAGTAAGGCTGGTCGATATGCGCGACATGCTCCATCTTCGATGGCATCTGCTCGTGCATATAGCTCATGCCGCCGAGCGTTGCGCCCGCGATCGTCGAGCCGTGATACGCATTCGCTCGCGCGATGACATAGCGTTTTTTCGTTTGTCCTTGCACGGCCCAATAGCGATGCACGGCGCGCAGCGCCGTATCGTTGGCCTCCGATCCGCTGTTGCAATAAAGAAAGCGATTGAACTTCGCGGGCGCGACATCGGCAAGCATCGCCGATAACTCGATGATCGGCGGATGCGTCGTCTTGAAGAAGGTGTTGTAGTAAGGCAGTTCCTGCATCTGTTTCAGTGCGGCATCGGCGAGTTCGCGGCGTCCATAGCCGACGTTCACGCACCACAAGCCCGCCATGCCGTCGATGATGCGCGTTCCCTCCGAATCCCACAGATACACGCCTGAGGCCTTCACGATCACGCGGCTGCCCGCGCGATTGAGCGCGCCCATATCGGAGAACGGATGCAGATGATGCGCGGCGTCGAGCGCGCGGTAATGCGCCGTCGAATCGATTCGATCGTTCATGTTGTCGGCTCCTTCAAACGTGCAATAGCAGATGCTTGCGTTCCCACGAACTGATCACGCGGAAGAACGCTTCGTATTCGGTTTCCTTCAGCGCGAGATAGGCGCGCACGAACTTCTCGCCGAACATTTCGGCAAGCGGCTCGCAAGCGCCCATCAGCGTGAGGCCTTCGTCGAGATTGCGCGGCAATTGATAAGGCTGGCGATAACCATCGCTCGCGAGCGGTTCGGTCGGTTCGAGATGTTGCGTCATGCCGAGATAACCCGCGGCGAGCGTGGCGGCAATCGCGAGATACGGATTGCAATCGACGCCCGGAATGCGATTCTCGATGCGTCGTGCCTGCGGCGACGAGTGCGGCACGCGAAAGCCGACGGTGCGGTTGTCATAGCCCCATTGCACGTTGATCGGCGCGGCCATGAAGCGCGATAGCCTGCGATAAGAGTTGATATACGGCGCGAAGATCGGCATGAGCGCGGGCGTGTATTTCTGCAAGCCCGCGATGTAGCTATAGAAGAGTCCCGTCGGTTCGCCTTCGCGATTGGTGAAGAGATTGCGGCCGGTCTCGTCATCGACGAGGCTCTGATGCACATGCATCGCCGAACCGGGTTCGTTTTCCATCGGCTTCGCCATGAAGGTCGCGTACATCTTGTGGCGCAGCGCGGCCTCGCGCACCGTGCGCTTGAAAAGAAACACGCGGTCCGCGAGATTGAGCGGATCGCCATGCAGAAAGTTGATTTCCATCTGCGCCGCGCCCACTTCGTGAATCAGCGTATCCACTTCGAGCTCCTGCATCTCGCAGTATTCATAGATGTCTTCGAAAAGCGGATCGAACTCGTTGACGGCATCGATCGAGTACGCCTGACGCCCCGTTTCCGCGCGCCCGGTTCTGCCCACCGGCGGTTGCAATGGCAGATCGGGATCGCGATTCATATCGACGAGAAAGAACTCGAGTTCGGGCGCGACGACAGGCCGCCAGCCCTTGGCGGCGAATTTATGAAGCACTTCGCGCAGCACGCGACGCGGCGAAATGGCGACAGGCGTGCCGTCGAAATGCACGCAATCGTGGATGACTTGCGCGGTCGGATCGGTGGCCCACGGAATCAGGCGGATCGTCGCGGGATCGGGCACGCAGACCATGTCGGGATCGGTGACGCCGGTGAAGCTGCCATCGACGGGATAGTCGCCCGTCACGGTCTGGATCATCACGGCTTGCGGCAGGCGCATCGCTTCGCCCGATTCGAACTTGCTGCGCGGAATGATCTTGCCGCGCGCGGTGCCGGCCATGTCGGGAATGATCGCTTCAACTTCGGTGATGCGATGTTTTCGCAGGAATTCGTCGATGCGTTCCATGTTCGTTCTCACGTTTCGATAGGGCGCACGCGTCCACGGCCTTCGCGATGCATCGCGAATGCGCGAAGAAGCAGGACGCGCGCGTTCACGCGTGCGGGCGCACGCGCGCGGACCAACAACTGATGGAGAAGAAAACGAGAGGAGGCGCTACGGCAGCAGCGAAGCCGCGCCGACGCAATGCACGGCGATGAACGCGCGCGCGGAAATCGCGTTGCGACGCCGCACGCAGCGGCGGGAGAGGACGGTCAGAACCGACAGGAAGCGGCGATCGGGAAGCTTGCCGCAGCGATCGGCGCGGGAGTGATGGCTCCTGCGTGCCAGAGGGCTTTGGACTTTCACGATAAGACTCGTTGGTCGAGTGGATTTGCAGAGCGATTGCCCATGCCGACAATTGCCCTTCAGCGAGCATATACGAGACATAAACGCCGTCAATACGTTTTTTCCAGTGGTTTTCACGCGGGATGTTTCTGTCGCGCCACGAGAAGGTTGCGCAATTCATCGATAATGTCGGCTCTTTCCGCCGAAATGCTCACAGAGCCGATGCTCTCCAACCTGCTCGTTCAACTCGTCAACGGCCTCGCCGATGCTTCTGCGCTCTTTCTCGTCGCTTCGGGACTGTCGCTGATCTTCGGCGTCACGCGCATCGTCAACTTCGCGCACGGCTCGCTCTATATGCTCGGCGTGTATGTCGCGTACAGCCTGACGAGCCGCTTCGGCGAAAGCGTCGCGGGGTTCTGGGCGTCGATCGCGGGCGCCGCGCTATTGGTCGGCGCGATCGGCGCAGTAATAGAAGTGAGCGTGCTGAGGCGCATCTATCGCGCGCCGGAGTTGTTTCATCTGCTTGCCACGTTCGCGCTCGTGCTCATCATTCGCGATGCGGCGCTGTGGCTTTGGGGACCGGAAGATCTGTTCGGCCCGCGCGCACCGCATCTCGAAGGCGCGGTGCAGCTGCTCGGTCATGCGTTGCCCACCTATGATCTCGCGCTGATCGTCATCGGCCCGCTTGTGCTGTTCATGCTCTGGTATGCGCTCGCGCGCACGCGCTGGGGCACGCTCGTGCGCGCGGCGAGCGCGGATCGCGAGATGCTCGGCGCGCTCGGCGTCAATCAGGCGTGGCTCTTTACCGGCGTGTTCTTCGTCGGCGCGATGCTTGCGGGACTCGGCGGCGCGCTGCAGGTGCCGCGCATGTCGGCGAATCTCTCGCTCGATATCGAGACCATCGGCAATGCGTTCGTCGTCGTCGTGGTCGGCGGCATGGGCTCGATTCCGGGCGCGTTCGTCGCCGCGCTATTGATCGCCGAAATCAAGGCGATGTGCATCGGCATCGGGAACATAACGATCATGGGCGTCGGCTTCTCGCTGTCGAAGTTCACGCTCGTCGCCGAGTTCGTCGTAATGGCGGTCGTGCTCGTGCTGCGTCCGTGGGGACTCTTCGGCCGTCCGCAGACGATCGCACGTTCCGCCGCGCCCGCCGACCGGCCTTTGCTACCCGCCACGCGAAACATGAGGATCGCGGCGTTCATCGCCGTGATCGCGCTTGCGCTCGCGCCGCTCGCCGCCGATGCGTTTCCGTACATGCCCGTGCTGTTCGTCGAGATCATGATCGCGGTGCTGTTCGCCGCGAGCCTGCACTTCATCATGGGACCGGGCGGCATGCACTCGTTCGGTCATGCGGCGTACCTCGGCCTCGGCGCATACGGCGCGGCGCTGTTTCTCAAGGTATTCGCGTTACCAATGGAAGCCGCGCTCGTGCTCGGGCCGCTGATTGCGGGCATCGGCGCGATCGTGTTCGGCTGGTTTTGCGTGCGCTTATCGGGCGTGTATCTCGCGATGCTCACGCTCGCGTTCGCGCAGATCGTCTGGTCCGTCGTCTTTCAATGGGATGCCGTGACGGGCGGCAGCAACGGCATATTGGGCATCTGGCCGTCGCCGTGGCTATCGTCTCCCGTCGCGTTCTACTACCTCACGCTCTTCTTCGCCGTCATCGGCGTATGGCTTTTGCGGCGCATGCTTTTCTCGCCGCTCGGTCTCGCGATGCGCGCCGGTCGCGATTCGCCGTTGCGCGCCGAAGCGATCGGCGTGAACGTCGCGCGCGTGCAGTGGGCCGCGTTCATCGTCGCGGCGCTCGTGTGCGGGCTCGCGGGTTCGCTTTATGCGTTCTCGAAGGGCAACATCTCGCCGGAAGCGATCAGCGTCGGCCGCTCCGTCGACGGCCTCGTGATGGTCCTGCTCGGCGGCATCCAGACGCTTGCCGGTCCGATCGTCGGCGCGAGCGTGTTCACCTGGCTGCAGGATGCCGTCGCGCGTCAGACCGACTACTGGCAAGCGCTGCTCGGCGCGGCGATCCTCGTGCTCGTCATCGCGTTTCCGCAAGGCATCGCGGGTTTCGTGCGCGAGCGCTTTTTCAGGGAGGCGCAATGAGCCTGCTATCCGTCGCGCATCTCTCGAAGTCGTTCGACGGTGTGCACGCCGTCGACGACGTTTCATTCGATCTCGAAGCCGGTCAATTGCTCGCGCTCATCGGTCCGAACGGTGCGGGCAAATCGACGTGCTTCAACATGATCAACGGTCAGCTCAAGCCGACTTCCGGCGCGATCCGCTTCGACGGTCACGATATCGCGGGCATGCGTCCACGCGATATCTGGCGGCGTGGCGTCGCGCGCACGTTTCAGATCGCCGCGACCTTCAATTCGATGACCGTACTCGAAAACGTGCAGATGGCATTGCTTTCGCGCGAGCGGCGCATCTACAGGCTGTTCGGGCGCGTCGAATCGTGGAGGGAAGACGAAGCGATGGCGTTGCTCGATCTCGTCGGCATGGCGATGCATGCGCGCCGCAGTTGCGCGGTGCTCGCATACGGCGACGTGAAGCGCGTCGAGCTTGCTATCGCGCTTGCAAATCATCCGAAGCTCTTGTTGATGGACGAACCGACCGCTGGCATGGCGCCACAGGAACGCAATGAATTGATGACGCTCACCGCGCGTCTCGCGAAAGAGCGCAACATCGGCGTGCTGTTCACGGAGCACAGCATGGACGTGGTCTTTTCACATGCGGACAAGCTGATCGTGCTCGCGCGCGGACGTCTCATCGCACAAGGCGATGCCGAAGCGATCCGCGACGATGCCCGCGTGCGCGAGGTCTATCTCGGCACGGGCGCATCGTATGCGCCGCGTGCGGCGTTGAATGCGGGGGCATCGTCATGACGCTGCTCAAAGTCGATGCGTTGAATGCGTTCCATGGCCGCGCGCAAATACTGTTCGATGTCGGCTTCGAAGTCGGACGAGGCGAAGTGGTCGCGCTGATGGGCCGCAACGGCGCGGGCAAGTCCACGACGATGAAAGCCGTCATGGGTCTTCTGCCGCGCATATCGGGCGCGGTGTCGTTCATGGGCGAAGACATCGCGGGCATGGCGCCGCATCGCATCGCGCGCAAGGGGCTGGGTTACGTGCCCGAAGATCGCCGCGTGTTCGGCGATCTCACGGTGATGGAGAACCTCGACACGGGCCGGCAGCCGCCGCGCGAAGATGCGCCATCGTGGACGCCCGAAAAGCTCTTTCGCGTGTTCCCGAATCTCGGCGAAATGCGCAATCGCCGCGCGAGCCGCATGAGCGGCGGCGAGCAGCAGATGTTGACCGTATCGCGCACACTGATGGGCAATCCGCGCCTCGTGTTGCTCGATGAGCCATCGGAAGGTGTCGCGCCTGTCATCGTCGAACAAATGGCCGATATGATTCTCGAACTGAAGCGCGAAGGGCTCGCCATACTGCTGTCGGAACAGAATCTGCATTTCGCGGAACTCGTCAGCGATCGCGTTTATGTGCTGGAAAAAGGGCAGATTCGCCATGAAGGCCCGATGCACGCATTCGCGAGCGACGATGCCGCGCGCCGCGAGTTGCTCGGCGTTTAAACGATCATTCAAACGGAGAGGAGAAGATTCAATGGCGCCAATGCGCTTCACTATCGCGGCCATCGCAGCGGGCATGGCGTTCGCCGCGCACGCCGACACCATCAAGATCGGCGAGATCAATAGCTATAAGGCGCAGCCCGCGTTTCTCATGCCGTACAAGAACGGCTGGAATCTCGCGCTCGACGAGATCAACGCGGCGGGCGGCATCAACGGCAACAAGCTCGAAGTCGTCTCGCGCGACGACAACGGCAATCCCGGCGATACAGTGCGCGTCGCGCAAGAGCTCGTCGCGCGCGAGCAGGTGAAATTGCTGTTCGGCGGTTATCTGTCGAATACGGGTCTCGCGCTCGCGGACTTCGCCAAGCAACGGCGCATCTTCTTCCTCGCAGCCGAGCCGCTCACCGACAAGATCGTCTGGCAGGACGGCAACAAGTACACATATCGGCTGCGTCCTTCGACTTACATGCAGGTCGCGATGCTCGTGCCCGAAGCCGCGAAACTCGGCAAGAAGCGCTGGGCGCTCGTCTATCCGAACTACGAGTACGGGCAATCGGCGGTGGCCACGTTCAAGCGCTTGCTGAAGGCCGCGCAGCCGGATGTCGAGTTCGTCGCGGAGCAGGCGACGCCGCTCGGCAACATCGATGCCGGCGCGGTCACGCAAGCGCTCGCCGATGCAAAGCCCGACGGCATCTTCAACGTGCTCTTCAGCGCGGACCTCGGCAAGTTCGTGCGTGAAGGCAATACGCGCGGCCTGTTCAAGAATCGCGCGGTCGTATCGCTTTTGACGGGCGAGCCGGATTATCTCGATCCGCTCGGCAAGGAAGCGCCGGTCGGCTGGATCGTGACGGGTTATCCGTGGTATTCGATCGATACGCCGGCGAACAAGAAGTTCGTCGCCGCTTACGAGGCGAAGTATCACGACTATCCGCGCCTCGGTTCGGTCGTCGGCTATACGGCGATGATGTCGATTGCGAACGGCCTGAAGAAAGCGGGCTCGCCCGACGCCGACAAGCTCGCGGCCGCATTCAAGGGCTTGCCTGTCGATACGCCGTTCGGTCCGATCACGTATCGCAAGGAGGACAATCAATCGACGATGGGCGCGTATGTCGGCGTAACCGGGCTGAAAGACGGCAAGGGCGTGATGACGTCCTTCCGTTATGTCGATGGCGCGAGCGTGCAGCCATCGGACGATGAAGTGAAGAAGCTGCGTCCGGCTGACTGAAGCGTCAATCCTTCGGAAAGGGCTTGCTGACGAATTTCGAACCGGCAAGCCCGAAACGCCACGGCACGTCCATCGCCTTGCTGATGCCGATGCGCGGTCCTTGAACGATCGCGCATTCTTCCTCGGGCGGCTCGATATGAAACGGCGCTTCGAGCAGCGACATGCCATTGTTCTTGTGCGTGATGCCGAGCGCCTGCGCGACGCGGCCCGGTCCCGAGCACAGCAGTTTGATCGGCGCAAGGCCGCGCCGCTCGCGCATTTCATCGATGCCGACGAGCGGTTCGATCGCGCGAATCAGCACGCCCGCGCCATGACCGGCTTCGCGGCACACGAAATTCATGCACCAGTGAATGCCATAAGAGCGATAGACATAGACATGCGCGGGCGGCCCGAACATGGCTGCATTGCGCGGCGTCGGACCGGAGAAGCTATGCGAGGCCGGATCTTCGCGGTCGTACGCTTCCGTTTCGACGATGCGGCCGCCGATACCGTCGACGGTCACGATCGCGCCGATCAGGCGTTGCGCGACGATCTCGGACGGCGCGTAGAAATCGATGGGTTTGGGCTTCGTGTTCACAAGCGGTATTCTAGCCGCGCCCCGTAGCAGATCCTCAAGCTCAGGAGACGCCGAATGAAGACTTCGTGGTTTCTCAGGTTCTCGAATGCGCTCGCGCAATTAGCGGGCCGCGCATCGACCTTCGTCATCGCCGTGGTGCTCGTGATCGTCTGGGCCGTCTCGGGACCGCTCTTTCACTTCAGCGATACATGGCAGCTCGTCATCAATACGTCGACGACGATCGTCACTTTCCTGATGGTGTTCTTGATCCAGAACACGCAGAACCGCGACACCGCAGCGATGCAGATCAAGCTCGACGAACTGATTCGCACAATCGACAAGGCGCATAACGCGCTGCTCGATCTCGAAGAGCTCGATGAAAAGGAACTCACGGTTTTTCGCAAGCGTTATGAAAAGCTCGCGCAAGAAGCGCGCGATAATTTCCGCTCGGCAAGCAGCGATATCGACATGCCTTCTTTTCCACAAGACGAGAAGCGCGATGGATAAAGCTTGCATGGAAAGGCATGAAAGAGGGGCCTTGGATAATAATCTTGCGAGTTGCGCAAACTGCGTGACAAAAGCAGGTAATAAAAGGTAATCTTGCGTTTTCGCGGCGGCGCGGTTCGCGCTGCGCCGCGCGCCTGGCTCCGGATCGCTCAGGTTTTGTCGAGCCGTTTCTTACGAGCGCATTTCGCCAGACATCAGTAAACGGTTTCTCTAAAGTTTGCGGGATCTGCTTAAAACGATAGGGCGCCCGTCTTGTCGATTGGTTAAAAATAAAAAAAGAAAAAATCCACTCTCTAAAGTATTTCGGATTGTTGCCGACAAAGGGCGCGCGCATCGTTTTTCTAAACCTCGGAAAGAGGCCATTTCAGGCTTTAATTCGCGAAGTTATTCCTTCCCAAAATGGCTAGGATGGGTCCTGCCCGGTATTCCTTTTGCCGGGCCCACACCTACCTAAACCCTTGAAGGAAAGAAAAATGCGCAAACTGATGAAGGCATTCGTGCGCGATGAGCGCGGCGTCAGCGCGATGGAGTATGCAGTCCTGGCCGGCATCGTCGTGCTGGCGCTCGGCGCGATGGCGAGCACGTTCAGCACCAGTGTCGGAACGATGTTCTCGACCCTGTTCGACAAGGTCACGACGGCACAAAGCAGCGCGAACTAACAAGCGCCGGCCCACACAACAACGAGACCAACGTGCAGCTCTTGTCTCTTGCCATCCGCCTGATCGTGCTCTGCGTGCTGCTCTGGCTCGCGGTCATCGACGTGCGCTCCCGACGCCTGCCGACCAAAATCGTGCTGGTCGTCGGGGCGCTCTTCTTTGCCGACGCGCTGGCGCGCCGCATGCCGGTCGACGATGTCATCGTGCATCTGCTGCTCGCGATTGGCGTATTCCTGGTCTGCGCCGTGCTGTTCGCGGCGAAAATGCTGGGCGGAGGCGATGCGAAACTCGCCTCCGTGATTTTTCTCTGGGCCGGACTCGCTTTGTCCTTGCCCGCCTTAACCCTGATTTCCGTGATCGGGACCGTCGTGTCCCTCATCAGCCTCGCGACGCGCCACATGGACCCCGTGCAACGGTTCATGCCCATGAAAGCGCTCGCGATGTTCTCCGGCGCGCGCGGCGTTCCGTACGGCGTGGCCCTCGCGCTCGGCGGCGGTCTCGTGATCGTGCTGCCGGCGCTCATGCCTTTCTTTGCGATCCGATAGGACGGCGCGCTCATGTCCAACATCATCAAGTTCGCCATGCTTCTGATCGGCGCGCTGCTCATCGCGCTCATCGTGCGCGTCGTGGTCGCGAGCGCTTCGCGCCCGCCCAATCAGCCCGTGACGACCGAGAAGGTGCAGGTGAGCGCCGCCGATCTGCCCCAAGGCCTGCTTCTGCGCGACGAAGACCTCGCGTGGAAGGCGATGCCCGCCAACCAGATTCCGCCCAACGCGATCATTTCGGGCGCGCAGAACGCGCCCGACCTCAAGGGCGCGCTGCTGCGCCATCCGGCCGCGAGCGGCGCGGTGCTGACCGCGGCCGATGTCTTTTTGCCGAACGCACCCGGCTTTCTCGCCGCGACGCTCAAGCCCGACATGCGCGCCGTGTCCGTCGCGGTCGATGACGTCTCCGGCAACGCAGGTCTGATTCAGCCGGGCGATTACGTCGATCTGTTGCTGACGCAGCAAATGGAGCGCCGCACCGATTCGCCGGACATGGCCGTATCGAGCGAAACCGTGGTCGAGCACGTACGCGTGCTGGCCGTCGGCTCGGAGATCAAGCGGCCCAAGAACAACGGCGACAGCAGCGAGCCCATCGCGCGCGCCCGCACCGTGACGCTCGAAGTGACGCCGCGCATGGGCGAGGTCGTCGCCGTGGCGGCGCGCCTCGGTTCCCTTTCGCTCGCGCTGCGCAGCTTCGCGACCGACAAGCGCGATCCGAACGCATCGGCGACTGCGGCGGCGCCTGCATCGTCCGCGCAGCACGCGCCGATCTGGGCCGGCGACATCTCGCGCGCCGTGCGCGATCTGCCGCGCTCGCGCCAGACGCAGGTCAGCGCGCCGGTTCGCGTGGCGGCGCCCGCGCGTCCGGTCACGATCTATCGCGGATCGGAGAAGGGCGAAGCCGGTGCGACGGTCGCGCAGGTCGGCGGATCGTCGGACGCCGCGCCGCCGATTCCGAGCGTGCCGGCCCGATGAGCATCGTCCGCCGCGGCCGAACGCGGCGCCGATATGGAGCAGCAGCATCAAGTCACGGCAGCACAGTGCCAGGATCGAATCTCATGAGAACGCAGTTGGACTTCAGCAGCATCGAAAGACGGAGCGCGCGAACCGTGCGGAACGCACGAATCGCGCTCGCGTGCGCCGGCGCGCTGCTGGCGGGGTCCGTAGCGGCGGCGCAGCCGGTCATGTCCACGAAGCCGGGCGATGACGCCGCGCCCGCCATGCAGCTCGCGCAGCAGACTCGCGTGCGCGCCGCGGCGCCTGCGCGGACCGCGCTCGCCGCCCAGGCGGACGCCGCCGTCACGCTCGGCCCGCTTACGCTCGACGCGGGCAAGGGCACGATGCTGCGCCTGCCCGAGGATGCGACTTCGGTGTTCGTGGCCGACCCGTCGATCGCGGACGTGCATGTGCCTTCGCCCAAGACCGTGTTCGTGCTCGGCAAGAAGAACGGCACGACGACCTTGTATGTGCTCGGGCCGGGCAACAAGACGCTGCTTCAGCGCACCGTGGTCGTCGCGCGCGACATGCTCTCGGTGCGCAACATGCTCGCCGCGCGCTTTCCGAACCTGAACCTGCAGACGAGCTCGGGCCAGGGCTCGCTGCTCGTCTCCGGCCAGGTGCCGACTTCCAGCGATGCCGATGCGATCGTGCAGGCGCTGACGCCGTTTCTCGCCGACAAGGAAGTGCTCATCAACCGCCTGACGGTGGACCGTCCGCTGCAGGTGCAGTTGCGCGTGCGCATCACGGAAGTGGACCGCAACGTGACGCAGCAGCTCGGCATCAACTGGCAGGCGCTCGGCAATTCGGGCAACTGGCTCGGCGGGCTCTTCGCGGGCCGCGCGATCCAGAATCTGAGCCAGCCGATCGTCGGTTCGAACGGCGGCGTCGTGTATCCGA
The DNA here is from genome assembly GCF_023631045.1 of Caballeronia sp. AZ7_KS35. NCBI lineage: Bacteria > Pseudomonadati > Pseudomonadota > Betaproteobacteria > Burkholderiales > Burkholderiaceae > Caballeronia > Caballeronia sp. AZ7_KS35. The sequence continues at coordinate 251,287 of NZ_JALQDV010000032.1, read as the reverse complement.
TCAACCTGCCGTCCAACAACGCGTTCTCCGTTCTCGCGGGCTTCAAGGCGGGCAATACGGACATTCGCGCGCTCATCGACGCACTGAATCAGGAAGGCCTGCTCACCGTGCTCGCCGAGCCGAATCTCGTCGCGATGTCCGGCCAGACCGCGAGCTTCCTCGCGGGCGGCGAGTTTCCGATTCCCGTCTCGCAGACCAACGGCGCGATCTCGGTCGAATTCAAGCAGTTCGGCGTCAAGCTCGACTTCACGCCGACCGTGCTCAACGAACGCCGCATCAGCCTGAAGGTGCGCCCGGAAGTGAGCCAGATCGATTCGACCGCGAGCGTGACGACCGGCGGCGTGACCGTGCCGGGCCTCTCGGTGCGCCGCGCCGATACGACCGTCGAGCTGGCGAGCGGCCAGAGCTTCGCGATCGGCGGGCTGTTGCAGAGCAATACCACCGACATCGTTTCGCAGATTCCCGGCATCGGCTCGATTCCGGTGCTCGGCAAGCTGTTCTCGTCGTCGAATTACCAGAACAACAAGACCGAGCTGGTCATCATGGTGACGCCGTATCTCGTCGAGCCGACCGATCCCGCGAAGCTGCGTTCGCCGCTCGATTCGCTGATCTCGCCTTCGAGCGACGTCGAATACAGCTTCCAGCGCAAGGCGGGCGCGCAGCCGTCCGCAACCGAACCGCGTCTCGTCGGCGCGGCGGGCTACGTCTACTGAGCGCCCAGCCATGAAACTCGCACTTCGCCCGACCCGCGTCTCGACCCTCGCCGTGCTGCTCGCGCTCGCGTGCGGCCTGTCCGGGTGTTTCCACCCGCCGCGCAACATGCCCAACGAATCGGTGATCGGCTATGACGGCACCGGCGCCGTGCCGCCCGATTGCGCGGCGCTCTCGCGCCCGCCCGTTCTCTCCGATGCCGGCAGGCAGCGCCCGTCGATGCAATGGGGCTGCGCGACCTACACGAATCTCGCGGCGCAGCTCGCGCATCCGGCCGATATCGTCGCGCCGCAGCCGCTCGGCCCCGCCGACGGCGCGACCGCCGCCAGTGCGATGCGCCGCTACGAAACCGGCCACGTCCTCCAGCTCGACAAGTCGTCGACGCGCGATTCGAACTAGCGCCTTCACGGACCGAGAACATGAGCACCACCGAGATCAGCTTCTTCAAAGGCAAGCAGGGCGTCCGGATCGCCGACTTCATCGCGTTCGTGGCGGACCGCAAGACCGAGCAGGTCCTGAAGAGCTTCGTGCTCGAACAGGCGATGCCGCACGTTCACATCGCCGTCGGCAACGTGGACGACGCCATCGCGCATCTGTCGAAGATCGAGCGATCGCCGCTCTTTCTGCTCGTCGATCTGGAAGGATCGGTGATGCCGCTCTCCGACCTCGGCCGTCTCGCGGAAGTGTGCGAGCCCTCGGTGCAGGTGGTCGCGATCGGGGAGCGCAACGACGTCGGCCTGTTCCGCAGCCTGCTCAAGATCGGCGTGCGCGACTATCTCGTCAAGCCGCTGACGGTCGAGCTGCTCAAGCGCACCGTCAACGTCTCCGAGGGCAAGGTGAGCCCGGTGACGCTCGCGCGCGCCGGCAAGACCATCGCGTTCGCGGGCGCGCGCGGCGGCGTCGGCGTGACGACGCTCGCGCTCAATCTCGCGCGTTATCTCGCCGAGGACACGCATCGCCGCGTGGCGTACGTGGACCTGAAGATGTGCGGCGGCGCCGCCAACAGCATGCTCGGCACGCAGAGCAACAACGGCCTCGTCGACGTGCTGCAGAACGTGCATCGTCTCGATCCGCAATATGTCGAACGCACGCTGGTCTCGAACGGCAGCCGCCTCTTCATCCTGTCGGCGGATATCGACTACGGCACGACGAAGCAGTTCGAGCCGGGCGCGCTGCGCCGCGTCGTCGAGCTTCTGTGCGACAGCTTCCACTACGTGATTCTCGATATCGGCGATCCGAACGGCCCGCTCGCCGCCGAAGCCTTCGATCACGCGTCGCGCGTGTATCTCGTCGCGGACCGCTCGGTGCATGCGACGCGCGAGACGATCCGCATGCTGCGCTACATCGAGGATCGCGACAACAATCCGCCGACTTCCGTGGTGCTCAACAATCCGAACGCGGCGGCCGCAGGGAAGGTGCAGCAAACGGATTTCATGACGGCGATCGGCCGCACCGTGCTGCACGAAGTGCAGTTCGAGCCGAAAGCGCTCGCGACCGCCGAGAACCTTGGCGAAGCGCCGGTCGAGCGCGCGCAGAACGGCTTCACGCAGACTATCGCGCGCATCGCCAATGACCTCACCGGCCAGCACGCGACGGTCGAGCGCTCGTTCCTGAGCAAGTTCAAGCTCCGGAGGGCGTGATGTTCGGGCAAAAGCAGGTGCGCGCAGAGCCGCCGTCCGATTCCCGCGACGGCGCGAACGGACAGCCGCAAGGTGAGGCGCCGCCGCTTTCGCTCGTCGAGAAGCAGGCCGCCGCGCCCGCGCCTGCGCCCGTGCGCTCGCAGCAGCCGGACGGCAACGAAGCGCTCGTGCGCTCCGATCTCTTCAAGACGATCCGCGCGGGCGTCTTCGCGGCGATGAATCCGTCGGCGGCCGTCGGCAAGACGCGCGAGCAGATGAAGCCTGCGGTCGAAACGCTGGTGCTCGATGTCGCGGAGCGCGAGCGCCTGAACGTCACGATCGCGGAGCAGGTGCAGATCGTCGGCGAGCTGCTGAACGACATGTTCGGTCTCGGCCCGATCGAACCCTTGCTCGCCGATGAAACCATCACCGACGTGCTCGTCAACGGTCCCGATCAGGTCTGGGTCGAGCGGCACGGCCGGCTCGAACTGACCAACTGCAAGTTCCGCGACAACGCGCACGTCGTCAACGTCGCGCAGCGCATCGCGGCGGGCGTCGGACGTCGTGTCGACGAAAGCAGTCCGATGGTCGATGCGCGTCTCGCCGACGGCAGCCGGGTAAACGTCGTGCTGCCGCCGCTCGCGATCCACGGCGCGTCGATCTCCATCCGCAAGTTCTCGAAGCGCAACATCACGCTGCATCGCATGGCGACGCAGGGCAACCTGTCCGCGCAAATGGCGACCGTGCTCAAGCTCGCGAGCACATGCCGCCTCAACATCATCGTGTCGGGCGGCACCGGGTCGGGCAAGACGACGCTGCTCAACGCGCTGTCTCATTTCATCGGCCACGGCGAGCGCACGGTGACGATCGAGGATGCGGCCGAACTGCAACTCGTGCAGCCGCACGTCGTGAGTCTGGAGACGCGGCCGGAGAATGCCGAAGGTCTCGGCGCCGTGACGCAGCGCGATCTCGTGCGCAATGCGCTGCGGATGCGCCCGGACCGCATCATCCTCGGCGAAACGCGCGGCCCCGAAGCGTTCGACGTGCTGCAGGCGATGAATACCGGCCACGACGGTTCGATGACCACGATCCACGCGAACACGCCGCGCGACGGCATCACGCGTCTCGAATCGATGGTGATGATGGCGAACGGCAACCTGCCGCTCTTGTCGATCCGCCGTCAGATTGCGAGCGCCGTGCATTTCATCGTGCAGATCGAGCGCATGCGCGACGGCATGCGGCGCGTGACGCGCATCACCGAGCTCGTCGGCATGGAAGGCGACGTCATCATCACCCAGGATCTGTTCACGTTCCGCTACGACGCGAGCGCCTACAGCGAAGAAGTGAAGGGCGTCTTCGAAACCGCCGCCGTGCGTCCGGCCTTCGCGCAGCGCGCCGCGTACTACGGCCTCGAAGATGCGCTTCTGGAAGCGATGAAGCCATGAACCTCGTCAATCTCATCACCGTCGCTTCGTTCGTCTGCGTGATGCTGTTCGGCGTGATGGTCGTCATCGTGCAGGACATGCGCAACAATCAGCCGCCGTCGCGCATCCGCCAACGCATGCAGACATCGTTCGCCGGGCGCGGCGCGAACGTGGCGAAGGCCAGCAAGCACGATCTCGACATCTTCCACGTCAATCGCCACGAGAACGCTTTCACGCGCTGGACCGGGCCGCGCCTCGCGCGCCTGCGCACGGTCGCGGGCGCGAACGGCCTTCGTATCGTGATCGTCGCGACGCTCGCGGGCGAGCTCGTCGCCGTCATCGTCAACCGTTTCGCGCCGATGCCGGATTTTCTGCCGCCGCTCGTGTCGATCGGCCTGCCGGCGCTCGCGCTGACCCAGTCGTACCGCTTTCTCGTCGAGCGTTTTCGCAAGCGCTTTCTCGACGGCTTCCCCGATGTCATCGACATGATCGTGCGCGCGGTGCGTGCGGGCGTGCCCGTGACGCAGGTGATCGGCAGCGCGGCGAGCGAATGCCGCGAGCCGCTCAAGAGCGAGTTCCAATTGATGGCCGACTCGCTGCAGGTCGGCCTCGATCTGGAAGAAGTGCTCGCGGTGGCGATGCGGCGCATCGAGATCGCGGATTTTTCGTTCTTCTGCGTATGTCTGCTGCTGCAGCGCGAAACCGGCGGCCAGCTCGGCGAGACATTGGAAAACCTGTCGGGCATCGTTCGCACGCGCCGCGAGATTCGCCAGAAAACCAAGGCGCTGACGGGCGAGGCGCGCATCACGACGAAGATTCTCGCGGCGATTCCGGTTGTCATCATGGGATCGATGTACGCGCTCAACCGCGACTATCTGATGGTGCTGTTCAACACCGATTCGGGTAACAACGTGCTCACGTTCGGCGTGATTTCCATCGTCGTGGGCCTGATCGTGATCGGCAAGATGTCGAAACTCGATACCTCGCGATGAACCAGAACCAGTTCGAAACGCTCATCAATCTGCTGATGCTGTTCGGCCTGTTCGCCGCGCTCGCCATCTGGTGGATGACCAAGCACGGCGGCACGCGCGGGCGCATCGCGGAGCGCGCGCGCATGGCCGCGGCCACGCACCGCTCCGACAACGTCGCGACGGACGACGACGGCGATACGATGACGCGCGGCGAGCGCGTGATGCGCCGGCTCGCGCGCATCGGCGACAAGATCCCGTTCTTCGATGCGAAATATCGGCTCAAGCTACAGAAGGAAATGGTGCGCAGCGGCTATCGCAGCAACCTCGCGGTGTCGATCCTGCTCGCGGTGAAATTCTTCTGCGGGCTCGCCTGCGCGGCGGCCACCGTGATGCTCGGCTCGCGCATTCCGATGGTCGGCGCGTATCCGGCCGCACGCGGCATCGCGATGCTGATGGTGTTCATCGTCGGCATGATCCTGCCGGAGTACGTGGTCGCGTTCCGGGCGTCGCGCCGCCGCAAGATGATGGCCGGCTGCCTGCCCGATGCGCTCGATCTGCTCGTCATCTGCACGAACGCGGGCAACAGCCTGGGCGTGTCGATCCGGCGCGTGGCCAACGAGCTGAAGACGATCTGCCCGCCGCTCTCCGACGAATTCGCGCTCGCCGCCGACGAGCTCAAGCTATCCGGCGACAGCACGCGCGCGCTCAACAATCTCGCCGAGCGCATCGATCTGCCGTCGATTCGCGCGCTCATCTCGACGCTCACGCAGTCGATGCGCTACGGCACGCCCATCACGCAGGCGCTGCGCACGCTGTCGCGCACCGAGCGTCTCGCGCATATCGTCTCGCTCGAAGAGAAGGCCGCGAAGCTCGCGCCGAAGATGGTCGTGCCGATGATGCTGTTCATTCTGCCCGCCATCATCTCGATCGCGGCGGGCCCTGCCGTCATTCAGTTGCTTGCGTTCATCGCGGGAAATAAATGAAGCCATCCTTCCAACGCACCGCGCGTATCGCGGCACTCGCCTCCATGCTCGCACTCGTGCTGGCCGCCACCGGCTGCACGACCACCGTGCGCCAGGTGACCGAAACGCGCCCCGTGCTGCGCAACTCCGCGCCGAGCACGATGAGCGAACTGCGCATCGCCGACACGGCGCTCGAATCGAACAACTTCGAGCTCGCGACTTCGCTGTACGAGAAGATCGTGCAGGCCGATCCGAAGTCCGTGCCCGGCCTGACGGGTCTCGGCAACACGCTGTACGGCGTCGGCGATTTCACGCGCGCGGGCGTCTACTATCAGCGCGCGAGCCAGATCGATCCGAAGGCGACGCCGCCGCTCATCGGCATCGCGCGCGTGGCGATTCATCAACGACGTTTCGCCGACGCCATCGCGACGTATCATCGCGTGCTCGCGATCACGCCGAACGATCCGCTCGCCTGCGCGGGCCTCGGCGCGGCGCTCGATCTCTCCGGCGATCACGCGCACGCGCAAGCGCTGCTGCGCGAAGCGCTGATCGCGAATCCGGGCGATCCGATGCTGTCGCTGAATCTCGGTCTTTCGCTCACGCTGTCGGGCGATCCGCGTCAGGGCGCGAACGTGCTGCTCGACGTGACGCGCTTTCCCGCCGCGCCGCCGCAAGCGCGCCAGAATCTCGCGCTCGCGTACGGCCTGCTCGGCAACGATGAAGCCGCCGCCGCGATCCTGTCGCGCGATTTGCCCAAGGCGTCGGTGCGCGACAACCTGCGTTACTACGAACTGCAGCGCGAGCGCGACGGACAGACGAGCGCGCAGCCGTCGAAGAGCGTCGCCGTCTCCGCGATCGCGACGCCCAAGGTCCAGACGGCGAGCGTGAAATGATCTTGCGCGCGCGGTCGCTCGGAAACCGCCGCTTCTGGAAGCGCATCGCGCGCGACGAGCGCGGCGTATCGGCGATCGAGTTCGCGATCGTCGCGCCGGTGCTGTTCATCCTGATTCTCGGCACGGTCGAAGTCGCGCTCGACATGATCGTCGACGCCTCCGTGCAATACGCGGCGCAGCAGGCCTCGCGCGCGGGGCTCACGACGACCGATCCGTCGAGCGGCACGCGCAGCCAGGAGGCGGCGCGCATCGTCAACAACATTCTCGGCGGCTGGAAGAACATCAACGGCACCGTCGATATCAAGACCTACGCGTACGACTCGTACAACGATATTTCCGCAGGCAACTACGAGGACACGATGGGCGGCTTCGGCGATGTCGTGCTCTACCAGATCACGGTGACGATGCCGACCTTCTCGGGCATTCCGAAGCTCTTCGGCATCAACTCGATGACCTTCCAACGCAACTATCTCGTGCAAAACGAAAAATGAAGCCCGTCAGCGCAACGATGCGATCCCTGTTCGCGGCGGCCGTCACGCGACGCGCGCGCTCGGTGTCGAGACGGCTCATGCGCTCGGAGCGCGGCGCCGTGACGATCGAATTCGTGATCGTCGTGCCCGTGATGCTGCTGATCCTGCTCGGCTTCACCGAGCTGTATCTGTACATGCGCGCCGTGAGTCTCGTCGAGCATACGGCGTTCACGCTCGCGGATTCGATCGGCCAGATGAGCAACGTCATCGACGACACGTCGGACAAGAACAACGCGACCAACGCGAACAGCCTCACGTCGATCTGGGCGGCGGCGGTCACGCTCGCGCAGCCGAACACGCTCGACAGCAAGGGCGGCGTCATCATCACGGCGATCTGCGACCAGAATGTGAACTGCAATTGCACGCAGATGGGCGGAACGCTCGCGCAGACCAAGGGCACGCCGGCGATCATGTGGAGCGCGAAGCCGAAATGGCAGCCGACGGGCATGACGTCGAGCGTCACGGCGACGAAGGTCGTGCCGAGCAACTGGCCGTTCCGCTACGGCGATTCGGCGGTGGCGATCGAAGTCTTCTACCGTTACACGCCGTTCTCGATGACCGCGCCGTTCTGGCGCAGCGCTCCGGGCGAGACGACGATCTACGAGCGTGTCTTCGTTCGTCCGCGCAACGGGCAGGTGCTGGCGCTCTCGAACCCATCCTCGACCTTGTCGACATCGCAATGCGAAAGCAGCACGGCCCTCTGAGCGCGCGCAGCGCGCGCAATCTGGTGTGCGGCGACGAGGGCGCCGTCACGATGATGTTCGCGATCTGCGCGAGCATGATGATCGGCTCGATGTGCATGGCCATCGACTCGATCCACTACGAAATGACGCAGGCGCGCATGCAGATGGCGCTCGACGTCGCGACGCTCTCGGCGGGCGCGGATCTCGCGCACTACGACACCACCAAGCCCGCCGATCTCGCCAACTGGAAGACCGACGCGCGCGCGTTCTACGACGTCAACATGCCGTCCGGCTATCTGTCGCTGAACATGCCCAACGCGAATTTCTCGGCGTCGGTGACGGGCGCGCCCGCGACGGGGCAGACCATCAAGCTCTCGGCATCCGGCTCGATGCCGTTGCTCGCGCCGGTCTTCTTCGGCAAGGCCAAGACGGACACGGGTTCCGACAGCGGCAACAACCAGACCAATCCCGACACGGCGACCGTCAGCGCGAGCAACGCAGCGCTGCGCCTGCCCAAGAGCACGCTCGAACTGGTGATGGTGCTCGACAATACCGGCTCGATGTCCGACTACGCGAACACCAAGGACTACACGGCGGGCACGAAGATCACGGGCTTGCGCGCGGCCGCGCAGAATCTCGTCACCAGCATCTTCCAGTCGTCCACGACCGATTCGTATGTCGGCCTCGTGCCGTTCACGACGATGGTCAACGTCAAGAATGCGTTGCAGCCCACCGGCAAGTGGATCACGCCGCTGTTCGACAACTACAACGCCCAGCATATGTCGATGACCGCCAGCAAGAACTGGAAGGGTTCGGGCTGGGGCGGCTGCGCGGTCGAGCCGCGCGACGCGGGCGGCAACCTGCGCGCGGAGGCCTACGAGCCGGCGTCGTCGCCGAACTTCAGGCCCTTCTTCTGGAATGTGCCGAAGAACAGCTTCTCGGTCTACACGTACACCAAATCGACGAAGAACAAGATCACCACCTGCACGATCAACAGCAACCCGACCGTCACGGTCGGCGCGCCGCTCACGTATCTCACGAGCGGCAGCGTGACGACTTCGTGTGGTACGACATACTCGGGCGCAACGCCGCCCGCGATTTACGACCAGTGGTACGTCAATTCGAGCAGCAATTCGACTTCAACCACGACCTACGATCAGAACGGCAATACCAACTACGGCACCAACGGTCCGTGCAACATCGCGCCTGCGCTCTTTCTCACGAAGAGCCAGAGCGATCTGACGACCGCCATCACCAACATGAAGGCGGCCGGCTCGACGCTGATCCCGACCGGTCTCCTGTGGGGCTGGCGCATGCTGAAGTCGTCGTGGTCGGACAATGTGGCGGGCGCGGGCAACGGCTTCATTTCTACCGACACGTCCTTGCCGCGCCCGGAGACGACGCAGGGCTTGCAGCGCGTGGTCATCGTGCTGACGGACGGCGAGAACGATCCGGGCGGATCGACGGGCTTCATGCCGCCGCAGGCATTCAACGGATTGTCGGGCGTGGGCCGCGCGGATCTGACGTCGAGCACGGTGTTCCCCAAAGGCCCCGGCTCGATGGGCTCCGTCGACGACATCAACACCTACCAGCTCGCGGTGTGCTCGGCGATGAAGCAGGACGGCATCATCATCTATTCGATTACGTTCGGCACTTACGGAACGGATACGGCCAGCGTGAGCGCGCAGACGACGATGCAGAACTGCGCGAGCCCCGGCAACTACTATCACGCGCCGAGCAACACGACGCTCAATCAGATCTTCCAGCAGATCGCGGGCAATCTAGGCGTGCTGCGTCTTACACAGTAAGGTTTTCGGGCGAGGCGGGCACGCACGTTGCTCGCTTCGTCAGGGCAAGTCCACTTCACCAAGGAGGTCCGACATGCCCGAAAAGAAAACTCTCGAGCGCGCGGCGAAAGCCAAACGCGAAGGCAAGTCCCCGAGCACGCAAGCCGGCGCATTCGTGAAGGAGCAGATCGATCACGTTCGCGAGGGCAAGCACGGCGCGAAATCGGCGAAGCAGGCCATCGCCATCGGTTTGTCCGAGGCGCGTCGCTCAGGCGTGAAGATGAAGCCGCCGAAGAAGGGCACGGCGTCCGAGGCGACACGCAAGAAGGCCGCGCAGGACACCAAGGCCGCGCATCGGACGAAGAAGAGCCCGAGCACGGAGTCGAAGGCGAAGCGCTCGGCAACGTCCACGCGCGTGCTCAAGCGCGAAAGCACCAAGGCCGCTTCGCACAAGTCGCTGTCGCGGCAGACGCATGCAGCCGCGAGCCGGCGCTCGGCGGCGGATCGCTCGGCAGCCGCGAAGAAGGGCTGGGCGACGCGCCGCAGGAACGCGGCCGCGAAGTCCAAAGGCTCGCATGCGCGTCACGCATCGCGTTGAGTCGGCAGCATCCGGGCGTACGACACGGCCATCGTCGCGAGTTCCTGCGCGGCGGGCGTGAGCGGCACGCCCGCGCAGCGCAGCAGGCAGACGGGCGTTCTCCCGGCACGTTCGGCGATCGGCACGATCTCGACGTGCTCGCGAAAGAACGGATGTCCGGCGAGGCTCGCGGGTTCGAGCCCGAGATAATCGCTCGACGCAAGGCAATGCAGCGTGTCGAAGACCGCTTCGGTCGTCGCGGCGATGCGCGGCGGCGCGAGCTTCGCGTGCTCGAAGAGCGCCGATAGCTTGTTGGCCGGCGCGCCGCCGCCGCGCTGGCGTGTGCTGACCCATTCGGCGTTCTGCAAGTCGGCCAGTGCGCGCGAACGTGCGAGCGGATGACCGCGCCGCGCGATCACCGCGACGTCGGAATCGAAGAGCGGCGTCGTTTCCATGTCGTGGATGTCCGCGCCCGGTGCGATGAGCGCGAGCGCGAAATCGAGGCTGCCGTCGCGGACCCACGAAGTCAGCATCCGCGACGTCGCGCTCGTCAGATGCACATCGATGCGCGGACAGCGCTCCCGATAGCTCGCCAGCAGCGCGGGAAAAAGCCGCATCGTCGCTTCGGCCGCGAGTCCGAGCGCGACGCGACCCGTCAGTTCGCCGCGCAACTGGCGCATCTCGTCTTCCGTCTTGCGGCATTCCCCCAGAATCAAGTCGGCGCGTACACGCAAGCGCTCGCCGATCGGCGTGAGCCGCGCGCCGCGCACGTCGCGTTCGAAGAGCGGCCCGCCCGCGATCGCTTCGAGCTTCTGCAACTGCTGCGTGATGCCGCTTTGCGCAACGTCGAGCCGGCGCGCGGCGGCGCGCACGCTGCCCGCATCGGCGACGGCGACGAACATGCGCAACTGCGTGAGAGTCAGATCCACGTTCGGCGTCTCCGTCGGTGATCTCGAAAACTGAACATGATAAGCAAAACGCCTCTTTTTGCGAGCGTTTTGGGCCCGTACCATCGGTGGCCACAATCAGGAGGCACCGCGTTCATGCTCAGACTCAGCACGCTTTTTCTCGCCGCCGCGCTCGCCGCCGCCGCGCCGGTTCACGCTAAAGACGCCGACACCTTGCGCCTCGGCATCGATCCCGGTTATCCGCCGATGGACGTGAAGACGCCCGATGGCCACGTCGCGGGCTTCGACGTGGATCTCGGCGATGAAATCTGCCGCCGCATCGCGATGCGCTGCCAGTGGGTCGAACTCGAGTTCTCGGGGATGATTCCCGCGCTGCAGGCCCGCAAGATCGACGGGATCATGTCGTCGATGGCGATCACCGACAAGCGCATGAAGCAGATCGCTTTCTCCACCAAGCTCTTCCAGTTCCGCTCGCGGCTGATCGCGAAGCAGGGCGCGCCGCTCACGGCGAGCGCGCAGGGCTTGCGCGGCAAGCGCATCGGCGTGCAGAGCGGCAGCCAGTTCGAAACCTACGCGATGAAGAACTGGCAGCCGGGCGGCGTCGAAGTGGTCGCGTATCAGAGCATGGACGGCGTGCTCAACGATCTGACCGCGGGACGCATCGATGCCGCGCTGCTCGGTTCCGTCGAAGCGGAGCACGGCTTTCTGAAGACGCCGCGCGGCGCGGGCTTCGCGTTCGTCGGCGAGCCGCTGTCGATGGGCGATCACGGCGTCGGCATGGGTCTGCGGCAGGAGGATGCGGCGCTGAAGGCCCAGGTCGACAAGGCCGTGGGCGACATGCGCGCGGACGGCACGTATCAAAGAATCGCGCGCAAGTATTTCGATTTCGACGTCTACGGCGACTGAACATGCACACTCAACGTCATCCGCTCGTGTCGACGACGCTCGGCACGTCGCGCGAACTCGTCAGCTTTCATTTCGGCGATGCCGCGAACGGCGAAAGCGTTTATCTGCAAGCGTCGCTGCACGCCGACGAAACCCCCGCCATGCTCACCGCGTGGACCTTGAAGCAGCGTCTCGCCGCGCTCGAAGCCGAAGGGCGCATGCGCGGCGAAATCGTGCTGGTGCCGGTGGCGAATCCCATCGGCTTGTCGCAGCATGTGCTCGGGCAATTCCTCGGGCGCTTCGAGGCGAACAGCGGCCACAACTTCAACCGCAATTTTCCGATGCCGTCCGCTGCCGCGCTGATCGAACGCGTGGGCGCGCGCTTATCGTCCGGCGATGCCGCGCACAACGCGCGTCTGCTGCGCGGCGCGCTCGTCGAGATGCTCGGCGAAACGACCGCGAAGAACGAGTTCGAATCGCTGCGGCTTGCGCTGCTCGGGCTGGCGTCGAAAGCGGATGTCGTGCTCGATCTGCATTGCTCGCTCGAAGCGACGATGCACATCTACACGAGTCCCGCGAGCTGGCCCGCGATCGAGCCGCTCGCGCGCTATCTCGGCGCGAACGGCGTGCTGCTGGCGACGGATTCGGGCGGTCAATCTTTCGACGAGGTTCATGCGCTTTTGTGGAACGAGCTGCGCGAGCGCCTCGGCGATGCAACGCCGCTCGGCGCGCCGAACATTGCGGCGACGATCGAGCATCGCGGCCAGCGCGATGTCGATTACGACACGGCGTCGCAGGATGCGGAGGCCATCGTCGATTATCTGATCGCGCGCGGCGTGATCGAAGGCGAGGCGAAGGACGCGCCGCCGCTCGCGCAGGCCGCGACGCCGCTCGCGGGCAGCCAGCAACTGACGGCGCCGGCGAGCGGGATCGTCGTGTATCGCGCGAAAGTGGGCGCGCGGCTGCAAGCGGGCGATCCGGTCTTCGATATCGTCGATCCGGTCACCGACTCGGTGACGACCGTCACGACGGCCAACGACGGCGTGTTCTACATGCGACGCGCGGTCCGCTTCGTGTACGCGGGCGCGCCGATGGGACGCGTAACGGGTGAGAAGGCGATCAGGAGCGGGGTGTTGATCGGGGCGTGAGCGCGCCGAGCGCGTGTTTTCACTGCTCGCTAGAATGACTCCTCGCTTTCGAGGAGTCTCGCCATGCTGGATTTCGCACGCCACGCGCGCACGCTGACGCTCGATATCTCTTACGCCGATTCCGGTCCCGCCGACGCGCCCGTCGTGCTGCTGATCCACGGATGGCCGGATGCGGCGCGCGCGTGGAATGCCGTGGCCGCGCGGCTCAACGACGCCGGCTATCGAACCGTCGTGCCGGAGTTGCGCGGGGCGGGCGGCACGCGTTTCCTGCGCGACGACGCCGTGCGCGACGGCTCGGGCGTCGCGCTCGCGCGAGACGCCGTCGATCTCGCCGATGCGCTCGGCATCGCCACGTTCGATGTCGTCGGCCACGACTGGGGCGCGCGCGCCGCCTACACGATCGCCACGCTGTTTCCCGAGCGCGTGCGCCGCATGGCCGCGCTCGCGCTGGCGTATCAGCCGCGCGGCGTCTTCGAATTGCCCGACTTCTCGCAGGCGCGGCGCTTCTGGTACCAATGGTTCATGTCGCTCGACGGCGGCCCGGACGCCGTCGCCGCCAATCCCAAAGGCTTCGCGCGCATCCAGTGGGACACATGGTCGCCGCCCGGCTGGTTCGACGAAGTCGAATTCGCGGCGACGGCGCGCGCATTCGACAATCCCGACTGGGTGCCGATCACGCTGAACGCGTATCGCCGGCGCTGGCGGAGCGATCAGCCGTCCGATCCGGCGCTCGCCGATCTGTACGCGCGGCTTGCGACGATCGATCGCATCGGCGTACCGGCCTTGATGATTCAAGGCGGCGCGGACGCCTGCGACGAACCGGCGAGCTCGGAAGGCCAAGCGCGCTACTTCACGGCGGGCTATCGGCGCGTCGTTATCGATGGCGCCGGGCATTTTCCGCTGCGCGAGGCGCCGGATGCCGTCGCGGATGCGGTCATCGAACATCTGAAGTGATCGCCGAGCAGGCGAGCCCCTTGCGCAGTGTCACCGGACACTTCCGACACGTTTGGCGGCAAACACTGTATGCGTGTACAGTACTGATCGCTATGGCGGCCACGCACTTCCGAACACTCGTGCGACCTCGTCGAACACTTCGAGGGTGCCGCCTAACTTATTGAACCGGTTGAAAAATTGGCATCGAATAACGCAATCCGCATTCGCGGCGCACGTCAGCACAACCTCAAGAATCTCGATCTCGACCTGCACACCGGCCAGATGACGGTGGTGACCGGCCCGTCCGGTTCCGGCAAGTCGAGCCTCGTGTTCGACACGCTCTACGCGGAAGGCCAGCGGCGCTACGTCGAAACCTTCAGCGCGTACGCGCGCCAGTTTCTCGACCGGATGGACCGTCCGCAGGTCGATCGCGTGGACGGCGTGCCGCCCGCGATCGCCATCGACCAGACGAATCCGGTGCGCAGTTCGCGTTCGACCGTCGGCACGATGACCGAACTGAACGATCATCTGAAGCTCTTCTACGCGCGCGCCGCCGAACTTTTCGACAAGAAGACGTCGCATCGCGTGCGTCACGACACGCCCGAGACGATCTACGCCGAACTGCTCGAACGCACGCGGGCCGATGATCCGCGTCTCGCGATCACGTTTCCGGTCGAATTGCCCGACACCGCGAGCGACGAGGAGGTCGAGCAGTGGCTCTCCGCGAGCGGCTATACGCGCGTGCAGGCGAAACGCCACGTCGAAACCGCAAGCGGCAAACGGCAGATGCTCGATGTCGTCGCGGATCGTTTTCGCTTGCAGAACATCGAGCGTTCGCGTGCGCTGGAGGCGATCGAAAGCGCGTTGCTGCGCGGCACGGGCCGCGTCGACGTCTATGTGCTGAAAGACGAAGGCGAGCCGGAGATCTGGCGTTTTTCCACCGGCCTGCACAGCCCGGAAAGCGATCTGCGCTACGCCGATCCGCAGCCGGCGCTGTTCTCGTTCAATTCCGCGTATGGCGCTTGCGAGACGTGCCGCGGCTTCGGACGCGTGATCGGCGTCGATTACGGTCTCGTCATCCCCGATGAAAAGAAGACGCTGCGCGAAGGCGCGATCAAGACATTGCAGACGCCCGCGTGGAAAGAGAACCAGGACGATCTCGTGCGCTACGGCGCGAAGGCGGGCATTCGCCTCGGCGTGCCGTGGAAGGATCTCACGCAGCAGGAGCGTGACTGGGTCATCAAGGGCTCGCCGGACTGGACGGGCAAGTGGCAGAACCAGTGGTACGGCGTGCAGCGCTTCTTCGATTATCTGGAGTCGAAGGCGTACAAGATGCACATCCGCGTGCTGCTGTCGAAATATCGCAGCTATACGACGTGTCCGGTGTGCGCCGGCGCGCGTCTGAAAACCGAATCGCTGCTGTGGCGTCTCGGCACGAAGGAACAGGCCGACGCAGTGCTTGCGCCGCAAGATCGCTTCATGCCGGAAGGCGTCGACTGGACGCGCGCGCAACTCGAAGCGCTGCCGGGCCTCACGGTGCACGATCTGATGCTGATGCCGATCGAGCGCATCCGCCGCTTCTTCGATTCGCTGACGCTGCCGTCGACCTTGCTCGACGAAGCGCTCAAGCTCTTGCACGCCGAGGTCCGCACGCGCCTGAAATATCTCTGCGATGTCGGTCTCGGTTATCTGACGCTCGATCGCCAGTCGCGCACGCTGTCCGGCGGCGAAGTGCAGCGCATCAATCTGACGACCGCGCTCGGCACGTCGCTCGTAAACACGCTGTTCGTGCTCGATGAACCGAGCATCGGTTTGCATCCGCGCGATCTGAACCGCATCGTCGAAGCGATGCATCGTCTGCGCGACGCGGGCAATACGCTCGTCGTCGTCGAGCACGATCCGTCGGTGATGCTCGCGGCCGATCGTCTCATCGACATGGGACCGGGTCCGGGCGAGCGCGGCGGGCAGATCGTCTATGACGGCGCACCCGACGACATTCAAGTCACCGACACACTCACCGGCGCGTATCTCGGCGGCCGCAAGCATGTCGCGCATGCGTCGAACTGGAATCGCCGCGTCGTCGATGCGAACACGCCGCGCCTCACGCTCGAAGGCGCGAGCGATCACAACCTGCGCGACGTCACGGTCGACATTCCGCTGCAACGTCTCGTGTGCGTGACGGGCGTATCGGGCTCGGGCAAATCGACGCTGATCCAGGACGTGCTCGCGCCCGCGCTGATGCGTCACTTCGGCAAGGCGACGGAAGCGCCCGGCGCGTATCGCGACCTGAAGGGCGCGGAGCATTTGAGCGATGTCGTGTTCGTCGATCAGTCGCCGATCGGCCGCACGGCGCGCTCGAATCCGGCGAGCTATGTCGGCGCGTTCGACGAAATTCGCAAGCTCTATGCGAAGGCGCCGCTCGCGTTGCAGCGCGGCTATAGCGCGAGCATGTTCAGCTTCAACTCGGGCGATGGACGCTGCCCGACGTGCGGCGGCTCGGGCTTCGAGCACGTCGAGATGCAGTTCCTGAGCGATGTCTACTTGCGTTGCCCCGATTGCGACGGACGCCGTTATCGCGCGGAAATCCTCGAAGTGAAGATCGAGCGCGGCGATCGTCAGTTGAGCGTCGCCGATGTGCTCGAACTGACGGTGAGCGAAGCCGTCGCGCTGTTCGCCGGCGACAAGGAAGTGCTGCGCGTGCTGCAGCCGATCGTCGATGTCGGTCTCGAATACGTGAAGCTCGGCCAGCCCGTGCCGACGCTTTCGGGCGGCGAGGCGCAGCGTCTGAAGCTCGCGGGCTTTCTCGCCGAAACGTCGCAGACCAGCAAGAGCGAAAGCCGTCTCTTCATGTTCGACGAGCCGACGACGGGCCTGCATTTCGACGACATCGCGAAGTTGATGCAGGCACTGCGGCGCCTGCTCGAACGCGGTCATTCGCTGATCGTCATCGAACACAATCTCGATGTGATTCGCGCGGCCGACTGGATCATCGATCTCGGTCCGGAAGGCGGCGATGGCGGCGGGCAGCTCGTATGCGTCGGCACGCCGGACGATGTTTCGGCATGCGAACAATCGCATACGGGCCGCGCGCTGGTCGAATACGAAGAAGCGATGGCGCCCGGCGCGGCTCAAAAGCGCGCGGGCGTGCCGCTGCAACTCGCGGCGGAAGTCGCGAGCGCGCGACGTGCGTTGCAGGGCGAGAACGTGGTGCGGATCGTCAACGCGCGCGAGCACAATCTGAAGTCGCTCGATGTCGATATTCCGCATAACAAGTTCAACGTCGTGACGGGCGTGTCCGGTTCGGGCAAGTCGACGCTCGCGTTCGATATCCTTTTCCACGAAGGTCAGCGCCGTTACCTCGAATCGCTGAACGCATATGCGCGCTCCATCGTGCAGCCGGCGGGCCGTCCGGAAGTCGATGCCGTCTATGGCATTCCGCCGACCGTCGCGATCGAGCAGCGCCTGTCGCGCGGCGGACGCAAATCGACGGTCGCGACGACATCCGAAGTCTGGCACTTCCTGCGCTTGCTGTACGTGAAGCTCGGCATTCAACATTGCATTCACGATGGCACGCCGGTCCAGTCGCAAAGTTCCGAATCGATCGCCGCGCAGATCATGCGCGATTTCAAGGGGCAGCATGTCGGACTGCTCGCGCCGCTCGTCGTCAATCGCAAGGGCGTCTATACCGATCTCGCGAAATGGGCGAAGGCGCGCGGCAATACGCATCTGCGTGTGGATGGCGAATTTCTGCCCGTGAGTCCGTGGCCGAAGCTCGATCGCTTTCGTGAACATACGATCGAATTGCCGGTTGCGGATCTCGTCGTGTCGGCGGACAACGAAGCGGAACTGCGGCGTTTGCTCGACGACACGCTCGAAATCGGCAAGGGCGTCATGCATCTTTGCGCGCCGCTCGATGAATTGCATGGGTCGTGGCACGACGGCGCGCGTCGCGGCAAGGAAGAAACGCGCGTGTTCTCGACGAAGCGCGCGTGCCCGGTTTGCGGCACGAGTTATCCGGAGCTCGATCCGCGCATGTTCTCGTACAACAGCAAACACGGCTGGTGCAACACATGCGTCGGGACGGGCGTGAAGCTCACGCGCGAACAGCGCGCCGCGTTCGACGACACGCTCTTCGCGCAGGACGATCGCGGACGCGAGCAGAGCATCGGCTCGGTCGATCAGGAACCGGACGATATCGTGGATCAGCCCTGCCCGGAATGCGAAGGCACGCGTCTGAACGATGTTGCGCGCGCCGTCACGTTCGGCAATTATCCGATCACGGAAGTCGGACGATGGACCGTCAGCGATACGCGCGAGTGGATTGCATCGCTCAAGCTCAAGGGCCGCGATGCGGATATCGCGCGTGACGTGGTCAGTGAAATCGAAGGGCGCTTGCAATTCCTCGAAGAAGTCGGGCTCGGCTATTTGAGCCTCGATCGCGCCGCACCGACGCTTTCCGGCGGCGAAGCGCAGCGCATCCGTCTCGCGGCGCAACTCGGCAGTAATCTGCAAGGCGTGTGTTACGTGCTCGATGAACCGACCATCGGTTTGCATCCGCGCGACAACCTGATCCTGCTCTCCGCGCTCAAGAAGCTGAACGACAAAGGCAATACGCTCGTCGTCGTCGAGCATGACGAAGACACGATTCGCCGCGCGGATCACATCATCGATATCGGGCCGGGCGCGGGCAAGCGCGGCGGTACGGTCGTCGCGCAGGGCAACGTGACGGATCTCGCGGCGCACAAGGCGTCGCTCACGGGCCAGTTCCTCGCGAATCCGATCGTGCATCCGTTGCAGCCGCGCCGCGAAGTGCGCGCGGCGACCGCGAAGCGCGCCGCCGTGCCGGAGCAATGGCTGACGGTCGAAGGCGCGACGCTGCACAACTTGCGCAACGTGACGGCGACGATGCCGCTGAATCGGCTCGTCGCGATTACGGGCGTGTCGGGTTCGGGCAAATCGACGCTCGCGCGCGACGTGCTGATGACGAACCTGCTCGATGCCGTCGGCCGTTCGGTGTTGTCGTCGCCTGCGGTGCGGCGCGCGCGCAAGGCCGCGCAAGCGGACAAGCCCGCTGCCGGGTCGCGCGCCAGCGTGCTCGCGCGCGAAGCGCCGCGTCCGACGTTCGATGTCGCGCATGCGTGGCAGGGCTGCGCGGGCGTAACCGGTTTCGAGGCTATCGATCGCGTGCTCGAAGTCGATCAGACGCCGATCGGCAAGACGCCGCGTTCGTGCCCGGCCACCTACATCGGCATGTGGGACACGATCCGCAAGCTCTTCGCCGATACGCTCGAGGCCCGCGCGCGCGGCTACACGCCGTCGCGTTTCTCGTTCAACACGGGCGATGGCCGTTGCCCGGCATGCGAAGGCCAGGGCGTGCGGACCATCGCGATGAGCTTCCTGCCCGATGTCAAAGTGCCGTGCGACGTGTGCCACGGCCAGCGCTTCAATCCGGAAACGCTCGCGGTGACATGGCGCGGCAAGAACATCGGCGAAGTGCTGACGATGGAGATCGACGAAGCCGTCGAGTTCTTCGCGTCGATGCAGAGCATCGCGCATCCGCTGCAATTGCTGCGCGATGTCGGCCTCGGCTATCTGACGCTCGGCCAGCCGTCGCCGACGCTGTCGGGCGGCGAGGCGCAGCGCATCAAGCTCGTCACCGAACTGTCGAAAGTGCGCGACGACGTCACGCGGCGCGGCCAGAAGCCGCCGCACACGCTTTATGTGCTCGATGAGCCGACCGTCGGCCTGCATATGGCGGACGTCGCGAAGCTGATACGCGTGCTGCATCGTCTGGTGGATGGCGGGCATAGCGTGATCGTCATCGAACACGATCTCGATGTGATCGCCGAAGCCGACTGGGTGCTCGATCTCGGCCCGGAAGGCGGCGTGAATGGCGGCACGATCGTCGCGGCGGCGGACCCGGACACGCTCGCGACGCATCCGCGCAGTCATACCGGCGCTGCGCTGCGGCCGGTTTTGGCGCGGACACGGGAGACCGAAGATGCTGCGTGATCTCGATACGCTGATCGCGTCGATGGAGCCCGAACTGCAGCCGGGCGCGTACGTGTTCGCGTCGCTGCCGCACGATGCGGTGGCGAGCGGCGCGGGCATCGTCGCGACGTTCCGCGAGCGCGAGGGATTGACGGTCGTGATGGAAGAAAGCGCGGCGCAGGCGGCCGGCGTCGCGCCGCTCTTTCGCGCGGCCTGGATCACGCTGACCGTTCATTCGGATCTGAACGCGGTCGGCTTGACGGCGGCGTTCGCGCGTGCGCTCGGCGAGGCGAACATCAGTTGCAATGTGATTGCGGCGGCGTATCACGATCACATCTTCGTTCCGGTCGAAGAGGGCGAACGCGCCGTCGAAGTCCTTCGGGATTTGCAACGCGCTGCTGGTAAGCTTTCGGCCTCATCAAAACCATGAAACCGACATAGATGGAAACGCAGGACAAAGCCGTCGCGCTGAGAAGAATGAAATGGTTCGCCGCCGGGCTGCTCGTCGCGGCCGGCGCCTTGTTCGCGCTCGCGAAAAGCCAGCACGATGCGGGCGCGTGGGCGTGGGTGTCGTCGTTCGCGGAAGCCGCGATGGTCGGCGCGCTCGCCGACTGGTTCGCGGTGGTCGCGCTGTTTCGGCATCCGCTTGGCGTGCCGATTCCGCACACCGCGATCCTGCCCGCGAACAAGGCGCGCGTCGCGGACAACCTGGCCGTGTTCGTTCGCGACCGTTTTCTCGGCACCGATGCGCTCGTCGCGCGCGTGAATGCGTTCGATCCGGCGAGCCGTCTGTCGATGTGGCTGGCCGAGCCTGCCAATGCCGAGTTGCTCGGCAAGAAGGCCGTGGGCGCGGTCGGGCAACTGCTGTCTTTCGTCGATGACGAGCGCGTGAAGTCGATGCTCTACGAGACGCTGCGCCGTCGCGCGGAGTCGTTCGATCTGGCGAGCGCGACGGGAAGCGTGCTGTCGACGCTGATATCGGACCGGCGTCATCAGTTGCTGCTCGATGAGGGCCTGAAGCAACTGGCCGGGTGGCTCGACAAGCCCGAAGTGCAGGAGATGCTCGCGACGCGCATCGTCGCGGTGGCGGGCGAGGAGTATCCGAAGCTCGTCGGTATGCTGGGATTCGTCGGACTGAATGCTGAAGACCTTGGCAACAAGTTTGCGGCCGGTCTCGTGCGCGGCGCGAATCAATGGCTGCACGATGTAAGCAGCGATCCCGAGCACGAACGTCGCAAGGCTTTCGATGCGGCTGTGGAGCGGTTTGTCGAGCGGTTGAAGACGGATCCGGCGTTCAAGGCGCGCATCGACGAGCACAAGCGTGAGTGGCTGGAGCGGCCCGAGTTGCGGGCATACGTGAACGGGCTGTGGGACGAGTTCATCGCGTGGCTCGATGCGGATATCAAGCGGCCGGATTCGGCGCTGCATGCGAAGGTCGTCGCGATGGCGGGCGGTTTTGCCGAGGCGCTCGGCAGCGATCCGGCATTACGCGAGTCGATTAACGAGCATATGCGCGATGCTTTGAAGGCGCTTGCGCCGGAGTTGCGCGATGGCATCGCGAAGCATATTGCCGCCACCGTCAAGCAGTGGGACGATGCGACGCTCGTCAGGGATGTTGAGCTTAATATTGGGCGGGATTTGCAGTTCATTCGCGTGAATGGGACGCTTGTGGGAGGCGCCGTCGGGATTTTGATTCACGCTGTGAGTGTGGTTCTTGGTTGATTTTGTTTCTTCGCTGGATCCCGTGATTGTGTCGGGTCGGGGTTTCGCCGGATCCCGTATTCGCGTCGGTCTATTAGCGTTGCCCCTGTGCGGGGCGGCACTTACTTTCTTTGCTGCTGCAAAGAAAGTAAGCAAAGAAAGCAGCTACTGATACGCCCGCGGTCACACGCAATTTGGGTAGTCCTCTCGTCGATCGTGGGCTGCCTAAAGAGTGCCCTCATAGGCCCCATCGGGCTTGGCTCGCGCACGGTCTGAACCATCGCACCACACACCAAACTGGTTCAGCACCAAATAGCTCCAGCCCGCTTCGCGGCCGACCGGTCCATCGGGGATGCATGTGCTTCTCTACTAACGTCTCCATCTCACTGCAATCGCCGCACGTTGGTTTCCCTCGCATACCGGGCGGCAGCGCGTAGCGCTGTGCCGGATGTATGATTGCTGGACCCGCGCGTTGTAACTACTAGCTAGTCAGACCGTGCGCGAGCCAAGCCCGGTGATTGTGATGAGGGCACTCTTTAGGCAGCCCACGATGGACGAGAGGACTACCCAAATTGCGTGTGACCGCGGGCGTATCGGGAGCTGCTTTCTTTGGTTACTTTCTTTGCAGCAGCAAAGAAAGTGACTGCCGCCCCGCACAGGGGCAGTGCTAATAGACCGACACGAAAGCGGGATCCGGCGAAACCCCGAGCTGCCACGAAAGCGGGATCCGGCGAAACCCCGAGCTGCCACGAAAGCGGGATCCGGCGAAACCCCGAGCCGCCACGAAAGCGGGATCCGGCGAAACCCCGAGCCGCCACGAAACCGGGATCCGGCGAAACCCCGAGCCGCCACGAACACGCAATCCAGCAAAAAAAACAAAACCATGACACGCATCGAACGCACCGATGAATCGCCGATCGACGCTGCGCGTCTGGAAGACGAATGGCTCGAACCCGATGCTTACGGCGGTTTCGCCTCCGGCACGGTCGGCACGATGCGCACACGTCGCTACCAAGCGCTGCTGCTGACGGCGACTCAACCGCCCGCTGGCCGTGTCGTGCTCATCAACGGCATGGAAGCATGGCTCGAAACGGGCAACGCGCGTATCCCTCTGACGATGCAGCGCTACGCCCCCGACATCCTCTATCCCGACACGACGGCAAGCCTCCTTTCATTCGATACAGATCCGTGGCCCACATGGCGCTACCGCATCGGTCACGACGACGCAACGATCATCGTCGCAGAAGCGTTCGTTGCAAAGGAAGCCCGCCAAACCGTCCTGCGCTGGCGTCTCGAGGGCGCATCGAAAGCGGCCAAGTTGGAAGTCCGCCCGCTGCTCTCAGGCCGCGACTACCACGCGCTGCACCACGAAAACGCGGCATTTTCCTTCGATGCCACACTGGAAGGCGAGCGCGTGCAATGGCAGCCGTATGGCGATTTGCCGACGATTTGCGTCACGTCGAACGGCGCTTACGATCACGCCCCCGACTGGTATCGCAACTTCTGCTACGTGCGCGAACGCGAGCGCGGACTCGATTTCACCGAAGACCTCGCGACGCCCGGCATCTTCAGCTTCGATCTCGCGCGCGGCGAAGCCGTGATGATCCTCCACGCGCACGCCGGCCACGACAAGCCGTTCGAAGACAGCGCGCTCGCGCACGCATCGCATCTCGCCTCGCGGGAAAAGGAACGGCGCGCGGCGTTCGGCTCGCGGCTCGCGCGCAGCGCCGATGCGTACGTCGTCACGCGCAATGTCGGCAAAACGATCATCGCGGGCTTTCCGTGGTTCACCGACTGGGGCCGCGACACCTTCATCTCGATGCGCGGCCTCCTGCTCGTGTCCGGCCGGCATCAGGAAGCGGAATCGATCCTGCTCGAATGGGCCGATACGATTTCCGAAGGCATGGTGCCGAACCGCTTTCCGGACAGCGGCGGCCTGCCCGAATACAACTCCGTCGATGCCTCGCTGTGGTTCGTCGTCGCCGTGCACGATTATCTGGCGACGGGGCACGCGCACGCGGCGACGACAAGCCGCCTGCAAAGCGCCGTCGATGCGATTCTCGACGGCTATTCGCGCGGCACGCGCTTTCGCATCGCCGCCGATGTGGACGGTCTGCTGCGCGCGGGCGTGCCCGGCGTCCAGCTCACATGGATGGACGCGAAGGCAGGCGACTGGGTCGTGACGCCGCGTATCGGCAAGCCGGTAGAGGTGCAGGCGCTGTGGATCAACGCGCTCACGATCGCGAGCGCGTGGAATCCGCGCTGGCAGGCGTTGCGCGATCAGGCGCAGTTGTCGTTCGCCGCGCGCTTCGTCGATCCGGACACGCATACGCTCTTCGATGTCGTCGACGTCGATCACGAACCCGGTCGCGTCGATCGATCGATTCGCCCGAATCAGATCTTCGCGGTCGGCGGCTTGCCGTTTCCGCTCGTCGATGGCGATATCGCGCGCGCGGTCGTCGATCAGGTCGAAACGCAACTTCTCACGCCGCCCGGTTTGCGCACGCTCGCGCCGTCCGATCCGGCCTACAGGGCGAACTACGCGGGCGGCGTGCTGGATCGCGATGGCGCGTATCACCAGGGCACCGTCTGGCCGTGGCTGATCGGCCCGTTCGTCGAGGCGTGGGTGCGCGTGCACGGCGCGGCGGGCGCGCGCGAGCGTTTTCTGACGCCGCTCTACGCGCATCTCGATCGCTACGGTCTCGATCACGTCAGCGAAGTCGCCGATGCCGATGCGCCGCACACGCCCGGCGGGACGCCGTTTCAGGCGTGGTCGCTCGCGGAGCTCCTGCGCATCGAAAAGCTGCTCGGCGCAACCTAGCGCGGCGCGCGCGGGCCGGCGTCAAAACGCGCTAAATTACGAGACTTGCCCGTCGTTCAGCACGCCGCCATCGAGGAGTCGCCCATGTCGAAATCGCGCCCCGTCAACCAGCTCGAAACCGTCGAGGGCCTGAGGCTCCATTCGAAGGACTGCCCACGCTGGCAGCGCTGGGGACCGTATCTGAGCGAACGCCAATGGGGCACCGTGCGCGAGGACTACAGCGAATTCGGCACCGCGTGGGAATACTTTCCGCACGATCATGCGCGCAGCCGCGCGTATCGCTGGGGCGAGGACGGTATCGCCGGTTTCGGCGACGACAAACTCAACTGGTGCATCTCGCTCGCGCTCTGGAACGGCTGCGATCCGATCATCAAGGAGCGGCTCTTCGGTCTGACGAACCAGGAAGGCAATCACGGCGAGGACGTGAAGGAACTGTACTTCTACATCGACGGCACGCCGACGCATTCCTACATGCGCATGCTCTACAAGTATCCGCATGCGGCGTATCCGTATGCCGATCTCGTCGATGAAAACGCGCGGCGCGGCGCCGACATGCCCGAATACGAAGTGCTCGACACGGGCGTGTTCGACGACGCGCGTTACTTCGACGTGCAGGTCGAATACGCGAAGCACACGCCGGACGACATCGTGATGCGCGTGACGATCGAGAATCGCAGCGACGTGCGGGCCGCGCTCGACGTGCTGCCGCAAATCTGGGCGCGCAATACCTGGTCGTGGAAGCCGACGCCGATCAAGCCCTCGCTGAAGGTGGAAACGGTGCAGGGCGAAGGCACCTACGTGCTCGCCGAACAGGGCGCGCACGAACCGATGGTCGTCACCGCGTGGTCGCCGGACGCGAGCGCGATGGAATGGCTCTTCTGCGAGAACGAGACCAACGTCAGGCGTCTCTTCCACATGGAAGGCACGGGACCGTTCAAGGACGGCTTCAACGATTACATCCTGCAAGGCGACGAAGACGCGATTCGCCGCGACAAGGGCACGCGCGCGGCCGCGCACGCGCATCTCGAACTGGAGCCGCTCGGCAAGGCGGTCGTGTATCTGCGCTGGCGGCCCGAGTCCGCGCCGGACGCCGTGCCGCTCGACGTCGATGGTCTCTTCGCGCGACGCATCGCGGAAGCCGACGAGTTTTACGGCGCGCTGCAGCACGATATCGCCGATGCCGATCAGCGGCTCGTGCAACGCCAGGCACTCGCCGGCATGCTGTGGTCGAAGCAGTACTATCAGTTCGATGTGACGCGCTGGCTCGACGGCGATCCGCTTCAGCCGAAGCCGCCGAAGCAGCGGCGCACCGGACGCGATTCGGACTGGCGGCATCTGTGCAACGCGGACATCGTGTCGATGCCGGACAAGTGGGAATATCCGTGGTACGCGTCGTGGGACCTCGCGTTTCATGCGGCGGCGTTCGCGCTCATCGATCCGGAGTTCGCGAAACGTCAGTTGCTATTGCTCGTGAAGGACCGCTATCAGCATCCGAACGGTCAATTGCCCGCGTACGAATGGGCTTTCGGCGATGCCAATCCGCCCGTGCACGCGTGGGCGACGTGGCGCGTCTACGAGATCGACCGCGCGATCACCGGCAAGGGCGATCGCGATTTTCTGGAACTCGTGTTCCACAAGCTGCTGCTCAACTTCTCATGGTGGGTGAATCGCAAGGATGCCGACGGCAAGAACATTTTCCAGGGCGGCTTTCTCGGCCTGGACAACGTGGGCATCTTCGATCGCTCGTCGCCGCTGCCGACGGGCGGCCACATCGATCAGGCCGACGGCACCGCATGGATGGCCGCGTACGCGCTCGATCTGATGCGTATCGCGCTCGAGCTCGCATACGCGAACAAGGTGTTCGTCGATATCGCCGTGAAGTTCTTCGAGCACTTCCTGTATATCGCGGAAGCGGTGAGCTGCGAGGACGATTGCGACACCGGTCTCTGGGACAGCGAGGACGAGTTCTTCTACGACAAGCTGCGCCTGCCCGACGGAACCAATGTGCCGATGCGCGTGCGGTCCATCGTCGGGCTGATTCCGCTTTTCGCCGTGCATGTGCTGGAGCCGAAGGTGTATCGCTCGCTGCCGGAATTGCGCGAACGGCTGCACTGGTTTCTCGAACATCGAACGGATCTTTCGAGGCTCGTGTCGCGCTGGAACGTGGCGGGTCAGGGCAACAGCGTGCTGCTGTCGCTGTTGCGCGGGCATCGCATGAAGGCGCTGCTCAGGCGCATGCTCGACGAAACCGAATTCCTTTCCGATCACGGCGTGCGCGCGCTGTCACGCGTGCATCTCGATAACCCGTTCGTCTTCTATCACAACAGCGAAAGCTTCGGCATCCAGTATCTTCCGGCGGAATCCGACTCGCGCGTGTTCGGCGGCAATTCGAACTGGCGCGGTCCGGTGTGGATGCCGGTCAACTATCTGCTGATCGAATCGATCCACGAGTTTCATCGCTATTACGGCGACGATTTTCGCGTCGAATATCCGACGGGCTCGGGACAGAAGTTTTCGCTCGCGCAAATCGCCGACGAACTCGCGCGCCGCGTGACCACGCTCTTTCTGCTCGACAAGAACGGCGAGCGTCCGGTGATGGCTGCCTATCCGCTGCTACAGGCCGATCCGCGTTCGCGCGATCTCGTGCTCTTTCACGAGTATTTTCATGGCGACAACGGGCGCGGCGTGGGCGCGTCGCATCAGACGGGCTGGAGCGGGCTCGTCGCGCTGTTGCTGCATCCGCATGCGACGGGGCCGTCCGGCGTCGTGCCGCTCGCCGGCGAAGCCGATGCCGATGTTCAGGAGTTCGCAGGAGCGAAATGAGGCGTGAATCGCGGTGGCATCGCGTTTTGCGGGGTTCGGCGAAAGTCAAGCGCCACAGGTCGAAAGCGTTGTTAGGAATTGTCTGGTATTACTGATCGCTCCAACTGCGTAAGTTTGTGGAAACACAAATTGATAACAGTCTGGAGGACAAAATGGCGCAGTCCATTAGCGCATATTCTCTCAGCGGCTACCAAATGGGCTTGGGCGCTGGCGGCCGCGCTCATATCGAACACGAACATTGCCCCCCGTTCGCCATCGTCATGCTGGTGTTCGCGGCCGCAATGCTCGGCGGCGTCTGGTTCAGCGGCGAATTCAACAGCTTCGCCGCCGGGTTGATCGCGTGGGCCGGCATCCTCGCCATGCTGGGCGCATGCGCCGATCGCTGGTTCAGCGGCGCCGCCGCGCTCGAACGCCGTATCCGTCAGCGCGAGAGAGCGCGATGCCGCGTGCTTGGCGGCATCGCGTCGCGCAGCGGTTTCAGGCAGCAATGGCCTGACTGGACGACGTCAGCAGCACGGGAATGGACTTCGACGTCGGCGTACCGGCGCCATCCGCAACCGATGACAGCGGCACGAGCGGGTTGGTCTCCGGATAATACGCACCGAGACAGCCACGCGGAATGTCGTATTCGACGAGCTTGAAACCGTCTACGCGACGCTCGATGCCGTCGTCCCACACGCTCGTGATATCCACCAGTTCGCCCGGCTCGAACCCGAGCATGTCGATGTCCTCGCGGTTCGCGAACAGCACGCGCCGCTGTCCGTACACGCCGCGGTAGCGATCGTCGAGACCGTAGATCGTCGTGTTGTACTGATCGTGCGAACGCGTCGTCATCAGCGTCATGAGACGGTCGCCGTACAGCGCACGGGCGCGGTGGATCGGCGTATCGACCGCGATCCTGTGCACGATGAACTGCGCCTTGCCGCTCGGCGTCTTCCAGACGCGATCGCGCGAGGCCACGCCGAGATGAAAACCGCCCGGCTGCTTCAGGCGTTCGTTGTAGCGCTCGAAACCGTCGAGCACTTTTTCGATGCCATCGCGGATCAGCGCGTAGTCGCCCTCATGTGCGCGCCAGTCGACCTTGGCCGAGCCGAGCGTCGCGTGCGCCATGCGTGCGACGATCGCGACTTCGGAAAGCAGATTCGCCGAGGCCGGCTTGTTCATGCCGTAAGAAATGTGCACCATGCTCATCGAATCCTCGACGGACACGCCTTGCGGCACGCCGTTCTGAACATCGATCTCGGTGCGGCCGAGCGTCGGCAGAATGAGCGCGTCGCGGCCGTGTACGAGATGGCTGCGGTTGAGCTTCGTCGTGATGTGCACCGTGAGATCGCACGAGCGCATCGCTTCCCAGGTGCGCGGCGTGTCGGGCGTCGCGATCGAAAAGTTTCCGCCCAGGCCGATAAACACCTTCACCTTGCCTTCGAGCATCGCGTGAATCGTTTCGACGACGTCGTAGCCATGCTCGCGCGGCGGCTCGAAATCGTAGGCCGCGCCGAGCCGGTCGAGAAACGCCTGCGTCGGTTTTTCCTCGATGCCGACCGTGCGGTCGCCCTGCACGTTCGAATGGCCGCGCACCGGACATAAGCCCGCGCCGCGCCGTCCGATATTCCCGCGCATCATCATCAGGTTCGAAAGCAGTTGAATCGTCGGCACGGAGTTCTTGTGCTGCGTGAGGCCCATGCCCCACGTCGAGATGACGGCGCGGCCTTTCGCGTAGATGTCGGCGAGATTCAGCAGATCGTCCATCTCCACGCCCGATTCCGCGATGATCGCGTCCCAGCTTTCGGCGCGCAGGTCGTCGGCGAAGGCGTCGAAGCCGACCGTGTGCTCCGCGATGAAATCGACGTCGAGCACGCGCTCGCCACCGTTCGCGCGCGCGGCGTCGTCGAGTTCGATCACGCGCTTCGCCACGCCTTTGATCAGCGCGAAGTCGCCGCCGACTTTCGGGCGGATGAACACCGAACTGATCTTCACGCCCTTCGGCGAGAGCATGTCGAGCGTGTGCTGCGGGCTCGCGAAACGTTCGAGGCCGCGCTCCTTCAGCGGATTGATCGACACGATGGTCGCGCCGCGTTTCACGCACTCGCGCAACTCGCCGAGCATGCGCGGATGGTTCGTCGCCGGATTCTGGCCGAAGAGCAGCAGCGTGTCGGCGTGTTCGAAGTCGTCGAGCGTGACGGTGCCCTTGCCGATGCCGACGGTATGCGGCAAGCCGCGGCTCGTCGCTTCGTGGCACATGTTCGAGCAATCGGGGAAATTGTTCGTGCCGTACATCCGCACAAACAATTGATACAGAAAAGCGGCTTCGTTGCTCGCACGGCCGGACGTGTAGAACGCGGCGCGATCGGGATCGTCGAGTTTCTTCAGATGCGAGGCGATGAGTTCGAACGCATCGTCCCAATCGATCGGCACATAGCGGTCGCGCTTTGCGTCGTAGACGAGCGGATCGGTCAGCCGGCCGTGCTGCTCCAGTTCGTAATCGCTCTGCGTCATCAGCGACGAAACCGTGTGCTCCTCGAAGAACGCGGGCGTCACGCGCTTGCTCGTCGCTTCGGCGGCGACGGCCTTGACGCCGTTCTCGCAGAATTCGAAGGTCGAGCCGTGCTCGCGGTCGGGCCACGCGCAGCCGGGGCAATCGAAGCCGTCCGGCTGATTCTGCTTGAAGAGCGTCTTGTAGTTGCCACCCGCCACCTTCTCCTTGACGAGATTGATGGCGACCTGCTTCAGCGCGCCCCAGCCGGCGGCGGGATGCGTATAGGGTTCGATGCGTTCTTCGGGCTTCTTGAACATGGCTTGTCGGATGATGCTTTTTGGCTTGCGATGTCGGAAGCGTACTGTGTTCCGAATCGCGCGCGGCGCACAGAAAATGCGAAATAGAAGGAGTACAGTTGCGTCGATTTGCCCTAGACTTGACGCATTGCCGCTTCAGAACGAAATCCAGTTGAAACTCTACGAAAAGCTCGCCGATGAAATCGAGGAAGCCGTGCGGCGCGGCGTGTTCACGCCCGGCGAGAAGATCGCGTCGGTGCGGCAGGCGAGCCAGCAGCACGGCGTGAGCATCAAGACGGTGCTGCATGCGTACGCGATCCTGGAAAGCCGCGGGATTCTGGAGACGCGTCCGCAGTCCGGCTATTTCGTGCGCGCAAAACCGCAGGCGGGCGCGGCGCACAGTCAGCCGACGCGCGTGATCGCGACGGCATCGGAAGTCGATGTGAGCCGGCTCGTGCTTTCGACGTTGCGCAGCATCCGCGCTCACGACGCCGTGCCGTTCGGCTCGCCGTATCCCGATCCCGAGCCGTTTCCGTGGCGGCGCATCAACCAGTACGCGAACGCGATCGCGCGGCGGCAGGCGAGTTGGAATCTCATCGACGATCTGCCGCCCGGCAATCCCGAGCTGATTCGCCAGATCGCGCGGCGTTATGCCGAAAACGGCGTGCCGGTCGATCCGGAGGAGATCGTCATCATGGTCGGTGCGACTGAGGCGATCAACCTGAGCCTGCAGGCCGTCGCGCAGCCCGGCGACACGGTGGCCGTCGAATCGCCGACTTACTACGCGATGCTGCACGCGATCGAGCGTCTCGGGATGCGCGCGATCGAAGTGCCGACGCATCCGGCGGAAGGCATCGACATCGACGCTCTGGCGCGGATCATCGGACGAAGAAAGATCGCCGCGTGCATGGTGATGCCGAACTTCCAGAATCCGCTCGGCTTCCAGATGCCGGACGAGCGCAAGCGCCGGCTCGTCGAATTGCTGTCCGCGCACGATATTCCGGTCATCGAAAACGATGTCTATCACGAGCTTTATTACGGCGATGCGCGCCCGTCGACGCTCAAGAACTTCGATACAAAAGGGCTCGTGCTGCATTGCGCGTCGTTTTCGAAGAGTCTGACGGCGTCGTACCGGATCGGCTGGGCGATGCCGGGACGGTATCGGGCGCAAGTCGAG
This sequence comes from Caballeronia sp. AZ7_KS35, assembly GCF_023631045.1. Lineage (NCBI taxonomy): Bacteria > Pseudomonadati > Pseudomonadota > Betaproteobacteria > Burkholderiales > Burkholderiaceae > Caballeronia > Caballeronia sp. AZ7_KS35. Next base: position 219,971 of record NZ_JALQDV010000032.1, on the reverse strand, counting down.
AAGCTCAAGTTTCTGAACACGTTGACGACGCCATCGGTGCCGCAGGTCGCGATCGCGGATTATCTGCGGCAGGACGGCTACGACCGGCATCTGCGGCGCGTGCGCAAGCTGTATCGGCAGCAGTCGCGCATCATGAGCGCGATGGTCGAGCGCTTCTTTCCGGCGGGCACGCGCACATCGGCGCCGCAGGGCGGCTATGTGCTATGGGTGGAATTGCCGGAGCGCGTCGATTCGATGCGGCTCTATCGCGCCGCGCTCGACAGCGGCATCACGGTCGGACCGGGCTACATGTTCTCCACGCGCAACGCCTTTAGCCATTTCATCCGGCTGAACTACAGTTATCCGTGGACCGCGCAGAGCGAGGCCGCGTTGCGGCGGCTCGGCGAACTCGCGGGCAGGGAGATCACTATGGGGATTCGCGCATGAACGATGACATCGATCCGGCGCTCGTCGCCGTGCTGACACAGCTTTGGCGCGCACACACGGAAACCCCGGAACGCGCGTGGTCGCTCGCGAAATTGGCGAAGCAGTCCGGTTTGCCGATGAGCGCGTTGCGTCGGCAATTGACCGGGCTCGAGGAAGCGGGATTTGTCGAGGTGCGGATGAACGAGGATGGGACGGGCAGCGCGGGGTTGAGCGAGCAAGGCGTGACTTTGTGTCAGTCGATTTTCAGCGCAGGCGAATAAATGGGCTATGGTGATATACCATATGTATATCGTATAGCGAGGTATCCATGGGAAGGATCTTGATCGATTTGCCCGACGAACAGATAGACGAACTCGCCGCGATCGGCGAAGAGCAGCAGCGCCCGCGAGCCGCGGTCATTCGGGACGCGATCAGCGCGTACGTCGCGAGCAACAAGCGCCGTTCTGCCGTCGATGTGTTCGGCTTATGGCAAGAGCGAAAGATCGATGGATTGCAGTATCAGCGGGAGCTGCGCGAAGAATGGTAAGAGCGCTTTTCGACACGAACATCCTGATCGATTACCTGTTGGGAATCGATGCGGCACGCAAGGAGATCGAGCGTTACGAAGAGCGGTCGATCAGCATCATCACGCTCATGGAAGTTCTAGAGGGCGCCAAACCCGACAGTGAAGCGTCGCTGCGCGCCTGGCTGTCCACCTTCGATCTCGTGCCGCTCGATTCGGCCGTCGCGAACCTCGCAATCGGAATTCGCAGGAAATCGCGCATCAAGTTGCCGGATGCGATCGTGTGGGCGTCGGCGCAATCGGTGAATGCGCTGCTCGTTTCGCGCAACTCGAAGGACTTCCCGCCCGACGATCCGGGCGTGCGGATGCCCTATCAACTGTAGCCGCGTCGGTCGCCAGCACCCTTGGACATCCACATCACCCTGCACGGCCGCCGCGACCTGACCGGCCAGATCTACGGCCAGCTACGCGCGGGCATCATCGAAGGGCGGCTCGCCGCGAACGCGCGCCTGCCGTCCACCCGCGATCTCGCCGCGCAGCTCGGCGTCTCGCGCAAGACCACGCTCGATGTCTTCGAGCGGCTGATCGCGGAAGGCTTCTTGCGCACGCGCGCCGGCGACGGCACGTTTGTCGCTGAAGGGCTCACGCGCCTGCCGACCGCGCGCACCGAACCCGTATCGGCCCGCGCCCGCGCCACCGGCATCTGGCGCAAGATGCCCGAGCGCATGGCGATGCCGATGCCGCCCGCCGACGAAACGCTCGACTGCGATTTCAAGGGCGGCGTAACCGACAAATCGCTCTTTCCCTACGACGCCTGGCGACGCTGCCTGAATCAGGCACTGCGCACGCAGGCGCGCGCGGGCGGCGGCGTCGCGGGTTATCGCGATCCGGGCGGCGAGCAGGCGTTGCGGCTCGGCATCGCGCGTTATCTCGCGTTCAGCCGCGCGGTCGTCTGCAACTGGCAGGACGTGATCGTCACGCAGGGCGCGCAACAGGCGCTCGATCTGCTCGCGCGCGTGACGATCCAGCCGGGCGATGTCGTCGCGGTCGAAGAGCCGGGTTATCCGCCGGCGCGGGCGCTTTTCGCGGCGCTCGGCGCGCGCATCGCGCATGTGCCGGTCGATGGCGAGGGCATCGTCGTGAGAAAGCTGCCGCGCAACACGCGGCTCGTCTACGTCACGCCGTCGCATCAGTTTCCGCTCGGCATGCCGATGAGCCTCGAGCGGCGCGTCGAGTTGCTCGAATGGGCGGGCAAGCGCGGCGCGGTGATCGTCGAGGACGACTACGACGGCGAATTCCGCTTCGAAGGGCGGCCGGTGGAATCGCTGAAGAGTCTCGATCGCGCGGGACTCGTCGCGTATGTCGGCACGTTTTCGAAGACGCTCTTTCCCGATCTGCGGCTCGGCTACGTCGTGCCGCCCGCGACACTCTCCGAACCGCTCTGGAACGCAAAGCAGATTTGCGACTGGCACAGCTGCATGCTGACGCAAACCGCGCTCGGCGCGTTCATGCTCGATGGCGAATACGCGAAGCATCTGCGCCGCATGCACAAGGCGTACGCGGAACGCCGCGCGCTGTTGATCGAACGTCTGCAAGGCGAGCTCGCGCCTTGGTTCGAGCCGCTGCCCGCGACGGCGGGCATCCATCTCGTCGCGCGGCTCGCCGGTTCGGTGCGGGAAGACGAGGTCGTCGCGGCGGCGCGCGCCGTATCGGTCGGGCTGTACGGCATACGCGCGTTCTACGCGGGCGAGCCGGCGCAGCAAGGCGTGCTGCTCGGCTACGGCGGGACGCACGTCACGGCGATCGAGCGCGGCGCGACGCGCCTCGCCGCGCTCATGCCGACGCTCGTCCGCTAGCTTCGCGGCGTCACTGATCGCACAACAACAGCAGCTTTTCCTGCGCGGAACACGCCGCTTTTTTCGGCTTTTGCGCGGCCGCGTCGGCGTCGCGCGTCGCGACCTTGCGCGTCGGATTCTGCGCTTGCTCGGCGGCCGCCGTGCGCTGCGCGATGCACGCGCGCAAGTGCTTTTCCATCGGCGGATAGTATTTCCAGCCCTTCGTGAGCGGCGGCAGTTCGAGATGCACCTGCTTCCACTTCGGATGGCCGTTCGCCTGCAGCGTGTCGAAGTTCGAGCACAGCGAATCGGCGAATTTCGACAGCGCGCCGACCGTGCCGCGCAAACCGTAATCGTAGGTCACGAGAAACGCCTTCACGGTGAGCGTCGGCGTGTCTTCCTGAATCCAGTTCGGATAACTCGTCGTGCGGATCGTCGCCGGGAAATAGGTCTGCTTCGCGCGCGCGGTTTCCTGCGCGTTCGGATCGAGGCGCAGCAGCCTGATCTGCTTGAGCAGCTCCGGATTCATGTCCTGAAAGAGCTTCGCCGGCTGCCCCGCGACGATCACCGCCACGTCGATCTTCCCGACGATCAGCCGCGCGAGCGAATCCTCGTTGTTGAGATGCTGCTCGTTGGCTTCGGCGATCGGTTCGCCGAACATCAGCCGATACAGCGTCTCCGCCGATTGCGCCGTGCCGCTGCCGATCGGCCCGACGCTGATGTTCTTGCCCTTGATCTCGTGGATGTACTTCATCGGCGAGTCCGCGCGCGTGACGAAGTAAATCTCTTCGTCGTAGAGCGGCATGATGAGCCGCAGCGGCTTGATGATCTTGCCCGCGTCCGCATTGCCCGAGGTCGCCATGTCCATGTACGCCTGATACACGTCCGACTGCACCAGCGCGAACTTCACGCCGGGCTCGTAGCGCATGCGCTGCACGTTCTCCGCCGACCCTTTCGACGGCAGCACTTCCAGTTCGATGCCGGCCGGCTCGGCGACGTACTTCGACAAGTCCTGTCCGATCTGGATATACGTGCCGCGTTCCTGGCCCGTCGTGATCTTGTAGGGAATCGGATCGGCGGCGAAGCTCGATCCCGCGCCGATCATCCCGGCGATGGCGAGAAGCGTCAGCGCGCCCCGTGCGGCGTTGCGCATGTATTTCGTGGTGAACATGATTGACCCTTAGTCGGAGTTGGACGGGTGCTTTTTGAAACTCGCACGATGCGGGAATCGTCCGCGTCGCGCGCAATCTGCTCATGCGCGGGCACTCGCATGCGGCCCGGCGCGAAGATGCGCGGCGCGTGCTTGCGGTGCGTCGGTGTTGTCTCTGCGTGTTCTTGTAGTTGCGTCGTTCTTGCGTCGTTCTTGTGCGTTTTTTTGCGTTTTTTTGCCGTTTTCAGCGCGACGGCGGCTTCGAGGCCGAATCGCCGCCGCTCCAGCCGTATTGCTTGATGGCGCGTTCGAGTTCCTCGGACTTGTCGGAGTCGACATGCGAGCCGGCCGGCACCGTGGCGAACTGCGGCGACGCGCCGGTCGTGGCCGCGGCCTGCGTGCTGCGCGTCGCGACGTTCGTCTGCACGACGGGCTGGGCGACGGCTTGTGCGACGGCCGCGGGCGGACGGGGCACGGCTGCTTGCATCGTCGCCGTCGATGGCGGGAGCGCGCTGCTCTGATTCCCCGATTGCGGTGGATGCGGCACGGCGGTGCGCGTCGGGGGCGCGGACGGCTGCGGCGGATCTTCGCCCAGGTAATACGCGCCGCGCGGATTGGCCGGACGAGCGGCTTGCTGCGGCGGCTCGTCGCCGATGTAATAGGGCGCGCGCGGGTTCGCGGCACGCGAATTCGCGGCGGAAGGCTGGGCGCTTTCTTCGCCGAGATAATAGGGCGCGCGCGCCGCTTGCGTGACGGGCGGCGGAGCGGCCTTCGCAGCGGCCGGTTGCGACGGCGCGGGCACGGCGGCTTGTGTCGTGGCCGGTTGTGGCGTCGCCAGGGGCGTCGGCAGGGGCGTCGGTTGGGGCGTCGGTTGCGTGGCCGCTTGCGGCGCGGGCGTGGGCATCGTCATCGTCGTGGCGACGGTCGGCGCGGGCGGCGGATTGATCGTCGTCGCGGTGATCGCGGCGGTCGCCGCCTGGCCACGCGCGATTTTCTCCGCGCGCGATTCGTAGGCAGCGTCGTCGTCGGCCCAGCGCGCGGCGGTGCTGCGTTGCACCGTGCGCCTGTCCGGCGTGGGCTTCTGAGCAAACCCGTTCGTCTTCGCGGCCTGCGCGGCCGCCGCTGCAACGTTTGCCTGCGCGGGAAGTTGAGCGGGCGCGGCAGCCGCCGTGTTCGCGGCATCCGCGGCGGGCGCCGTGCCCGGCACGCGTTTGGCGAGCGCGGCCACTGCCGTCGGCGCGAGCCAGCCCGCGTGCGAAATCACGCGTTCGAGCATGGCTTGCGATTCGATGTTGCTGCCGTCGAGGGCGAGCGCCTCGCCCGCGTTCTGCTGCACGCACGCCCACGCGGACGTGCGCTCGCAGGCGCGCGCGAGTTGCAGCGCGGCGTCGCGCTGCGCTTCGCGCTTGACGAGCTCGTCCTTCAGCGATTCGTAGTCGGCGCGCGCCTGTTGCTGCGGCGGAAGCATTTTGAGCCGCGCGCGGGCCGTGGCGAGATCGTGCTGATCCAGCGCGACGCGCACATCCTGCAGCGCATTGCCGGACGGAGCGGCGGCCAACGGGCGCCGGTCCGCCGCGGCCGGTGCGGCAGGCGTGCCGGGCGCGTCGGTTGCGCCGCGCATCAGCGAACCGACCTTGGAGTCGATCACGCCCGAAACGCTGTGATCCGCGGATGGCGTGCTCGAACCGCCGTCCGAATCGCCAAGCTGGTAATAGAACGTCGCGCCGAGCAGCAACACGAGACCGCATGCACCGGCGATGACTGTCTTCTTCGTGTTCCACCGCTCGGAACCGGGCAGGGCGTCGGGATCGTTGCTGGAATCGGCGAAGGCGTTGCGTGCGGATTCCTCGGCGCGGCGCGCGCGATATTCCGCCGCCTTTTGCGCGATGCGCTCACTCGCGCGCTCCGTCCAGCGCGAGCGCATGCCCGGCTCGACGCGCCCGGCGCCATCCGAGTCGAGGGAAGCGGAAGAACCGGATGCGGACGCACCCGCCGATGCGAGCGGCGCCGATGCCTCTTCGAAAACGTTCTTGCGCGATTTGCCCGAGGCGGCCTCGCGCGTCTGGCCGAATGCGGCGCTTCGGTCTGCGCCGCAATTGGGGCAACTGTCGGCGTTCTTGCGCACCGTGCTGCCGCACCGCTGGCAGACGACGGAGAACATGGATGCGGGAAACGTCAGTCGCGTGGTCATGCTAAAGCCCTCGAAGGACGTGTGCGTGAGGTTGCCAAAATCGCGTGGCCGCCAATGCGCGCCGAGCCGTCGCGCCTGTACGCGGGAACGGCGTCCCGCGGCAGCAATCCTTCGTATTCTTTGTCCGCGCGGCGCGCGCGCCAGCGGGAAACGACTATCCGACTATGGTTCAACCACTATCGGACGTCAATTGCCTTTCGCCCCTACTCCGGGCGGTGCTCTCGCTCACGATATTTCTGACATTTTGGGATCGCGGCGGCGGTTTTGAATCGCCAATCCTTAGCCGAAAAAAGACAACGGGGCGCGATCGCCGGATAACCCACTGATGTGAAAGCGATTCGAGCGCGTGATGAAACGTTGTAGCGAGCCCACGCCGAGTATGTCAATGCGGATCGCCCGAAGCGGCGGACGTTGCCGGGAAATTGGTAAGGCTTCCGAATCATCGTTCGAAAGGTTTGCCTTTCGTGCTCCGGCGTTGCGCAGAAGCGAAAAAGCCGCGGCGCGAATGACGCGCCGCGGCTTTCATCAGACCGACCCGAAGCGTTATTCCGCCAGTTGCAGCTTGCCGTCGATGCGGCGGTTCAGGCCGAGCGGATTCGCCGTCTTCAGCGCGTCGGGCAGAAGCGCGTCAGGCAGATCCTGATAGCTGACCGGGCGCAGGAAACGGTTGATCGCGAGACTGCCGACCGAAGTCGAGCGGCCATCCGCCGTCGACGGGAACGGGCCGCCGTGCACCATCGCGTGGCCGACTTCCACGCCTGTGCCGAAGCCGTTCACCAGCAGGCGGCCGGTGCGGCGCTCGAGCGCGGGCAGGACGCGCTTCGCATCGGCGTAATCGGCCTCGTCGATATGCAGCGCCGAGGTCAACTGGCCTTCCAGCGATTCGATCAGATCGATCATCGCGTCGAGGCTCGGGCAACGCACGACCAGCGACGATGCACCGAAGATTTCCTCTTGCAGATCGTGATTCTTGCGGAACGCTTCGGCGGTGGTGACGAACAGCGCCGACTGGCCCTGATTGTCGCCCTTCGCTTCGAGGCCGCGCGCGGCGGTGGTCACGTCGGCGTTATCGGCGGTCTTCGCGACCGAGTTCGCGTACGTCTTGCAGATGCCCGGCGTGAGCATCGTCTGCGCGGCGGTTTCCTTGAGCGCAGCGGAAGCCGCTTCGATGAACTTGTCGAGATCCGGGCCGTCGACGGCCAGAATCAGGCCCGGATTCGTGCAGAACTGGCCCGCGCCGAGCACGAGCGACGAGACGAACGCCTTGCCGATGGCTTCGCCGCGATTCTTGAGCGCGTTCGGGAACAGCAGTACCGGGTTGATGCTGCTCATTTCCGCGTAGACGGGGATGGGTTCCTTGCGCGCCGCCGCGATCTTCATCAGCGCGACGCCGCCGCCGCGCGAGCCGGTGAAGCCCGCCGCCTTGATGCGGTTGTCGGCGACGAGGCCCTGACCGATGTCGCGGCCGCTGTCGAAGAGGAGCGAGAACGTGCCTTCGGGCATGCCGCAGTCCTTCACGGCCTTCTGCACCGCGCGGCCGACGAGCTCCGCCGTGCCGGGATGCGCCGAGTGCGCCTTGACGATGACCGGGCAACCGGCGGCGAGCGCCGACGCCGTGTCGCCGCCGGCGACGGAGAACGCGAGCGGGAAGTTGCTCGCGCCGAACACGGCGACCGGGCCGACGCCGATATGACGCAGACGCAGATCGACGCGCGGCAGCGGCTTGCGCTCGGGTTGCGCCGGATCGATCCGCACGCCGAGAAAATCGCCATTGCGGACGACATCGGCGAACATGCGCAACTGGCCGACCGTGCGGCCGCGCTCGCCTTCGAGACGCGCGCGCTGCAGGCCGCTTTCGATCATGCAGCGCTCGATCAGGTCGTCGCCGATATCGAGGATGTTCTGCGCGATCGTTTCCAGGAACTTCGCGCGCGCTTCGGGCGCGGTTTCGCGGTAGACGTCGAACGCGGCCCAGGCGAGGGCGCACGCGCGGTCGAGGTCCGCGAGCGTCGCGCCGCCGAAAGCCGGTTCGATGGCCGCGCCGGTCGACGCGTTGACGGCCTTGATCGAGCCGTTCGAGCCGAAGACCGATTCCTGACCGATGAGCAGGTTGCCAGTGAGTTGCATGATGTCTCGTCCTTGCTTGGAGTGATTCGCGGCAGCCGCATGTACCGGTTGTACGATGACTGCACCTTGCCCGACTATACGGCTTCGCGCGTGCGCCTGTATAGTGAAACCTTTCCATCGCTTGATCGCTTTTTGGAATCACCCCGCGCTTTCCCGCACGCCGAAAGATGAAGAACACGCTCGATGTATTGATGTCGCGGCTGCGCATGAAGCAGCTTCAACTGCTGATCGCGCTCGACGACCACAAATCGCTGCACAAGGCGTCGAGCGCCATGGCGATGACGCAATCCGCCGCGAGCAAGGCGCTCGCCGAACTCGAATCCATGCTGGAAGCGCCGCTATTCGAGCGTGCGAAGAGCGGGCTGATCCCGAATCCGTTCGGCCGCTGCGTGGTGCGCTACGCACGCGTGCTGGCCGCCGATCTCAACGCGCTCTGCCAGGAAGTCGCGCAGATTCGCGCGGGCACGGGCGGGCGGCTGACCGTCGGCACGATCATGGGCGCGGTGCCGGGCGTGGTCGCGCCGATCGTCAACGAGATGCACGCGAAGCATCCGGATCTGGCGATCGAAATCGTCGAGGATACGAGCGCGCGCATGCTGCCGATGCTCGACGACGGCCGCGTCGATCTCGTCATCGGGCGCTCGAGCGTGTCGGATCAGCCGTCGAAGTATCAGTATCAGCCGCTGGCGGACGAGCCGCTTTGCATCGTCGTCGGTCAGGGTCACGAGCGCACGGGCGAGCCGGAAGTCGGTTTCGCCGATCTCGCGCGCTATCGCTGGGTCACGTATCCGAGCTATATGCCGATGAGCGCATTGCTGGAACGCGAACTCGATCTCGCCGGCCTGCCGATGCCCGCCAATCCGATTTCCACCGCCTCGCCGCTGATGACCGTGACGCTGCTGCAAGAGAGCGCGGAACTCGTGTCGATTCTGCCGGCGAGCGTCGCGAAAGTGTTCGAGCGCCACGGCATGCTGCGCATTCTGCCCGTTCGCATGAAGTCGAAATCGCAGACCTACGGCATCGTCACGCGCAGGGGCGGCGAGCTTTCGCCGGCGGCGCGGCAGTTCGTGCAGATGTTGCGCGAGCAGCGCCGGCCCAACTGACACTCAGCGCGTCGCGACGATGAACAGGCGCGGGAAGGGCAGGAGCACGCTGCCGTCGTCGAAAACGGTATATGCGGTTTCTAGGCCGGCGCGATAGCGGTCGAGGAACGCGGCCGCTTCCTTTTCGTCGAGCTTCGCGAGGAACGGCCGCAGCGCCGAGCCCTTGAACCATTCGATGATGGCATCGACGCCGCCGTCCAGCGGATGATGGTACGTCGTGCGCCACACGTCGACGCGCGCGCACAGCGGCTTGAGCAACGCGTAATACCAGTCCGCCCGGAAGCGCGCGGTGCGCTCCACGCCCTTCAGCTTGTCGCGCCAAGGGCCATCGGCGGCGGCTTCGCGCATCAGGCGGTGCGCGGGTTCGTCGAGATTGTCGGGCATCTGCACGGCGAGCTGCCCGCCCTTCGCGAGCTTGCCGGCGAGCGACGGAAACAGCGTCTCGTGATCGGGCACCCACTGCAGCGCCGCGTTCGCGAGAATCAGATCGAACGGTCCTTCTGCCTGCCACGCGGAAATGTCGGCGAGCGCGAATTCGACTTGGGGCAGGCGCTTTTTCGCCGCGTCGATCATGTCGCCCGAATTGTCGACGCCGATCACGCGCGCGTTCGGCGCATGCGCGATGAGCGTTTCGGTTGAATTGCCGGGGCCGCAGCCGAGATCGACCGCCGTGCGCGCGGCTCGCGCATGAGTCGCGTTCAGCAGATCGCGGACGGGGCGCGTGCGCTCTTCCTCGAACAGCGAATATTGGCGCGCTTGCCATTCGGGCGATGATGTCGTCATTGAAGGCTCCAGTCGATGTTCGTCGTGATATCACACGCGATTCTAGATGCGCGGGCCGCGCCGATCCAAAGCCGCGCGACGGCCTTTGAATGGAACGCTGAATCCGATGTGCACGCGAGTCATTGAAAAAACTCGGATATGTCCCTTTCGCGCGGGCATCGCGCCTATACTGGCGAAGCATTCGCGGGCGGTTCCAGGCAATATCGGAACTTGCTTTCGCATGCATATCACGAACATCATTCGCGCCGCCCTCCGGCGCCTTAAGCACTCGGGGACTCGCAGATGAGCGACACGTCAGTCGGCGGCTTGAAGGGTCTCGTGGACGCGCTGCGCGCGCAGCAAGACGCGCTCACCGAACGCTGGATGAAGCTCGTGTTCGGCGATCAGGAAGTCGAACATTCGGATCAGCTCACGTATCGGCAGCTTGCGGATCATCTGCCGAGCATCTTCGATGAAATCTGCATCGTGCTGGAATCGCGCAATCTGCGCGACCAGGAAGGCGCGATTGAGCGCGACGCGCGCCAACACGGGCAATGGCGCTGGCAGCAAGGCTACCGTATCGATGAACTCGTGCGCGAACTCGATCTTTTTCGTCAGGTGTTGCTGCTCGCGATCGGCGAATACGCGGGCGCCCATGACGATCTTTCGCGCGCCGACGAAGAGCACGCGCGCCTCATGACCGATGAAGTCGTGAGCTTCGTCACGCTGGCGTCGATTCGCGAGGCGATCGGCGAGCGCGATCGCAAGATCGACGAATACACCGGCATGCTGGAGCGCGCCAACTACGAGCTCACGCTGCGGCAAAAGCTCATCGGCGATTTGTACGAGACGCGCATGCAGGTCACGCGGCGCGTCGCGCACGATCTGCGCAATTTCCTCAACGTGTTCTCGACGGCGCTGCAACTGGCCTCGCGCTCGGCCGCGAAGCGCGAGACGGCGCTCGGACTGGCGAACCGGCAAGTCGCCGACATGGCGTCGCTCGTCGACGAGATGGTCGAATATTCGAAAGTGCTGGGCGACGATTCGGTGCTGACGGTCGAGCCGTTCGATCTCGTCGGTCTCTTCGACGAGCTGATGCAGGCCTGCCGCGTCGCGACCGAATCGAAGGGATTGAAGCTGATCGGCCATCTCGATCCGGCGCTCGGTGAGGTGACGTCGAACCGGCTGAAGGTGAAGCAGGTCGCGCTGAATCTGCTGTCGAATGCGATCAAGTACACGTCGTCGGGCGAGATCGCACTGTCGATCGCCGCCGCGCCCGATCAGCGCTGGAAATTGCGCGTCGCCGATACGGGCGTCGGCATCAGCGTGGCGGATCAGGAGCGCGTGTTCGAGGAATTCGAGCGCGCCGCCGATGACGACATTCCCGGCGCCGGGCTCGGCCTTGCGATCGTCAAGGAGTTGTCGCGCACGCTGGAAGGGGAACTGCGCTTCCAGTCGTCGAAAGGGCGCGGAAGCGTGTTCGAAGTGACGTTCCCGATGGTGCTGGAACCGAAGGCTTCCGACGCTCAATAAACGAAAAAAGGCGGACGGGTCGCCCCGTCCGCCTTCCGGTCACCACGACGCCTGAACGATGCTCAGGCCGCCGCTTCTTCTTCGACCACTGCTTCGTCTTCCACCGACGCGCGGATCAGATGGTCGAACGCCGAGAGCGCCGCCTTCGCGCCTTCGCCGACCGCGATCACGATCTGCTTGTACGGCACCGTCGTCACGTCGCCCGCGGCGAACACGCCCGGCAGCGAGGTCGCGCCCTTCGCATCGACGACGATCTCGCCGTGCTTCGACAACTCGACTACGCCCTTCAGCCATTCGGTGTTCGGCACGAGGCCGATCTGCACGAACACGCCTTCCAGCTCGACGTGATGGCTCGCGCCCGTCGCGCGGTCCGTGTACGTGATGCCGTTGACCTTCTTGCCGTCGCCGGTGACTTCGGTCGTCTGCGCCTCGGTGACGATCGTCACGTTCGGCAGGCTGCGCAGCTTCTTCTGCAGGACCGCGTCGGCGCGCAGCTCATTGCCGAATTCGATCAGCGTCACCGCCGACACGATGCCCGCGAGGTCGATCGCCGCTTCCACGCCCGAATTGCCGCCGCCGATCACGGCGACGCGCTTGCCCTTGAAGAGCGGGCCGTCGCAGTGCGGGCAGTACGCCACGCCGCGTCCGCGATACTCGCGCTCGCCCGGCACGTTGATTTCACGCCAGCGCGCGCCGGTCGACAGAATCACGGTCTTCGCCTTCAGCACCGCGCCGCTCGCGAGATGGATTTCATTGATGCGGCCCGGCACCAGCTTCTCGGCGCGTTGCACGTCCATGATATCGACTTCGTAGCTCTTGACGTGCTGCTCCAGCGCCGTGGCGAACTTCGGCCCTTCGGTTTCCTTGACGGAGACGAAGTTTTCGATGGCCATCGTATCGAGCACCTGACCGCCGAAGCGCTCGGCGACGACGCCCGTAGCGATGCCCTTGCGCGCCGAATAGATCGCCGCCGCCGCGCCGGCAGGACCGCCGCCGACGATCAGCGTGTCGAACACCGGCTTGTTCTCGAGTTCCTTCGCCGCGCGCGCCGATGCGCCCGTGTCCAGCTTCGCGAGGATTTCCTTCACGCCCATGCGGCCCGAGCCGAAGCTCTCGCCGTTGACGAACATCATCGGCACGGACATGACCTGGCGTTCCTCGACTTCCTGCTGGAACAGCGCGCCGTCGATCGCGACATGCTTGATGCGCGGGTTGATGATCGCCATCACGTTCAGCGCCTGCACGACTTCCGGGCAGTTCTGGCACGACAGCGAGAAATACGTCTCGAACGCGAAGTCGCCGTCGAGATTCTTGATCTGCTCGATGATGGCGTCGTCGAGCTTGATCGGATGGCCGCCGGCTTGCAACAGCGCGAGCACGAGCGACGTGAATTCGTGGCCCATCGGGATGCCGGCGAAGTGGATGCCCGCAGCCTTGCCCGCCTCGCCGATGGTGAAGGACGGACGACGCACGCTGGCGTCCTCTTTCTCGACGACGCTGATCCGCGCAGACAGCGTAGCGATCTCGTCGAGCAGGCTTTTCAGCTCACGCGACTTGTCGCTGTCGTCGAGGAAGGCGACGAGTTCGATCGGCCGGGTGACTTTTTCCAGATACGCTTTTAATTGATTCTTGAGATTGGCGTCGAGCATGGCGATGTCCGTTCCTTGACTTGGGATATTGCAGACGTGTTCCGCCGCGGCGCTGCGAAATTCGCAGCGCCGGACGAACACGTTTTTTGGGGTGAACCTGCCGCAGAACCGCGGCAAGTTCGATACAGCGCTCGTGAAGTACGAGACTTAGATCTTGCCGATCAGGTCGAGCGACGGGGTCAGCGTTTCAGCGCCCGGCGTCCACTTGGCGGGGCACACTTGACCCGGATTCTTCGCGATGTACTGAGCAGCCTGAACCTTGCGGAGCAGTTCGCCAGCGTCGCGGCCGATGCCGTTGTCGTGCACTTCGCACAGCTTGATCTCGCCTTCCGGGTTGATCACGAACGTGCCGCGCAGCGCCAGGCCTTCTTCTTCGATCAGAACGTCGAAGTTGCGCGAGATCGCGAGCGTCGGGTCGGCGATCATCGGATAGTTGATCTTCTGGATCGTGTCCGACGTGTCGTGCCATGCCTTGTGCGTGAAGTGCGTGTCGGTCGAAACCGAGTAGATTTCCACGCCGAGCTTCTTGAATTCTTCGTAGCGGTCAGCCAGGTCGCCCAGTTCGGTCGGGCAGACGAACGTGAAATCGGCCGGATAGAACACAAACACCGACCACTTGCCCTTCAGGCTTTCATCGGTGACGGTCACGAACTCGCCATTGTGATAGGCGGTTGCTTTAAACGGCTTGACTTGACTGTTGATGATGGGCATTACCAGTTTCCTTTTGGAGTGGTGTTGAAGAAGTAAGTGAACTATACAGGAAAGCTATCGTACTTGCGAAGTGGATTGATTTTATTGTCGGGATAGCGCCGGGCTATCGACGCGATATTTTGGCGTTTTCCCGCACAAGGCATTCTGATTGCATGCGCCTTCGCAGGTTCCTTAAACAGACTTGGTCGCTTTCACTTTCATTTCAAGGAGGCAGTATGAAAATAAGAATCATCGGAGCGGGCAATATCGGTTCGGTGCTGGCACTGCGCTTCACCGAGAAAGGGCATGACGTGCGTATCGCGAACTCGCGCGGCCCGGCGTCGCTCGCGGATATCGAGCGCGAGACCGGCGCGAAGGCCGTCGAAGCGCGGGACGCGGTGAAGGACGCCGAAGTCGTCGTCGTCACGATTCCCGAAGCCAAGGTGCCGAACCTGCCGAAGGATTTGTTTGCGGGCGTGCCGGCGAGCGTCGTCGTGATCGACACCGGTAACTACTATCCGCAGCAGCGCGACGGGCGGATCGAAGGCATCGAAAAGGGCACGCCCGAGAGCCGCTGGGTCGAGCAGCAGATCGGTCGGCCGGTCGTGAAAGCGTTCAACAATATCTATGCGGATCACCTGAAGAACCGCGGCAAGCCGCCGGGAACGCCGGGCCGCATCGCGCTGCCGGTCGCGGGCGATGACGCGAAGGCAAAGGCCGTCGTGATGAAGCTCGTCGATGAGATCGGCTTCGATCCGGTCGATGCCGGCCAGATCGACGATTCCTGGCGTCAGCAGCCCGCGACGCCCGTCTACACCGCCGACCTCGACGCCGCCGGCCTGCGCGCGGCGCTTCAGAAGGCCGATCCGGTGCGCAAGCCCGAATGGCGCGCGACGGACAAGAGTCCCGGCACCTTCGACCAACCCGCGTAGAAGCGAAAGACCGTACGGTAAAGCGCGGGAACGCGCGCGCGCCGTGAGACAATCTGCAAACTTTCCCGATGGGCTTTAACATGACGAACCGGGCTGGCGCAAAAATGCAGCCGCCGTCCGGCGTCGTGGACTCGCAGATTGACTATGAAAACCGCTTCTCCTACGCAGGACGTGCAGAACCCGCAACACCGCTTCGGCGAGTGCGACGAGTGCGCGGACGTCGAACTCGTGGCGACCGCCACCATTCCGACCCGCTACGGCACTTTCGCTTCGTACGTCTATCGCGTGAAGCACACGGATGTGGAGCACATCGCGTTCGTGATGGGCGACGTGAGCAGCGGCGAACCCGTGCTGACGCGCCTGCACTCCGAATGCGTGACCGGCGATGTCTTCGGCTCGTACCGCTGTGACTGCGGCGAGCAGCTCGATCTGGCATTGCGCTATATCGCCGCGGAGGCTCGCGGGATTCTGCTGTATCTGCGCGGCCATGAAGGGCGCGGCATCGGCCTCGCGAACAAGATCCGTGCATACGCGCTGCAGGAACAGGGGCTCGATACCGTCGATGCGAACCTGCATCTCGGCCTGCCCGACGACGCCCGCGAATACGATTCCGCCGCCGCGATCCTGCGTTCCATGAACGTGAAGTCGGTGCGATTGATGAGCAACAATCCGTCGAAGTTCGACACGCTGCTCAGGCACGATATTCCCGTCTGCGAACGCGTCGCGCTCGCCATCCCGATGCGCGAGGAAAACGAGCGCTACATCAAGACGAAGCAGGCGCGCTTCGGGCATTACTTCGACGAGAACGAGTAAGCCCGACAGTGCGCGCGCTCACTGCGCGTCGTGAAAAATTACCCCGAGCATATGCCTGCGTCCCGAGCGCAGGCGGCTCACGCCGTGCTTCATGTTCACCCGATACGGCCCGCGCGTGCCCTGCACCGGCCGATGATGCACCGCGAAGAACACCGCATCGCCTTGCAAAAGCGGTACGACTTCCGCACGCGACTGCATGCGCGGACGCTGCTCAGTCATCACGAATTCGCCGCCGGTGAAATCGTGGCCGGGCGCGGAAAGCAGGATCGCCATCTGAATCGGAAAGACGTGCTCGCCGTAGAGATCCTGATGCAGACAGTTGAAATCGCCGGGCACGTAACGTAGCAAGAGCGGCGTCGGCCGTGTCTGCCCCGCGCGATGACAGCGCTCGATGAACGCCGCATGCTCGCGCGGATAGCGCGTCTCGATGCCCATCACCTCGTTCCAGCGATTCGCGACCGGCGCGAGATGCGGATACACCGCGCGCCGCACGCGTTCGAGCGCGCCCGGCAACGGATACGCGAAGTATTTGTATTCGCCGCGCCCGAAGCCGTGGCGCTCCATCACGACGCGGCTGCGAAAAATGCCGTCGCGATCGTAAAGCGCCGCGAGCGCCTCGCATTCGTCGCGCGAAAAAAGCGCCGACGCCGTCGCGCAGCCGAAGCTATCGAGTTGCGCTTCGAGATCGGCCCAGTCGAGCGCGTCGATGCGATCGCCGATATCGTCTGCCGTCGCGCGTTCGAGCACCTTCATGTCGTTCCTCCGGATGTGCGTGAATTCGAATGAAGTGTGCGCCCGCGACGCGACGCACGCACTCCGGCTCTTGCTGTGCAATTCAGTGCGCGGCCGCAGTCTCCGCGATGCGTTCGTGCAGCGCGGCCTTGCGCGCGGCCATCTTCGCGCCGATCGCGACGAGATCCATCTGCGTCTTGCGCACGGCCGGGAAGAGTACGGTTTCCTCTTCCTCGATGTGATGCACCGCGTTTTCCTTCAGCACCTTGAACGTCGCGTCAAAACCGTCTTCGCCGGCGCGCAGGTTCGCGAATCGTTCGATCAGCGTCTTCACCAGAAAATGCTCGACGTAGGCTTCGTCCACGTCGATGCGCCGGTCCGCTTCGAGCGCGTTCTGCGCGCCCGGATACAACAATTCTTCCTCGACGATCGTATGGATCGTCAACAGTTCGCACGCGCGCTGTACGAGCGAGTTCTTGCGCTCGAAATCGTCGTGGTCCGCGCGTTCGAAGGCATCGAACAATTGTTCGATGGCGCGGTGATCGGCTTCGAGCATGTCGAGCGCATCGATGGGTCGCGGGGTTTGAGCGGTGGACATGGGGTTCTCCAATAGTGGGCTCTGTCGGCCCGGTAGCGACATCTGCGTGTCCCCAAGGTGCCGTAAAAAAGCAAGACGAATGCCCGCTATGGATCAGTTAACGGCGGCGGTGCGCGCGTCTAGATAGTGGTATTTCTCGATTCGCTCAAGTCGCGTTGGCGCAGCACTTTCACCTGCCACCACGCGGGCAGCAGCCGCCGCACTTCGGCGCGCGCGAAGCGGTCGTCGATCAGATAAAGCACGCCGCGATCGAGCGGTCCGCGAATCACGCGTCCCGCCGCCTGCACCACTTTCTGCAAGCCGGGAAAAAGATACGTGTACGCATAGCCCTCGCCGAACGCCTCGTGCATGCGCGCTTTCATTTGCTGATTGACGGGATTGAGTTGCGGCAGCCCGAGCGTCGCGACGAACGCACCGATGAGACGCGTGCCCGGCAGATCGATCGCCTCGCCGAACGCGCCGCCCAGCACCGCGAATCCGATACCGCGTCCATCGGCGACGAAGCGCGCGAGAAACTCGCGTTGCGCCGCCTCGCTCATCGCGCGGGACTGCTGCCAGCAGGGAATCGACGGATGACGCGCCGCCAGCGCCGCCGCCACTTGCGTCAGATAGTCGAAGCTGCTGAAGAAGCTCAGATAGTTGCCCTCGGCGCGGAAGTATTGCGCGGCGATGAGATCGGCGATGCGATCCACCGAGCGCTCGCGATCCCGATAGCGCGTCGAAAGATCGGCGATCGCGCGCACGTCGAGCTGATCGGCAGAGAAGGGCGATTCGACGTCGATCCGCACGCTCGATGCCGGCAAGCCGAGCGTATCGGCGTAAAAGTGCGCGGGCGTGAGCGTCGCCGAAAAGAGCGCGACGCTGTGCGCGCGCGCCAATCGCGGCGCGAGATGCGGCGCGGGAATCACGTTGCGCAGGCAGAGCGTGGCATTGCGCTTCTTCGCGTTTGCGCTCGCGTTTGCGTTCGCGCCGGAAAGCGTGATGTCGAAGATCGAATGCGACCCGAAACGCTCCGCGATGCGCGTGAAATGCACGGCATCGAAATAGAAGCGCAGCGTGTCGGGCGTGAAGGCGTCGGGCTGTTCGCCGAGCGTTTCTGTCATCAGCGAAACGGCTTGCCCGAGCGCGGTCAAAAAGCGCGCGGGCGGCTCCGTATGCGCCGCGTACTCGATGCCCGACGCTTGCTGCTCGCTCGCCGTCTCGCTCCAGCTTCGCGCGACGCGCCCGAGCGCCTTCTTGAGCACGCCCGGCGCGCCGCGGCGCATCGCGTTGAAGGCGGACTGATCGAGTGTCGCGGAATACATGCCGCGCGCGCGTTCGACGAGGTTGTGCGCTTCGTCGACGAGCACCGCCACGCGCCAGCGATTCGCCTCCGCGAGCGCGAAGAGCATCGCGCTCGTGTCGAAGTAGTAGTTGTAGTCGCCGACGATCACATCGCTCCAGCGCGACAATTCCTGGCTCAGATAGTACGGACAGATGTCATGCCGGCGCGCGACCTCGGCGACCGACGCCCGATCGAGCTGCGTGCATTGGAGCGCGGCGGCGCGCGCATCGGCAAGGCGATCGTAGAAGCCGCGCGCGAGCGGACACGATTCGCCGTGACACGCGCGATCGGGATATTCGCAAGCCTTGTCACGCGCGACGAGTTCGACGACGCGCAACGGCTTCGCGGCGAGCGTCGTGAGCGCGTCGAGCGCGAGTTGCCGTCCCGCGCTTTTCGCGGTGAGAAAGTAGATCTTGTCGAGCTGCTGGCCGGGCCACGCCTTCAGGAGCGGAAAGAGCGTGCCGACCGTTTTGCCGATGCCCGTCGGCGCTTGCGCGGCGAGACAGCGCTTCGACACCGCCGAGCGATACACCGCTTCCGCGAGCGCGCGCTGGCCGGGGCGGAAATCGGCGTGAGGGAACGCGAGCGTCTTCAGCGCTTCGTCGCGTGCCGCCCCGTGCGCCAGTTCCTGCCGCGCCCACGCGATGAAGCGTTCGCACTGCGCCTCGAAATGCACGGCGAGCGCTGCGGCCGTTTGCGTCTCGACGAGCACGCTTTCGGTTTCATCGACGATATCGAAATAGACGAGCGCGATGTCGATGGCTTCCAGCCCGAGCTTTCGGCACATCAGATGTCCGTAGACGCGCGCCTGCGCCCAATGCAGATGCCGATGATTCTCCGGCATCGATTCGAGCTTGCCGCGATGCGTCTTGATTTCCTCGAGCCGGTTGAGCGCGGGATCGTAGCCATCGGCGCGGCCGCGCACGAGTAGCGGGCCGTAGGTTTCCGAAAGCGAAATTTCCTTTTGATATCCGTCCGGCCGACGGTTCGTCACCGAGACATGGCCGGCGACGCCTTCCTGCGCGCTCGGCGTCGGCGTAAAGCGTAGATCGAGATCGCCCTGTTTCGCCGTGAACTCGCACAGCGCGCGCACGGCGACGGTGTAGGCGGGCTCGGATACTGTATGCATGTACAGGAGTCTAGCACGCGCCTTTCACGAAGCCGCGCGCAGCAGTTCTCCGAGCGTTTTCATCGCGTTGTCGATTTGCGGCGACCATGGATGACCGAAATTGACGCGCACATGATTCCCGAAATCGTGACGCGCGGAGAAGATCGGCCCCGGCGTCACGTTGATGCCGTGTTCGAGTCCCCGCCGATGCAACTGCATCGCGTCGACGTGATCGGCCAGTTGCAGCCACAGGAAATAGCCGCCGTCCGGCCGCCGATATGCGACGTCGGACGGCAGCCAGCGCGCGATGGCGTGCTCCATCGCATCGCGTTGCACGAGAAGCGCGCCGCGCAGCTTGCGTAAATGCTTGTCGAAGCCGCCGTGCTGCAAATAATCGGCGATGCCCGCCTGAATCGGGACGCTGGTGGAAATGCTCGTCATCAGCTTGAGACGCCGGATCGCATCGGCGAAACGGCCCGCCGCGACCCAGCCGAGCCGATACCCCGGCGCAAGCGTCTTCGACAGCGATGCGCAATGCATCACGAGCCCGTTCGTATCGAAAGCTTTCGCGGGCGGCGGACGATCCTGCGCGAAATGCAGTTCGCCGTAGACATCGTCTTCGATCAGCGGAACCTCGTGCTTCGCGAGCAATGCGACGAGCGCGCGCTTTTTCTCGACGGAAAGCGTCGCGCCGGTCGGATTCTGAAAGTTCGTCATGAACCAGCACGCGCGCACCGGATGCTTGTCGAGCGCTTCGGCGAGCACGTCGAGATCGAGACCGTCTTGCGGATCGACCGGAATCTCCACCGCGCGCAAGCCGAGATGCTCGATAGCCTGCAACGCGGCATAGAAGCACGGCGATTCGATCGCGACGACATCGCCCGGCTGCGTGACGGCCATGAGGCAAAGCGTGAGCGCTTCCATCGCGCCGTTCGTGACGATGAGTTCGTCCATCGGCTGCGCGATGCCCATGCCGATATAACGCAGCGCGATCTGTCCGCGCAACGCCTCGTTGCCCGGCGGCATGTCGACGACGGTGCTCCACGGATCGAGCATCCGCGCCGCGTGCGCGAGCGACTTCGCAAGACGCTGCAACGGAAAGAGCGCCGGCGATGGAAACGCGGAGCCGAGCGGCACGACGTCCGGGCGCTTCACGGCGTCGAGCACGGAGAACACGAGGCTGCTTACGTCGATTGGCGCGGGTTCTTTCAGCGTCGCGCTCTCTTTCGGCGCGAGTGCGGCGCCCGGCGCGACGTAATAGCCGGAACGTTCGCGCGCGCGAATCAAGCCCCATTCTTCGAGCAGGTAGTACGCGCGAAAGACCGTCGACTGGCCGACGCCGTATTGCGTCGTCAAATGCCGCACCGAAGGCAGCCGTGCACCGACAGGCAGGCGGCCCGCGCGTATCTCGGCGGCCATCGTGTCGGCAAGGGCTTGGTAGCGCTTCATCGCGGGTATCGGTGAAAGGGCGCGAAATTGTCTCACGCTTTATCGACGGAATATCGACGCCCCGCCGCGCGTTTAATGAATAAGCGGCTTAATCGCCGTGCCCGCTTTTCAATCTTTCGGAGGTGGTTCCATGAAGCTCGCCAGAATCGCAACAGTCATGCTCGCGCTGCTCGCCGGCCTGCTCGCAGGATGTCAGACCGATGGCAGCTCGGGCGCGTCGGGCACGACATCGAACAGCGGCAGCAGCGGCGGATATTGATGCCGTATTTGCCCGCGGCGCTCGCGGCGTTCAAGTCGGCGCTCGGCAACGATGCGGTGCTCGCGGACGATATCGCTTCGTATCTCGATCCGTTCGCGCCCGGCGATGCATCCGCACACGCGCCATCTGCTGTCGTGTTGCCGAAGGACGTCGAAGGCGTGCGTGCGGCATTGGCGGTCGCGAATCGATATCGCGTGCCGCTCTGGACCGTATCGACGGGGCGCAACTTCGCTTACGGCGGCGCCGCGCCGCGTATGCCTGGTTGCGTCGTGCTCGATTTGCGGCGGATGAATCGCATCGTCGAGATCGATGAAACGCTGGGTTATGCGCTCGTCGAACCGGGCGTGACGTATTACGACCTGTATCGCGCGCTCGGCACGCCGCGGCGCTTCTGGCTCGATCCGCCCGCGGCCGGATGGGGCAGCGTGATCGGCAACACGCTCGAACGCGGTTACGGCACGACGCCATACGGCGACCATGCGGCGAATCAGTGCGGCATGGAAGTCGTGCTCGCGAACGGCGATGTCGTACGCACCGGCATGGGCGCGATGTCGTCGAGCCGCGACTGGCAGGTATTCAAGAGCGGCTTCGGGCCTTCGTACGACGGCATGTTCATGCAATCGAACTTCGGCGTTGTCACGAAGCTCGGCGTCTGGCTCATGCCCGCGCCCGAGGGCTACATGATCTGCCGCTACGCATTCGCGCGCGAGGACGATCTCGAACGCGTCGTCGATACGCTGCGCCCGCTGAAGATGGACGGCACCATCCAGAGCAACGCGGTCATCGAAAGCGCGGTGCGCTGGGCGGCAGGCGTGTCGACGCGCAAGCAATGGTTCGACGGCGACGGCGCGATGCCCGACGACGCCATCGACGCCATGGCACGCAAGATCGGCATCGGGCGCTGGAACCTGCGCTTCTGCCTGTATGGGCCGAGAGCGCTCGTCGAGGCGCGGCGCGATATCGTGCATGCGCGCTTCAGGCCGATCGCGGGCGCGACGCTCTTCGAGATGCCGTATCGCGATGCATCGGTCGAGCCGGAAGGCGGCGGCGATCGCGCGCAAGTCGGCATTCCGGGACTCGAAGCGTTCAATCTGCTCAACTGGCGCGGCGGCTCGGGCGCGCACATCGATTTCTCGCCGATCTGTCCGCCCATCGGACGCGATGCCGTGAAGCAGGTCCGCATGGTGCGCGAGCGCGCCGCGCAATTCGGCTTCGATTATTACGGCGGATTCACGGCCGGCGAGCGCGCGATGCATCACATCTTCGCGGCGATTTTCGATCGCGACGATCCGAAACAATCGCGCGATGCCGGCGCGCTCGTCGAAACGCTGATCCGCGATGCGGGCGCGGCGGGCTACGGGCAATATCGCACGCATCTGTCGTACATGGACCTCGCCGCCGCGCAATACGATTTCAACGATCACGCGCTGATGCGGTTTTCGAAGACGATCAAGGCGTCGCTCGATCCGAACGGGATTCTGTCGCCCGGCAAGCAGGGGATCTGGCGATGACGACACGGCGCGCGTTTCTTATCGCGATGGGCGTCGTGCCGTGGATGCCGTTCGGCGGCGCGACGCGGCCATCGGCGCGCACGTGGGTCGTCGACGGGGACTTGCCGCAAGGCGGCATCATCGTGCGGCGCGCGCGTCTGACGGGCGCGCAGATCGCATCTCTGTCGGGCGATGCGGGCTGGCTGTGGATCGAACGCCTGTCGTCGTCGCATGCGATCGGCGGCATCACGCGCTACGCCGATGCGTTCGTGTTGTCTCAACTCGGCGCAGGCGTCGGCATGCGCGCGACGCATCATCGAACGTTCGGTGACGGCGCCGTGCTCTGGACGCTCGAACGTTGCTGAACGCGGTTCGCTAAAATGACACGCATCTCAATATTGCCGCGCACGGACGAAACGATGAACGCCACGGACACACGCACGATCGCCGACTGGCACGCGCATGTCTATTTCGATGCCGCGAGCCGCGACGCCGCGTGGCAGCTTCGGCTCGTGATCGAGCAGCGGTTTGCGACCGAATTGCAGGATGGCGCGCTGCGTCTGGGCCGCTTTCACGAGCGCCCGGTCGGACCGCATCCGATGTGGTCGTTCCAGTTGGGATTCGGCGATGCGCTGCTCGCGCCGATGCTCGCGTGGCTCACGCTGAATCACGGCGCGCTCGATGTCTTCATGCATCCGAATACGGGCGACGCGCTCGTCGATCATCGCGACTCGGCGGTGTGGATCGGCCGGTCGCACGAACTCTCGCTGAAGAGTCTGGGCGGTTGAGACGTAAAAAAGGCGGACCGCGTCCGCCTTTTGCTGGATCGCCGGCGAGTTACTTCTTCGCGCTTGCCGTCTTCGACGACACCACGCGCACGGCCGTCTGGCCAGCCACCGAGGCGTCGTTTTGCGCGGCCTCCACCACTTGCTGCGCGGCCTTCTTCGCCGCTTCGTAAGCGGAATTCGCCGATTCCGTCGCGGCATCGATCGCCGTGCGCCACGCCGTCACGACGGCTTCGCTGCCGACCGGCGCATTGCTCGCGAGACTCTCGACGAACGCCTGCACATTGCGCTGAGACTTCGCGATCTGGTCCTGCGCGGCTTCGAGATAGCCGCCGCGCACGCCCGACGCGATCTCATAGACGCCGAGCCAATAGGCCTGAACGCGCTGGGCGCTGTCTTGCAGGTGCTGGTTCTGAAGCGCGAAGAACGCCTGCGGATCGCGCACGGAGAGCGTTCTGGCGATGAGCGCCTGATGCTCGTCGAGCGCCTTCCTGACCGTACGCACGTTCAGATCGATCAGCTTTTCGAAGCCTTCGACGGCTTGTGCGGCGACACCGAACGTGGTGTCGACCCCCGCCTTTTGTGACGCGATTACATTTTCGGGCGCAAGACTGCTCATGCTCGACTCCATATGGAAATTGCCAATTGATTGCCGATGTATTTGTGCAATGCAGCGAACGACTTATTTTAAGGCAAGCGTGTGGTGTGTCAATTACGTTTTCCCGGCTTGACTTTAAACCACTCAGCCGTTTATTCAAAAATAACAGTGAGCGCAAAGTAAATAAGCGGAGCGATTAAGGACTCATCACACATCACACGAATGCAGGTAGAAAAGAAATAATCCCGACCAGTCGGCCTGCGAACGTGCGTTCATTAAACGCTTGCTGCAGGCGTCCAGGCGCGGCCTGTCGTAAACCCCTAAGACAAAAGTTCCCGAATGCGTTGTTTCCCCACTTGACGCATTGATGCGTTAATTGGAAGAATCTCGCACTGCAACATGCGCGACGGGCTTTCGGTAGGACGGACGATTTTCCGGTATTTCTGTCACTGCCGCGTCATCGTGAATCAGTAGGATTCACCTCGCGCTAATGAGCCGGCGCTGAACGGCATAAAGATATAAATCGAGAGACTTGAAGAAAATGGGGCGACATTCCCAAACCCTTGGCCACCTTGAACGCAGTCACGAAGACAACGCCTTGCGGCGCGCCATGGCCGCACGACTCGACCGGGCCTTGCAGAAGGCAAACATCAGTTCCGCAAAAGCCGCTGGCTGGCTCGACGTGAGCGAGCACGACGTGCAATTCTGGCGGCGCGGCATCACGGTTCCGCCGTTCGCGGCATTCAATCGCATCGCGAAGGCGCTGGACATCGATCCGCATTGGCTCTGCACGGGCCAGGCCGAGCGCGCGCACGCCGCCAACTGAGCGTTTCGTTATCGTCAGACATCCGCCGATACGGCCGGCGCCGCCTTGCGTCCATGCAGGAGCACGGTGCCGATGCCGCTCGCCGCGATCACGCACATGCCGATCGCCATCCAGAAGTCGGGCACTTGTCCGAAGAGCAACCAGCTGAAAAGGGCGGCGAACGCGAGCTGGCCGTAGCCGAGCGGCGTCAGCACGGAGAGCGGCGCGCGCTTTAGCGCCTGAAGCATGAGTCCGTGGCCGGTGGTCGCCATCGTCGCCATGAAGACGACGAGCAGCCAGCTTTCGAATCGTACCTGCGCGAGCGCGGGCAGCATTTCGGCTTGATCCATCCACACGAGCACGCACAGCATGAGCGTCGCGACGAGCGCCGTGAGGAAGTTGGTCGTGATCGCGTCGTCGACGCGCGAAAGATGGCTCGACACCACCTGGAAACACGCGAACGTCGTCGCCGCGCCGATCGGATAGATCACCGTCCAGCTAAACGAGCTGCCGCCCGGCCGCACGACCAGGAGCATGCCGACGAAACCGATCGCGACCAGCGCCCACTTGCTGCGCGGCACGTCGTCTTTCAGCACGAGCGCGGCGAGCAGTGTGGAGATGAGTGGCGCGAGCATCGCGAGGGACGTGCTGACGGGCAACGGAAGATGCCGCAGCCCTGCGAACGTGCACGCGGAATTGGTCAGCAGCAGCACCGCGCGCACGATCTGCAACTTGACGCTGCCCGTGCGAAAGAGGCCGTACGCGCGGCGGCGTATCTGCCACGCGCCCATGACGATCATCTGGAAAAGATAGCGAACCCAGAGCAAAGCCAGCAGAGGGACGGCGGTGCCGATCAGCTTGACGGTGGAATCGCTTGCCGCGAAGGTCGCGGTCGTCAGGATCATGATGGCGATACCGGCTGCCGTGTTATCGGTATCAATGCGGTATTGCGCCTTGCCCTCTAAGGTTGCCATCGAACTCTCGTGGTAGTGAAGGAACGGTTTTTAGGCCGTTGCTTCAATTCTCCCGGCATCGCAGGACGCTGGCAAGGCAACAGTAAAGTTCTTTTCCGCCGTGTTGCGCACAGGGCACGACGCGGGAAATGTACTAGACGGTTCGAACAATCGCATGCTGCGCTCATGCCGATTGCTGGCGGTCGTGCTTTTCGCTCCTAGTTTTTTGTGCCTTGAATTAAGACGCGGATTAGCGCTTTCCTATCTTCGACGCTCTACTATTCGTTGCACGCCAAACGAGAGAACGAATAGCAGCCATGCAAAAGAAGCGCATCATCCTTGCGGCCGCCATGATGTCGATGAGCCTTATCGCATTCATGTCGATGAGTAACAGTTACAGCGCCGCCGATACGTTCCCGATCGCTCGTGCGGCCCCGGAGCAGGTACAGGTGTTTCAGCAGTGAAGCAGTAGAAGCAGTAGAAGCAAGGCACTATCCGCAGCAGCAGTAAAACGTGACGTGAAAGTGAGAAAAGAGCCGGACGTGTGCGCAAGCATCCGTCCGGCTTTTTCATGCGCGTCCGAAACGCATGCAACGCGCATGCGCCGGCGCACATTATTTCGATGGAACGCCTTGCGCCTGAGCATTTGCCGCCTACACTTAAAGTAGTTTCTCAACTGCTTCGAAGGAGGCAACAATGAGAACGAGAACACGCGAAGTCGTTCGCCTGCTCGCGACGTTCCGCCACTCGGCGCGCTGTCGGACGTTGCGTGCGGCGGCGGCGGCGCAGGAAGCGCGCGATCTCGCCAACGAGCCTTCGCCCGACGACCCATCGGAAGGCGATGAGCGCGCCGAGTCCGAAGCGCCGTCCGTCTTTCGCAAACCTCGTCCGGGCATGCACTGAAAACGCTGCGCTCAGACGCCCGCCGGATTCCTGAACGGGGAGAAGCGCCAGTGGCCGCTCGCGTCCTTGACCGCGATCGCGCCGTGCTCGTGCAGCATTTCGCCGATCGCGCTCGGCTTGATGTCATCGTTGATGCGGATGACGAGCAGCGTGCGCTGTGGCGTGGCGTCGTCGGCGGCATGAGACGCGGGCGGGCGCGGCGAGACCGGCTCGTGCGGCACGAACCGATTGCGCGCGCAGATCACGCCTTGATGCTCGCCATGAGCGACGTACTCCGCATCGTCCTCGTCGTGCGCGGGCGGCAGCAGAGCATCGATATCGCTCTCGCCACGTCCGGCCCGATAAAGATGCGCGTCGTCGCGTCGCAAACCCGCGAGCTGCAATGCGCGAAGCGCGTCGTGTCCGTCCCGATAGGATCCGAACACACCAACTATGACCTGATTCATCGTCGCCCCCTCTGTCAGTCCGAATGAGTCGCGGACCGGCAATGTCTTCATGCGCGGTCTTTCGCAGTCATGATCCGCGCTCTTTCGATTCGTCAGATGAAGTGCAGCAACACGCGTTCCCGAATGAAGGTTTTGAAAGGAGCGCCGAGGATGACCATTCGTCCGCAGGTTGCGACCCCAACGCCGATCACCTAAAGTAACTGAGCTTCTTTCCCGGATCCGCGCGTCACGCGACGCGCTCTTCGCGAGGTTCGAATGATTGCGAAAGCCTGTGCTTGGGTGCTCGTGCTGATGGCAGGCTCCGCAGCGGCGGCGCCTTGCTATAACGATGGCGATGTCGTCACGCTCGAAGGCACGGCGACGCGCCAGGCCGCACGCGAAGGCGATGCGTCCCCCAAGCCCGCGTGGGTGCTATCGCTGTCGCGTCCGGTGTGCGTGATGAGCGCGAGCACAGGACAAGGCGGTCGCCAGCAGACGAATGTGTCGGCGGTCCAGATCATCGATGCGACGCCCACGGAGAACGCACGCATTCAACTGACGGGCAAGCTCGTCACGGGCAATGTCAGCGCTTACTACGCAGTGCCCACGGCAATCTGGGTGCTGAAGCAGCGGGTGCTGTCGGGACAATAGCGGGGACATAGCGCCGCGCGGCCCGCACGGGCGATGCTTCGAAACCGGCGAGAAGTACGAACGATCAGGCGGCTTTCGCGTGCGCCTGATAGCGCCAGTATTCAGCGACGACGATATGCAACGGCTGATTCTCCAGCTTGCGTTCCTCGCCGAATCGCAGGATGGCGTCGAGTTGTGCGCCAGTGCAACGGAACGCTTCGCGGCGCATCGCCGTCTGGTTTTTCTTGTGCGTGGTCATGGCAATCCTTTTTCTAGGACCTTCCCCGACAGGGCAGGCTCGTTCGAACGGGGCGGCCCGTGCGCGCGAACACTGTCTGCTGCTTCCACATTAGGCCGGAGCCGCGCACGCGCGACCGGTCGTTAGCGCACATAGCCGTCGAGACATTGCAAACAGCGCAAAGCGCGGGCCAGGGTGCGGAATCGCTTCGTTTCCTTGCGCCGCTGGAATAAAGCCTTCGGTTGCGACGTTTAGCATTCATGGAACCGCGCTCCATGACAGACGCGGAACGAGGAGGAGCCTGTGAGCGTCGATCAGCTCGCGCAGGAGGAACTCGCGCACATCGGCCGGATGATCGCGGAGCTTGAGCGCGTGGCGGCGAAAGCACGCGGGGAGCCGATGCGGCATGCCGTCATGCAGCAGGCGTACTGGCAACGGCGTATCGATGCGTTGATCGATGCGTCGGCGAACGCGCCGTTGCGCCGCGACGCCGACGCGCTGCGCGAGCGTCTGGCCGATGTTTTCGCCGATGCGCGCGCACGAAACACGGGGTACGCGGGACAAGCGGCGCGAGAGACCGGCAGCAGGAAGTGAAGCGAAGCGTTGGGAGGCGGCGCGTGTGCATCGAGGCACGCGCCGCCGCCGCGTCAGCCCGTCTGCTCGACGGGCGTCACGTCGATATCGAGCTTCTGCGTGCCGCGCAGCACCGCGATCTTCACCGGCCTGTCGATGCGCGATGCGTCCAGCGTGCGCTGCAAACTGTCGACGCTATCGATGGCGACGTCATCCACCGCGACGATCCGATCGCCTGTGCGCAGGCCGCCGAGCGCGGCCGGACTGCCTTTGACGATCTCCATCACATGCACGCCGCTTGCCGACGGAAGCGCGAAAAAGCGCTGCACGCGCCGCGAGATCGGCGTCGTCGTACCCGCCACGCCGATATACGCGCGCCGCACGCGCCCGTACGCGAAGATCTGCATGATGACCCACTTCGCCGTATCGATCGCGGTCGCGAAAGAGATGGCCTGCGCGCCGGCGATGATCGCGGTGTTCACGCCGATCACCTGGCCTGCCGAATTGATGAGCGGCCCGCCCGAGTTGCCGGGATTGAGCGCGGCATCGGTCTGGATGACGTCATAGATCATGCGGCCCGAAGTCGAGCGCAGCGTTCGGCCGAGCGCGGAGACGACGCCCGTCGTGACGGTCTGCGCGAGCCCGAGCGGATTGCCTACCGCGATCGCGATCTGTCCTACGCGAAGGCGGCCCGAGTCGCCCAGTTCGACATGCGCCAGCGGCTCCGGCGAGCCGATGCGCAGCACCGCGAGATCGCTTGCGGGATCGTCGCCGACGAGATCGGCGTCGAAGCGCGTGCCATCGGCGAGCGTGACGACGATATGCGTCGCGCCGTGCACGACGTGACTATTGGTCAGCAGATAGCCGTCGGGCGTGAAGATGAATCCCGAGCCCGTGCCGCCGACACTGCGTCGCGCGCCGCGCGCGTCGGCCAGTTGACGTTCGACGGAAATGAACACGACTGCTTGCTGCACGCGCTCCAGCGCGCCGATGACGGTGCGCGAATAGGCGTCGAGCAGGGCCCCATCGTCGATAGCGTCGATGGGGTCGAGCGGGGTGGAGGGCGCGGCGTCCTGCGCCCCGCGCGCAAGATCGTCGATGAATTGAGGCCGGCTTCCCATGTTCCTTGAACTCCCGATGTCTGGATGCGGACATGCGGGTCGCCGGAGCCGATTTCAAGAGATAGTTGCGTTTGCAAGTAGTTTCATCGGACCCAGCGTTTCGACGACCTCGCGCTGTGCGTCGTCGCGAACGAAGAGCGAGCCGGCGAATCCGAGCGCATTCACCGCGACGCCCTCGACATGCGATACGCTGCGCGGCACCGCGAGCATCCATCGACGCGTGACGAGCAGGTTGTAAGGCGCGCTTTGATGTTCGACGCCCATAACATCGAGCGGTTGCACGCCGATCGCGTTCAGCAGTTGCAGATAGGTTGCGTGCACGTTGGCGATGCTGTCATCGTCGAGCCATGCGGCTGCGTGCGCGAACGCGAGTTGCGGCACGCGAAAGATGCCGCTCGTGCGCGCCGCTTCGATGGCCGCTTCGATCGGCAATGCCTGACCATCGAGCGGCAGCGGCACCATCTGCAGATGCTTGTGCGGCTGGCTCGATCCGGCGATGCTGCCGCCGTTATAGAAGCCGAGTGCATCGAAACGATCGAGGCAGGCAAAGAGCGCGGCGAAGTCGTCCTCGCTGATGAGCGTCTCTTGCGGCTCGAAGTCCGTCGTCACGATCAGCAGATGATGCGCGAGCACGTTGAACTTGTTGAGCAACAGAAAATGCCGCTCGCCGATATCGCCGACACGCAGCGCTTCCTCGCATGGCGAGAATGGATCGCGCCATGCGCTCGCGGCATCGGCGGCGGACTTTGCCGCGAGTTTCGATGCCTGCTCCTTGCGCGCGATATTAGCGGCCTGTCGTACGAGAAAGCGCACGCCGCCATCTTCGATCACGCTTTGCGCGGTATCGAACGAACGCAGTGCGCCGCATGCGAGTGCGCGTTCGGTTTGCATGATTACGTCCTGCCACGAAGGGGTGTTCATGTGCGTCATGCTGCTCCTTTTCCGAATGCGAATCGTTCGAACGAATCCGGAGATACTCGCATAAGCGTGCGCTGCCTGCATGGTGATACCCAAGCACGGTGACCTGCTTCGTGCGTGTTGAAAAGCGTTCCTGTGCGCGTCGTCTATATTGGATTCATGACGCTCCGATATGGAGGTGCGAGATGAGGCGCATCTATTTTCTGCTGCCGAGTGTGGCGAGCGCGAAGGGGATCATCGACGAATTGCTGCTGAAGCGAATCGAATGGCGGCATATCCATGTGCTTGCGCGGCCTCATGAACCGCTGGAGGATTTGCCTCAAGCGACACTCGTTCAACGCACCGATCTCTTGCCTGCGCTTGCTCGCGGAACGGCTGCAGGAGGCGTGACGGGCGCGCTCGCCGGACTTGTTGCGATGGCATTTCCGCCTGCGGGTTTGACGATTGCCGGCGGCGCGGTCGTTTGCATGACGCTGGCGAGCATGGGCTTCGGCGCATGGGCCGCGACGATGATCGGCGTGGGCATTCCCAATACGCGCTTGCGGCGGTTCGAGCAGGCGATCGACGATGGCGAATTGCTGATGATGGTCGATGTGCCGAAGGATCGTGTCGAGGAGATCGAGGCGCTGGTGAAGAGTCATCATCCGGAGGCCGATGTCGAAGGGGCCGATCCTACGATTCCGGCTTTTCCTTGATTTTTTCGCTTTCGCCGGATCCCGTTTTCTTAGTGGTCTATTAGCACAGGGGCAGTGCTAATAGACCGACACGAATACGGGATCCAGCGACACCTCCCGAACAAACGAACAAAAACCCAAAGCCAAAAACCGCAACCATATTGATGCGATAAGATCACATCCCTGGAACCGCTCAACCCCAGCCAGAACGCACAAAGAAACGAGCGTTCACAAACCCAGGAAGAAAAACCGATGCGCCGTGTGGTCTTCAATCAAAAGGGTGGCGTAGGCAAGTCCACCATCGTCTGCAATCTCGCCGCGATCAGCGCTTCCCGGGGCCTGCGCACACTCGTCATCGACCTCGATCCGCAGGGCAATGCAAGCCAGTACCTGCTAGGCGAACAAGCCCGCGATGCACAGCCGAATCTCGCAAGCTTCTTCGAATCCGCATTGAGCTATAGCTTTCGCGAACCGGCGTTCGAGTCCTTCATTCATGCAACGCCATTCGAGAATCTCGACATCGTGCCGTCGCATCCGAATCTCGAAGCGCTGCAAAGCAAGCTCGAATCGCGCTACAAGATCTATAAGCTGCGTGACGCATTGAAGGGACTGCAACACTACGACGCCGTCTATATCGACACGCCGCCCGCGCTCAACTTCTTCACGCGCTCCGCATTGATCGCCGTGGAGCGCTGTCTGATTCCATTCGATTGCGACGACTTCTCGCGCCGCGCGCTCTATTCGGTGCTCGATAACGTGCAGGAGATCCGCCACGATCACAATCCGGATCTGAGCGTCGAAGGCATCGTCATCAATCAGTTCCAGCCGCGCGCAAGCCTGCCCCAGCAACTCGTCGAGGAACTACGCGGCGAAGATTTGCCTGTGCTCAATTCGCATCTGTCGCTCTCCGTGAAAATCCGCGAGAGCCATCAGCACGCGCGGCCGATGATCTATCTCGAACCGCGTCACAAGCTCGCGCAGGAATACGTCGCGCTGCACGAGGAACTGAACGGCTGACGCGCCGCACTACACGAGAGCGCGGGTAAGTCGGGAATAAATCGGCATCACGCACGTTCTTGCAGAAGACAGGCGCAATCCGTCGCGCCTTCTTTTTCGCCAGAACATGAATATGACCACCGTTCCATCGCAGGCTTCGCACGGGTCTCTCACGGCGACTTCGTCCGGGGCGCCTCCATCGACAGAAAGTCTTTCCGGCATGGTCGCGTTCGTGCGCGCCGCCGAGTCGGGCAGCTTCGTCGCGGCAGGGCGCGCGCTCGGATTGTCGGCTTCGGCAGTAGGCAAGAGCGTGATGCGGCTCGAAGCGAAGCTCGGCGTGCAACTGCTCAATCGCACGACGCGCAGGATCGGCCTCACGCACGAAGGCGCACGTTTCTTCGCGCGCTGCAAACGCATGCTCGCCGATCTCGAAGAAGCAGAGAACGAGCTGTTCCATTCGACGTCGTCGCCGCGCGGACGCCTGCGCATCAGCGCGCCGTCGCTCGGCACGCGGCTATTGATGCCGCTCGTGCCGGACTTCAGGCGGCGCTATCCGGACATCGAACTGGATATCGAATTCAGCGATCGCGTAGTCGATGTCACGCAGGAAGGGTATGACGCGGTGATCCGCACAGGGCGTCTCGCCGATTCGCAATTGCTCGCGCGCCCGCTCACGCAATACGGTCCGGTCG
Organism: Caballeronia sp. AZ7_KS35; assembly: GCF_023631045.1. Classification (NCBI taxonomy): domain Bacteria; kingdom Pseudomonadati; phylum Pseudomonadota; class Betaproteobacteria; order Burkholderiales; family Burkholderiaceae; genus Caballeronia; species Caballeronia sp. AZ7_KS35. The sequence goes on along the minus strand of NZ_JALQDV010000032.1, from coordinate 186,987 downwards.
TGATTGGCTCGCCCGCATACTTCGCGGGTCATGGCGAGCCCGCGACGCCCGGCGATCTCGATGGCCATGCGTGCATCCGCTTCCGTTCTCCGGCGAGCGGCCGTCCCGAGCCCTGGCGTTTCGCGCGTGACGATCACACGTTCGCAATCGATCCGCACGCGACGCTCACGTTCAACGACATGGAAGCCGTGCTCGCAGGCTGCATCTCCGGATTGGGGCTCGCGTGCGTGCCGGATTTCGTCGCGAAGAGCGCGATGGACGGCGGCATGCTGCGCGCGGTGCTCGGCGCACACATGCGTCCGGAAGGCGTGTTTCAGATTCTATGGCCGCCGAGCCGTCACGAAGCGCCGCGCTTGCGCGCGTTCATCGATCACGTCGCGCAACGTCTGGGCGGCCTGCCGTCGCACGAAGTGCGGTTTCGCGCGGCTTGAAGTTCAGCTTTTCTTCGTGGTCTTCGCGACGAACGGCGCCGGTGCGTGCGCGACCTTCTCGCTGCCGCACTTCGGGCATTTGAGTTGCACCGTTGCATGCTCGACGATGTGCTCCGCGTGCTCGAAGGTCTCGCCGCAATCCTGACAACGGTATTGATAAGTCGGCATGGCATCCTCCCGCGCGCGACCGGTGATCCGGCGCAAGGCACGCCGGTTCCACTCATTCTAGTTCAGCATTCGCGCGTGAAAATCAGTTGACGACGCGGCGCACGAGCGGCGTTTCCGGCGTCGGATAGCCGGCTTGCCTGAACGTTTCGATGATCGCGCGATTGGTGTCGAAATAGACCTGCCAATAGTCGTTTGTATTGGTGTAAGGCCGCACGCACAGAAGCGGTCCTTCCGGCGTGAACGACAGCACTTCGACATCGGGCGGCGGCGTGGTCGCCACGTTCGGTATCTTCGCGACGGCTTCCTTCAGACGCGCGATGGCATCGAGCGGATCGACGCCATTCGCGATCTTCGCGCTCAGTTCGACGCGCCGATGCGGCAGCAAGCTGAAATTCCAGATCGTGTCGGAGAAGATCTTGTTGTTGCCGATGATGGCCGCGACGTTGTCGGGCGTCGTGATGGTCGTGCCGAAAAGACCAAGCTCAGTGACGGTGCCGGTCACGCCGCCCGCGGTCACGAAATCGCCCACTTTGAAGGGCCGCAACACCTGCATGAACACGCCTGCCGCGAAGTGCGCGAGCAGCCCGCCCCATGCCGTGCCGATAGCGAGACCGAGACCCGCGAGCAACGCCGCGAAAGACGTCGTCTGCACGCCAAAAATCTGCAGAATCGCGAGTACGAGCAGCAGATTGAGAATGACGCCGACGATGGAGCCGAGATAATGCGCGAGCGTCGGATCGACGCGGCCGTTGCGCGAAAGAAGCTTGCGCATCGTGCTCGTGACGAGACCGATCAGCCAGCGCCCGATGATCCACAGCGCGATCGCGCCGATCACCATGATCGCGAAATCGACGCCGCGCGTCATGATGAATACACGTACGGTTTCGATGTTCATGTCTTTCTCGCGTGCGTGGTAATTCGTCAGAGAACACGTCAAGCCGGGAAAACATGCCGCACAGGCCACACGAGTTATAGGCGATGCACCGCGTCATCGCAAGAATTACAGGAATGTTTAGTGCTGTCGGAAGGATCGACCGCTCGTTGCACTATCCATCAGGTCCATTCTGCCTCGTCGGCATTCTGATCGGGCAGGGTCAATCCCGACGCGGGCAACGGCAGCGCGGTTTTATAGCGCACCTGTTTGAGCGCAAAGCTCGAACGAATGTTGGAAACGCCTGGCATCTTCGTGAGCCGTTCCAGGATGAAGCGCTCCAGCGCGGCGACGTCGGGCAATACGACGCGCAACAGGTAATCGGCATCGCCCGTCATCAGATAACACTCCATCACTTCGGGCCGCTCGCTGATCGCTTGCTCGAAACGCGCAAGCGCATCCTTGATCTGCTTTTCCAGACTGACCTGAATGAAGACGTTGATGGAAAGCCCGAGCGCTTCCGGATTCAGCAAGGTGACGTGCTGCTTGAAAAGGCCCGCCTTCTCCAGCGCGCGCACGCGGTTGAAGCAGGGCGTCGGCGAAAGATTGACGGCGCGGGCGAGTTCCGAATTGGTGATGCGCGCGTTTTGCTGTAGCTCATTCAATATGCCGATGTCGATGCGGTCGAGGCGCTGCTTCGAGTGTGCTGTCATAGTCGAAAGATTCCGGTTTTTGGCGTTTCCGAAGAATAAACACACTACAGCAAAGCGAGAAGGCAGCCAAATGAGACGCACATTCTGCGCATCAAAGGATATGCTTGAGCGTATTCTCTAGCCAACGCGGAGTCGCGCCATGACGGACTTGTCGAGCGGTACCACCCAGCTTCTTTCCATTGCCAAGGGACGCGAGGACATCGATCCCGGCGAGACCGCCGAATGGCTGGAGGCGCTCGATGCGGTCGTCGAACACGTAGGCAAGGATCGCGCGCAGTATCTTTTCGACCGGCTCGCGGAGCACGCGCTGTCGGTGGGCGTCGAATCGGCGCGGGCGCGCGCGACGCCTTATGCGAATACGATTCCCGTGGCGCAGCAACAGCCTTATCCCGGCAATCTCGACATCGAGGAAAAGCTCGCCGCGGTGTTGCGCTGGAATGCACTCGCGATGGTCGTGCGCGCGAATCGGGCTTATGGCGAACTCGGCGGCCATATCGCAAGTTATGCATCGGCGGCGGATCTTTTCGAGGTCGGCTTCAATCACTTCTTTGAAGCCGCGAATGAAACGCATGGCGGCGATATCGTCTACTTTCAGCCGCATTCGTCGCCGGGCGTCTATGCGCGCGCGTTTCTCGAAGGCTTTCTCGGCGAAGAACATCTGAAGCATTATCGGCGCGAGATCGCGGGACCGGGCTTGTGCTCTTATCCGCATCCCTGGCTGATGCCGGATTTCTGGCAGTTCCCCACTGGGTCGATGGGCATCGGTCCTATCAATTCCATTTATCAAGCGCGCTTCATGCGCTATTTGCAGAACCGCAATCTCAAGAACACGGAAGGCCGCAAGGTCTGGGGCTTCTTCGGCGATGGCGAAATGGACGAGCCGGAATCGATCGGCGCGCTGTCGCTCGCAGCGCGCGAGCAACTCGATAACCTCGTGTTCGTCATCAACTGCAATCTGCAGCGGCTCGATGGCCCTGTGCGCAGCAACGGGCGCATCGTCGATGAACTCGAAGCGCAATTCACCGGCGCGGGCTGGAACGTCATCAAGGTCTTGTGGGGCTCGGACTGGGACGCGCTGTTCGCGCGCGATCGCTCCAATGCATTGCTGCGCGCATTTGCGCATACCGTCGACGGCCAATTCCAGACTTTCTCGGCGAATGACGGCCGCTATAACCGCGAGCGCTTCTTCGGGCAGAATCCGGAACTCGCGGCGCTCGTCGCGCATATGTCGGATGAAGATATCGACCGTTTGCGCCGTGGCGGTCACGACGTGCGCAAGCTCCACGCCGCTTATGCGAAGGCGCTTTCGCACAAGGGCCAGCCGACGGTGATTCTCGCGAAGACGATGAAGGGCTTCGGCATGGGCGCGGTGGGGCAGGGCCGCATGACGACGCATCAACAGAAAAAGCTCGATCTCGACGATCTCAAGCAGTTCCGCGATCGTTTCCGCCTGCCGCTCTCCGATAACGATGTCGAGCAGCTCAAGTTCTACAAGCCCGCGGATGACGCGCCCGAAATGCGCTATCTGCACGAGCGTCGTGCGGCGTTGGGCGGTTATCTGCCGCGACGTCGCGCGAAGGCTTCGCTTGGCATCACGCCGCCCGCGCTCGCTACGTGGGGCCAGTTCGCGCTCGACGCATCAGCGAAGGAAATGTCCACGACGATGGCTTTCGTCCGCATGCTCGGCAGCTTGCTGAAGGACAAGACGCTCGGACCGCGCGTCGTCCCTGTGGTCGCGGACGAGGCGCGCACGTTCGGCATGGCGAATCTCTTCAGGCAAGTGGGCATCTATTCGCCGCTCGGCCAGTTATACGAGCCGGAAGACATGGGCTCGATGCTCTATTACCGCGAGGACACGCGCGGGCAGATTCTCGAAGAAGGCATTTCGGAGGCGGGCGCGGTGTCGTCGTGGATCGCGGCGGCGACTTCATACAGCGTGCACGATCTGCCGATGCTGCCGTTCTACATCTATTACTCGATGTTCGGTTTTCAGCGCATCGGCGATCTGATTTTCGCGGCCGCGGATCAGCGTTCGCGCGGCTTTCTCATCGGCGCGACGGCGGGCCGCACGACGCTCGGCGGCGAAGGCTTGCAGCATCAGGACGGCACGAGCCATCTCTCTGCATCGACGGTTCCGAACTGCCGCGCTTACGATCCCGCGTTCGCGTACGAAGTCGCGGCTATCGTCGATGAAGGCATGCAGGAGATGATGGAACGCCAGAACGACGTGTTCTATTACATCACGGTGACGAATGAAAACTACGCGCAGCCTTCCGCGCCCGGCAGTGCGCTGAATGCGTCCACGCGCGAAGGCATTTTGCGCGGCATCTATCGCATCGGCGGCGATGCCAATGCGCAAGTGCAATTGCTCGGCTCGGGCGCGATCCTCAACGAAGCGATCGCCGCGCGCATGATGCTCAAAGACGACTGGAACATCGACGCCGCCGTGTGGAGCGTGACGAGCTTCACGGAGCTTCATCGCGATGGCGCGTCATGCGAGCGCGCGGCGCGCCTCTCCGACGACGATGCGAGCGTGCCCTTCGTCACGCGCGCGCTCGAATCATCGCGCGGGCCGGTGATCGCGGCGACGGACTATGTGCGCGCGGTGCCCGAACTGATTCGCGCGTATGTGCCGCGCCGTTACGTCACGCTCGGCACCGATGGCTTCGGCCGCAGCGATACGCGTCAATCGTTGCGTGAGTTCTTCGAAGTGGATCGCGTATCGATCGTCATCGCCGCGCTGAAATCGCTCGTGGACGAAGGCGTCATCGAGAAGCAGTCGTTGAAGGCCGCGCGTGAAAAATACGGCAAGACGCAGGAATCGCACGACGCGCCCTGGCTGCGCTAAACATCCTTGCGGGCCGCATCGAGCAACTCGCGCACTTCGTCGTCGCTCGTCTGATCGAAGTCGATGTAGAACTGCCCGACGCCGAAGTATCGATGCGGCCGCATTACGCAGACGAATTCATCGACGATATCTTCCACGCGCGCTTCCGAATCGAGCGGCGCAACGGGCAGCGCCGCGACGATCTTCGACGGGCGCGCATGACGCAAGGACATCGCCGCGGCCTTCATCGTTGCGCCGGTCGCCATGCCGTCATCGACGACGATCGCCACGCGTCCGTTCATATCGAGCGGCGGCATGTCGCCGCGATACAGCGCCTCGCGCCGCTCGAGCTCGGCGCGCTCCATCGCGATCACGCGATCGAGTTCGTCTTTCCCGACGCCTGCATATTCCACGATGCGCTCGTCGAGAAAGAACGCATCGCCGGATGCGATCGCGCCCATCGCGAGTTCCGGCTGCACCGGCACGCCGAGCTTGCGCACGACGAGCACATCGAGCCGTGCGCGCAATGCACGTGCGACTTCGTATGCCACGGGCACGCCGCCGCGCGGCAATGCGAGCACGGTGACGTCGTCACGGTCCGCATACGCGCCGAGATGCTGCGCGAGCTCGCGGCCCGCTTCCCTACGGTTCTCGAACACTGAGTTCATGTCGCTCGTCCTTTCAGTCCCGATGTCTTGCGATGAAACGCGTCGCGCCTTCGAGACCTTCATCGAACACCGCGCGATATCCGCTCGCGCCTTCGCGCTGCAAGGCGCGGCCCAGGTCGGCATCGAATGCGTTGTCGTGCGCGGAGCATAAGTCGGCGCGCAACGCGGCCTGCGGCAGCGCGGCCAGTTCGCATGCGAGCGCTTCGGCGACATTGCGCGCTTCGCCCGCCGGCGCAATGCGATTCGCAAGGCCGATAGCGAGCGCTTCGTCAGCATCGACGGCGCGGCCAGTGAGGATCAGATCGAGCGCGCGCGACATGCCGATGAGACGCGGCAGCCGTGTCGTGCCGCCATCGATGAGCGGCACGCCGACGCGTCTGCAGAACACGCCTAGCACCGCGTGTTCCTCGACGACGCGCAGGTCGCACCACGCGGCAAGCTCGAGTCCGCCTGCGACCGCATGACCGGCGATGGCGGCGATCACGGGTTTGTGCAGCGTGAGCCGCGTCGGTCCCATCGGGCCGGGGCCGCTGCCGTCGGCATGGATCTTGTTGCGGCGCGCGTCATCGTTGAGTGCGGACAGATCAGCGCCCGCGCAGAACGTGCCGCCCGCGCCCCATAGCACGGCGACGGATAACGCATCGTCGGCATCGAAGCGCTCGAACGCCTCTCGCAATGCGTCGGCCATGGAACGATCGACGGCATTGCGACGCGCGGGCCGATCGAGCACGACCGTGACGACACGCGGATCGCGCTCATGCGATTCCATGCGTACGTGCTCGCCAAATCGTTCGATGCGTGAGGTCATGGCCACTCCGTTTTGCACGCGACCAGTCTTCAGAATACTCGCCGCGCAACGCGAACGTGCATCGCATCGCATGCTTGCGATAAGCCTACGGCGTCCCTTCGCATCGAAATATTTGGCTCTTGCGCGGTGCATTCAATGCCATGCAACGGGGCACTGCACCAAGATCGGGCGCACCGAAAAAGTTAGCGTCACGGCCCGTTGCACCATGCCAATCCGCGCTGCGCAAAGCGTCTGCACCGTTTGGATGCCGTCTGCGCCAACTTGGCCCGGAACTTGCAAAACGTGCGCCTCTTCCAGACCAATCGCTCGAATCATGCAGGCACTCCAATCCGGAACCGACACTCTTTTTCTGCTGTTAGGCGCCGCGATGGTGCTTGCGATGCACGCAGGTTTCGCCTTTCTCGAACTCGGCACCGTGCGCCGCGAGAATCAAGTGAATGCGCTCGTGAAGATCCTCGTGGACTTCGCCGTGTCGACGCTTGCGTACTTCTTCATCGGCTACAACATCGCGTACGGCGTGCAGTTCATGCACAGCGCCGATATCCTCGCGCAGCACAACGGCTATGCGCTCGTGCGCTTCTTCTTTCTGCTGACCTTCGCCGCGGCGATTCCGGCGATCGTGTCGGGCGGCATTGCGGAGCGCTCCAAGTTCAATCCGCAACTGTTCGCGACCTGCGTGATCGTCGGCTTCATTTATCCCTTACTGGAAGGCGTCGCGTGGAACGAGCGTTTCGGCATTCAGGCGTGGCTCACGCACACGTTCGGCGCGCCGTTTCATGATTTCGCCGGCTCGGTCGTCGTGCATGCGTTCGGCGGCTGGGTCGCGTTGCCCGCCGTGCTGCTGCTCGGGCCGCGTCACGGGCGTTATCACAAGGACGGGCGCATCGCCGCGCATCCGCCGTCGAGCATTCCGTTTCTCGCGCTCGGCGCGTGGGTGCTTGCGGTCGGCTGGTTCGGCTTCAATGTGATGAGCGCGCAGACCGTCGACAAGATCAGCGGCCTCGTCGCCGTCAACTCGCTGATGGCGATGGTCGGCGGCACGCTCGCCGCATGGTTCGCGGGCCGCAACGATCCGGGCTTCACGTATAACGGGCCGCTCGCGGGTCTCGTCGCGGTATGCGCGGGCTCGGACCTCATGCATCCGCTCGGCGCGCTGATCGTCGGCGCGGTCGCGGGCGTGCTTTTCGTACAGATGTTCACCTGCGTGCAGAACCGCTGGCGCATCGACGACGTGCTCGGCGTGTGGCCGCTGCACGGCATGTGCGGCGCGTGGGGTGGCATCGCGGCGGGCGTGTTCGGGCAGAAGGCGTTCGGCGGCATCGGCGGCGTGTCGATCGGGTCGCAGCTCATCGGCACGGCGGGCGCCGTCGTGCTCGCGCTCGCGGGCGGTGCGCTCGTGTATGGCGCCATCAAGATGACAGTGGGCCTGCGGCTCGATCGCGAAGAAGAGTTCAATGGCGCCGATCTCGCGATTCATCGCATATCCGCGACGCCCGATCGCGAAATGGCCGGCTGAAGCCGACGCTCGCGCCGGGTCCACAAGCCCTGCGACGAGTGGCCAGGCATGCGCCTGGCTAAATCAGAAGAAAGGCCGCCGGCGACCGATGCACTCGCCGCGTTTAAAGAGAATGCCGGCGTTTTCTTCATTCTTCATACCGCTCCGACTCCTCGCCGGTTACGATATGCCGGTCGACTTCCTCGGAGACGCAACGCTTGGACTCCACAGAGACCGCGACATTCGATCTGCCGCTGCCTGCCCGCCATTTCGCATCGATGCGCAAGGTGCTGCTGCTCGTATTGGGCGCATCCATCGTCATTCCGGTCGCGTGCCTTTGCATCTACGGCTACTACGATCATCAGCGCCGCTTCGCCGATGCGCGGGAACTCACGGAACGCCTCACGCGCGTCGCCGACGAGCACGCGCTGAAAGTGATCGACCTCAATCAGCAACTGGAGACGCGCATCGTCGATCTGCTCGGCGATAGCGACGACGCGCTCATCAAGAGCCGCGAAGCGGAGCTGCATCGCACGCTCGACGACATGAGCGGCACGCTCGCGCAAATCGCGGCGATCTCCGTGTTCGGCGAGAAAGGCGCGCTGCTCGCCAACAGCCGCTGGTATCCCGCGCCCGCGATATCGATCGAGGATCGCGACGATTTCCAGTCCGCGCGTGCGGTGGCGCCCGTCACGTACTTTTCGTTGCCCTTGCGCGGCAAGGTGGCGCGCTCGGATGTCTTCACGACGACGATGGGACGCATCGGCCGAAACGGGAAGTTTCTGGGCGTCGTGTCGATTGCGTTGAAGCGCGACTACCTCACCGATTTTTATCGCGAACTCGCGGCGGGCGACAAGGCGGTCGTCATCGGGCTTTATCGGCGCGACGGCAATATCCTCGCGCGCTTTCCGGCCGCCATGGAGAGCAGGCAACCCGCGACCAATACACCCTTTACCGCCGCGTTTCGCAACAACGAGCTTTACGGCAGCATGCGTCTTCGTTCGACCGTCGATCACGTCGATCGCTTGCTCGCGTTCAGACGCGTGGGCGACTATCCGCTCTATGTGTCGACGGGCTATGCGGCCTCCGCTGTTCTCGCTCGCTGGCGCAATCACCTTGCGCTCGTCGCGACGATGGCGCTCGTGCCGTGCATCGCGGTGTGGCTGCTGATCCTGTTCTCGATCCGCCGGCTCAATGCGGAGCAGGCCGCATGGGAACGCTGGCAGGCCGAAGTCGCGACGCGCCTTTCCGTCGAGGCGTCGAGCCGGCAATTGCGGCGCATGGGCGCGCTCGGCAATCTCGTCGCGAACGTCGCGCACGACTTCAACAATCTGCTGATGGTCGTCGGCTCGAACATGGAGCTTGCCCGACACAAGCGCTTCAACGACGTCGAAAGCGAAGTGCTCGCGGTGGAACGTGCCACGGCCGGGGCCGAATCGCTCGCGCGGCGGCTGATGAGCGTCGCGCGCAAGCAGCCGCTGAAACGCGAGCTCGTCGATCCCGCCGACTGGCTGCGAAGCGTGCTCGATCTCGTGAAGAAATCGGTGCATCCGTCCGTCGCGGTGACGCTGGAGTTATCGCCCGATCTGTGGCGCGTCATGGCCGATCGGGTCGAACTGGAGATCGCGCTCGTGAACGTCGCGGTGAATGCGAGCGATGCGATGCCGCACGGCGGGCGCGTGCTGATCCGTTGCCAGAACGCGCGCGTGCGCGGCGCGGAAACGGATATTCCCGATGGCGAATACGTGCTCGTCTCGATCACCGACAACGGCGAAGGCATGACCGAGCAAGTGCAGCGCCGCGCGTTCGAGCCGCTCTTCACGACGAAGCAGCGCGGCGCGGGCACGGGCCTCGGCCTCACGCAGGTGCTCGCCGCGTGCGAGCAGGCGGGCGGCACGGCGCGCATCACGAGCGTGGCGGGATCGGGCACGACCGTGCGCCTCTATCTGCCGCGCCATCATGGTCCGGCACCGAAGGAATCGAAGGCCTATGTGCCGCCCGATGTCGAGACGCCGCCGATCGTGCCCGTATCCGATGAAGAAGACGAGCCGTTGCGCGGCACGTCGGTGCTGCTCGTGGAAGACAACGCGGATGTCGCGGCGGGCGTGACGGCGGTGCTCGAAGTGCTCGGCTGCGCGGTGCATCACGAAGAAAGCGCCGATGCCGCGTTCGCGCTATTGGGCGAAGGTTATGGATTCGATCTCGTGTTGTCGGATGTGCAGATGCCGGGCCGCATGAACGGCATCGATCTGGCCGAGCAGATCATGTCGCGTTTGCCATCGCAGAAGCTCGTGCTGATGACGGGTTATGCCGATGAACTCGAACGCGCGAAGCATCTCGGCGTGCCCATTCTCGCGAAGCCATTCGACATGGACGATCTGCTCGATCTCATCGCGCCGGGCGTGCCGCATTGATCGCGACAGGCGCGTGCCGTGATGCCGCTACTTGCGCACGGCACGCGCGCCGACGAGCGGATTGAACGCCGCGCGCTTCGGCTCGGCTTCTTCTTCCGTGCTCTTCTTCGCGGCGCGCGCCTTCGCGCGCGGCGGCGATGGGTCGCCGCCCAGTTGAGTCAGGAGATCTTCGTCGTCCTCGGCTTGCGCTTCGTCCTCTTGCGTCTCGCGCGCGCCGCCCGCGAGATGCTCGACCACGGAGATGAAGTCCTTGCGTGCGTTCTTCAACGCACGTCCCGGCATCATCACGAGCACGACGGCTTCGTGCACCGTATGGCCATCGACGGTTTGCAGCGTGCCATCTTCGTTCCAGTCGATGCTGCTATTCGCGTAAGCCGCGACGACGTGATGCAGCACCGCAGGCGACATCACGCCCGCATCGTAAAGCCCGACGATCTGCTTTTCCGCGAGCGCGAAGAGACCCGGCGCGCCGCGTGCCGACTTTCGCGCGGCCATTTATTTCGCGGCGGGCGCGACCCGCCACACCGTATTGCCGATATCGTCGGCGACGAGCAATGCGCCTTTGCCATCGATCGCCACGCCGACAGGACGGCCGAGCGCATGACCATCCGACGACAGAAAGCCCGTCAGAATATCTTCGGGCGGTCCTGAAGGCTTGCCATTGTCGAAGGGCACGAAGATCACCTTGTAGCCACTTCTCGGCTTGCGATTCCACGAACCATGTTGACCGATGAACGCGCCATTTCGATAGCGTTGCGCAAATGCGGTGCCGTCATAAAACGCGAGACCGAGCGAAGCGGTGTGCGCGCCGATCGCATAGTCCGGCGCGATCGCCGATTGCACGAGATCCGCGCGTTGCGGCTTCACGCGATCATCGACATGCTGACCGTAATAGCTGTATGGCCAGCCATAGAAAGCGCCGTCTTTCACGGAGGTCAGATAGTCCGGCACGAGGTCGTTGCCGAGTTCGTCGCGCTCGTTGACCACGGTCCAGAGCGCGCCGCTCTGCGGCTGCCACGCCATGCCGTTCGGATTGCGCAAGCCCGTCGCGAAGAGGCGCGACTGCTTCGATTCGATATCGACTTCCATGATCGCCGCGCGGCCGTTCTCCGCGTCGATGCCGTTCTCCGCCACATTGCTGTTCGAGCCGACCGTCACGTAGAGCTTCCTTCCGTCGCGGCTCGCGATGATGTTCTTCGTCCAGTGATGGTTGATATCGCCGGCAGGCAAGTCGATGAACTTCTCGCCCGGCGTCGTGATTTGCGTCGTGCCGTTTTCGTACTTGAAGCGCAGGATCGCGTCGGTATCCGCGACGTAGAGATCGTCGCCGACGAGCGCCATGCCGAACGGCGAATGCAGCTTGTCGATGAACACGCTGCGCGTTTCAGCGATTCCGTCGCCATCGGCATCGCGCAGCAGCATGATGCGGTCCGGGCTTGGAACGGCCGCGCCCGCGCGCTTCATCACCTTCTTCATGACGAAGCCTTTGATGCCTGCGTTTTCGTCGTGCTTCGCGGGCGCATTGCTTTCGGCGACGAGCACGTCGCCATTGGGCAGCGTCGCAAGCCAGCGCGGATGTTCGAGCCCCGTGCCGAACGCGGTCACATCGAAACCCTCGGGCGCGATGGGTTTTTGTCCCTGCGCCCAAGGTTTGGCAGGCGCGATGTTCACCGTCGGCATCATCGCTCTGCGCGGTGCGGGCAGCGTCGGGTTCGGGCCAAAGTCGTTCGCGTAATCGTCGGCGATGGCCGCGCCGCTCGCGAGCAACAACGCGAGCGCGACCGTGCCTGCCAGATGGCTCGGATGCGTTTTCAAACGTGACTCCTGAAACGTCGATTCAACCGCCGCCGATGCCTTGCGTCACCTTGCCCGTTCCGCCGCACGTCTTGCAGTCGGCGCCTTCGAGCTTGCCCGAGCCGTTGCAGTCCGGACAGATGTCTTCGCCGGTACCGGGCGCGCCGGGCTCGGCTTCATCGCCGGGATTGAGAGGAGGTTCTTGCACCATTGCTGTCTCCTTTGAGCGGGTCGCATCGTTTCTTAGCGGAAGCAAGAGACGTTCCTCGTGACGTTGCGAAGCGCCCGCATCATGCGGACGTCCGTTCTGGTACGCGCGATGCTCGCACTATCGTGCGGCGCAAGCCGAGGCTTTTAACCTACGCGATGACTTAGCCAGGAGGGCTTCATGAGCGGAAATCAAAAGCAAACGGGCAATCAGCCATCGACGCCCAAGCAGCACGGCCAGCAAGACCGGTCGCCGGGGCAACCGCAACAGGATCAGCAGAGCGGTCAGCAGCAGCAGAATCAGCCGTTGCCACAGCATCAGGGCGGTCAGCGGCAACCCTGATCTTCATGGAGAAGCGGTAGCCACGCAACGCGCGCGGCCTCGTTCCGACGAGGCCGCGCGGACGTTTCAGGGCTTGCGTCCGAACGCTTCGCGCAAGCGTTTTTTCGCGCGTTCCAGCGTGCTCTTGCGCGACTTCGGCAGATTGCGGCCCGCGCGATTGATGTAGAAGTTCAGCATCGACATTGCCGATTGAAACGGCGAGCCCTTGCGGCGGGTGCTGCGCGTCGACGAGCGCTTGAGCGAATCGGCGATCTCCTGCGCGTTGCCGGTCTTGAAGATGTCGCGCTGAATATCCATTGCATCGCTCGTTTCCATCACATGATGCGACCAGCGATGCGTCGTGCGCTCCGGCTTCTTGCGGACGCTCGCAAGCGAATGCCGCTGGCGCGTGCTGGGCCGCTTGCCGCTATTCTTCTTTTTCGCTGCTGTCTTTGCGCTCGTTGTCATAGTCATTCCCTCAACGCTATTTCCGATGACGCGCGACGAGCCGATGTGCATCGCGCAACGCTTCGACGATTGCCTTGTATGCACGCTCGCGTGTCTCCGGATCGGGCGCGCGCAACGCGAACGAAGGATGATAGGTCGCGACGATCGCATGTCCCTCGTGTTCGAGCGCGTGCCCCATCGAGGCCTGCAGGGTCGCCTTCGAATCGCGCAACACGGACTTGAGCGCAGTCGAGCCGAGCGCGACGATCACTTGCGGCGCAACATCGCCTGTCTCGCGATCGAGCCAGTAATGGCAGGCATCGATCTCGCGCTGCGCAGGCGTCTTGTGCAGACGCCGCTTGCCGCGCGGTTCCCACTTGAAGTGCTTGACCGCGTTCGTTACATACACCTCCTTGCGCGCGACGCCGGCTTCTTCGAGCGCGCGATCGAGCATCGCGCCGGCAGGCCCGACGAACGGCTTGCCCTGCAAGTCTTCCTGATCGCCCGGCTGCTCGCCGACGATCATGATCGGCGCATGACGCGGACCGTTGCCCGGCACCGCTTGCGTCGCGTGTTCCCAGAGCGCGCAACGCCGGCATTCGTCGAGCGATGCGGGCGTCTGTTGCGGGTCGATATCGGCGCGTTTCGTGGCCATGTTCGCGCGCTCAGGCGTTGGCGATGCGACGTGCGTCTTCGAGCGTGAGCGGCTCGCGCATCGCTTCGGCGAGACGGCACACGGCGGCGTCGTGTTCGCACGCGACCACCGCGCCCACGCGTCCATCCTTCATCAGATACGCGATGAAATGCTGCGCTTCGAGATCGCCGTCTATTTCGACGCTGTCGGGCTCGCTGACATGTCCAAGATAGTCGAAGGTCTTCTCGTAGTGATAGGTCCAGAAGTAAGGAACGCCGACATACGTGCGTGCGCTGCCCGCCATGTTGTACGCGGCGACGCGCGCATGTTGCTGCGCGACACGCCAATGCTCGATGCGCACGCGCTGGTCCGAGCGCGGCAACGGAAAGCGCGCGATATCGCCGGCGGCATAGAGCGCGGGCGCGGCGAGCATGGACGTGTCCACATCGATGCCGCCATCGTCCGCGAGCTCGACGTCCGCAAGAAACGACGTGGCGGGATCGACGCCCGTGCCCGCGAGCACGACATCGGCTGCGATCTTCTCGCCGGAATCGAGGATCACTTCGCTCACCGCGTTGCCGCCCCTCAATGTGCTTACGCGTGCATTCATATGAAACGTCACGCCGTTCTTCTCGTGCAGCTTTCTGAACATCTCGCCGATGCGCTCGCCGAACTGCTTCGCGAACGGCACCTTGCCCGGCGCGACGATGGTCACGTCGACGTTTCGCTTCCTCAGACATGAAGCCGCCTCGAGCCCGATGAAACTCGCCCCGACGATCACCGCGCGCTTGTGCTGTTCGAGCGATGCGAGGATCGCACGCGCATCGTCGCGAGTGCGCAGCAGATGTACATGCGCGAGGTTTGCGCCGGGCGTCGTAAGCGGCTTCGGCACGCCGCCGGTGCAGACGAGCGCGGCGTCGTAATCGATCTTGTGCCCGTTTGCGAGTTCGACGCGCCGGTTCTTCGCGTCGAGATGAACGGCAGGCGATTCGTTGCGTTCGATGTCGTGCTTCGCGAAGAAATCGTCGTCGAGCAGGGGCGGAACGTCGTCGGGTGGCATGTCGCCCGCGAGCGTGAACTTGCTGAGCGAGGTGCGATCGTACGGCTCGCGCGCGTCGCCGCCGACCAACACGATGCGTCCGCCGAAACCGGCTTCGCGCAACGCCGAGCAAGCGGCCGCGCCCGCCGCGCCCGCGCCCACGATGAGCATGGTCCGGCTATCGTTGGTCTGTTTCTGCGATACGTCGCCGCTCTCCATGGGTTGCGCGGACACATACACATCGCCGTCCTTGAGCATCGCTTCATAGCGCGTCAACGCCTTCGAAGGCGGCGGCTCGACGAGACTGCCGTCGCCGACATCGAACGTGCCTTTGTGCCACGGACACACGATGCGTCCGTTGCAAATCGCGCCTTCGTCGAGCGGTCCGCCCGCATGCGGGCATTTGGCGGTGTACGCGCGCACATTCTCTCCGTCGCGCACGAGGAGGATCGGAATGTCCTTCGCGTCCTTGTCTTCGCTCTTGACGCACACGCGCGTGCCGCGCCCGGCGGACAGATCCGCGAAACGCGCGACTTTATGCAGGGTGGGGGGCATCGCACTCTCCGGTGGTCATCGAATGAGCGTGAAGCAATAAACGGTCCTCGACGCTCATGCGACGCCATGGCGCACGGCATTCGACGCCACGCATCAGGCGCGACAAGTTGTCCGGGAAAGAACGTTGACGGCTCTCAACCACGATTCCGGCCGCGTTCGTTAGCATCGCTAGCCAACTAATTCGAAAGCTAGAGCCAGTCGATGTCAAACATGTTGAAGAAGTCGTTGTTAGCGGTCGCGGGGGTCGTCATTGCAGGATATCTGGGCATGTCGGGTTATGCGTATCTGCACGACACGGCGTATGCGAGCAAGGCCGCAGAAGGACCGGTGTCGTCGGCGCAAGCGGGTTCCATTCGCAACGTGCTGAACCGCAACGCATGCTATTACTGCCATTCGACGAAGGCCGAATTGCCGTCGTATTCGACATGGCCTGGCATCGCGCAGTTATCGAAGCATGACGTCGAGAAAGGGCTGCGTCATTTCCGTATCGACGCGCTGTACAACGCTCTCGAAGACGGCACGCCCGCGCCTGAAGCCGATATCGCCAAGCTCGAAACAGTCGTGAAAGACGGCACGATGCCGCCCGCTGCGTTCCGCGCCGTGCACTGGAGCACGGGCCTGACGCAGGATGATCGCGACATGCTGCTCGAATGGATCGCCGATGTCCGCAAAGCGAACTATGCGACGCACGGCGTAAGCGACGAATTCGCGAACGAGCCGGTGCAGCCATTGCCGGCATCGCTGCCCGTCGATGCGCGCAAGGTCGCGCTCGGCATGCGCCTGTTCCACGATCCGCGCCTGTCGTCTGACAATTCGATCTCGTGTGCGAGCTGTCATGGCCTCGGAACCGGTGGCGTCGACAACCGCAAGCTATCGCTCGGCGTGGGCGGTCAACTCGGCGGCGTGAACGCGCCGACCGTATTCAACGCGGCGCTGAATCACGCGCAGTTCTGGGACGGACGTGCCGCGACGCTGCAGGATCAGGCGGGCGGGCCGCCGCTGAATCCGGTCGAGATGGCTTCGGTTTCGTGGGATCAGATCATCGGGAAGCTGAACAAGGATGCGGAGTTCACGCGCGCCTTCACGAGTGTGTATGAACGCGGCTGGTCGGGCGACGACATCACGGACGCCATCGCCGAATTCGAAAAGACCTTGCTGACGCCGAGCCGTTTCGACGCTTATCTTCGCGGCGACAAGACCGCACTCAACGAGCAGGAATTGCGCGGCTATCAGCTATTCAAGGCGAACCGTTGCGCGACCTGTCACGTCGGCGCGAATCTCGGCGGCCAGTCGTATGAACGGATGGGACTTGCCGGCGATTACTTCGCGGCGCGCGGCGTTGCATTGACGGATGCGGACAAAGGCCGAGCGAACGTGACACGCGATCCGGGCGATCTGCATCGCTTCAAGGTGCCGGGACTGCGCAACGTCGCGCTGACCGCGCCGTATTTCCACGACGGCAACGTGAACGACCTGCATCAGGCCGTTCGCGACATGGCGAAGTACGAAGTGGGAACGAAGCTATCGGAAGCGGATGTCGAGTCGATCGTCGCGTTCCTCAAGGCACTCACGGGACCCTATACGCCGCTGGCGGCGAGCACGCAGTAAGCCGCACCCGCGCCGCGCGCAGCAACGAATCAAAGCGCCTCGGTCACCGCACGCAGGAACTGCCGCGTGCGCTCATGCTGCGGTGCGCTGAAGAACTGCTGCGGCGGCGCCTGTTCGATGATCTTGCCTTGCGAGAAGAAACACACGCGATCGGCGAACTCTTTCGCGAAGCCCATCTGGTGCGTGACCATCAGCATCGTCAGGTTGTGTTCTTCGCCGAGACGGCGAATCACGTTGAGCACTTCGCCGCATAGTTCGGGATCGAGCGCGGATGTCACTTCGTCGAACAGCATGATCTTCGGCCGCATGGCGAGCGCTCGCGCAATCGCGACGCGCTGCTGCTGTCCCCCCGACAATTGCGACGGGTAATGCTCGCACTTCTCCGCGAGGCCGACGAGCGACAGCAGTTCGCGCGCGCGCTCGGTCGCTTCCTTCTTCGACAATCCGAGCACGCTCATTGGCGCTTCGATCGTATTCGCGAGCGCGGTCATGTGTGGAAAGAGATTGAAGCTCTGAAACACCATGCCGATCTTGCTGCGAACCTGACGAACATGCCGCGGCGATGCGGGCACGAGCTTGCCGCCGCGCATTTCGTGCGTGAGCGGCTGCCCGTCCACTTCGATGACGCCATCGGTCAGCGGATCGAGCGTCATCAGTACGCGCAATAGCGTGGACTTGCCCGAGCCGCTCGGCCCGATGATCGCCACCTTCTCGTTCGGCGCGACATCGAGATCGAGGCCGTCGAGCACGGTCAGCGCGCCGTAGCGTTTGGTGACGTTGCGAAAGCGCACCATCGGCGTGTTCGCGCTGGCGTCGGCTGCGCCGCCGAGCGCGGGGTCGAAATCCCGTTTCATCTGCTGCTCCTGGTATTGAGTCGCGGTCATGGCAGCCTCACGCGCCGTTCGATATGACGCACGCCCGAAGCGAACGTCACGCTGATGATGAGAAAGAAGATTCCGGTCATCGTGATGGGTTCGAGATAGCGAAAGGTCTCGGAGCCGATGTTCTTCGCCTGCTGCATCAGTTCGACGACGGTGATCGCGGAGAGCACCGGCGTGTCCTTGAACATCGCAACAAGGTAGTTGCCGAGCGCGGGAATCACCGGGCGGATCGCTTGCGGCAGAATCACGCCGGTATAGGTGCGCCACGGCCGGAGCGACAGCGCGCACGATGCTTCCCATTGTCCGCGTGCAACGCCGTTGAGTCCCGCGCGATACACCTCGGACACATAGCATGCGTAATGGACCGCGATGCCGAGCGTGCCCGCCGTCAACGCCGACATCGTGAAGCCGTAAAGCGGCGCGACATAGAAGAGCACGTACACCTGAATCAACAGCGGCGTGCTGCGTATGAACTCGATGAAGAACGCAGTCGTCTTCGCGAGCGGCGCGAAATCGCTGCGCCGCATGATGGCGAGAACGAGGCCGAGCACGAGCGCGATGGCGAACCCGACGAGCGTGATGCCGATCGTATAAGTCGCCGCGCGCGCGAGTTCCGGCAGGATATGCAGCGCGTATTTCACATCGAAGAGTTGACCCAGCGACGTCATGATGCGGCCCCCGGTAAGGTGCGGCTCGCGCGACGGATCGCGACATGACTGCTCACGCGCCGCTCGAACACGCGCATCACGGCGACGATCACCTGCGCGAGCACGAAGTAGATGAGCAGCGTGAGCCCGAAGATTTCCGCTGTCTTGAAGGTCGCTTCGTCGAGCTGGCGCGCGCGGAACGTGAGATCCGACAGCGTGATCAGCGAGACGAGCGATGTGCCCTTCAACAGTTCGATCATCAGATTCGTCGCGGGCGGCAGCGCGTTGATCATCGCCTGCGGAAGCACGATGCGACGCAGCCGCGCCGTGGCCGGCATGTTCAGCGCGAGCGCCGCTTCGTACTGTCCGCCCGGCACCGAACGCAGCGCGCCGCGCAGAATCTCGGAGCCATACGCGCCGTAGTGCAACCCGAGCCCGACGATGGCGACCGTGAAGGGCGTCAGTTGCACGTTGAACGGCGGCAGCGGCAGCACGAAGAAGAGCCAGAACAACTGCACGAGTAGCGAAGTGCCGCGAAACACTTCGACATACACGTTGCCGATCCATCGCACGACACGGTATGGCGCGGCGCGCAACGCCGTCGCGACGCCCGCCATGACGATCGCAAGCAGGATGCTGATGAAGGCGATCTGGATCGTGACGAGTGTGCCCTTCATCATCAAGGGCAGAAGCTCACGGAGGTCACTCATGACGGTTCCTCGCTAGTAGATGAAGCTGCGCGTCGCGATGCATCGATGCTCAACCGGCGCACAGTTCCGGCGCTTTCTTCGCTGTCACGTTGGACTTGTCGAAGCCGAAGGGCGCGACCGTCTTCAGATGATCGTCGGTGCCGAGCCACTGATGCAGCTCCTTGTTGACGGCGTCGCGCAGATCGGTGTCTTCGGGTCGGAACGCGAGCGCGCCATAGCCTGTGTGCTTCGGATCGTCGTTGAACTGCTTGATCGCCTCGACCGACGAGCCGCCTTTTTCGGCGAGGCCCTTCATCGTCAATGCGGTGCCGACAGCCGCGTCGGCGCGACGCGCGCGCACGGCCTGCAATTGCGCGGTCGTGTCCGGAACCTGAAGAATCTGGTCGTCCTTGATGCCCGCCGCGCGCGCATAACCGAGTTCCGCCGTACCTGCCATCACAGCAAGCTTCGTGTCCGGCTGCTTCGCGACATCGGCATAGCTGTGCAGGTTCTTCGGATTGCCCTTCATCGTCAGCAGCGTGTCGGGAATCTGATATTGCGGATCGGCGAACGCCACTTGCTTGCAACGCTCGGGCGTGATGTACATGCCCGCTGCAATCACGTCGAAGCGGCCGGCTTTGAGGCCCGGAATCAATGCGCCCCATTCGGTCAGCACCGCATCGACCTTCTTCACGCCGAGCTTGGCGAACACCTTCTTCGCGATCTCGGGCGATTCGCCGGTTACGGTGCCATCGGGCGTCGTGTAGGCGAAGGGCGTTTCGTTCGCATAGCCGATACGCACCTCGCCGGTGCGCTGGATGCGCTGCAAGGTGGTTTCCGCGTTCGCGCTCGTGGCATAGGCGGCAAGACTCGCTGCCGCGACGCACGCCGCCGCCAGCATTCCAGACAGTCGCTTCGTGTTCATATCGTTCCCGTAGTAATGGTTCTTCAAGCGTGGTCGAGTGGGGCGGCGCTGCATGTGAGAGACCGAGGAAAACCCTTACTCCAAGGGGCTTTGGAGTCACTCGCCGCATAGCCACCGACGCAGAATACAAAGCCATATATTTGTTCCGATTGCTCTAGGACAATTATTTTCGCGCGCGCTTTTGGGCCACTATTGCGCATGGAACCAGGCATGCGAGG
Organism: Caballeronia sp. AZ7_KS35; assembly: GCF_023631045.1. NCBI lineage: Bacteria > Pseudomonadati > Pseudomonadota > Betaproteobacteria > Burkholderiales > Burkholderiaceae > Caballeronia > Caballeronia sp. AZ7_KS35. The sequence continues at coordinate 166,626 of NZ_JALQDV010000032.1, read as the reverse complement.
AACAGCAAGTGAATGAAAGATGGCGCGACGCCGTGCGTACCGTGCAGGGCGTGCAGTCGAAGTACAAGCGGCTCGTCAAGGCGATGGCCGCCGATATAGAAAGCGGCGCGCTAGCATCGGGCGCACGGTTGCCGCCGCAACGCGAAGTCGCCGCCGATCTCGCGATCAGCGTGCAGACCGTCACCAATGCCTACAAGGAACTCGAACGGCAAGGGCTGATTCGATGCGAGGTCGGACGCGGGAGCTTCGTCAGCGCGCGCGTGACCGAAACGATGTCCAATTACATGCTCGACACCGCCGAGCGCTCGGTCGTCGATTTCTCGATCGCGCGCATCGTGCATACGCCCGAGCATGACTCGATGTGGCGCAAGGTCTGCGCGACGCTTTCGACCATCGACGATCAGCCGTGGATACGTGCGTTCCGGCCGATTGCGGGCTTCGACAGTCATCGACAGGCGGGCGTCGAATGGCTCGCTTCGCTCAACATGCCCGCGAAGGTCGAGACGCTGCTCGTCACCAACGGCGTCGCGCATAGCATCTTCCTTGCGCTGGCGAGCATCGTCGGGCCGGGCGATACGGTGCTGTGCGAAAGCCTCACCGATCACGGCGTAATCGGATCGGCGAACGTGTTGGGGTTTACGCTCAAAGGTCTCGAGATCGACGAGCACGGCATTCGCCCTGAGCACTTCGAGGAAGTCTGCGACAGCGAACGCGTGAGCGCGCTCGTCTGCACGCCGACGCTGAACAATCCCACGGTCGCGATGATGCCCGACTCGCGCCGCCGCGCGATTGCGCGCATCGCGGAACGCTATGGCGTCTATGTGATCGAGGACGATGTCTATGGCGCGTTGCCCGCGAAAACGCAGACGCCTATCGCGAGCCTCATTCCGGAACTCGCTTTCTACTGCACGAGCATGACCAAGTCCGTATTGAGCGGCTTGCGCACGGGCTTCATGACGGTGCCGCGGCGTCTTGCGTTGCGTGCGGAAAGCGTGCTGCGCGTCAGTTGCTGGATGGCGACGTCGCCCATCGCGGAAGTCACCGCGCGCTGGATCACGGATGGCACGGCGCAACGTCTCGTGGAGATTCAGCGCGAGCGGCTCGCGGCACGCCAGGGCGTCGTGCGCGAAGTGCTCGGCGAATACGTGCTCGGCAGTCATCCGAACGCGCTTTCGATATGGCTGCGTGTGCCCGACGAATGGGAAGCGGAGCGCATCACGCGTGAATTGCGCAATCGCAATATCGCCGTGACGTCGCCGGATCCGTTTCTCGTGCGCGGCGCGGACCGGCCCAATGCGGTGCGGCTATGCGTGGGCGCGGAAGTCGGCGAAAGCACGTTTCGCAGCGCGGTCGAAACGATGCGCGAAGTCTTCGGTCAGTACCCGCATGTGCATGACTTCAACTAAATGAACTAGGACAATCGAAAACGATTTTTTAGGACATTAGACTGAGTTGCATGGTTAGCTCAAACGCAATTCAGGCGCACATGTCCGCACTCACGCTCGCCGATGTCTACCGCGCCCGCCAGCGCATCGAAGGCCGCGCGCTCGTCACGCCGCTGGTTCATTCGCTGTCGCTCTCGCGCATCGCGGGCGTGCCCGTTCATCTAAAGCTCGAAACGCTGCAACCTACGGGCAGCTTCAAACTGCGCGGCGCGACCAATGCGCTCGCACAGATCGCGGAGCAAGGCTGCAAGCGTGTCGTCACCGCATCGACGGGCAATCATGGCCGCGCGGTTGCACACGCGGCACGCGCGCTCGGCATCGAAGCTGCAGTGTGCATGTCGTCGCTCGTGCCGAAGAACAAGGTCGATGCGGTGGCCGCGCTCGGCGCGCGTGTCGTCATCGTCGGCAAGAGTCAGGACGATGCACAGGTCGAAGCGCAACGTCTCGTGCGCGAAGAAGGCTATGCATTCGTGCCGCCCTTCGACGACGAACGCGTGATCGCGGGGCAAGCCACCATTGGCCTTGAAATTCTCGAAGCGCTGCCCGATGCGGCGAGCATCGTCGTGCCCTTGTCGGGCGGCGGGCTATTCAGCGGCGTCGCGTTCGCGGCGAAAAGCATTCGTGCCGACGTGAAGATGATCGGCGTGTCGATGGAACGCGGCGCTGCGATGCATGCGAGTCTCGCGGCAGGCAAGCCGGTGTTCGTCGATGAACTCGAAACACTCGCCGATTCGCTCGGCGGCGGCATCGGCCTCGATAACAGACATACGTTCGCGATGACGCGCGATCTCATCGACGATGTCGTGCTGCTCGATGAAGTGTCGATCGCGCGCGGCATCGTGCACGCGTATCGCGAAGAGCGGCTCGTTGTAGAAGGGGCGGCGGCGGTCGGCATCGCGGCTTTGCTCGACGGCGCGATTGGAGCCGCGAACGGACCGATCGTCATCGTCGTGAGCGGCAGCAACATCGATATCGCAACGCATCGTCGACTCATCGGAGCGGCCTGAACCCATGTCCAACATCGATACCTCCACCGTGCTGCTCGGGCAGGCGCAATTGCGCAAGCTCGTGCCGCTTGACCTCGACGCGATCGAGCAAGTCGAAGCCGCGTTCAAGTCGCTCGCGACCGAAGCCGTCGCAATGCCGCCGATCCTGCGTCTCGACATTCCCGAGCACGCCGGCGAAGTCGACGTGAAAACCGCTTATTTGCCGCGCTTTCCGAGCTTCGCGATCAAGGTGAGCCCTGGCTTCTTCAACAATCCGTCGCTCGGACTTCCGAGCCTCAATGGCCTGATGCTCGTGCTGTCCGCGCGCACCGGTCTCACGGAAGCCGTGTTGCTCGACAACGGTTATCTCACCGCCGTGCGTACCGCTGCGGCGGGCGCGGTTGCCTCGCGCTGGCTCGCGCGCAAGGATGCGAAGCGCGTCGCGATTATCGGCGCGGGCGAGCAGGCGCGTCTGCAATTGAAGGCGTTGCGGCTCGTGCGCGACATCGGGCATGTGACCGTATGGGCGCGCGATCCGAAGAGCGCGCAGCAGTTCGCGCGTGACTGCGAAGACTTGCCGTGCGATGTCGCCGACAGCGTGAACCAGGCGTTGAAGCACGCCGATATCGCCATCACGACGACGCCGAGCCGCGAGCCACTGATACACGCACGCGATCTGCATCCGGGCTTGCATATCACCGCGATGGGATCGGATGCGGAGCACAAGAATGAAATCGCTCCGGACGTGTTCGCCAAAGCGCGCTATGTGTGCGACCGCCTTCAGCAAGTGCGCGTGCTCGGCGAGCTGCATCATGCGATCGAAGCGGGCGTGACGGATGCTGATGCATCTTTTGCCGAGCTTGGCGAAGTCATCGCGCAACAGGCTCAAGGCCGTATGAGCGATGACGAGATCACCGTCTGCGATCTGACCGGCACCGGCGCGCAAGACACCGCGATCGCGACGCTCGCCATTCAGCGAGCGCGCGCGGCACAGGCAGGAACCATTTTCCACAACGATGTGACCGCTTGATAGAGGGGACGATGTCCGAAATCACGCAACAGAAGAAGCCGGATGAACGAGGGGCGCCCGTGGTACGCCTGCCGTTCGAACGCAGCGAGTACGACGCGCGAATCGCGAAGACACGGCGCGCGATGGAGAAAGCGGGCATCGATCTGATGATCGTGACCGACCCGACCAACATGGCGTGGCTCACCGGTTACGACGGCTGGTCGTTCTACGTGCATCAATGCGTGCTGCTCGCGATGCACGGCGATCCGGTCTGGTACGGCCGTGGCCAGGACGCGAACGGCGCGAAGCGCACGGTGTTCATGTCGCACGACGATATCGTCGGCTACCCGGATCACTATGTGCAGTCGCAGGTGCGCCATCCGATGGATTATCTGTCATCCGAAGTAATTGCCGTGCGTGGCTGGGACACGTTGCGCATCGGCGTGGAGATGGACAACTATTACTTCAGCGCGAAGGCGTATGCGTCGCTGACGCAGCATCTGCCGAACGCGAAGTTCGTCGATGCGACCGCGCTCGTCAACTGGCAGCGCGCAGTGAAGTCGAAGCGCGAGATCGAGTACATGCGCGTCGCGGCGCGCATCGTCGAGAAGATGCATGCGCGCATTCTCGACACGGTCGAGCCGGGCATGAAGAAGAGCGATCTCGTCGCGCAGATTTACGAAGCGGGCATCACGGGCGTCGAAGGTTATGGCGGCGACTATCCCGCGATCGTGCCGCTATTGCCGACGGGTTCCGACGCTGCTGCGCCGCATCTCACATGGGACGACTCGACGTTCACGGCGAATGCGGGCACGTTCTTCGAAATCGCCGGATGCTTCAAGCGCTATCACTGCCCGCTCTCGCGCACGGTGTATCTCGGCCGCCCGCCGCAGCATTTCATCGAAGGCGAGAAGGCGGTCGTCGAAGGCATCGAGGCGGGTCTCGCGATGGCGAAGCCGGGCAACAAGACCGAGGACATCGCCAATGCTTTCTTCGCGGTGTTGCGCAAGTTCGGCATCGAGAAGGATAGCCGTTGCGGATATCCGATCGGCGCGAGCTATCCGCCGGACTGGGGCGAGCGCACGATGAGCCTGCGTCCTGGGGACCAGACCGTCCTCGAACCCGGCATGACGTTCCACTTCATGCCGGGGCTGTGGCTCGACGACTGGGGCCTCGAAATCACGGAGAGCATCCTGATTACGGACACCGGCGTCGAGACCTTCTGCAACACGCCTCGCAAATTGTTCGTGAAGGAGTAGCACGATGCGCGCGTCACCGATCAGCCCGACCGTCGACTTCGATGCAGAGGGCGAACAGCACGGCTTTCTGAAGCTGCCGTATTCGCGCAACGATTCCGCGTGGGGCGCCGTGATGATTCCCGTCACCGTGATCAAGCGCGGCGACGGACCGACCGCGCTGCTCACGGGCGGCAATCACGGCGACGAATACGAAGGGCCGATCGCGCTGGCGAAGCTCGCATCGACGTTGAAGGCAAGCGACGTGAACGGCCGTGTGGTCATCGTGCCGTTCATGAACTATCCGGCGTTTCGCGCGGGTTCGCGCACTTCGCCGATCGACGCGGGCAATCTGAATCGCAGCTTTCCGGGCAAGCCCGACGGCACGGTGACGGAAAAGATCGCGGATTACTTTCAGCGTCATCTGTTGCCGCTCGCCGATTACGTGCTCGATATCCACGCGGGCGGCCGCACGCTCGATTTTCTGCCGTTTGCGGCCATTCATGTATTGAACGACGGGACGCAGCAGTCGCGTTGCGAAGCCGCGATGCGCGCATTCGGGGCGCCGTATTCGATGCGGATGCTCGAACTCGACAGCATCGGTCTGTATGACAGCGCGGCCGAGGAAGCGGGCAAGGTGTTCGTCTCGACGGAACTGGGCGGTGGCGGTTCGTCGACGGCGAAGAGCGTCGCGGTGGCGGAGCGCGGCGTGTACGGCTTTCTCGCGTATGCGGGCATCATCGAGAAGGAGGTGGTTCGCGGCGAAGCGCGCACGACGACGTTGCTCGACATGCCGGATGGTTCCTGCTACACGACGAGCGAGCATACGGGCCTGCTCGAAATGTGCCGCGATCTCGGCGACATGGTGAGAGCGGGCGATGTGCTTGCGCGCGTGTATGACGTTACGCGCACGGGCGCGACGCCGGTTGAATATCGCGCGAAGCGTGACGGACTGCTTGCGGCGCGGCATTTTCCGGGCCTCGTGCAGATGGGCGACACCGTGGCCGTGGTCGCGGATATCGTCGAACGCAACATTGCCGTGAGCGTGTAAGTTGATCAAGCTCGACCGCTACGATCTGGCCATTCTGCGCATTCTTGCGCGGGATGGCCGCATAACGAAATCGCGCCTTGCGGAAGAGGTCAATTTGTCGATCTCGCCCGCGTGGGAGCGTGTGAAGAAACTCGAAGACAGCGGGCTTATCAAGGGCTATCGCGCGGATATCGACTGGACGGCTGCTTTCAAGGGCAGCCGTATTGTCGTTGAGGTGACGCTTTCGCGTCATACCGCGCAAGATATGCGGCGCTTCGAGGAGCGCATCGCGGCGGCTTCCGAGATCGTGCAGTGTTATGCCACCGGCGGCGGCGTGGATTACGTGCTGCACGTCGTGTCGCGGGATATCGATCACTATCAGCGGTTCATCGATTCTTTGCTCGTCGAAGAGTTGGGTATCGAGCGGTACTTCACTTATATCGTTACGAAAGTCGTGAAGAATAGTACGGAAGGGCCGCCGGATTGGGTTGACGATGTGGTTTAGTTATTTTTTGGTTGCCGGATCCCGTATTTGTGTCGGCTCGGGGAAGCCCAAAAAAAACGCACAAAGAAGCACAGAAAAAACAGAAAAAACACCAACCGCCCGAGGGCAATAACAAAAAACTCCATCGCGGCAACGCCCTTAAAGTGGACCCATCGAACCATGCAAATCAAGCACGCTTTGAGCAAGGAGACGAACATGCTGCTGGGCCATCCCGTTCTATTCAAATCCCTCTGTTATGTCGACGGCCGCTGGATTCACAGCGACAGCGCCGCATCGATTGCAGTAACCAATCCCGCCGATCAGAACGTCATCGGCCATGTCCCGATGCTCGATCAGGCGCAAATCGTCGCGACGATCGATGCCGCCGATCGCGCATTCCAGTCATGGCGCTGGATGCCGCAGCAAAAGCGCAGTGCGCTGCTCCTGCGCTGGCACGAACTCATCGTGCGTCATCAATCGGACCTTGCCGGCATTTTGTCGCTCGAGCAAGGCAAGCCGCTCGCGGAATCCAAAGGCGAAATCGCCTATGCGGCGAGCTTCGTTGAATGGTTCGCGAACGAAGCGAAACGCCTGGCGGGCCGCACCATTCCGACGCATATCGATGGCGCGCATCTCGGCACCGTGATGGAACCGGTCGGCGTCGCGGCATTGATCACGCCGTGGAATTTCCCCGTCGCGATGATCACGCGCAAGGCCGCCGCCGCGATTGCCGCGGGCTGCACCGTCGTCGTGAAGCCCGCGCACGAAACGCCGTTCTCCGCTATCGCACTCGCACAACTCGCCGAAGAAGCAGGCTTTCCGCCGGGCGTGTTCAACGTCGTCATCGGCGAGCCACAAATGGCGATGGAAACGCTCGTCAGCGATACGCGCGTGCGCGCCGTGAGCTTCACGGGGTCGACGCGCGTCGGCGGTCTCGTTGCGAAGACGGCAGCGCAGGCGGGCATCAAGAAGCTCGCATTGGAACTGGGCGGCAACGCGCCTTTCATCGTGACGGAAGACGCGGACCTGGAACAGGCCGTGCGCGTTGCAGTGGGTGCGAAGTTTCAAACCTCGGGGCAGGATTGCTGCGCTGCGAACCGCATTCTCGTCGCGCGTCCGCTTTATGAACGGTTCGTCGAACGCTACACGGAAGCAGTGAAAGCGCTGAAAGTAGGGACGGCCTTCGAAGCAAATGTCGATGTCGGTCCGCTCATGCATCAGGCCGCATTCGATGCGACCGTCGCTCGTGTCGAGGATGCAAAGGCGCAAGGCGCGCGCATCACCGTCGGCGGCAAAGCTCATGCGCTCGGTGGCTGGTTTTATGAACCGACCGTCGTCGCCGATGCCAGACCGGGCATGCGTATCTACGACGAAGAGAACTTCGCGCCGATCTCCGCGATCTCGCCGTTCGATACGCTCGACGAAGCCGTCGCGCGCGCCAACGACACCGAATACGGCCTCGCCGCCTACGTCTGTGCGACGCGCATCGACACGATCTTCCAGCTCGTGCGCCGACTCGATTTCGCGATGGTGTCGGTCAACGGCGTGAAGTTCACCGGCGCGCCGATCCCGTTCGGCGGCATGAAGGCATCGGGCCTCGGACGCGAAGGCGGCGCGGAAGGCTTCGAGCCCTTCGTCGAAACGAAATACTTTTGCCTCGGCAATCTCGGCCTGCCGCTCACGAGCGCGGCCTGAAGACCTATCCTCAGAGACACGCAGTACCGCATATCAAGGAGAAGCACATGACCCAGCAGAATCAATCGCTCGAGCAACTGTTCGCCGAAGACCGCGCGCACTTCATGCATCCGTCCACGCATGCACACGATCACGCGAGCGGCGCGCTGCCCGGCAAGATCGTCACGGGCGCGAAGGGCATCCGCATTCAGGATCATCAAGGTAAAAGTTATATCGACGCATTCGCGGGCCTCTATTGCGTGAACATCGGCTATGGCCGCACCGAAGTAGCCGACGCAATCTATGAGCAGGCGAAGAAGCTCGCGTATTACCACACGTATGTCGGTCACTCGACCGATACGATCATCGAGCTGTCGTCGCGCATCATCGACTGGTCGCCCGAGGGCATGAAAAAGGTGTATTACGGCATGTCGGGATCGGATGCGAACGAAACGCAGATCAAGATCGTCTGGTATTACAACAATGTTCTCGGCCGTCCGAACAAGAAGAAGATCATCTCGCGCGAGCGCGGTTATCACGGTTCGGGCATCGTGACGGGCAGTCTCACGGGCCTGCCGAGCTTTCATCAGAACTTCGATCTGCCGATCGACCGCGTAAAGCACACGGTGTGTCCGCACTGGTATCGCAAGGCGCCCGCCGGCATGAGCGAAGCGCAATTCACCGCGTATTGCGTCGATGAACTCGAAAAGCTGATTGCGAAAGAAGGCGCGGATACGATCGCTGCATTCATCGCCGAACCGGTCATGGGCACGGGCGGTATCATCGCGCCGCCGCAAGGTTATTGGGAAGCTATCCAGGATGTTCTGCGGAAGCACGACATTCTTTTGATCTCCGATGAAGTCGTGTGCGGCTTCGGCCGTCTCGGCTCGAAAATGGGCGCGCAGCACTTCGGCATCAAGCCCGATCTCATCACGGTCGCGAAGGGCCTGACGAGCGCCTATGCGCCGCTGTCGGGCGTGATCGTCGGCGAGAAGGTGTGGGACGTGATCGAGAAGGGCTCGCGGGAACATGGTCCGATGGGACACGGCTGGACGTATTCGGGGCATCCCATTTGCGCGGCTGCTGCTATCGCGAACCTCGATATCCTCGAGCGCGAAAACCTGACGCAGAATGCCGCCGATGTCGGCGCGTATTTCCAGCAGCAATTGCACACGGCTTTCGATTCGCATCCGCTCGTCGGCGAAGTGCGCGGGGCGGGCATGCTCGCGGCGCTCGAATTCATGGCCGACAAGGACGCGCGCACGCCGTTCGACGCCGCGCTGAAGGTCGGCCCGAAGGTATCGGCGGCAGCACTCGAACGCGGCGTGATCGCGCGCGCCATGCCGCATGGCGATATCCTCGGCTTCGCGCCGCCGCTCGTCACGACGCGTGAAGAAGCGGACGAAATCGTCGGCATCGTGAAGCAGGCCGTGGATGCGGTGGCGAACGAAGTTATCGGCTCGGCACTCGCTACGCAAGCGATCTGATTCTCTTGAGTAGCGGTATGGGTAGTTGTGTTGGCAGAGGCTCGCGAAACATTGCGGGCCCTTTTTGCGAGTCTGAAGGAACGTGCGTTGCTGAGTAATCTTCGGTGCCCCATCGAAAGGAGATTCACGATGAGCGAGAGCGAAGAGAAACGCCATCAACAACCGCATTCCGCGCCTCACCCGAATGCAGCGGAGATCGAACCGGAGAACCGTCGGCTCGATCAGCATCCGCATCAGACGGCGGAAGTGCCTTATGGATCGGGCAATGAGCCGGAAATTGCAGGAAAGGGCGGGCTTGACGCACAGAACGCAGATCTTCCCGATCCCGCGAACGAACAATCCAGGACGCCGGGCAAAGATTGACGCATCGATTCGACGCGCCCATAAAACAAAACGGCCACTCAGGTGGCCGTTTTGTCATTTCCGATTAGCGCGTCGCGATATACATCGTGATTTCAAAGCCGAAGCGCATATCCGTGAAACTCGGGGTTTCCCACTTCATAGAGCCTCCTTGTGCAATGATTGGCCAGACGGATGCCGGGCCATTGCGCGGTTCTTCTGCTGCAGGCGCCGTGCAAAGCCGCGCATCCCAAATCGACGCACTTTAGATGCTAGCGCGAGAACAGGTATGACACGATTGGAAATTGCACCGGCGTTCATTTAAATTTTTTATAGCGGTCTCGGGCGATTTCCCGAATCGTCAGGTGTCGTGCCGATCTTGTCAGGATCATGGACCGGGTCGGGTTCCGTTGCCTCTCCCGGCCGAGGGATTACCCGGTCAGCTTCAGCAGGGTCGATATTGCTCAGATTATTGCCTCCGGGCGCACGCGGCTTGTCGTGCGTATCGGGAGCTGCGGGTTTTTCGGCCATTACATTTTCCTCGTCAAACACGTGCCTTGCGGAAAGATCGAAAGCGTGGGGCGGCAGGATTGAATGCCGCATTGCGGAATAAGCGAAAGTTATGTCGCTGTTACTCGACGCGCGTGGCTTCGCGCAGCACCGCATCTTCGCTGTCGAAATTGCGATCGGTCATTTTGTTGAGCACGGCCAAGACCTCGCCGTCCGCGCCATTGCTTTTCGCGAGCGTCAGAAGTTTTTCCTTGCCCATCGGATAGTCGGCGCCCTTCAGCACGCGCGCGATTTCTTCCGGGCGCGGCTCATCCGGATGCCGGTGATTCTGCGAATGCGCGGGATGCTGTGCCATTTCCGCCTCCTTTTCGATTCGACGATAACCCTGACGATTCAGCAACGCGCGTACCCGTCACCGGGATCGGTTGATGCTGAATCGTCGATACGTTCCAACCGAAATCGAGGCGAGACATAACATGGCTATTGCAGCAGACCGCATCTCCGACACCGAAGTCAAGGTCGGCGAGATCATCTATAGCTTCGACACCAAGGTAACTGCCGATGGCTTTCAGCAATGCCTCGGCAGCGACTCGGTCGAGACCTGCGCGAAGAACCACGCGCCGGTGTCGACTCGCGCCGTGGCCGATGAGAGCGGTGCGCCGAAGGGCGAGCCGGGCAGCATCATTTCACCGTCGCTGGGCGGCATGCCTTGATGCACGCGGCTACAGTGCCGCGCTTGCCGTCGTCGCGCGCGGAGCGAGCGCGGTGCGTGTGAGCGCGTCGAGCGGCAGCGGCTTGTCGAAGAAATAGCCCTGCGCCTGCGCCGCGCCCATGTCGCGCAACACGGCGAGCGTCGCCGCATCTTCGACGCCTTCCGCGACGAGCGTCAGATCGAGCGATTCCGCCATGCGCACGATCGCGCGCACGATCGCACGGCTGCGCGGGCTTTCGGTCAGTTCGAGAATGAACGACTTGTCGATCTTGAGGCCGGTGAACTGGTATTGATGCACATAACTGAGCGACGAAAATCCCGCGCCGAAATCGTCGAGCACGACAGACATGCCGTTGTCGGCCAGTCGCTGCATGGTGCGCCGCGCGAGATCGGGCTCGGCCACGAGCGCGCCTTCGGTAAGCTCGAGGCACACGCGCGACGGCGAGACGCGATAGCGACGCAATAGCGCCAGAACGTCATCGGCGAATTCGGGGCGCGTCATGCTATAGCTGGAGCAGTTCACATGCACCGGCGGCCAGTGCGCGAAGCGCGCATTCGAGAGAATCGCGGCAACGCGTTCGAGCATGTATAGATCGAGTCTGCCGATGAGCCTCAAGCCTTCGACCGAAGGAAGAAATTCACCCGGCCCGACGATATGGCCATCGGGTTGATGCCAGCGGATCAACGCTTCGAGCGCGACGATCTCACCGCTCTTTACGTCGACGATAGGCTGGAAATAAGGCAGCAGTTCGTCATCGCGCTTGATCGCATTGCGCAATGCGCCCTCACGTTCCACCTGGTCCGACACCTGACGTCGCAGTTCTTGATTGAACACGACGAAGCTGTCGCGTCCCGCATTTTTCACGCGATACATCGCGGTATCGGCGTCGCGCAACAGGTCGGCGGGCTCGGTATGGAACTGGCTGTCCGCGCTCACGATGCCAATGCTGCACGACGAAAACACGACATGCTCTTCGATGTGAAACGGCAGATCGAACGCGGCCAGAATACGCTTGGCGATCGATACCGCATCGCGAACGTGTGCATCCGGGGAGAGCACGGCGAATTCGTCCCCGCCGAGGCGCGCGAGCAGATCCGTCGAACGCAGGCAATCGCGCAAGCGCGCCGCGGCCTGAACCAGCAGCATGTCGCCAAAGTGATGCCCGAGGCTGTCGTTCACGACCTTGAATCGGTCGAGGTCGATGAACATCACCGAGAGTTGGTCGCCGCGCGTCTGATAGTCCTGCCATGCGCAGCGCAGCTTGTGCATCAGATGGCTTCGATTCGGCAAGCCCGTCAATGAATCGTGCGAGTTCTCATAAAGCAGGCGTGCGTTGACATCGTCGAGTTCGCGCGTGCGCGCCTGGACCCGCGCTTCGAGTTCGAGGTTCGCGGCATGCAGCGCTTCGGCATCGCGCCGACGCGAAAGCGCCGTATCGATATGCCGCGACACGAAGGTGAGCAGTTCCTGATCGCGCAGCGAATAGCGCACGAGCGGCGAATAGCTTTGCACGGCGAGCACGCCGCGCACGACATCGCCATCGAAGAGCGGAATGCCGAGCCACGATCGCAGACGCACTTCGCTATGCTCGATCTCGAACGCGCCTTCTTCGGTGAGACGCAGCGCCTCCGCATGATCGATCAGCCGCGCGCGCCGCTCGCGGATCACATATTCGGTGAGGCCGCGTTGTCCGCGTCGCGGCGCGGGGCGCTCCTGCACGATTTCATCGACGTAATACGGGAACGACACTTCGTCCGTTTCCGGTTCGATGAGTGCGATATAAAAATTGCGCGCGTAAAGCAATTCGCCGACGATCCCATGCAGGCTGCGCAAGAACTCCATCATGTCGCCGGGACGGCTCGACAATTCTGCGATCTGGTAGAGCGCAGCTTGCAGATGCTCGGATCGTTCGCGCTCGGCGATGCCGTGACGCAGCGCCGCGTTGAGCTTCGACAGTTCGGACGTGCGGTGCGCGACCTGCTCTTCGAGATCGGCGCGATGCAGGATGCGGTCGAGCGCCATCGCCACATGTCGTGCGACGACCAGAAAGAGCGCGCGGTCCTCGACGGTATAAATGCGCGATACGTCATAGACCTGCATCGCGAGCATGCCGAATACCTCGTCGCTCGCATTCTTGAGCGGCGCACCCATCCAGAACTCGGGGCGGTCGCCGATGCAATAGAAATGGCCCGCGCGCTCCGCCGCGCAAATATCCGCGGCGGTGATGAAAAGTGGCTGCGCGCTCGTGAGCACGCGACCCGTCATCGAAAGACGTTCCGGATTCAGGATGTCGTAGTTTTCGGCCGCGACGACGTCGGTATCGATGACGTCGACATAATACGGATACGTGATCTTGCCCGTCTTGCGATCGTAGAGTGCGAGATAGAAGTTCTCCGCGTCGATGAGCGTGCCGAGCCGTTCATGCACGCCGCGCAGAAAATCGGCGCGCTCGGGCACGGAACTCGCCAGATAGGCGATTTCATAAAGCACGCGCTGCGTGAGTTGCGCGCGTGCGAGGGCATCGGCCTGCACGCGCTCGCCGAGCGTGCGCGCGAGTTCGGCGAGATGCGCGTCGTCGCGATGCGTGACCGGCGCGAGCAGCCAGCCGAGCACGCTCTCGCCGCGTCCGGTCGGCCAGCAGTGCCAGCCGTTATCGATGCACACCTCCGTCAGGCGTTCCTCGGCGATGCCATGCGGCCATTCCTGCGCATCGGGAAGCGCTGCATCGCCGCGCCGCTCGAGATGCAACTGCTCGCCCGCGCGATACCACGCCCATTGCTGCGGGCAGCCCATCGCGGCGGCCTCGCGCAGCAATGCGTCGATCGATGACGCCACGCTCGCGAAAACCTTTTCATCGGTCGCCGCCACGGTTGCAGGCTCGACCGCGGTTGCGCGGGCAACCTGCGCGTCGTACGCGGGAAACACACTCATCGGCGCTCCAGGCCATATTGCCGCCACGTCGGGCGGGTCTCGTTCAGCGACTGCGCTCGCACGCTGCTCCGGGCGCGCGTCACAAGCAAAGGCTCTATATGGGTAACGGCACGGAGCATACAGCCTTGAGCATGCGGTTCAAAAAAAGCCGCTCGTGCCGCAATGCATACGGGCATTCATGCCGGATGCGCGGTTTCGACGCGATCGTGCCCGGTAAATCTCTCGCGATACGCCTGCGGCGACACGCCCAGCGAACGCAGAAAACCGCGCCGCATCGTTTCCTCGGTGCCGAATCCGCAGCGCGCGGCGATGCGCTTTACGGGAAGCGCCGTATCGCCGAGCAGGCGGCGCGCGGCTTCGAGGCGCATGCGTTCGACCGAGCGCGCGGGCGTCATGCCGGTTTGCGCGCGGTAATGGCGCACGAAGCTGCGCTCGCTCATGCCGACACGCGCGGCAAGCACGCCGACCGAAAGATCCGCCGCGAGATTTTCAGCGATCCACGCATGCAGCTCGCCGAAACGTTCGCCCGACTGCTGCAACGACAGCGCCGCGCTGAACTGCGCCTGCCCGCCGGGGCGCTTGAGGAACACGACGAGATGGCGCGCGACGTCGAGCGCGAGCGCGCGGCCGAGATCGTCTTCGACGAGCGCAAGCGACAGGTCGATGCCCGCCGTGACGCCCGCGGATGTCCATACGTCGCCGTCGCGGATGAAGATCGGATCGGGCTCGACGTGGATCGCCGGGAAGCGCGTGGCGAGTTCCCCGCAGCGCGTCCAGTGCGTCACGGCGCGGCGTTCGTCGAGAAGGCCGGCGGCGGCAAGCAGAAACGCGCCCGTGCAAACGGACGCCGTGCGCCGCGCGTGCGCCGAACGCGCGCGCACCCAATCGACCAGTTCGCGGTCGTGCACCGCTTCGTGCACGCCCCAGCCGCCCGCGACGATCAGCGTGTCGCACGCTTCGCTCGCATCGGGCAATGCCTCGCCGACGAGCCCCAGTCCCGCCGACGCGTTCACCGTGCCGCCCCGCGCAACCACGCGCGGCTGATACGGCCGCTGCAAGCCCGCCGCGACCGCCAGGTCGTTGGCGGACGCGAACACCTGCAACGGGCCCGCGACGTCGAGCAACTGCACGTTGGGGAAGGCGAGCACGTCGATGGTTCGCATGGCGTTTTCCACGAAAGACAAGATGGCGTAAAACGTGGGTTATGTGTCGAATTCGCCATAGCGTAGCGGCGTAGCATCGGTTCGTCCACACGAAAAACACGCTCGATCAAGGAGAAAACGATGACGCTACATATCGGCCTGTTGCTGTTTCCTCGCGTGCAGCAACTCGACATGACCGGCCCCTACGACGTGTTCGCGCACATGGCCGACACGAAGGTGCATCTCGTCCGGAAGACGCGCGAGCCCGTCCGGTCGAGCGCCGGCATGATCCTGACGCCCGACGTGACCTACGCGGATTGCCCCGCGCTCGATGTGCTGTGCGTGCCGGGCGGTTCAGGCGTCGGCGATCTGATGGAAGACGAGGAAACGCTCGCCTTCCTCCGCGAACAGGCGGCGGGCGCGCGCTACGTGACCTCGGTTTGCACCGGCTCGCTCGTGCTCGGCGCGGCGGGGCTTTTGCGCGGCAAGCGTGCGACGACGCACTGGGCGTATCACGATCTGCTCCCGGATTTGGGCGCGATTCCGGTGCACGAGCGCGTCGTGCGCGACGGCAACCTGTTCACGGGCGGCGGCATCACGGCGGGCATCGATTTCGCGCTGACGCTCGCGGCCGAACTCGTCGGCGAGCACGAAGCGCAGGCGATTCAATTGCAGATGGAATACGCGCCGGCGCCGCCGTTCGACTCGGGCGATCCGGCGCGCGCGCCCGCCGCGGTCGCGAACGATGTGCGCGAGCGTTGCGCGCCGTCGCTGGCCGCGCGCAGTGCGATCACGGCGCGTGTCGCGGAACGGCTGAAATCGCATGCTTAATTCAAAATGCGCTTTGGTCTCATGCATGCGAAATGCAAAACGCCAAATGACTAGAAGCGCTTTTGCATGAAGTAGCGCGGCTGACCCGCATGAAAATCCGCGAGTTCGCCGAAAAGCTCGTAACCACAGCGCGCGTAGAGGGCGCGCGCTGCGGGGTTGACCGTATCGAGCCACGCGGCGCGGCATCCTCGTTTTTTCGCTTCGCTTTCGGCGGCTTCGAGCGCGCGTGCGCCGAGTCCGGCGCCGCGCGCGTCCTCGCGTATCCACAGCCATTTCACGAAGAGCCAGTCCCACGCCGTGTAGCCTGCGAGCCCGCCCAGAAAGTCGTCATCGCGATAGAGCGACACCGCCAGATCGCGTTGATGGCTCGGCCCGAGTTGCGCGCGATTGAACGCGGCAAGCCCGCCCGCGACGTCGCGCTCGAACGTCGCGTCGATCCAGTCGGTGATGGCGAGCGTGACGCCGGCGTTCATCGACGCGTGAGCGATTACGCTGCCGGGGCAACCGATGCCCCCTTGATACCGTGCCGTGCAAGCGCAGCGGCGACGAAGCCCGAGCGCTTCACATCCTCCACGAAGTCGCGCAGATAAAGCGCGGCTTCGTCGCCGCGGCGCTTCGGCAAGCCCATCGCCTGCTGGATCACCATGAAGCGTCCGTCGAGCAGGCGCAGTCCGGGCGTGCGTGACGCGTCGGCTTCGAGTTGCTGCTTCACGCCCGCGGCGACTTCGAGGCCGTCACGCAGGAAGGCTTCGACGACGGCCTGCGACGACGCCGTGCGTACGATCTGCGCATGCCTGATCTCGCGCGTGAGAAAGAGGTCATACGCGCTGCCCTTGCCGACCATGATGCGATTGCCTTCGCGATCCACATCTTCATTGCGCGTGAGCGGCGATGCCTCGCGCACGAGATAACAGCCTTCGATCAGCACGTACGGCGCGGTGAACGCGATGCCCGCACCGCGCAGCGGATCGATCGCGAAGAAGCCGACGTCCGCGCTTTCGTTCGTGACGGCTTCGACCGATTCGGCGGCCCGGTCGAACGACGTGAAGGCGACAGGCACGCCGAGCCGCGACGCCAGCTCGCGCGCGATGTCCACCGATACGCCGCCCGGCTCGCCGCTGTCGGTGCGATGCGCGAGGATCGGATTGCCGAGATTGATCGACGCGCGCAGCGTGCCGGTCGGCGCGAAAGCGTTGAGCAAGGAAGAAGAAAGAGTCATGGTGTTGGTCGATGAGTTGAAGAGCATGGCGATACGAGCAATCCGATGCAGAATACGCGAACCGCAACCGCTCTGCCAAAGGAACGACATGCAACGCGAACGCATCGACAGCAGCGAAATCATTCGGCGTCTGAAGCTCGAGCCGCATCCCGAAGGCGGCTTCTTTCGCGAGACGTATCGCGCGAGCGGCAACGTCGTGCGCGAGGACGAACGCGAAACGCGTTCGGCGTCCACCGCGATCTACTTTTTGCTTTGCGATGGCGCGCATTCGGCATGGCATCGCATTCGCTCCGATGAAGTCTGGCACTTCTACGCAGGCGATCCGATCGACGTGCATGTGCTCAAAGCGAACGGAACGCTAGTCACGCATCGGCTCGGCAATGCGCTCGATCGTGCCGATGCCGTGTTTCAGACCGTCGTCGAAGCGGGCGACTGGTTCGCGGCGGAATGTCACGATAGAGAAGGCGTATCGCTCGTCGGCTGCACGGTGGCGCCGGGTTTCGAGTTCAGCGAGTTCGAACTGGCCGTGCCGGGCACGCTGGAGGCGCGCTATCCGCAACATCGCGAATTGATAGAGCGCCTGAACCCCGAAGTATGACGGTACGCACGCGAGTGCGGTTATCATCGCGCGCATCGTGGACAACAACACAAGGTCAGGCATGAGCGCAGTGCGCCGCGGGATTCAATCGATCGAAGTAGGCGGAGCGCTTTTGCGCGCGCTCGTGGACCACGGCGGCCCGTTGCTGCTCGGCGATCTCGCGAAGAAAGCCGGCATGCCGTCGGCGAAGGCGCATCCTTATCTCGTGTCTTACGGCAATCTCGGCCTGATTCAGCAGGATCCCGCGACGGGCCGCTATGAACTCGGGCCGTTCGCGCTGCAAATGGGTCTGATCAGTCTGCAGCGCGTCGATCCGGTGCGCCTCGCGATTGCGGAAGTAGCGAACGTGACGCCCCGCATCGAGCATACGGTCGCGCTCGCGACTGCGGGCAGCTATGGACCGACCATCGTTCACATCCAGCAGGCGAGCGTGCCCATCCACGTCACGATGCGTACGGGCACGGTGATGTCGTTGCTGCAGACGGCGACGGGCCGCGCATTCGCGGCTTATCTGCCGCCGATGACCGTCGAAGCGCTCGTCGCCATCGAGCGTGCGGGCGCGTTGCAGGTCGGCGCGCAACGGCGCGACTACACGCGTGCGCAAACCGACGCGATGCTCGCCGAAGTGCGCGAGCACGGCATCGCGCGGGCGATCGACGAGCCCGTCGCGGGCATCAGCGCGATGAGCGCGCCGGTCTTCGATCACACGCGCAATATCGTGCTCGCGATCACGGCGATCGGTCCGAGCGGATCGTTCGACGGCGCGTGGAACGGCGACATCGCGACGGCGCTGCACGCGTGCGCGCAGCGCGTATCGAAGATGCTCGGCTTCGTCGCGGTCTGATCGAAGTCGCGCGATCAAACGGGGCGCCAGTGCCCCGGCATTCACTTTTCATCCTCTGAAGTCCATATGGGCTTTGCTGCGTTTGCACGCCGCATTCCCGTGAACGGGCGTACCTTGAAGAAACCGTAAGCGGATGCAAGCGCTCGTCCGTGGCATTCGGGTAAACCTAAATTCAACACTGTAAAACGGCTTGTACAATGATGAACAACTAACCGAAAGCGAAGCGATTCGCGCCCGAGCCGACCCAGTCCTGTCAGACGAAAGCGACTCGACGATGGAGACGACCGAATGTCCGTGAACTACGCCTCTCTGCGCTTCGACTATGAACGCGCGCCCGATCACGATGCGCCCGCGTCGTCGCCTTATCCCGTTGCGATAGTCGGCGCAGGTCCGGTCGGACTGGCCACGGCCATCGATCTCGCGCAGCAGGGCGTGCGTACCGTGCTGCTCGATAACGACGACACCGTGTCGAGCGGCTCGCGCGCGATCTGCTTCGCCAAGCGCACGCTGGAAATCTTCGATCGTCTGGGCTGCGGCGACAGGATGATCGAGAAGGGCGTGAGCTGGAATGTCGGCAAGGTGTTTCTGCAGGATGAGCTTGTCTACACGTTCAATCTTCTGCCGGAAACCGGCCATTCGCGACCCGCGTTCATCAACCTGCAGCAGTACTACGTCGAAGGCTTTCTCGCCGAACGCGCGATGCAACTGGAGCCATTGCAACTGCGCTGGAAGAGCAACGTGACCGGCGTGACGCAGCACGAGGATCACGTCGAACTGCAAGTCGAAACGCCGGATGGCGCGTATCCGCTCAAGGCGCGCTACGTGGTGGCCGCCGATGGTTCTCGCAGCGCGATGCGCAAGCTTCTCGGTCTGGACAGCCACGGCCGCACGTTCAAGGACCGCTTCCTGATCGCCGACGTGAAGATGAAGGCGCCGTTCCCGACCGAACGCTGGTTCTGGTTCGATCCGCCGTTCCATCGCAATCAGTCGGTGCTGCTGCATCGTCAGCCGGACAATGTATGGCGCATCGATTTTCAGCTCGGCTGGGACGCGGACCCGGTCGCGGAAAAAGAGCCCGAGCGTGTGATTCCGCGCGTGAAGGCGTTGCTTGGCGAAGACGCCGAATTCGAACTCGAATGGGTGAGCGTCTACACGTTCTCCTGTTTGCGTATGGACGACTTCAGGCACGGACGCATCATCTTCGCGGGCGATTCCGCGCATGGCGTGTCGCCGTTCGGTGCGCGCGGCGCGAACAGCGGCGTGCAGGATGCGGACAATCTCGCTTGGAAACTGAAGCTGGTCGTGAACGGCGATGCGCCGCATACGCTGCTCGACACCTACGCATCCGAGCGCGAATACGCCGCCGACGAAAACATCCTCAACTCGACGCGCGCCACCGACTTCATCACGCCGAAGAGCGCCGTTTCGAGGCTCTTTCGCGATGCGACGCTCAATCTCGCGAGGGACTGCGCGTTCGCAAGACGCATTGCGAACAGTGGACGGCTCTCGGTGCCCGCGGTGCTGCGCGACTCGACACTCAATACGCCCGACAAGGAAGGCGACGCCTTCAATTGCGCGATGATTCCCGGCGCGCCGTGCGTCGATGCGCCCGTGCGCGTCGATGACCGCGACGCATGGCTGTTGCCGCAGACGCACGGCAGCGCATTCACGGGCATCTATTTCTGCGGGCTCGGACACGGCCCGGAAGTCTGCGCGCAAAGCCTGGCTGCTTTGTCGAACGGGCGGCTTCCGGTTCATGCGCTCGTCGTCGTGCCTCGAGGCATGATGTGTACCGTGCCCGGCGTGACGGTCGTGGAAGATGTGGAAGGCATGGTCGCGCATCGCTTCGACGCGCGTCCCGGCACGTTCTATCTGCTGCGTCCCGATCAGCACGTATGCGCGCGCTGGCGTGCCTTCGATGCCGCATCGGTGACGGCTGCGGTCAAGCGTGCAACCTGCAACGGATGATGAATCGTATGAAGCTCAATCTCGAACTGAATATCGCCGATCACGATGCGTTCTACGAGCGCCTCATCGACACGCACAACGGCCTCTCCGACGAAGCCAGCCACATGCTCAACGCAAAGCTCGTGTTGCTGCTCGCGAATCACATCGGCGATAACGAAGTGTTGAAAGAAGCGCTCGCGATGGCGCGTCAGGGCCTCGCCGCGAACTAGTCGTTCAGCGCGATGCCCATGCGCTCGCAAATGAACGCGCCGATGCTCGCGATGTCGTTCAGATCGAGCTTCGGCAAGTTTGAATCGAGGGCGGCGGCATCATCGGTTGCGATTGCAACTATCTCTACATCGCTCTTGTAAAGCGGATCGCGGCCCGCCGAGGGCCGCACGACTTCGAGGCGCGGCATTGTTTCGCGCGCGAATCCTTCGACGATCACGAGGTCCGCGTCACTGAGTCGCGCGGCCAGTTCGCTCAGCGGCGGCTCTGCGTCGCCATTCAACTCGCGCACGATCGCATAGCGGTACGGCGATGCGATCAACACTTCTCCCGCGCCCGCGCGACGAAAGCGCGCGCTGTCCTTGCCGGGCGGTTCGAGCTCGATCGAATGATGACTGTGCTTGATGACGTTGACGGTGACGCCGCGTGCGCGCAGCCACGGCAGAAGCGCTTCGATCAACGTGGTCTTGCCTTGGCCCGAGCGGCCCGAGATGCCGAAGAGCGGCGGATGACGCGAGTTCATGCGCGAGTTCATGCGAATGGTCGGCTGATTGTTCTGGTTTCGATCAAGCGAGTTTAACGGCTCGATGGCGAGCGGGGAGAAATCGCGCTATCGTCGGGCATTGCCTTTGCGGCGGAACGCGTCGGCGCATAGCGGGTTTCCGACCCCGACGCCTGCCGCCTCAGTGATTCAAGGAACCGACATGGCCGAAGACAATCCCAGCACCGCTATCGCACCGCAGCAGTTTTCCATCGACGTGATGCTCGAAAAATACGCCAAGGGCGACGAGACTCGCGTCGACGATATTTATCGCCGCGTGGCGCGCGGTGTCGCGCGGGCCGAGCCTGAAGAAACGCGCGCGAAGATCGAAGCGGAGTTCGTCGATAACTTCAAGCGCGGCGCGCTAGGCGCGGGGCGCATCATGAGCGCGGCGGGCGCGGGCATCGATGCGACCCTCATCAACTGTTTCGTGCAGCCGGTCGGCGATGCGATACAGGGCGTCGATAGCAACGGCTTGCCGGGCATCTACGTCGCGCTGTTGCAAGCGGCCGAGACGATGCGTCGCGGCGGCGGCGTCGGCTATAACTTTT
This sequence comes from Caballeronia sp. AZ7_KS35, assembly GCF_023631045.1. NCBI lineage: Bacteria > Pseudomonadati > Pseudomonadota > Betaproteobacteria > Burkholderiales > Burkholderiaceae > Caballeronia > Caballeronia sp. AZ7_KS35. Next base: position 144,882 of record NZ_JALQDV010000032.1, on the reverse strand, counting down.
CCGCCATACGTCCGCGAGGCGCGCGTGTGCATTCGACCGGATCGGCGGCGTCAGGCCCATGCAGCTACATGGATGTATTCGATGCATCGTGCCGCACGGTCGAAAGCGCCGGCGCGCGGCGCGGTGCGCAAATGGGCATTCTCGACTGCACGCATCCCGATCTGCTCGAATTCATCGCGGCGAAGCACACGAAAGGACGCTGGAACAATTTCAACGTATCGATCGCGGTGACGGACGAGTTCATGCAGGCCGTCGCCGACGACGCGTCGTGGCAGCTCGTGCACAAGGCCGAGCCATCGCCCGCGCAACGCGCAGCCGCGGACATGCATCAGCGCGATGATGGCTTGTGGGTCTATCGCGAAGTGCGGGCGCGCGAAGTGTGGAACACGATCATGCGCTCGACCTACGATGTCGCGGAGCCGGGCGTCGTGTTCATGTCGCGCATGAACGATGACAACAACCTGCGCGCGATCGAGTCGATCCGCGCGACCAATCCATGCGGCGAGCAGCCGCTGCCCGCATACGGTTGCTGCAATCTCGGCCCGCTCAATCTCACGCGCTTCGTGCACGATCCGTTTGCGCAGATCCGTGGCGGCGCGCCGTCGTTCGACTGGGACGGCCTCGCGCGCACGACGCGCACCCAAGTGCGTTTTCTCGACGACGTGCTCGACGTCACGCTCTGGCCGCTCGAAGAACAGGCGCGCGAAGCGGCGGCGAAGCGGCGCATCGGCGTGGGCTTTACGGGCCTCGGCGATACGCTCGTGATGCTCGGTTTGCGCTATGACGCGCAGGAGGGCCGCGATTTCGCTACGCGCGTCGCACGCACGATGCGCGACGAAGCATATCGCGCATCCGTCGAGCTCGCGAAGGAGCGCGGCAAGTTTCCGCTTTTCGATGCGAAGCATTATCTGCAAGAGGGCACGTTCGCCTCGCGCTTGCCGGACGACATCAAGCGTGCGATTCGCGAGCACGGCATTCGCAACAGCCATCTGCTTTCGATCGCGCCGACAGGCACCGTGAGCCTCGCGTTCGCGGACAACGCATCGAATGGCATCGAGCCCGCGTTCTCGTGGACGTATCAGCGCACGAAGCGCATGGCCGACGGTTCGCGTCAGACCTTCGCTGTCGAAGATCACGCATACCGGCTGTATCGCGAGATGGGCGGCGATGTCAATGCGTTGCCCGACTACTTCGTGAGCGCGCTGGACATGTCCGCGCACGATCACATGGAAATGATGGCGGCGGTGCAGCCTTTCGTCGATACGTCGATCTCGAAGACCGTCAATGTGCCCGCCGATTATCCGTTCGACAAGTTTCAGGATCTCTATTTCGAAGCGTGGCGGCGCGGCTTGAAAGGGCTTGCAACGTATCGGCCCAACGAGACGCTGGGCGCGGTGCTGTCCGTCGCGCCTGCCGAAACGCCGAGCGATTCGCCGGACCCCGAGCTCGATCTCGATCCGTTGCGCATCGCGATCGATCATCGGCCCAAAGGAGAGCTGCCTGCGATCATCGAGAAGGTCGAGTATCTGACGCAGGCGGGCAAGAAGTCGCTCTATCTGGCGGTGTCGTTCATCGAAGTGACGGGGCGCATCGGCGGCGAGGACGTGACGATCGAACGGCCCATCGAGTTCTTCATTCCCACCGGGCAGCGCGACGAATCACAGCAATGGATCACGGCGACGATGCGTTCGATCTCGCTGGCCGCGCGCGGCGGCTTCGCGGCGCGCACGCTTCAGGACATGCGTAAAGTGTCGTGGGATCGCGGACAAGTGCGTCTCGGCGATGTCGAAAGGCTCGACGGACATCGCAGTCCGCGCTGGCACGATTCGGAAGTGGCCGCGCTAGCGTATGCGATCCAGCAGATTCTTCATCGACGCGGTTTTCTCGATGCAGAAGGCAACCAGGTACCGTCGCGCGTGCTTGCGCGCAAGGGCGCCGATCGCGCGCCGCATCCGGTAGCTGTAGCCGATGAACGCGATGACATATCCGAAGGTGCCGCGCAAGGCGAAATCGATCCACATAGCCTGCCCCTGATGCACGGCCGTAAATGTGCGACATGCGGCGCCAATGCAGTGATCCGCAAGGACGGCTGCGACTTCTGCACGGCATGCGGCGAAATCGGCGCGTGCGGTTGAGTTGAAAAAAAGGCGCGGGCATTCGTCCGCGCCTTCCTGTCACGCTCAATGCGAGCGTTCAGTGCTGTCCTGCTTCGTATCTTGTGCAACGCCCGGTTCATGCGCGCTGTGCTGCGTGAACGGATGCCACACCGGCGTGAGCGTTGGCAGTTCGTCGAGAAGCGAGAACTGATCGAGCGACGTGTTTTCGAACATGATGACCTCTTGATTCATTTGCCGATCGCGCAATCAACGCGCGATCACGTTGCCTTGCGTCGCCGAGCCATTGGCGTATTCGACGATCCCGCGATTGCGCGCTTCCGCTTGCGCCGCATCGCGTGCGCGTTGATCGCTTTGCGCGGCGATGGCATCGCCCCACATGCTGCGATCCGGATACGTGTTGCGATTCAATGCCGGCAACGAGCCGTTCGAGTACGCGGCCGCGAGTTCGGCACGCACTTGCGCTCGTGTCTTGGGCGTATCGCTCGCATTGGCCTGAGTTTGCGTCTGAACCTGATACGTGCCTGCGTGGCCGATGCCCTGGCCGCTCTCCGCGAAAGCGGTCGTCGTGACGACGGCGGAGATGGCTGCGAGAGAAAACCCCGTGATGAGTTGTTTCATGCTTGCGACTCCTTTCATTCCGATGCAGCGTGCGGGCAAATGCGGATTGCATTCGGCGTTGAGCGTGCTGCGTTGGGATTGAATGTAGCCGCGCGATACCGGCGGATAAATGCCGTATCAGCGAATAGATTTATCGATTTCGGCGAATAATCGCGCAGAGGCTTGATGCGTGGGCGTTTGCAGGGCGCGCTAGGCAAGCTGCTTATGGAAGAACGTAGTCCCGCAGAGCGTGCCGTCGGGCATCAAGGCGTAGTTCGGCACGACGCCGACACGCTGCCATCCGGCGCGTTGGTAGAGACGTTCTGCATCGCCGCCGGTGACGGTATCGAGCACGAGAACGGACTTGCCGGCTGCACGCGCGGCATCGTCGGCGGCGCTCATCAGATGCTGTGCAATGCCACGGCGTCGCGCGCGGCGCGCGACGAGCATCTTCGCGATATCGGCGCGATGCGGCTGATTTTCCGGCTGATCGATGACGACCTGCACCGTGCCGAGCACATGCCCGTCCGCGCTCTCTGCAACGAGCAGGATGCGTTCGTTGCGCACGACGCCATTGGCGACGCGCGTCCAGAATTCGACGGCGGTCGCGCGCGAAATAGGCAACATGAAACTGACCGACGCGCCGCCTTCGACGCAATCGATGAGCACGTCCGCCAGCGCTTCGATATACCGCGTGACTTCATTCGCGCCGAGGCGGCGCACGGTAATCTCATTGTTCATGATTTGTTTTCCGTGGCCGCCTCTCGGCAGATGCTTAGCTATGCAACTATGTCCTCGGTGCCCGCGACTTCCGGCGTGCCATGCCGCACGATGGTCGGCGACGGCGTGCTCGTCGGCAGGCAGCGTTCCTCTGCATCCTTCTGACCTTGCAGCAACGGGCAGCGCTCGAACAACTCCGCGGCCCAGTCGACGAACACGCGCACCTTCGGCGACAGATGCCGGTTATGCGGATACACCGCGGAAATAGGCATCGGCAGCGGATTCCATTGCGGCAGCACTTCGATGAGCTCGCCCGCGCGCAGATGCGGCAGCGCCATGAAGCGCGGCACCTGGATGATGCCGACGCCCTTCAGGCCGCAGCTCAGATACGCTTCGGCGTCGTTCACCGCGATCATGCCGCGCATCTTCACTTCGATGGTTTCATCGTCGACGACGAAATCCATGTCCATGATGCGGCCCGTGCGGCTCGAAAAATAATTCACCGCCGTGTGATTCTGCAAATCGTCGATGGTTTTCGGCGTGCCGTTGCGTTCCAGATATTGGGGCGCGGCCACCGTCACGCCCTGAAACACGCCGATGCGGCGCGCGACGAGACTCGAATCCTGCAGCGTGCCCACGCGAATCACGCAATCGACGCCTTCCTGAATCAGATCGACCGGCTTGTCGCCGAAGCCCATCATCAGTTCGACTTCCGGATAGCGCGTGTGGAAATCGCATAGCTGCGGCATCACGATGAGCCGCCCGATCGCGCCGGGCATGTCCACGCGCAACTTGCCGTGCGGGCCTTTCCCGTTGTTCGAAAACGAGCCTTCCGCTTCTTCGATGTCCGCGAGGATGCGTACGCAGCGCTCGTAATACGCTGCGCCGTCCGGCGTGAGATTGAGCCTGCGCGTCGTGCGCTGAAGCAGCCGCACGTTCAGATGCGCTTCCAGATTCTGGATGATCGTCGTGACCGAGGCGCGCGGCAGATTGAGCGTGTCCGCTGCGCGGGAAAAGCTGTTGGTGTCGACGACGCGAGTGAAGACCTGCATTGCCTGAAGCCGATCCATGTTCTCTCACCTTCTTTACTTAGCGATGCAACTATTTAAGCGCGCGCTAAAGAATGACGGAAGAACAATCGCGAGGGATAACCACGATTGTTCGGTGCGACCGAATTGTGTTGCCGGATTATAGGCATTTATTAAAAAAGGCGCGGCCTCCAGAATTCGCAGCATCGCAACTTATGCGTGAAGGCCTTGCAGCATGGGCCTCGCACCGAGAATAACCATGGCAACACTGTTGGATCTGGAGTCGAGTCCGCGCTTGTGCATCGAAGATGTGCACATCACGGGACACGCGCAGCCGATCACGCTGCGCAGCTATCGTCCCGCATCGGACGGCACGATCCTGCCCATCGTTCTTTACTTCCACGGCGGCGGATTCATTCGTGGCGGACTCGACGACGCGGATATCGCAGCAGCGACGATCGCGCGCGATACACCCGCGTGGGTCGTGTCCGTCGGCTATTCGCTCGCGCCGAAGTTTCCGTTTCCCGCCGCGCCCGAAGACGGCTATCGCGCCGCGCAATGGGCCGTCGCGCATGCGCGTTCGCAGCGCGCGGACCCGCAGCGCATCGGCGTCGTGGGCCATGACGCGGGCGGCAATCTCGCGACCTGCGTCGCGGCCATCGCGCGCGATCGCGGCGATATTCGCATGTCCGCGCAAGCGCTGCTCGCGCCGTTGCTCGACCCGAGCATGACGCGCCTCGCCGACGAACGCAAAGTGCTGTGCCCCGATTTCGAAGCATGCGAATGCGCGCAGTGGTATCGCGCGTATCTGCCGAATCCGTCGCAACGTCTGCATCCGTACGCCGCGCCGCTCGAATCGCGACGTCTCGGCGGATTGCCGCCCGCGATGATCGCGAGCGCCGAGCACGATCTGCTGCATATCGAGGCCGAGAAATACGCGGGCGAATTGATCGCAGCGGGTGTGCCGACCGAAGTCACGCGTCATTGCAAGACCTCGCACCAGGCGCTCGCCGCGCATCCCGAAGCGCTCGCGGATGTCGTCGCGTTCTTCAGGAAGCGCCTCGCACGCGCGAAGTAAGCGCGAAGTAAGCGCGAAAGATAACCGCAAGATTCGGCACGCCAGCCACGCATCACACAACAACAATCTCAACGCTAACCGGAGCCTTCACCATGTCATTCACTCGCAAACGCATCTACGCCGCGCTAGGCGCGGTGCTGATCGTCGCCGGCGCGGGCGGTTATACCGCCTTGCGCGGCCACGGCGATTCGGCGATCAACGAAGCCAAAGCCGCCGCGCACAGCCCGACTGCAACGGAAGTGGACGTCGCAGCGGTCGTGTCGAAGACCATCACCGACTGGCAAAGCTATTCGGGCAGGCTCGAAGCGGTCGATCACGTCGACATTCGTCCGCTCGTTCCCGGCACGATCGTCGCGGTGCATTTCAAGGACGGCCAGCTCGTGAAGAAGGGCGATGCGCTCTTTACGATCGATCCGCGTCCTTACGAAGCCGAAGTGGACCGCGCTCAGGCGCAGCTCGCGGCGGCGCAGGCGCGCAATGGTTATACGTCGACGGATGCGGCGCGCGCCGAACGCCTGCTCGCCGACAACGCGATCGCCAAGCGCGACTACGACGAGAAACAGAACGCTGCGCGCGAGGCCGTCGCCAACCTGAAGGCCGCGCAGGCTGCGCTCGAAGCCGCGAAGATCAATCTCGCGTACACGCATATCGTCGCGCCGGTGTCGGGCCGCGTGTCGCGCGCGGAACTTACTGTGGGCAACATCGTGTCGACGGGGGCGAATGCGCCTTTGCTCACGACGCTTGTTTCCGTATCGCCGATCTACGCATCCTTCGATGTCGATGAACAGACGTATCTGCGCTATCTCGGCCGCGATGCGGGCAGCACGGTGCCGGTGTCGCTCGGTCTCGCGAACGAAGATGGCTATTCGCGCGAAGGCGTCGTCGATTCCGTCGATAACCGGCTCGATACGACGTCCGGCACCATCCGCGTGCGTGCGCGCTTCAACAATCCCGACGGCACGCTCGTGCCCGGGCTCTATGCACGCGTGAAGGTCGGCGGCGGCTCGCCGCATCCGGCCGTGCTCGTGGAAGACGAAGCGATCGGCACCGATCAGGACAAGAAGTACGTGATGGTCGTCGACAAGGACAACCGCGTGCAGTATCGCGAAGTCACGCTGGGTCAGACGCATGAAGGCCTGCGCGTGATCTCGAAGGGTTTGCAGCCGGGCGAGCGCATCGTCGTCAACGGCCTGCAGCGCGTGCGTCCCAACGATGTGATCAAGGCCAACAACGTCGCGATGAATGACGACGACAAAGCGCCCGCCGTGAAGACGGCATCCGCACAGTGATGCGCGTCATCCGCAACAGACAGAACTCGTCATGAACATATCCAAATTTTTCATCGATCGCCCGATCTTTGCGGGCGTGCTATCGGTGGTCGTGCTGCTGGCGGGCGTCATCGCGATGTTCAAGCTGCCGATCTCCGAATATCCGGAAGTCGTGCCGCCTTCGGTCGTCGTGCATGCGCAGTATCCCGGCGCAAACCCGAAGGTGATCGCGGAGACCGTGGCCTCGCCGCTCGAAGAGCAGATCAACGGCGTCGAGGACATGCTCTACATGCAGTCGCAAGCGAACAGCGACGGCAATCTCACGACGACCGTAACGTTCAAGCTCGGCACCGATCCGGACAAGAACACGCAGCTCGTGCAGAACCGCGTGAACCAGGCATTGCCGCGTCTGCCGCAGGACGTGCAGCGTCTCGGCGTGACGACGATCAAATCGTCGCCGACGCTGACGATGGTCGTTCACCTCAATTCGCCCAACGGCCGTTACGACATGACGTATCTGCGCAATTACGCGCTGATCAACGTGAAGGACCGGCTCGAACGCATCGCGGGCGTGGGCGAAGTGCAGCTGTGGGGCTCGGGCGATTACTCGATGCGCGTGTGGCTCGATCCGCAAAAGGTCGCGCAGCGCGGCATGACCGCGACCGATGTCGTCAACGCGATCCGCGAGCAGAACGTGCAGGTCGCGGCGGGCGTGATCGGCGGATCGCCGACGCTGCCGAACGTGCCGCTGCAACTGAACGTGAATGCGCGCGGCCGCTTGCAGAACGAGTCGGAGTTTCGCGACATCGTGCTGAAGACGTCGCCCGATGGCGCGGTCACGCATCTCTCCGATGTCGCGCGCGTCGAGCTGGCTGCATCGGAATATGGTCTGCGTTCGTTGCTCGACAACAAGTCGGCAGTTGCAATCGCAATCAATCAGCAACCGGGCGCGAACTCGCTGCAGATTTCCGACGAAGTCCGCAAGACGATGAAGGAACTGAAGGCGGACATGCCCGCGGGTCTCGAATACGAGATCGTCTATGACCCGACACAGTTCGTGCGCTCCAGTATCGAAGCCGTGATTCACACGCTCGCTGAGGCGATCGCGCTGGTGGTGCTCGTCGTGATCGTGTTCCTGCAAACGTGGCGCGCGTCGATCATCCCGCTGCTCGCGGTGCCGGTGTCGATCGTCGGCACATTCTCGCTGCTGCTTGCATTCGGATTCTCGATCAACGCGTTGTCATTGTTCGGGATGGTGCTTGCGATCGGTATCGTCGTCGACGATGCGATCGTGGTCGTCGAGAACGTCGAGCGCAACATCGAAGCGGGGTTATCGGCGAGAGAAGCGACGTATCAGGCGATGCGCGAAGTGAGCGGGCCGATCATCGCGATTGCATTGACGCTCGTTGCCGTGTTCGTGCCGCTCGCGTTCATGTCGGGTCTCACGGGCCAGTTCTACAAGCAGTTCGCGATGACCATCGCCATCTCGACGGTGATCTCGGCCTTCAACTCGCTGACGCTGTCGCCGGCGCTCGCCGCGCTGCTGCTGAAAGGCCACGACGAGCCGAAGGACTGGCTCACGCGAGGCATGGACCGCGTGTTCGGCGGCTTCTTCCGCGGCTTCAACAAGGTCTTTCATCGCGGTTCGGATGCGTACGGCAAGGGCGTGAAGAGCGTCATCAACCGCAAGGCATTGATGATGGTCGTGTATGCCGTGCTGCTCGGCGGCGCGGTGCTGATGGGCAAGATCGTGCCGGGCGGCTTCGTGCCCGCGCAGGACAAGGAGTACCTCATCAGCTTCGCGCAGTTGCCGAACGGCGCATCGCTCGATCGCACCGAAGGCGTGATCCGTCAGATGTCGGATATCGCGCTGAAGCAGCCGGGCGTGGAAAGCGCGGTGGAGTTTCCGGGCTTGTCGGTGAATGGCTTCACGAACTCGTCGAGCGCGGGCATCGTGTTCGTCACGCTGAAGCCCTTCAAGGAGCGCGTGCATGACAAGGCGCTGTCCGCAGGCGCGATTGCCGGCGCGCTGAATCAGAAGTACGCGGGCATCAAGGGCTCGTTCATCGCCGTGTTCCCGCCGCCGCCGGTGCTCGGTCTCGGCACGCTCGGCGGCTTCAAGATGCAGCTCGAAGATCGCGGCGCGCTCGGCTATGCGGCACTCGCCGATGCGACCCAGGCGTTCATCAAGCGCGCATCGCAAACGCCCGAGCTTGGACCGACGTTCTCGAGCTATCAGATCAACGTGCCGCAGTTGAACGTCGATCTGGATCGCGTGAAGGCGAAGCAGCTGGGCGTCTCGGTGACGGACGTCTTCGACACGATGCAGGTGTATCTCGGCTCGCTCTACGTGAACGACTTCAATCGCTTCGGACGCGTGTATCAGGTGCGCGTGCAGGCGGATGCGCCGTTCCGCGCGAATCCGGAAGACATCGGCTTGCTGAAGACGCGTAACGCGAATGGCGACATGGTGCCCTTGTCGTCGCTCGTGAAGGTGACGCCGACGTATGGTCCGGAGATGGTCGTGCGCTACAACGGCTATACCGCCGCCGATATCAACGGCGGTCCTGCGCCCGGCTATTCATCGGGCCAGGCGCAGGCGGCGGCGGAACGCATCGCGGCCGAAGTGCTGCCGCGCGGGATCAAGTTCGAATGGACCGATCTCACGTATCAGCAGATCCTCGCGGGCAACGCTGCGCTGTGGGTCTTCCCGATCAGCGTGCTGCTCGTGTTCCTCGTGCTCGCCGCGTTGTATGAAAGCCTGACGCTGCCGCTCGCGGTCATTCTGATCGTGCCGATGAGTATTTTGTCCGCGCTGGTCGGCGTATGGCTCACCGATGGCGACAACAACATCTTCACGCAGATCGGTTTGATGGTGCTCGTGGGCTTGTCGGCGAAGAACGCGATTCTGATCGTCGAGTTCGCACGCGAACTGGAGATGCAAGGACGCACGATCGTGCAGGCCGCGATAGAAGCGAGCCGCCTGCGTTTGCGCCCGATTCTGATGACGTCCATCGCGTTCATCATGGGTGTGGTGCCGCTCGTGCTGTCGACGGGCGCGGGTTCGGAAATGCGTCATGCAATGGGCGTGGCGGTGTTCTTCGGCATGTTGGGCGTGACGCTCTTCGGCCTGATGCTGACGCCGGTGTTCTACGTGATCCTGCGCAAGCTCTCGCGCACCGAGCACGTAACGGACAAGCACGGCACGCATCCGCAGATGCGCGGTATTGGTGCTTCGGTCGAAGCGCAGTGAGGTGAATGATGAATAAGCTGCATGTTTTATCGAGTCTGATGGCGTCGTTGTTGCTGGTCGCGGGCTGCTCGCTCGCGCCGACCTACGAGAAGCCCGACGTCAATGCGCCGTCCGCCTACAAGGAAACGCCGCAAAAGACGCTCGATGCATCGGAAGCGGGTACGTGGAAGACCGCGCAGCCGTCCGAAGAGATGATGCGCGGCGAATGGTGGACGATCTTCGACGACGCCACGCTCAACGATCTGGAAAAGCAGGCGCAGGACGCGAACCAGAACCTGAAGGCGGCGGCCGCGCGCGTGAAGGAAGCGCGCGCGATCAACCAGACGGCGCGGGCGGGCTTGTTCCCGACGCTCGATGCGGGCTTCGGCCCGACGCGCGAGAAGTTCTCGCCGGCATCGCAGTTCCTGCCCGCCGATGGCAACGTGCCTGCGCAAACGCTGTGGCGCGCGCAGGCGAGCGTGTCGTATGAAGTCGATCTGTTCGGCCGCGTGTCGAACTCGGTGCAAGCCGCGAACGCGGACACGCAGCAAAGCGAGGCGTTGTTCCGTTCGGTGCAGTTGGCATTGCAGGCTGACGTCGCGCAGAACTACTTCAATCTGCGCGAGCTCGATGCGGAAAGCGATGTCTTCACGCGCACCGTGCAGCTACGCGAGGAAGCGTTGAAGCTCGTGCAACGCCGCTACACCGAAGGCGATATCAGCGAACTCGACGTGGCCCGCGCGAAGTCCGAGCTCGCGACAGCGCGTTCGGATGCGATGACGGTGCAACGTCTGCGCGCGGCATCGGAACATAGTCTCGCGGTATTGCTCGGCAAGTCGCCCGCCGAATTCACGATGGCCGCGAATCCGCTCAAGCCGGTAACGGTGCGCGTGCCGCCCGGTTTGCCTTCGGCGCTGCTCGAACGTCGTCCCGATGTCGCGGCGGCGGAACGCGCGATGGCTGCGGCCAATGCGCGTATCGGCGTGGCGAAGGCGGCGTTCTTCCCGTCGCTCACGTTGACGGGCTCGGGCGGCTTCGAATCCGCGACGCTCGGCGATCTCTTCAAGTGGTCGAGCCGCACATTCCTGCTCGGGCCGTTCGCGGGTACGGCGCTGAATATCCCGATCTTCGATGGCGGCCGTCGCAAGGGCAATCTCGCGAATGCGCGCGCGATATATGAAGAGGATTCGGCGAACTATCGTCAGCAGGTGCTCGTTGCGTTCCGCGAGGTCGAGGACAATCTGTCGGATCTGCGCATCCTCGAAGATCAGACCGCGACGCAGGACGATGCAGTGAAGGCGTCGGTGCGTGCCGCGCAGTTGTCGCGCACGCAGTACACCGAAGGCGCGGTGAATTACCTCGACGTGATCGATGCGGAGCGCACCGTATTGCAGACGCAGCGCGCCTCGGTGCAGTTGCGGGGCACGCAGGCGGTATCGACGGTGAATTTGATCCGCGCACTGGGCGGCGGCTGGGGCGATGCGAAGCCCACGCCGGTGCCCGAGCCGAGTCTCGCGCAGAAGTAGCATGAAGATGGCCCTGCATCGCGCAGGGCCATTTTTTCTCGGGGCGCGCATCGATGACAGCTCGATTGTTCGCCTCCCGGAACATATGTCTTCACCTGCGGGGCGTTTATCCGCACGGCTCGAATCCATAGAATTTCAATCATGGGATAGGGAGCCGATGATGAAAGACTTGATCGCAAAACAACTGTATCAGCCGGCGGTGGTGTTGCCACTGCTACTGTTGACGCGCCTGATGGTCACGCTCGACTTCAATCTCGCGCAAGTAATGTTCGTGATGGTATTGAGAGGTTCGCAGCACGCATATCAGTTCGCGCTGCGTCATGCGGTTTCGCGTCAGCGCAATGGCGCGAGCGTGAAGCATCTGCCCTGCAACAACTGCTGCTGACGCGCGCCGCGCTATCGACCTCAATACACTTCGGGAACGTACATCTCATCCGGCACGGGCTGGCGCAAATAATCGGGGTTGAACACGCGGTCGGGCAGTTCGATCGGCGGATGCTCGACATCGTGATACGGCACCTGACTCAGCAAGTGATGAATGCAGTTCAGGCGCGCACGTTTCTTGTCGACGGCATGCACGACCCACCACGGCGCTTCGGGAATGTGCGTGCGCTGAAGCATCACTTCCTTGGCCGCCGTGTAGGCCTCCCATCGGCGGCGGCTCTCCAGGTCCATCGGGCTCAGTTTCCACTGCTTCAAAGGATCTTCGATACGCGCCTGGAAGCGCACTTCCTGTTCGTCGTCGGTGATCGAGAACCAGTACTTCACGATCTGAATGCCGCTTCGCACGAGCATCTTCTCGAACTCGGGAACCGAGCGGAAGAATTCCTCATACTCTTCGTCCGTGCAGAAGTTCATCACGCGCTCGACGCCCGCGCGGTTATACCAGCTTCGATCGAACAGCACGATCTCGCCCGCCGCCGGCAAATGCGACACGTAGCGCTGGAAATACCATTGCGTGCGCTCGCGATTGTTCGGCGCGGGCAGGGCGGCCACGCGGCACACGCGCGGATTCAGCCGTTGCGTGATGCGCTTGATCGCGCCGCCTTTGCCCGCCGCATCGCGTCCCTCGAACAGCACCACGAGCCGATGCCCCTCGTGCACGACCCAGTCCTGCAGCTTCACGAGTTCGCCTTGCAAGCGAAACAGCTCGCGAAAATAGGTCTTGCGTAACTGACGCTCTTCATCGGAGAAAGTCGATTCGCCGTCCAGGAAGCGATCGTCGATCTCCATCTCGAACTCTTCGTCGTAGCTGTCGATGATGTCGGCGTGGAAACGGCGCTGCTTTTCCGTCGTGTTCATGAGGGGCTCCGTGGCGTTCTTGGGCTGCCGCCGTCGCGATGACGGTCGCGGCGCGGGACGGCCGATTGTGACGACATTCGATGGCAGTCACATGACAGCGGCTGATTCGTTCATTCTAGCGAGCGATTCGCTGCTTTATGACGCGGCGTCGCGCGCCGTTAGAATGTTCCGGCACTTCGATGGCATTTTGAAGTTCGATTTCATCTTCCCCATATCAAGCGAGCGAACGCGATGACCGCAACGATCCATAGTTTCGACGAAGCTCAAACCGCGCGCCTCGTGCCGTATGACCGGCTTGTCGACACCCTCGCCGCGACGATGCTCGATTACGCGGCGGGACGCATCGTGAGTCCAGAGCGCATGGTGGTGCCGATCGAAGGCGGCGTGATGTTGTCGATGCCCGCGAGCGCCGCCGATCTCGCGATGCACAAGCTCGTGAACGTTTGCGCGGGCAACGGCGCGCTCGGCCTGCCGACGATCCACGGTCAGGTGACCGCCTACGATGCCATGACAGGCGTGCCGCAATTCATGCTCGATGGCCCGACGGTGACGGGCCGGCGCACGGCGGCGGTATCGATGCTCGCGATCCGCGCGCTTCACGATGCCGCGCCGCGCGAGGTGCTCGTCATCGGTACGGGCAAGCAGGCTGCGTATCACGTCGAGGCGCTCGCCGCTATTTATCCCGATGCGCGCATCCTCGTGCAAGGCTCCCGTCCCGGGCGGGCGCGCGAGTTCTGTGCGGCGCATGCATCGCTTTCGAAGCAGCTTGCCGCGCTCGACGAGTCCACGATTCCCGATTCGATCGATGTCGTCATCGCCGCGACCACGAGCAAGACGCCGGTCTATACGTTGCCCGCGCGCGCGGGCCGCCTCGTGATCGGCGTGGGCGCATTCACCGCCGATGCCGCCGAGATCGCCGCCGCGACCGTGCATGCAAGCGCGCTTTACGTCGACGACCCTGCGGGCGCGCGTCACGAAGCAGGCGATTTCATTCTCGCGAGCGTCGAATGGAACGATGTGCACGCATTGGCGGTCGCGCTCGCGGCGCCGTCCAAAGCCGTTGATGCATTGCAACCGGTGATGTTCAAATCGGTCGGCTGCGCGGCTTGGGATCTTGCGGCATGTCGCGTCGCGCGTGCGGTTTTGTCGGAGGAAAGCATCGCGGCGCGCTAGGCCGTGCAAGGGAACGCCAGCTTGGAACGGTACTTGCTGTAGGTCTCTTTAATGACAGAGACGCCATAAGCGTCACATGACAAACGGCGCCAAGGTGCGCCACAGCAATCGAGCCAGCGAACTAACCCATGAAAAGTCGATACGACAGCAAGTGGCACCCGTGGATTCCGGCGCGCGACGACGGACGTGAGGGCGCGGGTGGCGCGGCGGACGGGGAACGCCAGACGACTCCGCATGCGAGCGCGGCGCCGCCTGCGGCTTATTTCATCTCGGTTCTTGAGCTTGCGACGGGCGAGAAACTCGGCAATGACGAGCGTCTGCGCGCCGTCGCGATGCTGGAATCGCAATTCGGTGCGGGGCGTCCGCGCACGCTGAAGGAAGCGGTGCGAATCTGCGCGGCGGCGATCGATTCATCGACGCTGCAGCGCATGGCGCGCGGCGCAAAGGCCTAGAAAACACGTCTGAAAAGACAGCTTCGGCGAAGCGCGTTTTTTCACACGTGTGTAAAACGCGCGTGCTCGCTGAAAAGTGCGCGAACGTTCGGTTGCGCCTTGACCGCTCTATTTGACGGTCTGAATGACTTCGAAGCCCTCGAATTCCGGATGACCGAGATAAAGCTGGCGCGTCTCGCCGCCGGCATTGCGATGCGCGGCGCGAAACGCGTCCGAACGCGTCCAGTCTTCGAAGGCTGCCTGATTCGCCCATATCGTATGGCTCGAATACAGAACGTGATCGTCTTTCACCGGCCCTTTGAGCAGATGAAACTCGACGAACCCGGGCACATCCTTCAGATGCGTATCGCGGCTCGTCCACAGACGTTCGAAGTCGGCTTCGGCGCCGGGCACGATCTTGAAGCGGTTCATGGCGATATACATGTCGATGCGGTTCCTTCGAAGTAGTGACTCGATTGAGCGGATAAGAACGATCAGTCGCGCCCGAGTTCGACGATGGTCGTGAAGCCGCCGAAGAACATGCGTTGAGGATCGAACGGCGTCTCGCCGGATTCCATCATCGTTTTGAGGCGCGGGTCTTCCATCACTTTGGCGTTGACGCTATCGCGCTGCTCGCGCGATTCGTAGACGATATACGAGAACGCGACGGTCTCGCCTTCCTTCATCTGCACGCTCTGTGGAAACGATGTGAGCTTGCCGGGCTTCACGTCGTCGGCGATGGTTTCCACGAACTCCAGTGCGCCGTGTTCCAGCCAGATCTTGCCGGCGGCTTCGGCCATGCGGCGATAAGCGTCGACCTTGTCGATCGGTACAGGTACGACGAATCCATCCACGTAGTGCGCCATCTGAGTCTCCTGGTTGAGTCGAACGCGCACCGCGCACGCGATGCGCTGTCTGCTTTGAGCTATTCGTATGCAGCGAAGTTCAGGGCGGTCCACGTATCGGCGGGCGAGGCGCGTTCCAGCACCGTGGACGAGAGCGGCGCGAAGTTCATCCCATAGATCGATGTGAGCGGCATGCGAAGCGCATGCGCGAGCGCCACTTTCACGACGATCGCATGCGTGACGACGATGCAGCGCCCCGCGTCGAGCCGGTCGATCGAAGCGAAGCCCTCGGCGACGCGCGCGGCGAGCATGGCGACGCTTTCGCCGCCGTGCGAACGCGCATCGGGATCCGCGAGCCATGCAGCGACATGTTCCGGTTCGCGCTCGCCCGTTTCGCGTATCGAATGCCCGCGCCAGCGGCCATAGTCGATGTCGTCGAACGCGGGAACGATCTCGAATGCATCCGCGATCCACGCCGCCGTTTCACGCGCGACGCGCGCGGGACTCGCAATCACGCGCGTGTCGGGCAAGGCGTGCAATGACGCGAGCTGCGCGCGCGCATCGCGCTCGGGAGGTTCGTCGCCGGTGGGAAAGTGCCCGGTTTTCATCGCGCGCGTGGCGGCGTGACAGAGAAGAATGAGTTCCAAGGCAGGTGGCGGTCGAATCGGAATCGTTTTACTTTGCAGCGGATCATCATAGAATGGCAAGCTTGCAGTGCGAGGAAGCCGGTGCAAACCCGGCACGGTCGCGCCACTGTGTGCGGTACGTCAACGCGAAAGCGCGGCGCCGCGAGTCAGACCCCGCTGCATGCTCTTCGTCAATCGGGACGCGCTTTTCCCTGGAGAACCACCATGAATGCTTCCAACGCGCCGGTCTTTTCCGCTCCGGTTTCCCCGTCACTCGATGCACCCGTGCCCATTCCGGTGCGTGAAGTGTTGCCGTGGGCCGTCTTCATCGGCCTCATTCTGCTGATCGCAATCTATTTCGTCGGCGCCGAACAGGGCGCGACGTCGATTTTCTCGGGCACGTACGTCCACGAATTCGTGCATGACGGCCGGCATTTGCTCGGCTTTCCGTGCCACTGAGGAAGCATCATGATTCGCACTTTGCTGATACGCGGCATGATCGCGGGACTGGTCGCGGGCCTGATCGGCTTCGGCTTCGCGCGTGGGTTCGGTGAACCGTCGGTGGCACGCGCCATCGCGTTCGAGGAACAGCACGAGCATGAACACGAACATGAGCACGGTCATGCCGATGCGGCTGCCACGCCAGCGCATTCGCACGATCACGGCGACGAAGCGCTCGTGTCTCGCGATACGCAAGCTGGCCTCGGCCTTCTGACCGGCGTCGCCGTGTTCGGCACCGCGCTCGGCGGTCTCTTCTCGCTCGTGTTCGCGTTTGCTTATGGACGGCTCGGCGCGTTGCGCGCGCGCGGCACGTCGGCATTGCTCGCGCTGTTCGGCTTCGTGAGCGTCGCCATCGTGCCGTTCCTCAAGTACCCGCCCAATCCGCCCGCTGTCGGCAATGCCGAGACCATCGGGCCGCGCACGGCGCTTTTCTTCGGCATGGTGGCGATTTCCATCGCGGCTGCCGTCTTCGCCGTGCGCTTGCAGCGGCGCATGGTGGCGCGGCATGGCGGGTGGAACGCGACGCTCATCGCGGCGGCTGCGTATATCGTCGTGATCGTGGCGGCGCAGGTCGCGCTGCCGTCCGTCGATGAAGTGCCCGCGGATTTCTCCGCTTCGCTGCTGTGGAATTTCCGCGTGGCCGCTATCGGCATGCAGGCGCTGTTATGGACGACGCTCGGTCTCGTGTTCGGTGCGCTCGCAGCGCGTGAACTCGAGCGGCCGGCGGTGAGAAGAATGGCTGCGGCGTAAGCGGTTCGGCGTCGCTCATGAAGCCCGCGCTTCGTCAGGAACGCGGGCTTTTCGTTTGCTCTTTCGCCGCACGACGCTTGAGCAATTCATCGAACAGATCGAGCTTCGCGGCATCGTCCATCGATCTGAAGGTCTTGATTTCCTCGCGGCTTCGGAAGCAGCCGAGGCACAGGCCCGTTTCCTGATCGAGCTTGCAGACATCGGTGCATGGCGAGCCGATGGGTTCCTGCGCTTTCGCGCGTTCGATGGTGAAAGCGAGATCGTCTTGCGTCGTTGTCATAGTGATTCGCCGCGAAAGAGCGCAGCGGCCGCGGCCGGATTCGACGGCCAGTAAGCGTGCATGTAAGTGGCCGACACCGAACCATGCCGATAGAGCGCTTCGCCTTCGCTGCCGGTCGTGGCATGAGCGGCCTTGAGCGCCGGCTGCATCGGCGTGTCGAGCGTCGAGTAGTGGAATGTGTGACCGGTCATCGCGCCATGCGTCGTGTCGATGCGCTGCATCGCGAGGCGCGACAGCTTGCGTTGCATCGCCGCGTCGCCGGGAAGGATGCCGAGCATCCCATGCCGCGTGCCTTCGATGTCGGTCAGCGTGTCGAGCAGATACAGCATGCCGCCGCATTCCGCGACCACGGGCTTCGCTCGCTCGACGTGCGCAACGATCGATGCACGCGCGCGTTCGTTCGAAGCGAGCGCCGCGGCATGCAGCTCGGGATAGCCGCCGGGAAGATAGAGCGCGTCGGCATCGTGCGGCGCGGGTTCGTCGGCGAGCGGAGAAAACGTGCTGATGCGCGCGCCCATGGCGATGAGCACATCGACATTCGCCGGATACACGAACGAGAACGCCGCATCGCGAGCGATGGCGATATGCGCACCGTCGAGCAGACGCGGCGGCGCGGGCAGCGTCGCATCGTCGAAATGAACGGGCGGCGGAAGATCGGCGAGCGTCGTTTGCGCGATTGCATCGGCGGCGCGGTCGAGCCGTGCGTCGAGGCCCGCGATTTCATCGGGCTGCGTGAGACCGAGATGACGCTCGGGCAAGGCGATATCGTCCGCATTCGACAGATGGCCGCAATAACGCAAGTCGACGGGGATAGTCTCCGACAACATCTGCGCATGGCGCGCCGATGCAACGCGATTCGCGAGCACGCCATGAAAGGGCACATCTTCGCGATAACGCGCGAGCCCGAACGCAATGGCGCCGAACGTCTGCGCCATGCCGTGCGCGCCGATCACCGCGAGCACCGGTACGTTGAACGTGGCGGCCAGATCGGCGCTGCTCGGCGTGCCGTCGAAGAGACCCATCACGCCTTCGATGAGAATGAGATCGGCCTCGCGCGCGGCCTTGGCGAGCAACGCGCGGCACGCATCGAGCCCGACCATCGACAGATGCAGCGAATAAACGGGCGCGCCGCATGCGTGTTCGAGAATCATCGGATCGAGAAAATCCGGGCCGGTCTTGAACACGCGTACCTTCAGTCCTCGGCGCGTGTGATGACGCGCAAGCGCCGCCGTCACCGTGGTCTTGCCTTGATGCGACGCACTCGCGCCGATGAAGAGAGCGGGGCAGTCGGGCATCGCTCAGAACTCGACGCCGCGTTGCGCTTTCACGCCTTGCTCGCGATACGGATGCTTCACGAGCCGCATTTCCGTGACGAGATCGGCAAGTTCGATCAACGCATCGGGCGCGTGGCGACCGGTCACGACGACATGCAGCATCGCGGGCCGCGCCTTCAGCACGTCGAGCACTTCATCGAGCGGCAGATACTCGTACTTGAGCACGGTGTTGAGTTCGTCGAGCACGACCATCTGATATTCGCCGCTCTCGATCATGCGGCGCGCTTCGTTCCAGCCCTTGCGCGCGGTGGCCATGTCGGCTTCGCGATTCTGCGTGTTCCAGGTGTAGCCATCTCCCATGGTGACGAAATCGCAATGCGCGATTGCGCCGAGGAAATCGCGCTCCGATGTATGCAGCGCGCCCTTGATGAACTGCACGACGCCGAGCTTCATGCCGTGTCCGAGCACGCGCACCGCCATGCCGAACGCGGCCGTTGTCTTGCCCTTGCCGTTGCCGGTATTCACGATCAAAAGGCCTTTCTCGTGATCGGCGGCGGCCTGCTTTTTCTCGTGGCCTTCCTTGCGGCGCTGGGTCATGCGCAGATGCGATTCGGTATCGGTTTTCACGGGAGCTCCAGAGAAAGACGGCCGTATCGTACAACAGGCGGCGGCTTAATTCTGCGCTAACAGACGGCAGGCATCATGCAATCAACGTAATCACCGACTCGAGGAGCAAGCAAATGGACGCGCTCTATCTCTATCTGGAACTCGTCGCGCTTGGCGTTCTCGTCTGGCTTTGCCGCGACAAGTTCAAACCGGTCGTGGCGAAGCCGCTCGCCGAAACGCCGCGTCCGCGCACGACCGCAAGACCGGTATTCATGTTCCGTTCGCGCGGGGCGCATGCATCGCTGCGATCGCGACGGTTACGCCACAATCGATCGTCTTTGGCACGATGAGCGTTCGCGCGTTGCCCGCGAGCAGCGCGCAAGGCTCGCATACGCCATCGACGTTCATATGCGCCATTGCATGATGCGATATCGCCGTGCGCGGCGCTTGCGCGATTTCATCGGCGCCGTAGAAGCGCAATGTCAGACGATGACGCTCGCAGAACGCGAGCAGTCCCGCCTCGTGCCGTTTCGCGTCGATGCTCGCGATGATGGCGATGTCGCCGAACGCAAGCGTGCCCAAAGCGCCGCGCACGGCGTGCTCGATTGCGTCGGCGCTCGCGCCCCGCCTGCAGCCGATCCCCACGGAAAGACGCGTGACAGCGGGCTGATTCATGTGAGCGATGACGGATTCCATGTGCGCCGACCTTACCACCTTTCTTGACGCTCGCGCCCGCCGGGCCTAGACTTTCACGCAGTTTTGGTGCTCGCGCGCGGATTCTCTCGTGCGCAGTTAAACGGGAAGCAGGGCGCGTTCCTTTCGATTCGTCGAACGCACGTCAACCTGCGCTGCCCCCGCAACGGTAAGCGATTCACCGCGCACGGCATTTTCATCGCGTGTACGGGAAGCCGGCTTCGAAGCCACTGCGCGTGAGAAACGCGCGGGAAGGCGAAGCGGCGTCGTCGTCAGCCCGGATACCGGCCAGACTTTGAGCGGGGCTTGCTGTCGCGGGGATGCGGCGCGGCCCATGATCCATAAAAGCGTGCGTTTCCCTTTCATCCAGCCGCGTTGCCAGGCATCGCGCGACATGAAGCGCATGCAACCGAAGCCACGGAGCGACGATGCAAACCCGCAAGATTCCCGTCACGGTCGTGACCGGCTTTCTCGGCAGCGGCAAGACCACACTGATGCGGCATATCCTCTCCAATGCGCAAGGCAAGCGCATCGCGGTGATCGTCAACGAGTTCGGCGAGCTCGGCATCGACGGGGAGATCTTGAAAGGTTGCGGCATCGGTTGCGACGATGAAGCCGGCTCCAAAGACCGCAATCTGTACGAGCTCGCGAACGGTTGTCTCTGCTGCACCGTGCAGGAAGAGTTCTATCCGGTCATGGAACAACTCGTCGAGCGGCGCGAGAGCATCGATCACGTGCTGATCGAAACGTCCGGTCTCGCTTTGCCGAAGCCGCTCGTGCAGGCGTTCAACTGGCCGTCGATCAAGAACGCATTCACCGTCGATGCCGTCGTGACCGTGGTCGATGGACCCGCTGCCGCGAGCGGTCAGTTCGCGGCGAATCCCGTCGCCGTCGATGCGCAACGCAAGGCCGATCCCAATCTCGATCACGAATCGCCGCTGCATGAACTGTTCGAGGACCAGCTTTCGTCTGCCGATCTCGTCATCGTCAACAAGACCGATCTCATGGATGATGAAGCGCTGCGAAAGGTCGAAGCGCTCGTGCGGCCCGAGATTCCGCCCGAAGTGAAGATCGTGCCCGCGCAGATGGGCAGGCTCGATGTGCATACATTGCTCGGTCTCGAATCGGCATCGGAAGAGACGATTCATTTGCGGCACGATCATCACGGTTCGCCCGATGAAGCAGGCCACGCCGATCATCATCATGACGAGTTCGATTCGGTCGTCGTGCATGGCAACGTCGAATCGCGCGAGCAGGCGCTGGCCGCGCTGCATGCGCTCGTCGAGCAGCACACGATCTATCGCGTGAAGGGTTTCGCTGCGTTGCCGGGCGCGGCGATGCGGCTCGTCGTGCAAGGCGTCGGACGACGCTTCGACAGTTACTTCGACCGCCGCTGGGAAGCGGGCGAAGCGAAGACCCAAAGCCGCTTCGTGCTGATCGGCGAAGACCTCGAACGCGCGACGCTGCAACGCGCGTTCGACGCCGCGCTCGCGAGCGCGCCCGTGCAGGCGTAACCGCGATGCATCTGCTCCGCACGACGCCGGGAGGCTTCGTCGACGACGCGCAGGGCGTCATGCGTATCGATCAGACGAGCGCGCCGATCGTCGTGCTCAGCTCCGCCGATACGACGCTCGCGTTGCTCGCGAGCGCGTTTCCGCGTCTCGAGCCGGGCTTTCCCGACGTGCGGCTCGCGAATCAATCGTTTCTGCGTCAGCCCGCATCGGTCGATTTCTATGTCGACGATGTATTGCGTCACGCGAAGGTCGTGATCGTCGATCATCTCGGCGGCGAATCGTACTGGCCGTACGGCATCGAGCGGCTCGTCGCGCTCGCGAAAGAGCGCAAGCAGATGCTCGCGATGTTTTCGGGCGATCTCACCGAGGACCCGAATCTTATCGGCAAGAGCACGGCCGATGCAGCGTTTTGCCGCGAGCTGTCGCGCTATCTGCGCGAAGGCGGCGCGCGCAATGCCGAGGAGTTTCTACGCGCGATCGCGCATCGCGCGTTCGGCTTCGGGCGCGAGCCGCAGCCGCCGAGTCCGCTGCCCGCCGTCGCGATCTATCATCCCGAGCGCGATATCGCGGTCATCGACGACTGGCAGGCGCGCTGGACCGAAGGCGCGGGCGTCGCCGCGATCCTGTTTTACCGCGCGCATTTGCAATCGGGCAATACGGCCGTGTTCGATGCGCTCATCGAAGCGCTCGAAAAGGAAGGCATGAATCCGTTGCCGATCGCGATTTCGTCGCTCAAGGAAAGCGTGAACCGCGAAGTGGTCGAGCGTTTGTGCGCGCAGCATCGCGCATCGCTCGTATTGAACACGACGGCTTTTGCGGCGAGCGTGATCGGCGAGGACGAAGCATTCGAAGTCGCGGGCGATGCGCCCGTGCTGCAAGTCATCCTGAGCGGCGGCAATCGCGATGACTGGCAGAAGGACAATCACGGCCTGAATTCGCGCGACGTCGCCATGCATGTCGCGCTTCCCGAAGTCGATGGCCGCATCATCACGCGCGCCGTGAGTTTCAAGGGGCTCGCATATCACTGCAAGCATACGCAGGTGGATGTCGTGCGCTATCAGGCCGACGCGGAGCGCGTGCGCTTCGTCGCCGAACTGAGCCGGCGGTGGTCCAAGCTGCGTCATACGCCGAACGCGCAGAAGCGCATCGCGCTCGTGCTGGCGAACTACCCGGCGAGCGAAGGGCGCATCGGCAATGGCGTGGGACTCGATACGCCCGCATCCGCGATCAACATTCTGTCGATGCTCGCGCGAGAAGGCTATCGCGTCGGCACCATGCCGGCGAACGGCGATGCGCTCATCGCCGCGTTGACGGAAGGCGTGACCAACGATCCCGTCGTCCGCGATATGCGCCCTGCGTTGCAGAGTCTTTCGCTCGATGACTATCTCGACGCGTATCGCACACTGCCCGCCGATGCGCGCGCCGCGCTCGAAAAAACCTGGGGCGCACCCGAAGACGACCCGACGATCAGACGCGGCCGTTTCATGATCGCGGGCTATCGCTGCGGGGAAGTGTTCATCGGCATTCAGCCTTCGCGTTCGCGGCAGCGCAACGATTACGCGAGCTATCACGATGCCGAACTCGTGCCGCCGCATTCCTATCTCGCGTTCTATTTCTGGCTGCGTCTGCGCTTTCAGGCGGATGCGCTCGTGCATGTCGGCAAGCACGGCAATCTCGAATGGCTGCCGGGAAAGAGCGTCGCGTTGTCGTCATCGTGCTGGCCGGATGCGATTCTCGGACCGATGCCGCATCTCTATCCGTTCATCGTCAACGATCCGGGCGAAGGCAGTCAGGCGAAGCGCCGCGCGCAGGCCGTGATCATCGATCATCTGATGCCGCCGCTCACGCGCGCCGAGAACTATGGGCCATTGCAGGATCTCGAGCGTCAGGTCGACGAATACTACGAAGCGTTGATGGTCGATGTGCGCCGCGCGAAGCTGCTGCGCAAGACGATTCTCGCGAACATCGTCGAGAACCGGCTGCACGAGGAACTCGGGCTGGATGCGCCACGCGATACCGTGGGTGAAGACGCGTTGCTCACGCGCGCCGATGCCTATCTCTGCGAACTGAAGGAAGCGCAGATTCGCGACGGCCTGCATGTATTCGGTGTCTCGCCGCAAGGCGTGCAACGACGCGACACGCTGCTCGCGCTCGGCCGCTTTCCGATCGGCGACGGCCAGGGCGCGAACGCGAGCCTGATCGTCGCGATCGCACGGGATCTGCAATTGCCCGATATCTTCGATCCGCTCGATGCGGATTGGGCCGCGCCGTGGACCGGCCCGCGTCCGCAAGCACTTGCCGATGTGAGTGAAGCGCCGTGGCGTCATCAAGGCGATACGCGCGAGCGCCTCGAATCGTTAGCGATGCAACTATTGTCCGATGCTGACGCAGCCGCGCCCGGACCGCGTGCATCGCTCGTGCTCGAACGTCTGCGTGGCGATGTGCTCGCGCGGCTCGATGCGTGCGGCCCGCAAGAGCTGACGCAACTGAAGCGAGGTCTCGAAGGCCGTTTCGTGCCGCCGGGTCCGAGCGGCTCGCCTTCGCGCGGCAGACCGGACGTGCTGCCCACCGGCCGCAACTTCTATTCCGTCGATACGCGCGCATTGCCGACGCAAGCCGCATGGTCGCTCGGCGTAAAGTCGGCGAACGCATTGGTCGAACGCCATGTGCAGGATCACGGCGATTTTCCGCGGGCAATCGGCTTGTCGGTGTGGGGCACGGCGACGATGCGGACCGGCGGCGACGATATCGCGCAGGCGTTCGCGTTGATCGGCGTGCGGCCCAAGTGGGCGGCGGGCAGTCATCGCGTGACCGACTTCGAGATTCTGCCGATCTCGATCTTCAACCGGCCGCGCATCGACGTGACATTGCGCGTATCGGGCTTCTTCCGCGATGCGTTCGCGAATCTCATTCATCTCTTCGATGCGGCGGTGCAGGCCGTCGCCGAATTGGACGACGAGCCCGCCGATGTCAACCCGATCCGCGCGCGCATCCTTCGTGAGCGCGACGAGCTGATCGCGCGCGGCATCGAGACGAAGGACGCGCGGCGTCGAGCGGGCTGGCGCGTGTTCAGCACGAAGCCGGGCGCATACGGCGCGGGTCTGCAGGAACTGATCGACGCAAAGCAATGGCAGACCGATGCGGATCTTTCCGCCGCGTATCAAAGCGCGGGCGGCTACGCGTATTCGCAATCGGGCGATGGCGTCGAAGCACGCGCGAGCTTCGGCGCGCGGCTATCGACGCTCGATGTCGTCGTGCAGAACCAGGACAATCGCGAACACGATCTGCTCGATTCGAACGACTATCACCAGTTCCAGGGCGGCATGGTCGCGGCCGTGCGCTATCTGTCGGGCGTGCAGCCGCAGACGTATAACGCCGATCACAGCAATCCCGCTGCGCCGCGCGTTCGCACGCTGAACGAAGAGATTGCGCGCGTGGTGCGTTCACGCGTGGTCAATCCGAAGTGGATCGATGGCGTGAAGCGGCACGGTTACAAGGGCGCGTCCGAACTCGCGGCGACCGTCGATTACCTGTTCGGCTACGACGCCACCGCGCGCGTCGTGTCGGATCATCAGTACGCGCTGGTCACCGATGCCTATGTGAACGATGCCGACACGCGCGAGTTCATTGCGCAGCACAATCCGCACGCGTTGCAATCGATCTGCGAGCGTCTGCTCGAAGCGATGCAACGCGGTCTGTGGCAGCAACCCGCTGGCTATCGCGAGCAGGTCGAACGGCATCTGCTCGATGTCGAACAGCACATCGAAGGCCGACATTCTTGAACGAATCCATCACATCTGCCGTGTTTCCTTTTTCGGCGCTCGTCGCACAGGCGCCCTTGCAGCAGGCGCTTTTGCTCGCGGCCGTCGATCCTTCGATCGGCGGCGTGCTCGTGAGCGGGCCGCGCGGCACCGCGAAATCCACCGCGACGCGCGCACTCGCGGAGTTGCTGCCCGAAGGGAAGCTCGTGACCTTGCCGCTCGGCGCGAGCGAGGAACAGTTGATCGGCACGCTCGACATCCAAAGCGCATTGCGCGACGGCGGTGTGAAGTTTTCTCCGGGCCTGCTTGCGAAGGCGCATCGGGGCGTGCTGTATGTCGATGAAGTGAATCTCCTGCCGAATCCGCTCGTCGATCAGTTGCTCGATGTTGCGGCGAGCGGCGTGAACATCGTCGAGCGCGATGGCATTTCGCATCGGCACGACGCGCGCTTCGTGCTGATCGGCACGATGAATCCGGAAGAGGGCGAGTTGCGGCCGCAATTGCTCGATCGTTTCGGTCTTGCCGTGGAGATGAACAATTGCTTCGATGCGCTCGTGCGGCAACGTATCGTCAAGGCGCGTCTTGCATTCGATGCCGATCCTGATGCGTTTCGCGCGCGGCATCGCGACGAGCAGGCTTCGCTGGAATCGCGCATTCACGCGGCGCGCGCGGCATTGTCGTCATTCGATTTCGATGATCCGGTTCATGCGCGCGTGAGCGAGCTTTGCATCGAGGCGCATGTCGACGGCTTGCGTGCGGACATCGTCATGCTGCGCGCGGCGCGTGCGCTGGCTGCGTTGGAGGAAGCAGCGGGCGTGAACGTCACGCACGTCGAACGCGTCGCCGATGCGGTGCTCAAGCATCGGCGAAGAGAAGGGGAAGCGCCTTCACGCGAACCGGCAGGCCGCGAGTCGACGTCGCCCGATGCAGGCTCGAACCAAGCGGATTGGGGCTACATGCCGCCGGAGCCGACGGGAACCGCGAAGGTCAAGCAAGTGAGGCCGCTCGCCGCAAAAAAAGCCTGAACCATCGAAGGCGCGACGCGAATGCCTTCGACACAAGGCATCGTCTTCGATGGAACGAAGCGTTCGCGAAAGGCCGCAGCGCGACGCGCGAGGGCGAAGTCAGCGCGTCGATCGACTGGATGGCGACATTGCGCGCAAAGCGTTCCGCGCGCTTTGCTACGGAGCATTTGCGATACCGGCGCACGCAGGGCGACGGTGCGGTGCTGCATTGTTTTCTGCTCGATTGCTCCGGCTCGATGCTCGCCGGCGAGCGCCTTGCGCGCGCGAAGGGCATGCTCGTCGCGCTGTTCGATCGCGCTTATCGTGAGCGGGCGGAGATTGCGCTGATATGTTTCGGCGGTGCACGCGCGGAAGTGCGTCGTCAGCCGGGCGCGGCGCATTGGTTCAATGAGCGGTGGGTCGCGCCGATCGGCGGCGGTGGCGGCACGCCCCTCGCGCTTGGGCTGGCGAGCGCGGGAACGGTGCTCGAAAGAGCGGCTCGGCGCAGACCAGTGCAACGGCGCTGCTTGTGGGTGCTCACCGACGGGCGAACGAACGAGCAACCGCAAGCACCTCACGCAGCGGATGAGATCGTCGTCGTCGATTTCGAGGAAGGTGCGATTCGGGTCGGGCGCGGCGAGGCGCTCGCGCGCGAGTGGAGCGCGAGATATGTGCTTGCGGATGCGCTGATAAGAATCTCGGATTGTTGAGCAATCGATTCGAATATTGCCGACTGCCACGGTGATTGTCCGAATTTTGCGCGATCAGGCTTGCAGCCGATTCAGCGAGCCATATCGACTTTATAATCGCCTGCATATTTCGGAGTTGTTTGGCTATGAATAATTAGGATAACAAATGTACAGACCAAGCTTTGCGGCCGCGTGGTCGGCATCCATGGAAATCTTCGATCCATCGAATCCGAGGGGAAGGTCGCGACGGTGATTGGTGGGAAGGTAGCCGCCAACATCAACGAGGTGGGTGCGGAAGCGAGGTGGAAGAACACATGCGCGGTTCGCATGAGCCATATCTTGAATCACTCGGGCGCGACCATTCCAGCCATCGATGGGAAGACGGTTTCAGGCGCTGATCGTCGACGCTACTTCTTTCGCGTGGTGGACCTCATCGAATTTCTCAAACAGCGTTGGGGCAAGCCGGAAACGATTGAATATCCGCCCTCGGGAGGCGGCAGGCTCGCAGGCAAAAAAGGTGTGATTCTTTTTGAAACGTCGGGATGGCGAGACGCACAAGGCCATGCCACCTTGTACAACGGTATCGTTTGCTACGACAGTTGTTACTTCAACGAACCTGGGGTTCGAAACAGGACCGACCAGGCGCATTTTTGGAGCCTGTCATGAAGCGATGGACCAGCCTGGTGATTCTCGCGCTGGCGTGCGCTACGGCAAGCGGACAGACCATTCCCCCCAACGAAAACTCGCCGGAAGCGCCATCGCGCACCTACGCCCAGAATTACAAGGACATGGTCTTGGCCATATGCGTCGCCACAGCGTACAAAGGCAGTAACGACGCAGCCGTCGATGCCGGAAGTAGCGCGAGCGCACTGAGAGACTGGACTTATTACGACCTCGATAAAAGTCCCGCGGAAGTGGAGGCGCTAGTGCGCAAGCATCTACGGCGCGATTACTATAATCCGCTTGTCGAGGCCGAAGCGAAGGGAGCGGACATTCGCTTCGATTTTCTCAAGTGCCTCGACCTGTACCACAGCAAGGAATTGGAGCGGCTGGTCAAACGACGGGTAGCGCACCCTGACTGGACGGTACGTTCGCGTTCAAAAGCGGGCAAGCATTGACTCTCGACGCATCCTCAGTCATACCACCGCGGCGTATAAACCCAATCCCCGACGACACGCGTCATCGATGATCCGACGATGACCATCGTCCTCATGTCGACGAGCTCGCTCTTCAGTTCACCGAGCTCAATGACGCGCAAAGCCTCCGCCGGACGTCCGATATCTCTTCCCAGCACGACCGGCGTGTCCGAGTCCCGATATCGCTTCACGACGTCGATCGCACGATCGAACTGCCACGGCCGCGCCTTCGACAGCGGGTTATAGAAGGCCATCACAAGATCCGCTTCGCCTGCATGCGCGATGCGCTTCTCGATCACGCTCCACGGCTTCAAGTTATCCGACAACGACAACACGCAGAAGTCATGGCCGAGCGGCGCACCCGCGCGCGCGGCCGTCGCGAGCGAGGCCGACACGCCCGGCACGATCTGAAGCTTCACCGCATTCCATTCGGGATGCGTGGCGCGTCCTTCGTCGAGTGCTTCGAGCACCGCTGCGGCCATCGCGAACACGCCGGGATCGCCCGATGACACCACGATCACGCGTCGGCCTTCACTCGCGAGTTCGAACGCGTGTCGCGCGCGCTGCAGTTCCTCGCGATTGTCGGTGATGTGCACGCGCTGGTCGTCGCGAAACGGTCCCGCCATACGCACATACGTCTCGTAACCGAGCACGTCTTGTGCGTCGTGAAGCGCGCTTCTTGCGGCGGGCGTCATCAGTTCCGCCTTGCCGGGACCAAGGCCGATCACCGTCAGCGTGCCGCGCGCATGGCCGATCGATCCCGCATCGATCGGCGTATCGCTGACGTGCAGCGCAACGCCTCGCGCATCGTTGCGAGCGAATGGCGGGGCATCGCAGAAGCGCAACGACACATCGAGCGCACGCGCCGCATCTTCGAGCGGACGCGAAGCCATGTAGCGAGCGGGCGCAGTCAACGCCGCGAGCGCAAGCGGTGCGAGACCACGTTCGTTCAAGGCAGCTCGCACGCGTTCGGCGACGTCATCGTCGTGTGAAATATCTTCGATCCACGCAAGCACGCAACGCGGATGAATCACGAGGCTGTTTTCATCGCGCGTGGCAAGCGGCGTGATGCGAACGGCAAGACGCGCATCGTCGTTGCGAGGCAGCGCGGCATCGTCGAGCCAGGGCGCGTGGCCTTCGATGCGCGTCGTCGCGCCCGCCAGCAGGTCGGACACGAAACGCTTGCCTTGCTCGATATCCGCAAGTGCATAACCTTCGGGCGGCGCCAGCAGACATTTCCCGAAGCGCAATTCGCCGCTCGTCGTGATCGCGGGTGCGACTTGCAAGGCGTCGCCGATCTCGCGCGCAAGCACATTCACGCCGCTCATGCCGCCGAGCAGCGGCACGATGGCGCTGCCATCCTGCGCGATGGCGAGCACGGGCGGTTCGTTGCCTTTGTCGGCGAGACAGGATGCAAGCGCGCGAATCACGATGCCCGCGGAACACAGCGCGACGATCGCCGCGCCCGACGCATACAGACCACGCACGTGCGCGCCGAAGTCGTCATACGCGATGTCCGCGCTCACGCGGCTCGCCAGTCCATGCACGCGCGATTGCGGAAAGCGCGCCTGAATGCGACGCGCGGTATCGAGCGCGCCCGCGCCGAGCACGACGATCGCCATCGGCATGGAAGCCTTCATGCACGCCATTTTTTCCCCGGCACGACGAGCAGCGAGAAATACGGCGATGCCATCGGATCGACTTCATCGAGCGGCACGATGCGCTGGTTGGTCATCGTCGCGCGCTCGACATACAACGCGCGATCGTCGAGGCCGAGTTCGCCCAGCACGCGCCGCACTTTCTCGAAGTTGCGGCCGAGCTTCATGATGACGGCCGCATCGGCTGCTTCGAGACGGCGCTTCAGATCGTCTTCAGGCAGCACGCCCGACAGCACCGACAGGCTCTGATTGCGATACACGAGCGGCACGCCGAGCACGGCCACGCCGCCGAGCATCGAGCACACGCCCGGCACGACCTCTGCATCGAAGCGTGCTGCGAGACGATCGTGCAGATACATGTATGAGCCGTAGAAAAACGGATCGCCCTCGCAGATCACGGCGACATCGCGTCCGGATTCGAGATGACCGGATATCGTGAGCGCGGCTTCGTCGTAGAACGCGCTGATGATCGTCTCGTAGCAGAGCGGCGGTTCGAGCGCTTCGGTCGTCACCGGATAGACGAGCGGCAGGCGCATCTGCGTATCGTCGAGATGCGATTCGATGATGCCGAACGCATTACCCTTCTTGCCCTTTGCGACGAAATACGCGACCACCGGCGCGGTCTTCAAAAGCCGCAGCGCCTTCACGGTGATCAGCTCCGGATCGCCCGGGCCGACGCCTAATCCAAAGAGACGTCCGCGCATCATTCGGCCTCCGAAGCAAGTGCGTTCACTGCGGCCGCTGCCATCGCGCTGCCCCCGCGCCGGCCGAGCAGCGCGACGAAGGGCACGCCGCGGCTATCGGCGGCGAGCATCGCTTTCGATTCCGCCGCGCCGATGAAACCGACCGGAAAGCCGAGAATGAGCGCGGGCTTCGGCGCGCCGGCATCGATCATGTCGAGCAGATGGAAGAGCGCGGTCGGCGCGTTGCCTATCGCGACGATCGCGCCTTCGAGTTGCGCACGCCATAGTTCGAGCGCGGCGGCCGAGCGCGTGTTGCGCATCGCGCGGGCGCGCTCGGGAATCGAGGGATCGCTCAAGGTGCAGATCACGCGGTTGTCGGCGGGCAAGCGCGCGCGCGTGATGCCCTCGGCGACCATGCGCGCATCGCACAGGATCGGCGCGCCTGCTGCAAGCGCCTTTCTTCCGATGCTGCCCGCGCCGGGCGAGAAGCGCAGATCGCTCACGATATCCACCATGCCGCACGCATGGATCAGCCGCACGGCGAGCTTCTCCAGATCGGCGGGAATGGCGGCGAGGTCGGCTTCGGCGCGGATCGTCGCAAAGGACTGACGATAAATCTCCGCGCCGTCGCGGATGTAGTCAAGCATCGGCATGGCTCCGGGCGAGCCGTTCGGCCGCCTCTTCGATGGTCAGATTGCGCGCGACGGCTCGTGCGTCGCGATGTAAGTCGTATCGTCCGGGCGCGACTGCGTAGAGCGTGACCGGAACCGGATGCGCCGCCGCGCACGAACGCTCGCAGCCGCTCAGATGCACCTGCGTCCCGTCATCCGAAGGCAGGAGCGCGGCGAGCCGGTGAGCATCGGCTTTGGTATCGGCACGGCTCTTTGCGCAGCGTTCCGAACCCGCGCACGCGATGAGGCGCGCGAGCGGTTTGTGCGCGCCGGTTGCAAGGCCGAGCGCGTGCAGCCCTTGCAGCATGTCATGCGCTGAATGCGCCGCGAGGCCGGGAATCAGCACGCTTTGCCACGGCGTCATCGTCAGGCGGCTTGCGCCGTGTGCGTCGGCGAGATTGGCGAGCGCTTCGAGCGTCGTCGCATCGAGACGGCCCAGCGGCGTTTGCGCACCCGCGTACCACGTCGCGCGATGCGGCTCCTCGTGCGCGCCGAGACGCAGCGATGCATCGGCGGGTGCGCGTGTCCATGTCGCGATATCGGCGTCGAAACGCAAGGCGTCGAGAAAGCGCGCAACGCCGATACGCGCAAGCAGATCGCGCATGCGATGTTCTTCAGGCGTCGCCAGCGCGAGAAAGCTGCGCAACACGTTCAGGACGAACATCACGAGATCGTCGCGCGAGATCGCGCCGAGCGCCGGATCGCGCATCGTTCCGGCGAGGCCGAATGCGAAGCGCGCGCCATCGTCGATGGCGGAAAGCCAAAGATCGTGCGGATGATCGAGCATCGCGAGGCGCTCGCCGGCGTCGAGCTGGAGCGCGAATTTCGGCGACAGCGCATGCAGCGACGCATCGGCCTGCATCGCATCGACGATCCGCGCGGCGAGCGCGCGCGTGCCGTCGTCCGCGAGCGGGCTCAGCATTACGTTGCGGATGTCGTCTGCGCCCGCCGTCGACGGGCCGAGGCCCGCGTCGAGGGCGATGTCGACGAGCGCGGCGTGGGCATCGTCGCGAATGCCGCGCAGTTGCAGATTCGCGCGATTGGTCACTTCGATCACGCCCGAGCCGTACTCGCGAGCCGCGCGCGCGACGGCCCGCGCCGCCCGCGTGCTCAACACGCCGCCCGCGAGACGCAGACGCGCAAGGCCGCCATCGCGCGCGGGCACGATGCGCATCAGGCCCGGGCATGCGGAAGCACGCGGCGTTGCGTTGAGCGATGAGCGGTCGAAAGAATTCAAAAGCGTGACCCGTTGGGCTTCGCGCGTGATGAGCGAACCGGTACACCCCGCCCGGTCGGCGTCGCGCGAATGCGTTGGGTCGGCAGGTCTCTTGGCTGGCAGGTCGACATTCGCGCCGGCCTTCCCGGTAAAAACCAGTGGCAGTGGAGCGCGGACTCGCTGCGTACAATTGCGGGGGCAGCCACAGTTTCGCTGTGTTCCCTTTTAAGCCCTCGGTCTCACGACCCCGGGCGCCGACGGACCTGTATTATGCCCGCTTTTATCGACCCTCCGAGCGCTTCCGGCATGTATCCGGGAACGCGATCGGAATCGCAGCAAGGAGACCGCGCATGTCGAACTGGCTGACCGTGGTGGGCATCGGCGAAGACGGCTGGCACGGACTTTCCCGCGCCGCGCGTCGCGCGCTTCTCGACGCCCAGTCGATCCACGGCGGCGAACGTCATCTCGCGTTGCTGCCGGATCGCATCGCCGCGCGCCGCATGCCGTGGCCGAAACCCTTTTCGCTCGATGCCGTGCTCGCCGACCGCGGCGACGGCAAAACGCGCATCTGCGTGCTCGCGAGCGGCGATCCGATGTGCTTCGGCGTCGGCGCGACGCTCGCGCGCGAAGTCGCCAACGGCGAAATGCGCGTCATTCCCGCGCCGTCGTCGCTGTCGCTCGCGGCGGCGCGCCTGTGCTGGGCGCTCCAAGACGCCGTCTGCGTATCGCTCGTCGGGCGGCCGGCGGCGTCGCTGCTCGCGAATCTGCATCGCGGCGTGCGCCTCATCGTGCTGAGCGCGGACGGCACGACGCCCGCCGCCGTCGCCACGCTTCTGACCGCGCATGGTTTCGGCGCGAGCCGCATGACCGTCTTCGAGCATCTCGGCGGCAGCGACGAACGCCGCATCGACGAGCGTGCCGACGACTGGCGCGAGCCCGTCGTTGCCGCGCTCAATCTCATCGCGATCGAGTGCCGGACGCACGCCGGCCACGCCGGGCCGCCGCTCACGCCCGGTCTCGCCGACGACGCCTACCGCCACGACGGCCAGTTGACGAAGCGCGACGTGCGCGCCGTGACGCTCGCGCGCCTCGCGCCGCAGCCCGGCGAACTGCTGTGGGACGTCGGCGCGGGCTGCGGCTCGATCGGCATCGAATGGATGCGCGCGCATGGCGCGTGTCGGGCGATCGCGATCGAAGCGAACGAGAGCCGTCAGCGTCTCATCGAATACAACCGCGATGCGCTCGGCGTGCCCGCGCTGCAACTCGTCAGAGGCGAAGCGCCCGCCGCGCTCGACGGCCTTCCCGCGCCGGACGCGGTGTTCATCGGCGGTGGATTGACGGTGCCGGGCCTGCTCGATGCGTGCTGGGCGCGTCTGCGTCAGGGGGGGCGGCTCGTCGCCAATGCGGTGACGCTGCAAAGCGAGGCGGCGCTCGTCGAATGGCGCGCGCGCCACGGCGGCGAGCTGACGCGCATCGGCGTCGCGCAGGCGGAACCGCTCGGCAGCTTCGACACGTGGCGTCAGGCGCTGCCGATCACCGTCCTGCACGCGAGCAAACCGTGATGCGTCATGCGTGAAGAGACGCCGGAGAAAGCCGCGCCGCTGCGCAGCGGCTACACGACAGGAAGCTGCGCGACCGCGACGAGTCTCGCGGCCGCGCGCCTCTTGCTGCTCGGTGAGACGAGCGAGCGCGCGGAGATCGTCCTGCCGAAGGGCCAGCGCGTGACGATGATGCTTTCGTTCTGCCGCCGTTTACCCGATGAAAGCGCCGCCGCCGAAGCCGGCGTCATCAAGGATGCGGGCGACGATCCCGACGTCACGCACGGTGCGCTCGTGTTCGCGCGCGTGCGACTGTCGGAGGAACCGGGCGTGCGCTTTCATGCGGGCGCGGGCGTCGGCACGGTGACGCGCGCGGGCCTCGCGCTCGCCGTCGGCGAACCGGCGATCAATCCGATGCCGCGCAAGATGATGACCGAGCATCTCGACGCGCTCGCAAAAAGCGTCGGCTATCGCGGCGGTTTCGACGTGACCATCGGCGTGGAGAACGGCGAAGCGCTCGCGCAGAAGACGATGAATCCGCGCCTCGGCATCGTCGGCGGATTGTCGATACTCGGCACGACCGGCATCGTCAGACCGTTTTCGTGCTCGGCGTACATCGCGTCGATTCATCAGGGCATCGATGTGGCGCGGGCGAACGGGTATCGGCATATCGCCGCGTGCACCGGCAACCAGAGCGAGGACGCGATGCGCGCGCGCTACGGCCTGCCCGACATCGCATTGATCGAAATGGGCGATTTCGTGGGCGCGGTGCTCAAGCATTTGCGCCGCGCGAGCGTCGACAAGCTGAGCCTGTGCGGCGGCTTCGGCAAGCTGTCCAAGCTCGCGGCGGGGCATATGGATCTGCACAGCCGCAGTTCGAGCATCGACTTGCCGCTGCTCGCCGTCTGGGCCGCCGATGCGGGCGCGAACGCCGAACTGCTGGCGTCGATGCGCGCGGCCAACACGAGTCAGGAAGCGCTCAAGCTCGCACGCGCGGAAGGCATCGCGCTCGGCGATATCGTCTGCCGACGCGCGCGCGATGTCGCGCTCGACGTGCTGCCGCCAGGCATCGAAGTCGAGACCTTCGCGATCGACCGGCGGGGCAATATCGTCGGGAGCGCGGCATGACGCGCGTGCTGCTGCTCGGCGGCACCGGCGATGCGCTCGCGATCGCGCGTGCGCTTCCTGCGACGCACGTCTACAGTCTCGCGGGCCTCGGGCGCGTGCCGGGCGATCTGGCGTGCACGGTGCGCGTCGGCGGTTTCGGCGGCATCGACGGGCTCGTGCGATATCTGCGCGACGAGCACATCACGCTCGTCGTCGATGCGACGCATCCCTATGCCGCGCAGATGAGCCGCCACGCGTTCGATGCCTGCGCGCTCGCCGACGTGCCGCTCTGGGCGGTGCGCCGTCCCGTATGGCAGCCGCAGGCGGGCGACGACTGGCGCGAGGCGTCGGACTGGCGCGAGATCGTCGAATGCATCGCGCCGTTTCATCGGCCGCTTTTCACGCTCGGGCGCGAGGCGCTCGCGCATCTGCACGACATTCCCGCGTCGCAGCACTGGACGATTCGCTGTCTCGACGCGCATCCGGGCAACGCGCGCGCGAGCATTGTCGATGCGCGCGGTCCGTTCGATCTCGCCGGCGAGCGCGCCTTGTTCGACGCGGCGCGTATCGATGTCGTCGTCAGCAAGAACAGCGGCGGGCGGGCGACCGAGGCGAAGCTCGCGGTCGCGCGGGAACGCGGTATCGCCGTCGTCATGCTCACGCGGCCCGCGCTTCCCGACGCCGACCGCATTTTCGACGACGCCGCCAGCGCCCGCGACGCGCTTCAACACTGGCTCACCAGACCATGACCGTTTATTTCATCGGCGCCGGACCGGGCGATCCCGAACTCATCACAGTAAAGGGGCAGCGGCTGATCCGCGCATGTCCCGTGATTCTCTACGCCGGCTCGCTCGTGCCGACGCAAGTCCTCGACGGACATCGCGCGCTGAAATGCATCGACACGGCCGAGCTCGATCTCGACGCGATCGTCGCGCTCCTGCAGGAAGCGCACGCGAACGGGCACGACGTGGCGCGCGTGCATTCGGGCGATCCGTCGCTGTACGGCGCGATCGGCGAGCAGATTCGCCGGCTCGACGCGCTCGCGATTCCCTACGAAGTGGTGCCGGGTGTCACGGCGACGGCGGCATCGGCGGCGGCGCTGAAGCGCGAACTGACGCTGCCCGGCATCTCGCAGACCGTGATCTTCACGCGCTACGCGACGAAGACGTCGATGCCCGAAGGCGAGAGCCTCGCCGATCTCGCGCGTCATCGCGCGACGCTCGCGATTCATTTGGGCGTGCGGCATATCGAGCGCATCGTCGCGGAGCTCGTGCCGCATTACGGCGCGGAGTGTCCCGTCGCGGTCGTGTTTCGCGCGAGCTGGCCGGACGAGACGCGCGTCGAAGGGACGCTCGCGAACATCGCGCCGAAAGTGCGCGAGGCGGGCATGGAACGCACGGCGATGATTCTCGTCGGACGCGTGCTGGCCGCCGACGGCTTCGCGGAGTCCACGCTCTACGCGAAGGATCGATGACGCGATGCGCGACCTCGACGCCGTCTTCGATGCGCTCGCGAAATCGGCATTCCGGCGCCGTTTCGCGCTCGGCGTGCGTGAGGGGAAAGTTTTAAGGGAGAAGGGCGTCGACACGGTCGTGGCGCAGGCGCATGAGCTGATCGGCAAGCGGCTTGCGCCGCAAGCGCCGCTGAACGACGGCAAGCAGACACCGTTTCGCGGGCATCCTGTGTTCATCGCGCAGCACGCGACGGCGACGTGCTGCCGCTCGTGTCTCGCGAAATGGCACGGCATCGCGGCGGGAAAAGCGCTCGACGACGCCGAGCGCCAACATGTCGTCGATGCCATCGAACGCTGGCTGCGCGCGCAACCGCTGCCGGCGGCGTCGAACCAGCCCGCGCCCGACAATCCGCAGCGCGAACTGCCTTTCTGACGCGCTCTAACGCGACGGATCGGCGCCCGCGGCTTCGAGACGCGCGCGCCGCACCGCCACGAAAATCAGCAACGCGAAAACCAGCGGTCCTACACCTACGCCGCAGTCCTTGGCCAACTGATTTCCCAACTGCGGATAGATCCACGCGAAAAACAGGATCGCGGGCTCGCCGCGCAGCCATCCGTCGCGCAGCGCGCGCGCGGCGATGAGTGCCAGCGGGATGCCGAGCCACACGCCGTCGTAGTTATAGATGTAGGGGCTGATCATGAACGTCGCGGCGACGAGCGCCGTCGCGCGAACTTCCAGTCCTTTCGCATTGCGCCATACCCACGCGACGGCGCAGATCGCCACGATCGCCTGACACGCCTGCGCGACATAGGCGGGACCGGTCGCGACGTGCGCCATGCGCAGGCTCGCGAAGAGGCTCGCCATCTGAAACCAAGGAAGACTGCCGCTCGCGGTGAAACCGTTGGCATCGTGCAGTCCGTGGAGAAAGACCGGCAGGATGTCGAGGCCGAAGACGGCGACCGAAACCGTGGTGAACAGGATCGTCGTCAGCGCGGCGGCGATGAAGGTCGTCCACATGCCCGCGCACGCCAGCGCGAGCGGAAACAGGATGGCCAGATGCGGCTTGATCGAAAGCAGGCCGATGAAGACGCCCGCGAGCATCGGCCGTTTTGGCATCGAGAGAAATGCGGCGAGCGCGAGACTCGCGGTGAGCGCGGCATTCTGTCCCTGGGCCGCGTTGAGCCAGATGCCGGGAAACGCGACGATCCACATGATCATGTCGGGGATCGGCAGCGCGCGGCGGGCCAGCAGCACGAAGACGACCGACGAAATCGAAGCGAACAGCGCGTAGGCAAGCGGCGCCGACAGCAAGCCGAACGGCTGCACCAGCAGCAGAAAGTTCGGCGGATAGAACCACGGCCCCGGCAGGATGATGTGCGGCCCCAGTTGCTGCGCGACGTGCTTGATCGCGTCCGCCGAATAGGCGTCGAGCGGATGCCCCGCGAGCGCGAGGCGCGCAGCCGACCAGAACGTCAGAAAGTCCCAGCCGGCCGGATGACCTTTCTCCGCGACGGCACTGCGCACGGCGAGAACGAGCCCGTAACACTGGAGCACGACGAGGATCGTCGCGCAATAAGCGCTCACGCGCGAGCCGTTGAGCCAGCGCCGACCGGGCGCGCGTTCGATGGAAGCGGGTTGGGTGCTCATCCGTCCGATATCGGCCGGATGGCGCCGAAACTTTAGCGAACGTCCGCCCGCGCGCGCTACTCGCGAACGCGTCCCTTGGCGCGCCGCGCGAGCATGTTCAGGCCCTCGACCAGCGCCGAGAACGCCATCGCCGCATAGATGTAGCCCTTCGGCACGTGTGTTCCGAAGCCTTCGGCGATCAGCGTCATCCCGATCACGAGCAGGAAGCCGAGCGCGAGCATGACGATCGTCGGATTGCGCTCGATGAAGCGCGACAGCGGACCGGCCGCGAACAGCATCACGGTGACGGCGGCGATCACCGCGACGAACATGATCGGAATGTGCTCGGTCATGCCGACCGCCGTCACGATGCTGTCGATGGAAAACACGAGATCGAGCAGCAGGATCTGGCCGATCGCCGACAGCGGCGTCAGGCTCTTGCCCGACGCGGGGCCGGCGTGTTCGTCGGCGTCGTGCGTGACGTGATGGCGGATTTCCGTCGTCGCCTTCCAGACGAGAAACACGCCGCCCGCGATGAGAATCAGGTCGCGCCAGGAAAAGCCGTGCCCGAACGCTTCGAAGATCGGCGTGGTGAGGCGGACGATCAGCGCGACCGTGCCGAGCAGGCCGAGCCGCATCACGAGCGCGAGCGCGATGCCGATGCGCTGCGTGCGTTCGCGGTGCGCCGCGGGCAGCTTGTTGGTCAGGATCGAAATGAAGATCAGGTTGTCGATGCCGAGCACGACTTCCATGACGACGAGCGTCGCGAGTGCGGCCCAGGCGGCGGGATCGGCGAGAAGGGCAACGAGATAGTCCATGGTTCGGGAGCGTTCGAGATGAGGGCGAGATATTAGCCTGTTCGGCGGGAAAAATGAAATGAACTTGAAAGCTTGCGCCTGATCGAAACCAGCCGGTGACAATCCCCGACGCGAGATGTTGTTCAAACCGACAAATATCGGATTTGAAACGCTTATTTGCATCTGTTCGCGTGATGCACTGCCGCAAATACGGGTAAACTCCAATGCTTTCGCGCCGCGTGTTCGCGGCCGTGTTTAACTGTCGCCGCAAGGACACTGAGCAAGCCGCATGCAGCAAAAATCAAAACGTCTCGTCGAGCTGGACTTCTTCCGGGGACTGGTACTGCTGATCATCGTCGTCGATCATATCGGCGGCAGCATGGTGTCGCGTTTCACGCTGCATGCCTTCGCGCTCAATGACGCCGCCGAAGTCTTCGTGTTCCTCGGCGGCTTCGCCACGGCGACGGCCTACGCGTCGCTCGCGGAGCGCCGCTCGGAAAGCGCGGCGCGCAGGCGCTTCGTGAAACGCGCGTTCGAGCTTTATCGGGCGTTTCTCGTCACGGCGGCGCTGATGCTCGTCGCATCGTTCCTGCTGCGGCCCTTTTTTGGCCACGCGCCGAATCTCGCGCTGCATGATCTGGACACGCTGATGTCGCAGCCGGTTTCCTCGATCGCGGAAATTCTCACATTCGAGCGCCAGCCTTATCTCTCGGCCGTCCTGCCGATGTACGCGCTCTTCGCACTCGCCGTGCCGCTCATGCTGCCGCTCGCGCGCAGCAAGCCTTGGCTGCTGCTCGGTCTAAGCCTCGCGGTGTGGGCGTTCGCGGCGCAGATCGGCGAATTCATGCCGTCCGTCGACGACAATCTGTGGGACTTCAATCCCGCCGCCTGGCAGTTGATGTTCGTGCTCGGCGTGCTGGCGCGCTGCCAGCCGATCTATCAACGCGTGAGCGCGAACCGCTTCGGCTGGATCGTGAGCGCGGGCGCCGTGGCGCTGATCGCCGGCATGGCGTACTACAAGCTGCTCGTGCTGCCGCCGGTGCTGGACAGCGCCTTCAAGCGCGACCTTGCTGGTCCGCGCGTCGTGAATTTCCTCGCCATCGCGTGGATCGCGGCGAATCTGGCGCGCTACGGCGTCGTCAAGGCGGTGGCGACGCGCCTGCCGTGGGTCGGCGCATTGGGACGCGCGGGCATGGTGTCATTCGTGGCGGGAACGGTGATTTCGCTCGTCGTCGATTCGATCCTGTTCACGTTGACCGATGGCCTCATCAACGTGCCTGCCGGACTCGCCGCCGACGCCATCGCGATCGGCGCGCTACTTGCCGTGCCGCATGTGCATCAGCGGATCTCGAACTGGCTCGGCACCCGTCAGCCTGTCCCGGCGACGGCCGCCGCCGCACCCGCGACGGTCGCCGCAGCCGACAATCGGGCGCGCGGCATACGGTGATCTCTTCGAAGCGGGCAGTCGAACTGCCCGCTTTTTTATCGCGCTTTCATTGCAACTAACGGTCTGATTTTGCCGCCGACTCCGATAAGCACCGCCCGCGAAGAACCGAGGCACAGGTCTTGCAAACAGTCACCGAACACAACACAAAAATCGGATCTGCCATGCTCAAGCTCGCCATTCTTTTCGCGATCATTTCTGTCGTCGCCGGATTCTTCGGCTTTACGCGCGTATCGTCGGGTGCGGCGGGCATCGCGAAGATCTGCTTCTTCATCTTCCTGATTCTGTTCGTCATATTCCTCGTCGTCGCGATTTCGGCGGGCTCGCTCGTGCTGTAGCGCGGGAAAGCGCCGGGCGCCGTACCGCGTGGTTCCTCGCATCGACCCGCGTGCGGCGACGGTGTTACATTGCCCCGAGAAGACGTTCACGCGACCGTGAATCGAAAAGGAGGAGGCGATGCAGCATGCCATCGGCGCGGCCTTGCAGTCGGCGCAACGCGACGTCATTCGTCATTCGCACGAGCGCTCGGCCACGTTCGGGCTGTGCGAGACGATGCGCCCGGATTACGCCGTGCTGTCGGGCACGGAGCTCGCCGTCAAGCTCGATGAAAGCCGTGCGCTCTTCGCTCACGCGCTGCCGGTGATGGAAACGCTGTACGCGCAGATCGCCAATACGCACAGCATGATCGCGCTCACCGACGCGAGCGGATTGATCCTGCATTCACTCGGCGACGACGACTTCCTCGCGCGCGCCGAAAAAGTCGCGCTGCGCGCGGGCGCGCTCTGGAGCGAGGAGCATCAGGGCACGAACGCGATCGGCACGACGATCGCCGAGCGCACGGCCGTCACCGTGCACGGCGACCAGCACTACCTGCGCGCCAATCACTTTCTGACGTGTTCCAGCGTGCCGATCCTCGATCCGCACGGCAATCTCTCCGGCGTGCTCGATGTCACCGGCGACCGACGCGGCTATCACCAGCACACGATGGCGCTCGTGAAAATGTCCGCGCAGATGATCGAGAACCGACTGATCGCGAGCGGCTTCAGCGACGGCCTGCGCATCCGTTTCCATAGCCGGCCCGAGTTCATCGGCACGTTGATGGAAGGCATCGCCGTATTCGATCTCGACGGGCGCCTGCTCTGCGCGAACCGCAGCGCGCAGTTTCAGCTCGGTCTCGAACTCGGCGCTTTGCGTTCGCAGACGCTCGATGCGCTGTTCGGCGAGCGCGTCGATGAACTCATCGCGCGCGCGGGCGATGCGCCTTGCCGGCTCGAACTGCCTAGCGGCGTCGCGGTGTTCGCGAGCGTCGATTTTCACGCGCGGAACATGTCGAGCGTCCCGAGCACGACGAGCACGATCCCCACACGCGAGCGCGCCGGTTCGAGCCTCGCCGATCTCTGTACCGGCGATGCGCAGATGAACGACATCGTCGCGCGCGTGCGCAAGGTCATTGGCAAGAACATACCGATTCTGATCGGCGGTGAAACGGGCGCGGGCAAGGAAATGCTCGCGCGCGCGATCCACGACGATTCGCCGCGCCGCGCGGGGCCGTTCGTTGCGGTGAACTGCGCATCGCTGCCGGAGACGCTGATCGAATCGGAGCTTTTCGGCTATGCGCAGGGCGCGTTCACGGGCGCGGCGAAGCGCGGCGCGATCGGCAAGATCGTGCAGGCGAACGGCGGCACGCTCTTTCTCGATGAAATCGGCGACATGCCGCTCGCGATGCAAAGCCGTCTGCTGCGCGTGCTGCAGGAACGCGTCGTCGAGCCGCTCGGCGCCGCGCGCGCGGTGCCGGTCGATTTCATGCTCGTCTGCGCGAGCAATCGCAAGCTGCGCGAGCGCGTCGCGCAGGGCGAATTCCGCGAAGATTTGTATTACCGGATCAACGGTCTTTCGGTGACGCTGCCGCCGCTTGCCGCGCGCTCCGACCTGCGCGCGGTCGTCGACAAGATTCTGCGGCACGAGCGTTTCGCCGGGCGCGTCGTGTACGTCGACGACGACGTGCTCGCGCTCTTCGCGCGTCATCCGTGGCCGGGCAACATACGGCAGTTGAGCAATGTCCTGCGCACGGCGTCCGCGATGCTCGACGATCACGACACGCATATCCGCATCGAACATCTTCCGCACGATTTCGTCGATGAACTCGGCGAACAGCCCAAATTCGATAACGCAACGCCGCCCGCGAACGTCGCGCGTCTTGTCGACATCGAAGCGAGCGCGGTGAGCGCCGCGCTCAAGGCGCACGGCGGCAATGTATCCGCGACGGCGCGCGCGCTCGGCATATCGCGCACGACGCTGTATCGGAAGTTGCGCGTTTAATCGGCTGGCAATTTCGCGTCGGACGCGGGCAACGCGCCGCTGTGATCCTTCAGCCCGACGCCGGTGAGCTTCAGGCGGCGCGCTTCGTTCAGCAGCCACATCAGCTTGAATGCGGCGATTTCGTAGTCGAGTCCTTCGGGCCGCACATTCGATATGCAGTTGCGCTCGGCGTCGTTGCGTCCGGCGCGCGGCGCGTAGGTCACGTAAAGACTGAGGCTGTCGGGCGAACTGAGCCCCGGCCGTTCGCCGATCATTACGACGACGATCTGCGCCCGCAAAAGCTCACCGATGCGATCGCCGAGGGCGACGCGCGCCTGCGTCGCGATCACGACGGGACCGACGTTCCAGCCGTCGAGCCGCGCACGCAATGTCGCGAGCAAGGGCGCGACGTGACGTTGCGCGGCGAAGGCCGACAAGCCATCGGCGGCGACGAAAACGATATCGCTTTCGGATGCGTGCGCTGCAAGCCGTTGCGCGCTTTCATCGTTCAGCACGCGGCCCAGATCCGGCCGACGCAGATAGCGATCGCGATCCGGCGCGGCGCTTTGCGCATCGAGCGTATCGAAGCCGGCGGCGCGAACGGCTTCGCGCAACGCGACGGTATCGAGCGGCTGATGCACCGCGTCGCGCGCCTGCGCATGCGCGAGTTCGAATGCGAGCAAGGGCGCGGTCGGCAGGCTGCTGCCCGCGCGGCCGAGCGCGATGCGCGCGTTGGTGAAGCGCCGCAGCGCGTCCCAGGCATCGGCGTTCGTCATGAGTCGATCCAGTCGAGCAAAGGTTGCGTGGGCGCGGCGAGCAGATTGCCGCGGCCATCGGTGACGCGCATCTTCGCGAGCCACGCTTCGAATTCCGGCGCGCGTTTCAGGTTCAGCGCGCGGCGGATATAGAGCGCGTCATGGAACGACGTGCTTTGATAGTTGAGCATCACGTCGTCCGCGCCCGGCACGCCCATGATGAAGTTGACGTTCGCCACGCCGAGCAGCGTG
Source organism: Caballeronia sp. AZ7_KS35 (assembly GCF_023631045.1). Lineage (NCBI taxonomy): Bacteria > Pseudomonadati > Pseudomonadota > Betaproteobacteria > Burkholderiales > Burkholderiaceae > Caballeronia > Caballeronia sp. AZ7_KS35. The sequence goes on along the minus strand of NZ_JALQDV010000032.1, from coordinate 101,232 downwards.
AGGAGCGTGTCCATGTCGTCCTGATCGGCTTCGGCGTGATTCGTGTAGCAGATGTCGCAGCCCATCGGTACGCCGAGCAGCTTGCCGCAGAAGTGGTCTTCGAGTCCCGCGCGGATGATCTGCCGTCCGTCATAGAGATATTCCGGGCCGATGAAGCCGACCACCGTGTTCGTCAGAAGCGGTTGGAAGCGGCGCGCGACCGCGTACGCGCGCGCTTCGCAGGTCTGCTGATCGACGCCGTGATGCGCGTTCGCCGACAGCGCGCTGCCTTGCCCCGTCTCGAAGTACATGACGTTATCGCCGACGGTCCCGCGTTTGAGCGAGAGCGCCGCGTCGCGCGCTTCCTCCAGCAACGCGAGCGACACGCCGAAGCTCGCGTTCGCGCGCTCCGTGCCCGCGACGGACTGGAACACGAGATCGACGGGCGCGCCTTGCTCGATGGCGGCGAGCGTGTTGGTGACGTGCGTGAGGATGCACGACTGCATCGGCACGTCGTAGCGCTGACGGAAATCGTCCATCATCGCGAGCAGCTTGCCGATGGCGGCGGGCGAATCCGATGCGGGATTCACGCCGATGACGGCATCGCCGCAGCCGTACAACAGGCCGTCGAGCATCGATGCGGCGATGCCCTTCGGATCGTCGGTCGGATGATTCGGCTGCAGGCGCACCGAGAGATGCCCCGGCAGGCCGATCGTCGTGCGAAAGCGCGTGACGACCGGGCGTTTTCTGGCAGCGAGGATCAGATCCTGATTGCGCATCAGCTTGGAAACGGCGGCGGCCATCTCCGGCGTCACGCCCATCGTGATGCGTTCGAGCGCGGCGGTGTCGGTGGTATCGGCGAGCAGCCACTCGCGGAATTCGCCGACCGTCAGGTGCGCGATCGGCGCGAACGCTTCGCGCGAATGCGTATCGACGATGAGGCGCGTGACTTCGTCGTCCTCGTAGGGAATGAGCGGCTCGTCGAGAAACGCGGCGAGCGGCAACTGCGCGAGCGCGATTTTCGCGGCCACGCGTTCTTCCTCGGTGGCGGCCGCGATGCCCGCGAGTTCGTCGCCGGAGCGCCGCGGGCTGGCGCGCGCGAGCAGCGTCTTCAGATCGTCGAAGCGGTAGCGGCGCGCGCCAATCGTCTCGTGAAAGCTCATCGCTTTCCTCTCGGAAGCATCGATTCATGCACTTTAGCCGCTTTCGCGGGCATCGCGCGTCGGTCAAAAAAAGCGCGTCCGGGCCGAAATCCGCCCGCATGCGATAATTTTTCGCTCGATTCAGCCAAAACCCGCCCGCAAGCCCGTGAAAAACCTGCTCGTTCCCATCGATCGCCTGAGCGAGTTCGATGAAATCGTCGACGTCCGCACACCGCTCGAATTCGCCGAGGATCACATTCCCGGCGCGATCAACGCGCCCGTGCTCAGCAACGAAGAGCGCGTGATCGTCGGGACGATGTACAAGCAGGTCTCGCCGTTCGAGGCGACGCGCGTCGGCGCGGCGATGGTCGCGCGCAATATCGCGATGCATCTCGACACGATCTTCGCCGACAAGCCGCGCAACTGGCGTCCGCTCGTCTATTGCTGGCGCGGCGGCAAGCGCTCCGGCTCGATGACGACGTGGCTCAACATGATCGGCTGGCAGGCCCGGCAACTCGACGGCGGCTACAAGAGCTATCGGCGCGACGTGATCGAGCGGCTCGGCACGCTGCCCGGACGTTTTCGCTATGTCGCGCTGATCGGCCATACGGGCAGCGGCAAGACGCGGCTGCTGAAGGCGCTCGACGCGGCGGGCGCGCAGACGCTCGATCTCGAAGGACTCGCCGCGCATCGCGGTTCCTTGCTCGGCGCGCTGCCGGGACGCCCGCAGCCGACGCAAAAAGCGTTCGATTCGGCGCTCCTGAAGACGCTTTCGGGCTTCGATCCGGCGAAACCGGTTTTTGTCGAAGCGGAAGGGCGGCGCATCGGATCGATCACGATGCCCGACGCCATCCTCGACAATCTGCACGCGGCATCGTGCGTGGAAGTCGAGGCGCGGCGCGAGGACCGCATCGCGTTCTTGCTGCAGGATTACGCGCATCTTTTCGACGATCCCGCGTTTTTCAAGGCGCAATTGTCGAAGCTCGTCGCGCTGCATAGCCGGGAGCGCGTCGCGCACTGGCATCGGCTGATCGATGACAACGCACGCGCGGAGCTTTTCGCCGAACTGATCGACCGTCATTACGATCCGGCGTATGGACGCAGCAGCCAGGCGCTCTATACGAAGCTGCCGCATGCGGCGCACGTGCTGTTCCGTCCGAACGACGCGGACAGCGTCGATCAGGCGAAAGCCTTGCTCGCCCGGCTCGCCGAGACGACGCCCGCGCTCTGATTCAACCTCATCACTCGAAAGAAAAAGATATGACCACGTTTTCACAACCTCGCGTCGCACGCGGCTGGCTGGTATTCCTGCTGATCGCCGTCGTGGGCCTGTTCTACGTGAAATGGTTTCCGTACTACAACCGCGCGTTCGTCGCGGCGAGCCAGCATTCGATCGGCAAATCCATTCTGATGGGCACGTCGGCGAGCGCGCCGGAGCCGTCGTGGCAAGCCGCGCTCGACTACGCGATCGCCTACGGCAAAGCCATCTGGCAGGCGATGGTGCTCGGCCTTCTGCTCGGCTCCGCGGTGCAGGCGCTGATTCCGCCGCGCTGGGTCGCGCGGGCGCTGGGCGAGCACAACTTCGGCAGCGTCGTGAACGGCGGGTTGATGTCCTTGCCCGGCATGATGTGCACGTGTTGCGCCGCGCCCGTCGTCGCGGGGCTGCGTGCGCGCGAAGCGGCGCCGGGCGCGGCCGTCGCGTTCTGGCTCGGCAATACCGTGCTCAATCCGGCGGCGCTGGTTTTCATGGGCTTCGTGCTCGGCTGGCAGTGGACCGGTTTGCGGCTCGTGCTCGGCGTATTGATGGTGTTCGGCCTCGGCTACGCGATCAACCGGATGGTGACGCCGGCGCAGGCGGCGTCGTCGCGTCAGGCGCTTGCCAAGCTGATCGAAGAGGACGAGCCGGGCACGGCGTTTTCGCGCTGGATCAAAATTCTCGGACGCATGACGTTGCGGCTCGTGCCCGAATACATCGTGCTCGTGCTGCTGCTTGGCGCGGCGCGCGCCTGGCTCTTTCCGCACATCGGTCCGGATATCGGCAACGGCATGTGGTGGATCGCGGCGTTTGCCGTCGCGGGCACGCTCTTCGTGATTCCGACCGCCGGCGAAGTGCCCATCATTCAGGCGATGCTTTCGCTCGGCATGGCGACGGGACCGGCCGGCGCGCTCTTGATGACCTTGCCGCCCGTCAGCGTGCCGTCGCTCGCGATGCTCGCGCGGTCGTTTCCGCCGCGCGTGCTCGCGTTCGTGGCCGCGTCGGTCGTGGTGTTCGGGATCGTTGGCGGGGTGATTGCGGCGGCGGTGTTCTGAACGCGCGCGGCGCCTCAATGAATCGCCGCGCCCGCCTTGATCAGCAACTTGAACGGCAGCGCGAGCAGCATCGCGCCGCCGACGCCCGCCATCCACAACGCGACGAACCAGAACACCTTGCGCGCGCGCTCAATGGTAGTGATGTTCGCCATGACGCACCTTTCCTCTGAAGATCCAATAGCCTAGCGTCGTGTAAGCGACGATCACAGGCAGAATCACCGCCGCGCCGACGATCGTGAAGAGCTGGCTCGAACGGGGCGCGGCCGCATCCCAGATCGAAACGCCGGGGAAAATCTCGTGCGGCGACACGCTCAGCACCAGACCCGAGTAGCCGAGAAACACGAAGCCGAGCGCGACGGCAAACGGCCGCTTCTCGTGACGCGATGCGATCGAGCGGCGCATCGCCCACGCGCAAACCGCGACCAGCACGGGCACCGGCAACATGCGATAGAACCACGGCGAATCGAACCAGCGCGACGCGATGCCCGCGTCTTGCAACGGCGTCCAGATGCTGACGACCGCGATCGTCGCGAGTTGCAGAACGGTCAGCGGCCACACGACGCGATACATCCGCCGCTGCAGATCGCCTTCCGTTTTCGCGATCAGCCAGCACGCGCCGAGCAGCGCATAAGTGACGACCAGCGCGCCGCCCGTGAAGATCGAGAAGGGCGTGAACCAGCCGAAGGCATCGCCGGAAAAACGGCCGTCGGCGACCGGAATGCCGTCGAGAAACGCGCCGAGCGCCACGCCCTGAAAGAACGTCGCGCCCGCCGATCCACCGATGAACGCCAGATCCCACATATGCTTCGTGCGCTGCGCCTTCGCGCGGATTTCGAACGACACGCCGCGGAAAATCAGGCACACGAGCATCAGCACGAGCGGCAGATACAGCGCGGACAGCACGGTCGAATAAACCATCGGGAACGCGGCGAACAATCCCGCGCCGCCGAGCACGAGCCACGTTTCGTTGCCGTCCCAGACGGGCGCGACGGTGTTCATCATCACGTCGCGATCGTGCTGATCCGGAAAGAACGGGAAGAGAATGCCGATGCCGAGGTCGAAGCCGTCGAGCACGACGTAAAGGAACAGGCCGAACGCGATGATCGCGGCCCAGGCGAGTGTGAGGTCCATGTTCTTAAGCTCCTTCGATGGACTGATTCGGAAGGCTGAGCGGACGCCGCGCGCTGCCGTCCGACGGCTGCGTCGACGCGCCCGGCAACGCGGGGCCGTGACGCAGCAGCTTCAGCAAGTAGTAGATGCCCGTGCCGAAGACGATCGTGTAGACGATCACGAACGCGAGCAGCGACACGCCGACTTGCTGCGCCGTGACCGGCGAGACGGCATCGGCAGTACGCATCACGCCGTACACGACCCAAGGCTGGCGTCCGGCTTCGGTCGTGACCCAGCCCGCGAGCAGCGTGATGAATCCGCTTGGACCCATCGCAAGTGCAAAGCGATGGAACCAGCGCGCCTCGAACAGCTTGCGCCTGCGATGCAGCCACCACGCCGCGAACGACATCACGATCATCAGCACGCCGAGTCCGGCCATCACGCGGAAGCTCCAGAACACGAGCGTCGAGTTCGGACGATCTTCCTTCGGGAATTCCTTCAGGCCGCGAATCTCGCCGTCCCAGCTATGCGTGAGGATCAGGCTGCCGAGATGCGGAATCTGCACGGCGTATTTCGTCGTTTCGGCTTCCATGTCGGGAATGCCGAAGAGATTGAGCGCGGTGCCGCCTTTCTCCGTTTCCCAGATGCCTTCGATCGCCGCGATCTTCGCCGGCTGATGTTCGCGCGTGTTGAGGCCGTGCGCGTCGCCGACGAGCGCCTGAATCGGCGTCAGGGCGAGCAGCAGCCAGAGCGACATCGAAAACATCTTCTTGATGGCCGGATCGCGCCGGCCTTTCAGCAGATGCCACGCGCCGGTCGCGGCCACGACGAGCGCCGCCACGATGAACGCCGCAATCGCCATATGCGCGAGCCGGTACGGAAACGACGGATTGAAGATGATCGCCCACCAGTCGACCGGCACGACATGATCGCCTTCGATGCGAAAGCCCTGCGGCGTCTGCATCCAGCTATTCGAGGCGAGAATCCAGAAGGTGGAGATGAGCGTGCCGATGGCGACCATCAGCGTTGCGCCGAAGTGCGCCTTCGGGCCGACCTTGTTCCAGCCGAACAGCATGATGCCGAGGAAGCCCGCTTCGAGGAAGAACGCGGTCATCACTTCATAGGTGAGCAGCGGCCCGGTGATCGGACCGGCGAAGCTCGAAAAGCCGCCCCAGTTGGTGCCGAATTCGTACGCCATGACGACGCCCGACACGACGCCCATGCCGAACGCGACGGCAAAGACTTTCGACCAGAAGAGACACAGCTCCTTGTAGACCGGCTTGCCGGTTTTGAGCCACGCGCCTTCGAGCACGGCGATGAAACTCGCGAGCCCGATGGAAAGCGCCGGAAAGATGATGTGGAACGAGACGGTGAACGCGAACTGGATTCGGGCCAGATCGAGTGCTTCGGGAGTCGAATGCATGATGACTTGTGCCTTGAAATTCACGCGCGCCCGCAGTCGGGAGCGGTTGTGTCCTGTGCTGATCGAGACGTGCGACGGGCCGGAGCTTAGCTCTGTTTCGAGACGGGTGTTGCGCTGCGTCAGTGAATTGTCATTGCGCGCAAATGCCGCAGTTTCAAGGGTTTAGCACCGCTATCGGATTGATTTCTCGATGATTTCGAGATGGAGATATAGTGCACCGCGGCAAGATCGCGCACGCGTTTTCGCGACAATCGACCGCACTGGAATCGCCGCGCGCAAGAGGCGCCGGTTTTGATCGGTTCAGAAAGAACTTTTACGTTGTCGCGGCACGGGACGTGCGACAGGCGCGGTTACCATAATCGCTTTTGACACGCGCGACGTGCGCGTAGGAAGGAGAAGCATCATGCGCCTCGATGACCAGCAGGAAAGTCAGAATGTAGAGGACCGGCGCGGCGGGGGCGGTTTTCGAATGGGCGGCGGATCGATCGGCATCGGGACGATCGTCGTGGCGCTCGCGGCGTCGTATTTCTTCGGCATCAATCCGATGACGATCATCAACGGCGCGCAAGTTCTGCATGGCAACGCGCCGCAACAGCAGGCCGCACCGTCCAATGCGCAACCGGCCAACGATCCCGGCGCCGTGTTCGTGCGCCGCGTGCTCGGCAACACGGAACAGACGTGGCAGCACATCTTTCGCGCGCAGTTCAATCAGGACTATCCGGCGCCGCGGCTCGTGATGTTTTCCGGCGCCACGCAAACCGCGTGCGGCACCGGGCAGGCAGCCATGGGCCCGTTCTATTGCCCGAACGACCGCAAGGTGTACATCGATCTTTCGTTCTATCGCGAGTTGCGCGACCGCTTCGGCGCGAGTGGCGATTTCGCGCAGGCGTATGTGATCGCGCATGAAGTCGGGCATCACGTTCAGAACGTGCTCGGCATCATGAACAAGGTCGATCAGGCGCGCTCGCAAATGTCGCGCGAGCAGGCGAACGCGCTGTCGGTGCGCGTCGAGTTGCAGGCGGATTGCTTCGCGGGCGTCTGGGCCGCGGTCGCGCAGCGCGAGAACGCGAAGCTGATCGAGCCGGGCGATTTCGAGCAAGGCTTGAACGCGGCGGCCGCGATCGGCGATGACCGTCTGCAACAGCAATCGCAAGGTCGCGTCGTGCCCGAGGCGTTCACGCACGGGACGAGCGCGCAACGCCAGCGTTGGCTGCGGCGCGGCATGTCATCGGGCGATGTCGCCCAGTGCGACACGTTCTCGACGCGTTCGCTCTGATCGACGGGCGCGCGTCGCGGCAACCGGACGCTGTGAATTGGTCTATTCTGAAGCCGTCGCAGCGTCCGTTTCCGGATAGTCCTTACAAACGCTGACATCGCGTTCGTCTCAAATTCATTAGAATCGCTGGTTTTCCGGGTTCGGCCCAGCATTGCCGCTGGCCGCGACTCGCACCGGAACATTCTCGTCCCGTTCATGAAGCGAATTCTGATCGTCAAAGTCACGTCTCTCGGCGATATCGTCGAGACGCTACCCGTCGTTGCCGATCTGCGGCGCGCGTTTCCTTCCGCCAAAATCGACTGGGCCGCGGACGCCGCCTTCGCCGATATCATCCGCTGGAATCCCGGCGTCGATCGCGTGCTGAGCGCGCCCTTGCGCAAGTTCAAGAAGGCGCGCAGCTGGAACGATCTGAAGGAGATCGGCGCGTCGATCGGTGAGTTGCGCGCCGAAAAATACGACGTGATCGTCGATATTCACGGTGTCTACAAGAGCGCGATCATCGCGTTCATCGCGCGCGGACGGCGGCGTTACGGGTATCTGAATCAGGATCTCGGCGAGCGCGGCGCGGCTTTCGCGTACAACGCGCGCTTCGGTCCGCGTCCGCTCACCGATGCCTGGCGCGGCATGCGCGTGAGCGTCGCGGATGCGCTCGGCTATCGTCTGGAAGACCCGCCCGACTTCAACATCCGCCTGCCCGCGCCCACCCGCGAGCTGAACATTCCGCGCGACGCGCGCATCGCGATGCTGTTTCATGCGACGTCGGCGGACGTGAAGAAGTGGCCGCAGTCGCATTGGGGCGAAGTCGGCCGCTGGCTGACCGCGCGCGGTTATTCGATCGCGCTGCCGTGGGGAACGGAGCGCGAGCAGGACGAGGCGCGAGCCATCGCCGCGCTCGTGCCGGGTGCGACCGTGCTGCCGAAGCTGTCGGTCGTGGAATGCGCGCACTGGATTCAGGCGTCTGAACTCGTTGTCGGCGCGGATACCGGGCTCGTGCATCTCGCGCACGCCTTGCAGCGCCGCACCGTGATGTTGTTTGCCGCGACCTCGCGAGAGCATTTCGGCGTGAATGATCCCGGACGGTCGGTGTCGATCGGCGAAGAGGGCGCACCTCCCGACGTGCCGCAAGTGCTGGCTGCCATCGAAAGCGTGACGAATTCGCCGCAAAAACCCGTTCCTCATTCGGCCGAATCGGGCGCTACGGTTCGCTGAACATGAGTCGGAGCGAAACTTTGTGCGCATAAACTCATGCCGACGCCTGGCCCGGTAGAAAATCCATCGCGCGGTAAAAATATCAGTACGCTAACGTAAAACTTGCCATACAGCACTTGACGGCAACCCCGGCAAGCACGACGATTGCGGAAAACACCTAAGAATCGTCCGATAAGATGACCGAAGAAACCGTCGCAGATGCGCGCCAGTCGCTGGCGCGTCTCGAACCGTCCGAGATTCCGCTTGGCACGCCGCTCGAATGGCCGATCGTCGCCGCAGATGGCGCGATGTTGTTCGACGCCGGCGCCGTCGTGCCGGACGGCGCGGCGCTCGAATTCATGTTCCGGCACTTCGAGCCGAATCGTGCGATTCAGGCGGCAGCGCCGAGCGCGCCCGAGGAAGAGTTCGCGAAGGACGGGCCGCTGACGCTGGAGGACATCGGTCTCACGATCGGCGCGCGGGTCGGCTTGCGCGGCACGGGCGGCACGGGTTCTGCCATGTACGCGAGCCGCGTGATCGGCTTTTCGACGCCGCGCCGCAATGGCGAGCGTTCGCTCTTCGTGACGCAGCCTTTGATGGCGGGATTCGATCCGCTCGTTCTGACGCTGGGCGAGCAGGTCGATCTGGTCGCGCTGACGGGGCGGGGCGTGTTCCGCTTCGCCTGCACCGTCGATGCCACCTGCCGCGAGCCGTTCAATTACGCGGTGCTATCGGCGCCGGGCGCGATCCGCCGATTGCGCACGCGCAAGTTCGCGCGGATGCCGACTCGTCTCGCGGCGCATTTCGCGGCCGTCGGGGCGCCGCAGAGCGCCCTGCAACTGGGCCGCGTGAGCGACATCAGTCCGTACGGCATGTCGCTGACCGTCGCGAATCCGGTCGCGCACATGGGCGAGCGTCTGCAACTTTCATTTCAGTTCAGGACCGATGGCGTCGAGGTGAAGATCGAGACCATCGCGATCGTGCGCCATGTCGGCGCGACCGAACCTGCCGATGGCAGCGCGGCGTACGGGCTCGAGTTCGAAACGCTCGAACCGTCGCAGCGGATCGCGCTGAAATCGTTCATGGCCGAGCACAGCTAAGCGGCCTCGACGCGCTTCAGGCGCCCGGAAAGCCGTCGGGAAAGAGCCGCTCGACCGCAGCCTCGAAATGCTGAATCGGCGCGGCGCCGCGCAGCGCGATCGGCGGCGGCGGTTCCTGGCCGGGCGCGGGCTCGCGCGACAGCACAGCGAACGGCACGCCCGTCACGCCGAGCTTCTTCGCGAACTCTTCGTCTTCGATCACGAGATCGGTGTAGGTGCCGTCATCGAGCGCTTCCTCGAGCAGTTCGGGATCGACGCCGCAGGTCGCCGCGATGTCGAGCAGCGCGTCGGTATCGCCGATATCGATGCCTTCCTCGAAATACGCCTTGAAAATCGCCCGATGCACGAGATCGTAACGGCCGGATTCGCGCGCGAACATCGCCGTCTCGAATGCCTTGCGGCTGCGCGGCGCGACCGGCGGCATACGCATCGTCACGCCGCGTTCTTCCGCGAGCGGACGCACCGATTTCTCCCACGATTCGACGATCTGCTCGCTGTTCGGATCGACGAGCGGCGTCGGCTCCGGACGCAATTCGAACGCGTGCCAGCGAATCTCGACCGCATCGCCGTATGCGTTGCGGAACTGGTCGAGCACGGGCGTCTCGAGATAGCAGAACGGACACACGAAGTCCGACCAGACGTCGATATAAAGAACTGACGTGGATGCCATGTGAGCCTCAAAAACGAACGGCGCGTGTTTGCGCCGTTTGACTGAACCGGGCGAACGCCGCGTTTCCGGCGACGTCCGCAAAACCGGTATGTTAGCGCGTGCGCGCCGCCGACGCGCGGTCGCGCGACGCATCAGAATCCGCCGTCGAGCTCGATCTTGCTGCCGTCGAAGAAGCGCGACAGGCGAAACGCGCGGGGATCGACGATCGGTGCGTCGTTCGCGACGATATCCGCCATCAGTCGGCCCGCGCCCGGACCGATGCCGAAACCGTGCCCCGAGAAACCCGTCGCGATGAAAAGCCCCGGTTTGCCATCCACGCGGGAGATGACCGGCACGGCATCTGGCGTCACGTCGATATAGCCCGCCCACGCTTGTTGGATGCGCAATCGATTCAGCGCCGGAAAGAGCTTGCGGAACTCCGTGACCGCCGCTTCGTTGAACGATTCGACCGGCACCGGATCGAGCGTGCGCGCGGTTTCGAAGACGGTCGGCCGGTCGAGCGGCCAGCGGCGCGGGCGTCGAAGTTCCTCGAAGAAGCGCGCGTTGAGTCCGAGCTTGATCGAACCGATCTGGCTCCTGAGCGCGGGCAGGAATTTGACGAGGAGCCGAAAGCTGTCGGGCGTGATGTCGTGATAGCTGTGAAACGCATTCGCGATGGTGTAGCCGCCGTCCAGACGCTTGCGATAGCCCATTTCCTGATTGCACGCGCTGACGTCGGGTCCGCCGTCGAGCGGCGCGGTGCGCATGACCGACGAACGCACCATGAGTTGCGGCACATCTACGCCGAGACTGCCCGCGAAATAGCGCGTCCACGCGCCGCCCGCGATGACCACGCTCGAACAGCGGATGCGTCCGTGTTCCGTGACCACGCCGTGTATCGCGCCGCCGCTCGTTTCGATGCCGCGCACCGCACAGGGCGTGAGCACTTTCACGCCGCGTTCGCGCAGCGCTGCGGCCATGGCGGGCACGGCGCGTTGCGGTTCCGCGCGGCCATCGCTCGGTGTGTAGATGCCGCCCGCGAAGCGTCGCGACGTGCCGGACATCAACGCGCCGGTTTCGTCGGGCGACGTGATACGCGAATCGAGCGCGTCGCGGCCGACGAGCGCGACGGCGCGCGCGAGCCATGCTTCGTGATCGGCGAGGGCTTTGGCATCGTCGGCGGCGTAGAGAATGCCGCATTCGCGAAAGCCGGTGTCGATGCCCAGTTCCGCATCGATGCGCCGCCAGAGCTTGAGGCTTTCGAGGCTCAGTTCGAGTTCGCGCAGGTCGCGATGCGTCGCGCGGCACCATCCCCAGTTGCGGCTCGATTGCTCGCCGGCGATATAGCCCTTTTCGCACACGGCGACCGACAAGCCTTTTTCGGCGAGCGCGCGCGCCGTGCTGATGCCGATGACGCCGCCGCCCACGACGACGACATCGACGTGATCGGGCGGCGTGCGGTCTTCGGTGATGCGTTCGGTAGGTGGACCCATGTGATGTGGTGTTGTGTTAAACGCGAACGGGCGATGATAGTCCAATGCGCAGGCTCCCTGCACCCGCTCGAGCGATCGGCTACGATGCAAGCGCTCGGGCTATCGAAGGGCGCCGTTCGGGCACGGCGCGTGCGAATCGTCGGTTCCAATTCATCTTCTGGAGAACTCTCGTGCAAAAGACAGCATCGGCAAAATGGAGCGGCGGCATCAAGGACGGCAAGGGTTTCATCTCGACGCAGACCGGCGTGCTCAACGAGGCGCCGTACGGCTTCAAGTCGCGCTTCGAGGAAGGTCCGGGCACCAATCCGGAAGAGCTGATCGGCGCGGCGCACGCGGGCTGCTTCACGATGGCGCTCTCGCTGCAACTCGAGCTGGCCGGCATGAAGGCCGAGAGCCTCGAAACCAAGTCGACCGTGACGCTCGATAAAGACGGCGACGGCTTCACGATCACCGCCTGCCAGCTCGATCTCAAGGCGAAGATTCCCGGCGCCGACAAAGCCGCTTTCGACAAGGCTGCGCAGGCCGCGAAAGAGGGCTGTCCGGTGTCGAAGCTGTTTGCGGGCAACGCGAAGATCACGTTGAACGCCGAGCTGGTGTCGTAAGCGGCGTGGCAGTCGAAGCCGAAAACGCGGACGGGCACATCACCCGTCCGCGTTTTTTTCGCGCGTCAGTTCCTCGATGATGAGCCGCGCGGGCGCCGGCAATGCCGCGCCTTTTCTGGTCACGACGCCATACGGCTCCGTGCGCGAACGCACCGCGATGGCAAGCCGCTTCGCGAGTCCGTGTCCGGCGAGAAACGTCGCCATGTCGAGCGGCATCATCGCGACGAGCGTCGGATCGCGCTGCAGCAGCAGGACGGTCGTGATGGTCGATGCCGTTTCGATCGGATGCAAGGGCAGCGGCAGCCCCGCTTCCTTGAACTCGCGCTCGTAGAGGCTGCGGATCGGCATGATGGCCGGATAGACGATCCATCGGCTCGAAGCGAGTTCGCTCAACTCGACGCGCGGTGCATCGACGAGCGCATGGGAGACGCCCGCGACGATCGCGAGCGGTTCGTCGCGCAACTCGACGTAGTGGTAATGATCCGGCTGACGCGCGACGCTCGCACGGCAGATCGCGACGTCGAGCCTGCCTTGATCCAGCAGCGCGAGCAGGCGCGCGCTCGTGTCTTCGACGACTTCGATGGTCAGCGCCGGCTGCCGCTCGCGCAGTCGGGCGAGTGCATCGACGAGCACGCCCGACACCGCGCCGGTGATCGCGCCGATGGCGAGCCGTCCGCCCGTGCCTTGCAGAATGCCCGCCATTTCCTCGCGTAAATGCGCGACGTCCATGTGAATCAGCCGCGCATAGCGGATCACGCAGCGCCCGAGTTCGTTCGGCTGAATGCCTTGCGCCGAACGCGTGAAGAGCGTGGCGCCGAGCGTCGCTTCGATCTCGCGCAGCGCCTTGGTCGCGCCGGGCTGCGTAAGCGCCATTTCGTCGGCGGCGCGATGCAGCGAGCCATGATCGTCGAGCGCGATCAGCAGGCGCAGTTGCTTGAGCCGCAAGCGCGCGGCGATGGAATCGGCATTCGGCAGCATGGTTTCGGCAGGCATAGGGACAACGAGAAGATAACGGAAAGTTATTGCCCCGGCAGCAGCTTTCATTATTCAAGCGATGCAGCGTTCTCTACATTGTGGGTTCCGTTCACCTCGTCAAGGAAATACCGACTCATGAAGCTGCTGCGATACGGCGCTCCCGGCCGCGAAAAACCCGGCCTTCTCGATTCCAGCGGCGCGATCCGCGACTTGTCCGGCGTCGTCGGCGATATCGCGGGCGATGCGCTCCTGCCCGAATCGCTCGCACGTCTCGCGAAGCTCGATCCATCGACGCTGCCCGTCGTGCCTTCGAACGAACGCATCGGGCCGTGTGTCGGACGCATCGGCAAGTTCATCTGCATCGGGCTCAATTACGCCGATCACGCGGCGGAATCGAATCTGCCGGTGCCGTCGGAGCCGGTCGTGTTCAACAAGTGGCTCTCGGCGGTCGTCGGCCCGAACGACGATGTGCGCATTCCACGCGGCTCGAAGAAGACCGATTGGGAAGTGGAACTGGGCGTCGTGATCGGCAAGGGCGGCGCGTATATCGACGAAGCCGATGCGATGAGTCACGTCGCCGGTTACTGCGTCATCAACGATGTCTCCGAGCGCGAATATCAGATCGAGCGCGGCGGCACCTGGGACAAGGGCAAGGGCTGCGATACGTTCGGCCCGATCGGTCCGTGGCTCGTCACCGCCGACGAAGTGCCCGATCCGCACAAGCTCCCGCTCTGGCTCGAAGTCGACGGCAAGCGTTATCAGAACGGCAACACGAGCACGATGATCTTCAAGGTCGGCGAGATCGTCGCGTATCTCTCGCGCTTCATGAGCCTGCAACCGGGCGATGTCATTTCGACGGGCACGCCGCCGGGCGTCGGCATGGGGCAGAAGCCGGACGCCATCTATTTGCGCGCGGGACAGACGATGCGCCTCGGCATCGAAGGTCTGGGCGTTCAGCAACAACGCACGGTGGACGCATGAACCGATACGACTTCACGAATCGCGCGGCTGTCGTGACGGGCGGCGCGCAGGGCATCGGCTACGCGGTGGCGCAGCGTCTATTCGAAGGCGGCGCGCGCGTCTCGTTGTGGGATCGCGATGAAGCCGCGCTGGCCAATGCCCGCGCGCGTCTGAGCGACGTTCAGACCGTGCTCGTCGATCTGACGGATCGCGATGCAGTTGCCAACGCGACGTCGCGCACGCTGGAGCGCTTCGGGCAAATCGACGTGCTCGTGCACAGCGCGGGCATCGCGGGCGCGAACGCGACGGTCGCCGATTACGCGCCGGAAGAATGGTCCCGCGTGATCGACGTCGACCTCAACGCGGCGTTCCATGTGAATCAGGCGATCGTCAGGGCGATGATCGCGCGCGGCTATGGACGCATCGTCAACATCGCGTCGATCGCGGGCAAGGAAGGCAATCCGAACGCGTCGGCGTACAGTGCGGCGAAGGCGGGCGTGATCGCGCTGACGAAGAGTCTCGGCAAGGAAACGGCCGGCCTCGATATCGCGGTGAACGCCGTGACGCCCGCCGCCGCGCGCACGAAAATCTTCGAGCAGATGAAGCAGGAGCACATCGACTACATGCTGTCGAAGATTCCGCGCGGACGCTTCGTCGAAGTGAACGAGATCGCATCGATGGTCGCGTTCCTCGCTTCGTCGGAGAACTCGTTCACGACGGGCGCGGTCTTCGATCTCTCCGGAGGACGCGCGACTTACTGAACACACGCGTCAAGACAAGAAAATCAAGGAGACAAGCCACATGAATACCTTCGCCGCCCCGCGCGAGGCGACGCTCGACGACAGCCGCATCTACAAGAAAGTGTTCTGGCGCTTCGTGCCGCTGTTCGTCGCGTGCTTCGTGTTTTCGTATCTCGATCGCATCAACATCAGCTTTGCGAAGCTGCAGATGCAAAGCGAGCTCGGCTTCTCCGACGCCATGTACGGCTTCGGGGCGAGCGTATTCTTCGTCGGATACTTTTTATTCGAAGTGCCAAGCAATATCGTTTTGCATCGCGTCGGGGCGAAGCGCTGGATCGCGCGCATCATGATTACGTGGGGCATCGCGTCGGCGTGCATGATGTTCGTGCGCAGCGAAACGTGGTTCTACGTGCTGCGCTTTCTGATCGGCGCGCTCGAAGCGGGCTTCGTGCCGGGCGCGCTGTACTTCTTCACGAAGTGGTTTCCGTCGTCGCGGCGCGGGCGCATCAACTCGTTTTTCATGGCGTCGATCGCGCTGTGCGGGATCATCGGCAGCCCGCTGTCGGGCGCGATCATGAAGTTCTGCGATGGCCTGAACGGCATGCCCGGATGGCAATGGCTCTTTCTGCTCGAAGGCATTCCGTCGGTGCTGCTCGGCTTTGTCGTGCTCGCGTTCGTCGATGACGACGTCGATCACGCAAAGTGGCTCGACGCCGGCGAAAAGCGCGCGCTGAAAGCGCAACTCGCGCGCGATCCGAAAGTCGGCGAAGTGCATTCGCTGAAGGCCGCGTTCAGCCAGCCCGTCACGCTCGTGATGGCGCTCATCTATCTGTTCCTCGCGATGGGCATCTACGGGCTCGTCTTTTGGATGCCGCAGCTCGTGAAAACCGCGGGCACGAGCGATCCGTTCATGATCGGCCTGATCTCGATGCTGCCTTACGCGGTCGCGGGCATCGGCATGATCCTGATCGGCAAGCATTCGGACCGGACCGGCGAACGGCGCTGGCACCTCGGCGCATGCGCGCTCGCGGGCACGATCGGTTACGTGCTGTGCGGCTTCTTCCCGACGAACACGGTGATGCTCGTGATCGGCCTCACGATCGCCGCGACGGGCATCATTACGTCGCTCGGGCTGTTCTGGATTCTGCCGACGCGCTTTCTCACCGGTATCGCAGCGGCGAGCGGCATCGCGCTCATCAATTCGGTCGGGCAGTTCGGCGGGATCATCAGTCCGTACATGGTCGGCAAAGTGAAGACGATGACCGGCAGCGCGACGCCCGGCCTCTATGCGATCGCATGCGCGTGCCTGCTGGGCGCGATGCTGATCGTGTGGGGCCTGCCGCGCCGCCTGTATTTCCGCGAGAGCGGCAGCGAGTGAAGCGAACTCGACCGCCGGTCAGTGAGGCGCGTTGACCACCACGTACTGAACGGACGTGCCCGAGTATTGCGGCTGATACCACGTCGAGCCGCATTGCTGATACGTCACGCCGTTGACGCTGATCGCGGAGCAACTGGGCGGCAGTGTATGAACGATGGAGCCGACTATGGCTGCCGTCGCGACCACGGTTGTCGTGACGGCGGCAGCGGTTGCCACCGGATGGTCGTTGTACCAGCCGCCGTTGTTGTAGCAGCAGCCGTGGTTGTCACTGATGTTCTGCGCCGCATTCATCCGGTTATTGCTGATGTTTGTCGCCGCGTTCGTTCGGTTCGAACTGACCTGCTGAACGGTGTCCTGCCGGTTGCCCTCACGCGTCGTGCGGTTGGCTTGCCGTGTCGCGACATTGGTTTCATGCGCGCTCTGCCAGGCGCCGCTATTCACGGACGTTTGAGCGCCGCCGCGGACTTGAAAGGCGCTTGCCGTCGACGCGATTGTTGCCAGTAAGAGCGCCGCGCATGCCGTGCTTGAGAAGTTCTTCAAATTCATGATGATGATCTCTACATTAATCGATTATTGCTTGTCTTTGACCTGCACGATTTTGATTTCGCGCGCGTTCTCAGGGGCCGAGAATGCGAATGCGCCATTTCCGATTTCAGGATTGAGGTTCCAGCGATAAATCGCCGTGTATTGCGGCCGCTCCTTGTCCGACAATGTCACGATATTCAACTTGCACGGCAGCGGTTTATCGCCTTTCTGAACCCAGAGCTGCCAATCGACCGATTTTTCGTGGTATGCATAATGTGAGCACGTCGCGCCGTTTATTGTCTCGTCACCGAGATAGGCGGCGGAAAGCACTCTTTTCATGTCGTCCGGATTCGCTCCCAGCGTGAAAATATCGCTTAACGGCAATTCGATTTCGTACTTGTCGCCGAGATCGCTGATCAGTTCCTTGATGGTGGCCGGCGCCGGCACCGTCGCATAGTATTTGCCCGGCTCAGTGTAAAGCGTGAAGTGCTTTCCGTCGAAATAAGCGTGACGACTGCTGCCAGGCGCACCGCCGGAAATATCCGCCTTGAGATGATCGGGGCGATTTACGGTCAGCTTCGTCGTGTGCGACAACTGGACCAATTGTGCCGTTTTACCGTCCACCATGATTTGATCTGTCGTCGAATCGACATCCAGAACGAACTGCTTCACGGTTTGCATATAAGCGCTCATTTTGGCCAGCGCTTCCATTGCGGCGGGATCTGGTTTATGCGCGGTCGCCGTTTCGTTCGCCGATGCGCTTACCATGCTGCATAACGCGCCTGCAACCGCGGCGCACAGCGCGAGTTTCGCGAAGATAGTCGTCATTGTCTTCTCCTGAATTGATGATTGAAATTCGACGAGATAATCATCAGAGAATACCTTTTTGTTATAGGAACATGATTTAGTCCGCGTAAATTTTCTTTGCCGATTGAAATAAATTATATGATGGAAGTGCGTCAGTTCAACTGAAACACTTATTTTCGGTTTTTGCTTCGTGCCCGGCTGACGCGATTATTACGTTTTTTGACGTCGAACTTATTCCCGCCGTATTTTCGGCGCGTTGAATGAGTATTTCGTTTGGCGGCGCGCTGGACAATCGCTGCCTGCGACGCCGTTTATTTGAATAAACGCAATCTGTTTCGGATCAAAGCACAGATCGCAACGCTCGTTGGCGCTAGCGCGCCGGAGCGCTTTTGCGGGCGGCTTTCTGCGCGTACATCTTGCTGTCGCTTGCCGCGAGCAGATCGATCACCGACGAATGCCGAGCGGCGTCGAACTGTGTCTGCCCGACGCTGAAGCGAATCCGATAACCCGGCGCCGATGCCGCATTGCTCGCCGCGAGCAATTCGCGCAGGCGATCGAGCGCGCGGCGCGTTTCGTTTTCGCGGGCGTCGGTCAGAAGGGCGACGAATTCGTCGCCGCCCAGACGGCCGATGACATCGCTCTCCCGCAGCGATTCGCGCAGCGCGGCGGCGAAGGTCACGAGCGCGCGATCCCCTTCCGCATGACCGAAGGTGTCGTTGATCTGCTTGAAATCGTCGAGATCGAAGAAGAGCAGCGACGCGTCGCGCTCAAGGCGCTTGCAGACGTTCAGCGCATGCTGCGCGAGCGCTTCGAAGCCGCGCCGGTTCGCGATGAGCGTCAGCTCGTCGACGGTCGCGAGCTCGATCGCCGCGATCTCCTGTTCCGCGATATGCGCGAGATCGCGCAACAGGCCGCGTTCGTCGCCGTCCAGCTCGCGCGGGCGCGTGTCGATGAGACAGAGCGTGCCGAGCTTGCTGCCGTTGGGCACCATGAGCGGCTGACCGGCGTAGAAACGGATGCCCGGATGGCCCGAGACGAGCGGGTTGTCGTGAAAGCGGACGTCTGCGCGGGCGTCGGGAATCATGAAGACGTCGTCTTGCAGGATCGCGTGTCCGCAGAAAGAAATGTCGCGCGAGGTTTCCTGCACGCCGAGACCCGCGCACGACTTGAACCACTGACGGTTTTCGTCGATGAGCGAGACGAGCGCGATGGGTACGTCGAAGACGCGGCGCGCGAGACGCGTCAACCGGTCGAAGCGTTCTTCGGCGGGCGTATCGAGGATGCCGAGCGTGCGCAGGGTGGCAAGGCGGGCGGATTCGTTCTCGGGTATCGGTGCGACGAGCATGTGTCTCCGTGCTTAACGTAACCACTGGAGCCGTTATTCTCTGACAATTGCGCAATAAATACATCCGTTCGTGCCGAAGGCGCGCGGTTGCGTTTTCGCTATGATGCCGATGGTCTGCGGCCCTTTGTCACGGCAATCCCTTCGCACGCGCGGCGCTCGCGCAGGTCCGATGCATTCGGCGCGTTTTTGCTGCAACCTCGTGGCTACATCGCAAGAGCCGACGATCCCATTCAACCGATCCGCCCGGAGCGCCGATGAAATTCAAGCTGGACTGGACCCTCGTTTCCCCGATTCTCGCGCTCGTCGTGCTGGCCGCGGCCGCTTTCATACACAGCGGCGCGCTGATCGTGCTCGCGGCCATCGCGCTGGCGTTCGCCGTGTTCGCGGCGGTGCATCACGCGGAAGTGGTCGCGCATCGCGTCGGCGAGCCGTTCGGCACGCTGGTGCTCGCGGTCGCCGTCACGGTGATCGAAGTCGCGCTGATCGTCTCCGTGATGCTTTCCGGGGGTCCGGAAAAAGCCGGTCTGCCGCGCGACACGGTGTTCGCCGCGATCATGATCTGCAGTTGCGGGATCGTCGGGCTGTGTCTGCTGATCGGCGGCTTGCGGCATCACGTGCAGGATTTTCAGCTGCAAGGCGCGAGCGCCGCGCTCGCGATCCTGTGCGCGCTTTCCGTGCTTACACTGGTCTTGCCGAATTTCACGAGCACGGTCGCCGGTCCCGCGCTTTCGACGTCGCAACTGATCTTCGTCGGCGTGATTTCGCTCGTGCTGTACGTGACGTTCGTGTTCGTGCAGACGATCCGCCATCGCGATTATTTCCTGCCGTTCACGCCGCCGGCCGCCGCGGGCGTGCAGGACGAGGACGAGGCGCCGCACGCGCCGCCGCCGAGCAACCGGGAGGCGTGGGTCGCGCTCATCTTTCTGATGCTTTCGCTGGTTTCGGTGGTCGGGCTGGCGAAGCTGCTGTCGCCGGCGGTGGAAGCGGGCGTCGCGGCGGCGGGCGCGCCCGAGGCTGTGGTCGGCGTGGTGATCGCCGCGCTCGTGCTGCTGCCGGAAGGACTCGCCGCCTTGCGCGCGGCGCGCCTGAACCGCCTCCAGACGAGCTTGAATCTCGCGCTCGGTTCGGCGCTCGCGAGCATCGGATTGACTATTCCCACAGTGGCCGTCGTCTCGATCTTCATGGGCCAGCCGATTTCGCTCGGGCTCGCGCCCAAGGAAATCGTCATGCTCGCGCTCACGCTGCTCGTGTCCGTCATTACGCTCGGCACGGGCCGCTCGACCGTGCTCCAAGGCGTCGTGCATCTCGTGATCTTTGCGGCTTTCCTGTTTCTTTCGGTCGTGCCTTGACGCGCGTCGTCCGATCAATCGTGCGATTTTGTTACCATTCACGGTTTTTCGCGCGCGTCCGCGCGCGACGTTTCGCGGTCTCATCGAAAGTCCTGAAGGAAAAGCATGTCATTGAAGAAGTCCGCATCGTTCGCGATGCTTGCAGCACTCGCCGCCGTGTCGTTCTCGGCGCAAGCGAAGGAAATCACGCAAATCCGTTTCGCCGTCGATCCGTCCTATCCGCCGTTCGAATCCAAGCAGGCCGACGGCAAGCTCGCCGGCTTCGATATCGATCTCGGCAATGCGCTCTGCGCGCAGATGAAGGTCAAGTGCGTGTGGGTCGAAAACAATTTCGACGGCATGATTCCCGGCCTCAAGGCCCGCAAATTCGACGCCGTGTTGTCCGACATGGGCATCACCGAAGAGCGCCTGAAGCAGATCGATTTCACCGATCCGCTCTATGACACGCACGCGCAACTCGTCGCGCGCGCCGGCTCGGGCATCCTGCCGACGCCGCAGGCATTGAAGGGCAAGCGCGTCGGCGTCGAGCAAGGCACGGTGCAGGAGCGTTACGCGAAAGTGAAATGGGAGCCGCAAGGCGTGACCGTCGTGGCTTACGGCGATCAGGAACAGGTCGAGGCCGATCTCGTCGCGGGCCGCATCGACGCGATCTTCACCGACGCCGCGCAAGCCGCCATCGGCTTTCTGAAGAAGCCGCAGGGCAAGCCGTTCGCGCTCGTCGGCCCGATCGTCGAGGACAAGGCGATCATCGGTCCGGGCACGGCCATCGGTCTGCGCAAGGGCGACGCCGATCTGAAGAACGGCCTGAACAACGCGTTCGCCGAGATCAAGAAGAACGGCACGTTCAAGCGCATCATGGCGAAGTATTTCGAGACGGATATCTCGATCCGGTAAGCGCCGTCCGCCGCATTCGTTTTCGACCGGAAAGGCATCGTTCGCGATGCCTTTTCTTTTCGCTTTCGACGAGAGATACATCGAAGATGCAGGTTCATCATCATCCGCTCGTCGGCGCGTCGCTCGGCACAGGGCGCGCGATCACGAGCTATCGATTCGGTCCGCAAGACGGCGACGCGGCGCCGAAGGTCTATATCCAGGCTTCGCTGCATGCCGACGAATTGCCGGGCATGGTCGTCGCGTGGTATCTGAAGCGGCGCTTCGCCGAACTGGAAGCAGCGGGGAAGCTGAACGCGCGTGTCGTAGTCGTGCCGGTCGCGAATCCGGCGGGATTGAACCAGCATTGGTTCGGCACGCAAATGGGCCGCTTCGAGATGCGCTCGGGGCAGGACTTCAACCGGCGCTTTCCCGAGTTCGGCGCGGAATTGGCGCTCGAACTCAAGAACCGTCTGACGGGCGACGCGACGCGGAACGCTCGGCTCATCCGCGCGGCGCTGCGCGAGCATCTGGCGGCGCTCGAAGCGGCGACCGAGCTCGAATCGCAACGCATCGAGCTGATGAAACTCGCGTGCGACGCGGATCTCGTCATCGACCTGCATTGCGACTGGGAAGCCGTCGCGCATCTCTACACGACGCCCGGCGCGTGGCCCGCGATCGAACCGCTCGCGCGCTATCTCGGCAGCGAGGCGCAATTGCTTGCGGACGTGTCGGGCGGCGAGCCGTTCGACGAGGCGTGCACGGCGGCGTGGCGCTATCTGCGCGGTGCGCTCGGCGAGCGCTTTCCGATTCCGATGGGCGCGCAATCCGTCACGCTCGAACTGCGCGGCGTGCGGGACGTGTCGCACGAGATGGCGGCGCGCGATGCACAGGCGATCGTCGATTATCTGACGCACATCGGCATGATCGCAGGCGATGCGCCGAAGCCGCCGCCGCTGCGCAATCCCGCGACGCCGCTTGCGGGATGCGAGTACATCCACGCGCCGATGTCGGGCGTGATTCTGCATCGGCGGGAAATCGGCGAGCGGATTCGCGCGGGCGACGTCATCGCCGACGTGCTCGATCCGCTCGACGATCGCCTCGTGCCGCTCGTGGCGCAGACGGAAGGGCTGCTCTACGCGCGGCACTGGACGCGCTTCGCGACGGCGGGAATGCTGGTCGCGCGCATCGCGGGCGCGGACGCGGCGCGGCAGGGCGACCTGCTCGTGCCTTAGCTGCGCCTCGGTTGCGCGGCGGCGGGTACCATATATTCGGCTGGCCTTACGTCATGGAGAACAAGAAACATGCTCAAGAACATCGATCCGCTGCTCAACGCGGACATCCTGCACGCGCTCTGCGCGATGGGTCACGGCGACGAAGTCGTGATCTGCGACGCCAACTTTCCCGCCGATTCCGTCGCACGACAGACGGTGCTCGGGCGCGTGCTGCGGCTCGACGGCGTGAGTTCGCCGCGCGCGGTGCGGGCGGTGCTGTCGGTGCTGCCGCTCGATACGTTCGTCGATCATCCTGCTCAGCGCATGGAGGTCGTCGGCGACGCGGCCGCGCTGCCCGCCGTGCAACGCGAAGCGCAGCGTGAAGTCGATGACGCCGAGGGGCGCGCCGTGCCGCTGGCGTCGATCGAGCGTTTTGCCTTCTACGAGCGCGCGAAGAACGCGTATTGCGTGATCGCCACCGGCGAATCTCGGGGTTACGGCTGCTTCATTTTCAAAAAGGGCGTGCAGTTGGCGCCCGACGCGCCGGAGAAAAATTGACCGATCGACCTAGGGAATACCCTGTTGCTTTTTTGAAAACGTGTTGCGGTGCAGCGAGAAAGGCGTATAGTTAGGGTTATTCCCTAGCTACTTACCCTGAGAGACCCACATGAAAACCACCGCACAACAATCCCTGGTCGTTTCGTTCGGTTCCTGGCTGCGCGCGGCAAAGGCTGCGGTGCGTCGTGAGTGGAACCGTGCGCTGCAACTGCATCTCCAGAACTGCGAGATTCTCGTCGAATCGTATCGCCGCAAGTAAGCCGCGCGCGACAGCATCCCGGTCAAGAGCATCATCCGCAACGCCCCGGAAGTGAAGAGCTTCCGGGGCGTTGTCGTTTTCGCGCTTGACATGCAACCAAATGGTTGCATAATCCGTTCATGGATGACGATTCGGTTTTTCGCGCGCTCGCCGACGCGAGCCGCAGGCAACTGCTCGACCGGCTTCGCGAGGCGAATGGCCAGACGCTCGGCGATTTATGCGACGGCCTCGGCATGACGCGGCAGGCCGTGTCGAAGCATCTCGCGATACTCGAAGACGCGAATCTCGTGTCGACGCAGCGTCATGGCCGCGAGAAGCGTCATTTCCTTAACCCGGTGCCGATCCACGAGATCGCGCAACGCTGGATCAGCAAGTTCGAGCGTCCGCGGCTGGACGCTTTGTCCGACCTGAAACGCACGCTTGAAGGAGACGATCATGAGTAGCGACACGTTTGTGTATGTGACCTACATCCGCACGACGCCGGGAAAGCTGTGGGAAGCGCTGACGACGCCTGAGTTCGTTCGGCAGTACTGGTTCGGGATGCATCAGGAATCCGACTGGTCAGCAGGCTCCGCGTGGAAGATGCTGTTTTCCGATGGACGCGTCGCGGATGCCGGAGAAGTGCTCGAAGCCGAGCCGGGCAAGCGCCTCGTGCTGAAATGGCGCAACGAATTTCGCGACGATCTGAAGGACGCGGGCTGGTCGCGCTGCACCTACGACATCGAGGCGCTCGGCGATGCGGTCAAGCTCACGGTCACGCACGTCAGCGAGAGCAAACCGTTCATCGAGGCCGTGTCGGGCGGATGGCCGAAGATTCTGTCGAATTTGAAGTCGTTGTTGGAGACGGGTTCCGTCGCGCTCGTCACGAAGTAACACGGCCATGAAAAACGGCGCGCTGTCCTCTCGGGCAGCGCGCCGTTTCGCTTCACGCGATCGAGCCGTCGATCAGATCGCCCAGCCGCCGAGATAGAAAACCGCGAGCACGACCGCGATCGCCACCGTGCCGACATTCAGCTTGCGCCATTCGCCCGCGACGATGCGGCCGATCACGAGCGTGCAAAAGCCGAGCATGATGCCCGTCACGATATTCGCCGACAGCACGATATACACCGCGCAAACGAGGCCCGACATCGTGTCGACCGTGTCCTCGAAATGCAGCTTGCTCACGTTGCCGAGCATCAGCAGGCCGACGTACATCAGCGCAGGCGCCGTCGCGTAGGAAGGCACGAGCGCGGCGAGCGGCGACAGGAACATCACCACCAGGAACAGCACGCCGACGACGCTTGCCGCGAGACCCGTCTTCGCGCCCGCCGCCACGCCCACCGACGATTCGATATACGCCGCAGCCGGCGCGCCGCCGAAGCAGGCGGAGAAGATCGAGCTGAGCGAATCGGCGGTCAGCGCGCGGCCGCCGTTGACGATGCGTCCGTTCTTGTCGATCTGGCCCGCTTGGCCCGCGACCGCGCGGATCGTGCCGGTCGCGTCGAACACGGCGGTCATCACGAGCGCGAGCACGCTCGGCAGTACGGCCATCGAGAGTGCTCCCTTGATGTCCATCGCACCGATCAGCGATGCATGGCCCGGCGCCGACAACGCCGGCAGCGCGAACACGCCATGAAAGCGCACGGACGGATCGAAGATCAGGCCGATCGCCGACAGGCCGATCACCACCAGCAGGATGCCGCCCGGCACGCGCCGGCGCTCCAGACCGAAGATCGCGGCGAGGCCCGCCACCGACATCAGCACCGGAAACGCCGTGATATGCCCGAGCGACACCGGCATGCCGGGCGCGGGATTCTTGATGATGAGCCCGACATCGTTCGATGCGATCAGCAGCAGGAACAAGCCGATGCCGATGCCCGTGCCGTGCGCGACGCCCGTCGGCAGATTGCGCAGGATCCACGAACGCACGCCGGTGACGGAGATCGCGGTGAACACGACGCCCATCAGGAACACGGCGCCGAGCGCGATGTTCGGCGTCAATCCCTTGCCGAGCACGAGACCGAAGGCCGTGAACGCAGTCAGCGAGATTGCGCAGCCGATCGCGATCGGCAGACGCGCCCACACGCCCATCAGCAGCGAGCCGAACGCGGTCGTGAGGCACACCGCGACGAACACCGCGCTCGTGTCGAAGCCGGCCTTGCCGAGCATGCCCGGCACGACGAACACGGAGTAGACCATCGCGAGGAACGTCGTAACGCCCGCGACGATCTCGCGTTTTTCCGTGCTGCCGGTTTTGGAAATGCCGAAATAGCGATCGAGAAATCCGCCGCTGGCGGTCTGAACGCTTTCCTCTCGTTCTGTGGGGGTGATGTCGATGTCGCCAAGCTGCTGGGCGGAGGATTCCAACATGAGCTGCTCCTTTATCAGCACGCTGAAACGGAACGCCGTGCGCCGCGCTTGTCAGCTCGCCGGCACCGCGGGTCCATCGTCAGGGTCGTCTCGTATGTAGTTCTGGATGAATGCCGGGTGACGCGCTCTGATGGCTGCACTCGGTCAGGACAGAGACTAGGGGAACAGAACGCGGGGTCCAATCCCATGAAAAACATGCCGCTCATGCCGAGCGGCTTATATGCCGCGAATCCCGCGCGGGGCGGGGCTCTCGCATGAGCGAAAAAAGGCCGGACTAGGGGAAACGCCTAGTCCGGACCGGGACGCTATTTTACTCGTTCGACGTTGTAAGGCGCGTTACTGGATGACGCGCGACACGCCGCGTCCGCGCGGATCGGACATCGGTTCGGGCTTGTCGCCGTCGATGCGGATCGCCTGAATGTCGCCATTGAAGTTCTGCATCGTGAACTTGTAGCCCTTGTCTTCGAGCTGCTTGACGACGCTCGCGTCGAGCTGATGGAACGGCTCCTGATAGATCGTGTCCGGCGGCAGCAACTGATGATGGAATCGCGTCGCGCCGACGGCTTCCGCCAGCGGCATGTCGAAGTCGTACACGTTCGTGATGACCTGGAAAATCGACGTGAAAATGCGCGAGCCGCCCGGCGTGCCGATCACCATCGCGACCTTGTCGTCCTTCGTGAGGATGGTCGGCGTCATCGACGAAAGCGGACGCTTTTTCGGCGCGATGGCGTTCGCATCGCTGCCGACGACGCCGAACATGTTCGGCACGCCCGGCTTCGACGCGAAGTCGTCCATTTCGTCGTTGAGCACGACGCCCGTGCCTTCCGCGATCACGCCCGCGCCGAAATAGCCGTTGATCGTGTACGTGTTCGACACCGCGTTGCCCCATTTGTCGACGACCGAAAAGTGCGTCGTTTCCGCCTTCTCGGGCATCGACGTGCCGAGTCCCGGCTGCACGCTCTTCGTGTCCGAAGGCTTGTCGGGATTGACTTCCTGCGCACGCTTCAGGATGTAGTCGTCGTTGGTGAGCTGCGCGACCGGCACCTTGTAGAAGTCCGGATCGCCGAGATATTGCGCGCGGTCCGCGAACACGCGCTTCTCGATTTCGGCCACGAGATGGATGTACTGCGCGGAATCGAGCGGCACGTCCTGGAACTTGTCCTTGAGGTCGGCCTTCATCTTGAGCAACTGCACGAGGCCGACGCCGCCGGAGCTCGGCGGCGGCGCGGTGATCACGCGATAGCCGTTCCAGCTCGCCGTGATCGGCTGACGCCACACCGCCTTGTAGTCCTTCAGGTCGCGCGTCGTGATGAGGCCGTGGCCTTCCATCGACTTGGCGATCAGCTCGGCGGTTTCGCCTTCGTAGAAGCCTTTCGCGCCTTTATCGGAGATGCGCTGCAAGGTCTTGGCGAGATCCGGCTGCTTGAACACCTGACCGGCCTTCATGCCGCCGAAGTACAGATCGAAGTTGGTCTTGCCGGCGAACTCCTTCGATGCGTTGTCGCGTCGCGAGACGAGCTGATCGTCGACTTCGAAGCCGTCCTGCGCGTACTTGATGGCCGGCGCGAGCACCTGTTTCCACTTCAACTTGCCGAAGCGCTTCTGCGCTTCCCACATGCCCTGGACCGTGCCCGGCACGCCCACCGCGCGATGCCCGATGAGGCTCATGCCCTTGATGACCTCGCCCTTGTCGTCGAGATACATGTTGCGCGTGGCCGAAAGCGGCGCGCGCTCGCGATAGTCGAGGAAGTACGGACGATGATCGACGTAGAGCGTCATGAAGCCACCGCCGCCGATATTGCCCGCTTCCGGATACGTCACGGCGAGCGTGAAGGCGATCGCGACGGCCGCATCGACCGCATTGCCGCCGAGCTTGAAGATTTGTTCCGCGGTGTCGGCGGCGTATTTGTCGGCGACCGCGACAGCCGACGCGGTCAGCACCGCCGGCTGATTGTCGGTGGTTTTTGCGTAAGCCGGCGCCGTCTCGACGAATCCCGCCATCATGAGCGCCGACGCGACGATGGCGCCGAGTGCGACCGAGCGGATGCGAAGTTCCTTTTTCAAAAGCATCTCCTGCGTTCTCCTTTATTGCATGCGACGAAAGACCAGCGCTTTATATACCACGAGCCGCCCGACGCTCAGGGCATCAACTGGCCGCCGTTCACGTCGATGATCTGGCCCGTCACATAGCGCGACATCGCTTCCGACGCAAGATAGAGGAACGCGCCGCTGCAATCGTCCGGCTCGCCGATGAAGCCCATCGGAATTGCCTTGCGGAAGGATTCAAGTTGTTCCGGCGATGTGAAGCGCTCCTGAAACGGCGTCTGGATCACGCCGGGCGCGACCGCATTCACGCGGATGCGATCCGGCATCAGTTCCTTCGCCATGCCCTTGGTGATGGTGCTGACGAAGCCCTTCGACGCCGCGTAGAGGAGCGCGCCCGGCCCGCCGCCGTTGCGCGCCGCCACCGATGTCACGTTGATGATCGAGCCGCCGCCGCCCGAGCGCAGCGACGGCAGCGCCGCGCGCGTGAACGCGACGACCGAGCGCGCGTTGATGTGCATGATCTCGTCGAAGAGCTCGTCGCTCGCGGACGCGATCGGCTCGCGTTTCACGAGACTGCCCGCGTTATTGATGAGCACGTCGATCTTGCCGAACGTATCGGCGACTTGCGCGACGGCGGCATCGATGGCTTTTGAATCGCGCACATCCGCGCCGACGGTGATCGCCGTGACGCCGAGCGCGCGCACGTCCTTCGCGACTTCCTCGGCCTTGTCTTTCGAGCTGTTGTAGTGCACCGCGACATTCGCGCCGTATTGCGCGAACGCTCGCGCCGCCGCCGCGCCTATGCCGGTGCTCGCGCCGGTGATGAGAATCGACTTGCCTTTCAGATCGTGCATGTGTGCTCCGTATGGATGAGGGTTTGAAGCGGGCGCAACAGACGAGAGTATGAAACGGAAAACCGATCGGCGGCCGAGTGGCGCGCGGTGCGTCAGTCCTCCGCGAGAGGCGCTTCTTCGGCGGCCTCGAACGAATAGTGCTCGACCACGCGCTTCACCGAACTTCGGAACGATGCGACGAGATCGGAGCGGATGCCGCTGCTCGGATACGACAGCACGTATTCATATTCGATGTCGGTCTCGAACGGCCGCACGACCACGCCGTGCGCGCGCCAGACCTTGGCCGCGAACGGCTCGACGATCGAAATGCCGAGCCCGCCCGCCACCATCGCGTAACGCGTGTGCGCCGTGTCGGTGAAAACGGTGTAACGCGGCCGGTCTTCCGTCGATGAAATCAGCGATTGCTCCGCCTCGTACGGCTGGCGCGCGTTCGGCAGCCAGCCGATGAGCTTTTCGCCGCGCAAGTCGGAAGGGCGCACGATCTTCTTCTTCGCGAGCTTGTGCGTCGTGGGCATCGCGCACGACGCGCGCGCCTTGAGCAGCGTCTCCACCTCGATGCCCGCGACCGCCGGAAACGCCAGGCTCAACGCGACATCGGCCTTGTGGTTCTGCAGGTTCACCAGCACTTCCGGCACTTTCACCGAATCGACCTTGATCGGCACGCCGGGATGACGTTCGGTGAAATCGGCGAGTACGGGCGGCAAAAGCGTGGTCGCGAGCACGGGCATGCATGCGACCGTGAGGCTGTCTGAAGCTTCCTCGCGAATCATTGCGGCGACCTGCTTCAAGCGCTCCAGGCCGAGGAAGTTCTCCTCGACGGACTTGTAGAAGCGCAGGCCGGCGGTCGTCGGATTGAGACGGCCGCCGATGCGCGAGAACAGGCTGAAGCCGAGATCGGCTTCGAGATCGGCGATCAGGCGGCTGATTGCGGGCTGCGTCACATGGAGTTTTTTTGCTGCGCCGACACTGGTGCCGGTCATGATGAGGCTGCGAAATGCCTCGATCTGGCGGAAACGGATCATCTTTCGGACGGCTCTGAAGCGGCGGTTATACGGCGACGCAATCTTATAGGAAACAAACACTTGCTGCCTTAACCCTGTTCAGCTAACAAAAGCCCGAAAGTGCGTTAAACCAACAAATTAAACGACTATTCGAAAAATTTAGTGACTATAAGCACATGTGAGTGGCATCCGTCTTATTGATACGAAATACTCGCCGCCAGCCTGAAGCACGAATGAAAGCGTCTACGTAAGAAATATCCGCCAGACGCGCGGTTTTCAACGAGTTATCGGCATTGGCGCGCCGACAGATGATAGAAAGCAATACGTTAGATTCTCCGGGCTTGAAGCTGCTTTGTTTAGCCCAACGGCGATAAACGATCCGCTACACGAAGGACTGCCAAATTTCGAAAGCCCGGCGAAAGGCAACAATCGATAAACGAGACAGGAAAGAGGATTCCCCATGACGTTTTTTGCCGTTCCCCACGCATCGATCCAACGCACGAAACTCGCCGCCGCCGCGGCGCTGCTCGCGTTCTCCGCGCTGAACGCGTCGGCCGCCATCGTGCCGCCGGGTGTTGCGCTCGCCGCGAAGCAGGAACTCGTGCGCAACAACGGCTCGGAGGTCGAGACGCTCGATCCGGCGCTGGTCGAAACCGTGGTGGCGGCCAACGTCTCGCGCGACCTGTTCGAGAGCCTGACCGCGACGAATTCGGACGGCACGGTCGTGCCCGGTGTCGCGGAAAAATGGGAACAGAAGGACGCGACGACCTGGATTTTCCATCTGCGCAAGAACGCCCGCTGGTCCAATGGCGACGCCGTCACCGCAAACGATTTCGTGTACGGCTGCCAGCGCTTCCTCGACCCGAAAACGGCGTCGTCGTATGCGAGCGTGTACGGCCCGTTCCTGCTGAACGGCGCGGATATCGCCGCGGGCAAGAAGCCGGCGAGCGCGCTCGGGGTGCGCGCCATCGACGCGAGCACCGTCGAAATCAAGACCGCCGGACCCGTGCCGTTCCTGCCGGAACTGATGTCGAATCCGAACCTCGGGCCGGTGCATCGCGCGACGATCGAGAAATTCGGCAAGGAATGGACGAAGCCGGGCAACATCGTCAGCAACGGCGCGTTCCAGTTGAAGGACTGGCAGGTCAACAGCAAGCTCGTGCTGACGAAGAACGCGAACTACTGGGACAAGGCGAACGTTCAACTGACGCAAGTCACGTATCTGCCGGTCGAAGACGAGAACACCGACGTCAAGCTGTTCCAGTCCGGCGAGAACGACATGACGTATCAGCTTCCGACCGGCACCTACGCGAAGTACAGCCAGCAGTTCCCGAAGGACATCCGCAACTCGCTGATTCTCGGTACGCGCTACTACAGCTTCAACAATCGCGATCCGCTGCTGAAGGACGTGCGCGTGCGCAAGGCGCTCTCGATGGTCATCGACCGCGACCTGCTCGCGCAACGCGTGACCGCCGATGGTCAGACGCCGCTTTACGGCCTGCTGCCGAAGGGCGTGAGCGGCGCCGACGTGTCGAACTACGAATGGGCGACGTGGCCGATGGCCAAGCGGGTCGAGGAAGCCAAGAAGCTGCTCGAACAGGCGGGCGTGAAGCCCGGAACGAAGCTGCGATTCGCGATGAACACGAGCGATTACAACAAGAAGATGGCGATCTTCGTCGCATCGGAATGGAAGTCGAAGCTCGGCCTCGCGATGGACATCGAATCGATGGAGTTCAAGGTGCTGTTGAAGAAGCGCCATGAAGGCGACTATCAGATCGCACGCAACGGCTGGGTCGCCGATTACAACGACGCGACGACCTTCCTTACGCTCGTGCAATGCAAGTCGGAGCAGAACGACAATTTCAGCTGCAACCCGAAGGCCGACGCGCTCATCAAGGAAGCCGGCGAAACCACGGATCAAGCCAAGCGCACGCAGTTGCAGACGCAGGCCGCGAAGATCGTAATGGACGACTATCCGATGCTGCCGCTCCTGCAATACGGCCTGCCGCGCCTCGTGAAGAGCTACGTCGGCGGATACTCGCTGAAGAATCCGATGGATCATTACGGCAGCAAGGATCTCTACATCGTCAAGCACTGACGGCAAGGAGCCTTTCATGTGGTCCTATACCTTGCGGCGCGTGTTGCTCACGCTGCCGACGCTGCTGATCGTCGTGACGATCTGCTATCTGCTCCTGCACGCAACGCCGGGCGGTCCGTTCGATGGCGAGCGCAAGATTCCGGCGGAAGTGCTCGCGAATCTGCAGGCGAAGTATCACCTCGACGAGCCGCTGTGGAAGCAGTATGTGTTCTATCTTCGAGACCTTCTGCACGGCGATCTCGGTGCGTCGTTCCGTTATGCCGACTGGAGCGTGAACGATCTCGTGCTTCGTGCGCTGCCGGTGTCGCTGACGATCGGCGGCGTGTCGATGCTGCTTGCCATCGTGATCGGCGTCGCGCTCGGCATCGCCGCGGCACTGCGCCGCAATAGCATCGCGGACTATGTGCTGATGCTCGCCAGCAACGCGGGCAATGCGTTCCCGTCGTTCGTGCTCGGGCCGGTGTTGATCCTCGTCTTCGCGATCCTGCTCAAGTGGCTGCCCGCGGGCGGCTGGAACGACTTCCAGTTGCGCTATATGGCGCTGCCCGTCGCGCTGCTCGTGATGATCAACGTCGCCACGGTCGGCCGCGTGACGCGCGCGAGTCTGATCGAAGTGCTGAACACGAACTACATCCGCACCGCGCGCGCGAAAGGCTTGCCGATGCGCACCATCGTGCTGCGCCATGCGCTGAAGCCGACGCTCATTCCTGTCGTCTCGGTGATCGGCCCGCTCGCGATCTCGTCGATCACGGCGGCGGTCGTCACGGAATCGGTGTTCTCGCTGCCGGGCATCGGCAAGCTGATCGTGAACGGCGCGGCCAATCGCGATTACACGCTCGTGCTCGGACTCGTCGTGCTCGTCACGGTGGTGGCCGTGCTGCTCAACCTGCTGGTCGATCTCGCGTATGCGTGGCTCGATCCGAAGATTCGTTACTGAAAGGGCGCGCGATGAAATCTGCTTCTCTTGCACCGATGCTCGAAAAGGCGGTCGCCGGCCGCAGCCCGTGGCAGGACGCGCGCGCGCGTTTCCTGCGCAACAAGGCGGCGGTCGTGAGTCTCGCGCTGCTCGTGCTGATCACGCTCGCGTGCATCGTCGGACCGTGGTTGTTGCCGAACGAATTCGACTCGACCGACTGGAACGCGACGAGCGTCGCGCCGACGCTCGCCAACTGGCATCTGTTCGGCACCGACGACACTGGCCGCGATCTGCTCGTGCGCTGCCTGATCGGCGGGCGCGTGTCCCTGATGATCGGCGCGCTCGCCACGCTCACGTCGGTGACGCTCGGCATCCTGTGGGGCGCGGTCGCGGGCTTCGTCGGCGGACGCGTCGATAACGCGATGATGCGTATCGTCGACATGATGTACGCGATTCCGTATCTGCTCATCGCGATTCTGATGGTGACGCTGCTCGGCCGCGAGTTCTATCTCGTCGTCATCACCATCACGATCTTTTCGTGGATGGACATGGCGCGCGTCGTGCGCGGCCAGACGCTGTCGATCCGCTCCAAGGAATATGTCGAAGCGGCGCGCGCGATCGGCGTGCCGACGCGGCGCATCATCGCGCGGCATGTGGTGCCGAATCTGCTCGGCATCGTCGCGATCTATACGACTGTCACCGTGCCTGCCGTCATCCTCACGGAATCCGTGCTGTCGTTCCTCGGCCTCGGCGTGCAGGAACCGATGACGAGCTGGGGCGTGCTGATTCAAGACGGCGTCGGCGTGATGGAGTCGTCGCCGTGGATTCTGCTGTTTCCGGCGGCGCTGCTCTCGATCACGCTTTACTGCATCAACTTTGTCGGCGACGGGCTGCGCGACGCGCTCGATCCGAAGGACAGGTGAGCCATGCCGCTACTCGAAGTCAACGATCTGCAAGTCGAATTCAGGACGCACGACGCCGCCGTGTGCGCCGTCAACGGCGTGAAT
This sequence comes from Caballeronia sp. AZ7_KS35, assembly GCF_023631045.1. Taxonomy (NCBI): domain Bacteria; kingdom Pseudomonadati; phylum Pseudomonadota; class Betaproteobacteria; order Burkholderiales; family Burkholderiaceae; genus Caballeronia; species Caballeronia sp. AZ7_KS35. The sequence continues at coordinate 67,706 of NZ_JALQDV010000032.1, read as the reverse complement.
TTCACGCTGGAAGAGGGCGAGACGCTCGGCATTGTCGGCGAGTCGGGCTCGGGCAAGAGCCAGAGCGTGCTCGCGATGCTCGGCCTGCTCGCATCGAATGGGCGCGCGAGCGGACGCGCGATGTATCGCGGCGAGAATCTCATCGGCATGACGAATCGCGCGATGAACCGCATCCGCGGCAATCGCCTGTCGATGATCTTCCAGGATCCGATGAGCTCGCTCAATCCGTATCTCACGATCGAGCGGCAGATGACCGAAGTGCTCGAACTGCACAAGAACGTCACGCGCCGCGAAGCGAAGAAGCGCGCAATCTCGATGCTCGAAGCCGTGCGCATTCCCGAGGCCGCACATCGCATCGGGCAGTATCCGCACGAGTTGTCGGGCGGCATGCGTCAGCGGGTGATGATCGCAATGGCGTTGCTGTGCGAGCCCGAAGTGCTGTTCGCCGACGAGCCGACCACCGCGCTCGACGTCACCGTGCAAGCGCAGATTCTGCAATTGTTGCGCAATCTCCAGCATGACTTCGGCACGTCGATCGTATTGATCACGCACGATCTCGGCGTCGTCGCCGGCTTGTGCGAAAAAGTCATGGTGATGTACGGCGGGCGTGTGATGGAACAGTGCGATGCGAACACGTTGTTCGCGCAGCCTTCGCATCCGTACACGGTCGGCCTGTTGCGCGCGTTGCCGCGTCTCGATCACGACGGCGGCGAGCTGACCGGCATCCCCGGCAATCCGCCGAACATGGCCCATCCGCCGGCGGGCTGTCCGTTCCACGAACGATGCGCCGATGCAAGCGATGAATGCGCCGTCGATGCGCCCGCGCTGAAGGCGATCGGACCGGGCTGGCTGCGGGCCTGTCATCGTCCGGTTCATCTGATCAAGAAGGAAGCGAGCCATGTCTGACGCGACGATTCTCTCCGTGCGCGACATGCGCGTGCATTTTCAGGTGAAGCCGAAGAACCGTCTGCCGTGGGCGGCGCGCCGCACGCTAAAGGCCGTCGACGGCGTGAGCTTCGATCTCAAGGCGGGTGAGACGCTCGGCGTCGTCGGCGAATCGGGTTGCGGCAAGTCCACGTTGTCGCGCGCGATCCTCAATCTCATTCCCGCGACGAGCGGCGACATCGTGTGGATGGGCGCGCGCTTGTCGGGCGCTTCGACGCGTGAATGGCATCGCGTGCGCGGCGACGTGCAGATGATCTTTCAGGACCCGCTCGCATCGCTCGATCCGCGCATGACGATCGGGCAGATCATCGCGGAGCCGCTCGTCGAGCATCGGCCGGGCATGAACACGCGCGAAGTCGAAGAACGCGTGCGCGCGATGATGGCCAAGGTCGGTCTGCGCGAGCAGATGATCAACCGCTATCCGCACGAGTTTTCGGGCGGGCAGTGTCAGCGCATTGGCATTGCGCGGGCGCTGATCGTCGAGCCGAAGCTCGTCATCTGCGATGAACCGGTGTCCGCGCTCGATGTGTCGATTCAGGCGCAGATCGTCAATCTGCTGAAGTCGCTGCAAAAAGAGATGAAGCTCGCGCTCATCTTCATCGCGCACGATCTGGCCGTGGTGCGGCACATCTCCGATCGCGTGATGGTGATGTATCTCGGCCGCGTGATGGAGCTCGCGGAGAAGCACGCGCTCTATGACACGCCGCGTCATCCGTATACGCGGGCGTTGCTGTCGGCGGTACCGGTACCCGATCCGGCCGTCGAGCGCGCAAAGACCGTGCAGATTCTGTCGGGCGACATTCCGAGCCCGATCGATCCGCCTTCGGGCTGCGTGTTTCATACGCGCTGTCCGATGGCCGACGCGCGTTGCGCACGCGAAGTACCGGTGTTGCGCGCGCTTGGTGAGAGTTCGTCGGCCGCCTGTCTGTATGCGTGATGGCCCCGGCGTAAAGGGACACTTTCTCTTTTACTAGCGCGTCCCTGAACGGACCGTTCGTGCCGATCCTTCGCGATCGACGGGTACGGTTCACTTTGTCGAGTAATTCGGAATCCTTTCTAGTTGTTCATTTCATGTTGTTTGCGGGTCGAGTCAGTGGAGATACTTTTCATGAAAAAACAAAAAACGTCAGCGGCATTGTCCATTTTGCTTTTCGGCGCTTATATCGCCGCAGCCGTTCCGGCACATGCGCAACAGGCGCCGACGCAGACCGCGCAGGCGCAGCAGCCATCCGCCGACGATGATCTGCTCACGCGTCAAAAGGCGCTGGCACCGGATTCGCCGCCCAACACGGAAGCCGATGCGCCCGTCAGCAATCAGGCGAAATCGAAGGGATTCATCGAGGATTCGCACTTGAATCTGTTGATGCGGTCCTTCACAGAGCATGACGAATTCAAGGGCGCAGGCAAGAAGGACGCGTGGGTCCTCGGTGCGCAGGCCGTGTTCGAGTCGGGCTATACGAAAGGGCTGATCGGCGTGGGTGCGGACGTGTCGCTCTTCGGTGCGTTCAAGCTGAACGGCGGGCAGGGCGCGGGCAATCGCGTGCACGTTTCCTCGAGCGGCGACCCGAGCGGCGCGAACCAGCTCGCGTGGGCGTATCCGGGCGTGTGGGACGTGAAGGCGCGCGTGTCGAACACGGTGCTTAAATACGGTCAGCAACTCTTCGATAACCCGTTCCTCGTGCCGCACGACAACCGCGCGTTGCCGCCGACGTATCGCGGCTTCTCGCTTGCCAGCGACGAGATCAAGAACCTGACGCTCAAGGCCGGCACGGTCGATGGCGTGATCGCGCGCGGCATGACGACCGTCACCGGCCTCACGACGGAATACGGCGGCACGCACGTCTCGCAGTTCACGTACTTCGGCGGCGACTGGACACACGGTGACGATACGGCCGTCTCGCTCTACGGCAGCGTCGCGAACAACGTATGGCAGCAGTACTACCTGACGGCGACGCAGAGCATCGGCGATCCGAAGAGCATCCGCTGGACGGGTTCATTGAACTACTACTACACCGGCGCGATCGGCGACAAGCGTCAAGGGTCGATCAACAATAACGCGTATTCGCTCGCGCTCGCCGGCACGCACGGCGCGCATACGGTGCAGTTCGCGTTCCAGCAGATCGTGAGCGATCAGACGTTCGACTACATGGGGCAATCTGCGGGCGATTATCTGTCGAATTCGCTCGATGTCGACTACAACCAGCCGCATGAAAAATCGGTGAGCCTGTCCTATTCGCTCAACCTCAAGGAATACGGCCTGCCCGGCGCGAAGTTCGCGTTGTGGGGTGCTTACGGCTGGGGCGCGGATGGCAGCGCGATGGCTAACGGCGACAGCGCTCAGGCGGCTAACTATCTGGTGAACGGCAAGCCGATCAGCGGTACGCACTACGAAATCGGCGTGATCCCGAGCTACACGATTCCCGACGGCAAGTTCAAGAACACGTCGATCAAGTTCTACTACATGCATCATCACAGCAATAGCGCGTACTATCCGGACGGCACGAGCGACGTCTACCGGCTGATGGTCAATGTCCCTGTGAACGTGTTCTGAAAACGCCTAAAAACACCGCAGCGTAAACCCTACAAAAATACCCGTTTACATTACGTTTAACTTTCATTTATAAAGAGAGGGCGTGCTGCGGATTGCCATGTCTCGCCCACGCTCATCGCCCGGCAGGTCTCCCTCTGCCGGGCTTTTTTTCGTCTGTACGATCCGCGCTCACTGCAGCTTTCATGCGCTTACACCGTTTCATCCTCTAAGTGAAAACCCCGCCATTTCTTTCGCTTGACTTACTTGATATATCACATACTGTGTATATGCGCGCAGCATGAATGGGCGTCGCGGGAGGCGTCGTTCGACGTCCGCATACACAAGGCATATTTGCCAAGGAGACAGGCATGGGAATGAACCAGATGGGCCGCGATGACAAGGCGTCGCGCCTCGCGTCGCCGTGGGTGCAGTTGGTTTTCGGCGTGATTTGCATGGCGATGATCGCGAACATGCAGTACGGCTGGACGCTCTTCGTCAATCCGATCGACGAGAAGTACCACTGGGGCCGCGCGGCCATTCAGGTGGCGTTTACGATCTTCGTCGTGACGGAGACATGGCTCGTGCCTATCGAGGGTTATCTCGTCGACAAGTACGGTCCAAGGCCGGTGGTGGTCGGTGGCGGGCTGCTATGCGCGATCGCGTGGGCGATCAACTCGGTGGCGTCGTCGCTGCCGCTTCTGTACTTCGCCGCGGCGGTCGGTGGCGTGGGTGCGGGCGCGGTGTACGGCACGTGCGTCGGCAACGCGCTCAAGTGGTTCCCGACGCGGCGCGGACTTGCTGCGGGCATCACGGCGGCAGGCTTCGGGATGGGTTCCGCCGCGACCGTCGTGCCGATCGCGCACATGATCAAATCGAGCGGCTATGAAGCGACGTTCCTGTGGTTCGGTCTCGGCCAGGGCCTCGTGGTCTTCCTGCTCGGCATGGCGCTCTATGCGCCGCCCGCGCAGTTGCTCGCGACGGTGAAGAGCACGGTCAAGGCCGCGGTCTACAACGCGAGTCCGAAGCAGGTGCTGCAGTCGCCGATCTTCTGGGTCATGTATCTGATGTTCGTGATGATGGCCGCCGGCGGCCTGATGGCGACCGCGCAGCTCGGTCCGATCGCGAAGGACTTCGGCTTGCACGATTCGCCCGTGTCGATACTCGGCTTGACCTTGCCCGCGCTGACCTTCGCGCTCACGATCGACCGCGTGCTCAACGGTCTGACGCGGCCGTTCTTCGGTTGGGTCTCGGATCGCATCGGACGTGAAAACACGATGTTCGTCGCGTTCGCGATCGAGGCGGTGGGCATCGTCGCGTTGTCGAAGTACGGGCATAGCCCGATCGCGTTTGTCGTGCTGACGGGCATCGTGTTCTTCGCGTGGGGCGAAATCTACAGTCTCTTCCCGGCGACGTGCGGCGATACCTTCGGTCCGAAGTTCGCGGCGACGAACGCGGGCCTGCTGTACACGGCGAAGGGCACGGCGGCGTTGCTGGTGCCGTTCTCGAGCGTCATCACGACGATGACCGGCAGCTGGCACGCCGTGTTCATGCTTGCGGCGGGGATGGCGGCGATATCGGCGCTGCTCGCGCTTTTCGTGCTGAAGCCAATGCGCAATGCGCATTCGCAGAACCAGCAAAGTCTCATGCAACAAGGGCTAACCAAAACGAACCAGATATCTTCCTGAAATTAGCCTGGTTTTCACTGTCGTCCGCGAACGTCCTTGTGCCGGTTCGTGGCCGAGCAGTGCTCGTGTGAAGGTCCTCTCCGCGCGTCTTCGGCTGAAGCCGCGCGGAGAAGGGAGCGGGTCAAACGGGCCGCCGCTTCGGCAACTTATTAATTTGTGTCACACCGCGTTACAATTCCGCCTTCCAAATAGGCGGCATTCATGAGAACGCTGGGACAAGCTTTTAATAAGAACGGCCGAGAGGACAGTAATAATTTCCTGCTGTTGCGTCTTATCGCCGCTTCGCTCGTTGTCTATGGGCATTCGTTCGCGCTTGCCGCCACGACCAACGGTCTCAGAGATTTCACGACGTCGATCCTGCATTACCGATATTCGGGCGATCTCGGTCTGCATATCTTTTTCCTCATCAGCGGATTTCTCATCACGTTCAGCTTCGATCGTCGGCACAGCGTGAAAGACTTCGTCATCTCGCGCGCCCTGCGTCTGTTCCCGGCGCTGGTCGTTTGCATGGCGCTGCTCGCCTTCGTGCTCGGACCGTCGTTGACGACGCTTTCGCGCGGAATCTACTTCGAGTCACCCGAGACGTACGGCTTTGTCTGGCGCAACGCCTCTCTGTATGAGTATGCCGAGCGCTTGCCCGGCGTCTTCGCGGACAATCACGCGCGGAACGCCGTGAACGGAACGCTGTGGAGCATCTGGGTCGAGGTCCGGCTTTACGTCCTGGTACTGGTGTTCGGCGCGCTCGGCGCGCTTCGCAGTCGATGGGTCGCGAACGTCTGCATTGCCGCGTTGGTCGCGATCGGACTCTTCGCGCCGACCTACATGCCGTTCATCACGGGCGATCCGTCCAACCTTCGCGTTGCCGTGTTTTTCGCCGCTGGTGTCTTTCTCTACGTCAACCGGGATTTCATCCCGCTGAACCGCCAGGGTCTCTTCGCGCTGCTGCTTGCGGCGGTGCTTTCCTACCGTCAGCCGGCGTTCGAGATTGCCTGCGGCGCGGTGATTGCCTATGGCGTGTTCATGATCGCCTTCGCGCCAAAGCTCAATCTCGGACCCATCGAAGACTATTCGTACGGGATCTATCTCTATGGCTGGCCGATTCAGCAGGTCGTGAATCACTTCCATCCGGACGGCTCCGCGCTACAAATGATGCTGATCGCGCTGCCCGGTTCCTGGCTCGCGGGCGCGCTCTCTTGGTATTTGATCGAGAAGCAGGCGCTCGCATTGAAGGCGAGGTATTCGGGCGCCAAAAAGGCGAAGGCCGCGGGCGGCGTTGCGCTGTGATGACGATGATCCTTGCGACCCGGCTTGTCGCCCGCCTCGCGCCATCGAATCAGAACCGCGTGCCGACGCTGCAGCCGCCGAAGCCGCCGCCGTTGGTGGCAAAGCCGCTGCATCCGAAGAGGCCGCAGCCGGAAAGGGCGAGCAAAGCGGCGATGAGCATCGCCGCGGCGCAAAGAGAACGAAGGTGCTTCATGGCGGGATCGGAATCGGAATCGGGAAAGCCGGACGCGATTCTCGCGGAACCCTCGCTTCCCGATGTCAAAATCCGTCGCCGTCTCAACCTGGCTTGCCATCCGCGCGCGGCTTGAAGAGCGGCGCGGCATAAGCGGCGACGTAGAGCCCGAACGCAAGAACCCAGCACGACCCAGCCGAAGACCCACGTCGAATGCCACGAAGGCGCGACGAGCGGCCCGAGCACGCGCAGTGCGCCCGCTGACATCACGAGCGCGTAGCACGCGACATCGCGCGTGTCCGCGACGAGCGGCCGTCCGGTATGCCCGCGCGCGGTGCGCGTGATCATCGCGATGATCGCGCCGCCGATCGCGCCAGCCGCGAACGCATGCATCGCGAGACTGTGCGGCACGCGTGTCCATCCGAGCGCCGACAGCGCGAGCAGTGCGAAGCCGAGCGGCAGCCACGCATAAGCGAGATGCAGGATCGCGAGAATCGGCCGGCCGCGCACCGCGTACGAGCGCCAGCCGATCATCCGCGCGAGATGCACGCCGCAGGCCAGCAAGGCGATCGGCGCGACGATCGCGCCATCGAGCGCGAAGGCGTCCGCGACAAACGCCGCGATCGTGAGCGGCGCGGCCATCAACTCGACGAAGCGCCAGCGCCGTGCGATGAAACCGGGCATTGCATTGGCGGTGAACATCGGGATCACGCGTCCGCCGATCACGCCGACGAGCAACACGACGATGCCCGCCGACGCACACACCGCGCGCATCGCGAGATCGGGGCGCGCGTCGATCGCGAACGCGTGGAACGCGGCGTTCAGCGCGCCGAACGCGAACACAACGACCGCGATGAAGTAGTTGCGCCGGTTGCCCGCCTCGACGAGCACCCGCAGCAGCAGAATCGCGGCGACCGGCAGGAACGCGCTATCGACGATCGCCGCCGGCAGCGCCGGGCCGCTCCACACGAGCACGCGCCCGGCGAGCCACAGCAGCACGAGCGATGCGAGTGTCGCGCCCTTGGCCGTGTCGCGTCCGGTCCACGCGCGCACGGCCGTCAGCAGAAAGCCGGCGACGATCGCCGCCGCGAACCCGAACACCATCTCGTGCGCGTGCCAAGCGACCGGATCCGCGCGCAGCAGATAGCCGCCGAAGAGCGGCACGCCCGACAGCACCAGTAGCCACACCGTCACCGAGAGCGCGCCGAACGCCGCGCCGCACAGGTAGAACGGCCGGAAGCCGAGATCGAACAGCGCGAAACGCGGCCGATGCTCCGGCGAACGCTTCTGCGGCGTCGCGATGAAAACGGTGTCGGGTTCTGCGATCTTCATGTTGTCCTCAATGCGGGATCGGCTGCTTGACCGGATCGCCATCGCCGACGATCGCGAACACGAGCAGCTTTGCCGGCTTCGTCGCGCTCGCATTCTTCGACACGATGTGATGCGCGCCCGGCGGTTCGTACCACGATTCGCCGGGGCCATACGTCTTCGCGCTTCCGCCTTCGAGCTGCGAAGTCACGCGGCCCTCCAGCACGTAAGCGAAGATCGACCCCGGCTGCCTGTGCGCTTCCGACGACTGTCCCGGCTTGTACGAGACGGTCGCCATCAGCACGTTCTTGCCGGCCACTTCCGGCACGGGCTGCTTGATCATCGGCGTGACGAGTTCCGCGCCCGCCGCGTCGTGCGCGCCGGCGCTCGCTGCACCGATCATCAGCGCGGCCGCCAGCACGAGAATTTCGCGCTTTCTCATGTCGATGCCCTCACGCCGGCAGCTTGCGGAAAGCGATCGCGAAACGGTTCCAGCTATTGATCGCGGAAACGAGCAGCGTCAGGTCGACAATTTCATCGTCGCTGAAATGGGGCTTCACGGCTTCCCACACGGCATCGGGTACGTGGTCTTGCGACACCAGCGTCAACGCCTCGGTCCATTGGAGCGCGGCGCGTTCGCGATCGGTGAAGAACGGCGTCTCGCGCCAGACAACGACCGTCGCCAGCCGCCGATCAGTCTCGCCGCCCTTGCGCGCATCGGTCGTATGCATGTCGACGCAAAACGCGCAGCCGTTGATCTGCGATGCGCGCAGCCGTACCAGTTCGGTCAGCGATTTCTCGAGCGCGGACTTCGCGATGCGCTCCTCGACGCCGACCAGCGCCTTGATTGCTGCGGGATTGGCTTTGTAGAAGTCGAGACGGGGTTCCATTTGCGTATCCTCTTTGCCTGGGTTCTGAAAGTGCGCCAGATCGGCGCGGCAAGAGCAGATTAGGCGTCTGGCTGGCCTTTTGAAATGGCCGGTTTATACAAAATCGAGGTAACCACTTGCAAAGGCTGGAACGCGCAAAAAAACCGCGGCCAAATGCGCCGCGGGTCGAGAGGGCCGCACCACGCACGGAATCAGTCGAGCGCGGCGGCCGGGCCGAAGAACTCGTAGCGGCTCTGCGCTTCGGGCACGCCGAGCGCCTTCAGATGCTTCTTCACCGCCTTCATGAACGCCTTCGGCCCGAGGAAGTAGGCATCGACATCGCGGTTCTTCGGCAGCCACGTATCGAGCAGCGTTTCGTCGACAAAGCCGATGCCGTGCGCTTCGAGATCGCCATCGCGCTTGTGCTCGTAGCAGTAGAAGCGCTTCAGTTGCGGATGGCGCGCCGCCAGTTCCTCGATCGCCGCACGGAACGCGTGCACGCCGCCGTGCCGCGCCGAGTGGATGAAGTGCACCGGGCGTTGCGTTTTGAGCGCGGCTTGCAGCATGGCGAGCGTCGGCGTGATGCCGACCCCGCCGCTGATGAGCACGAGCGGCTTGTCGTTGTGTTCGAGCTTGAAGTCGCCTGCGGGCGGATAGAGATCGAGCACGCTGTTTTCGCCGACGTGTTCATGCAGGAAATTCGACACCTTGCCATTCGCCTCACGCTTCACGCTGATGCGATATTCGCGGCCGTTCGGTGCGGCCGAGAGCGAGTAGTTGCGGCGCAGTTCCTCGCCGTCGATGAACAGGCGCAAGCCGATGTACTGACCCGGATGGAAGTCGAGCAGCGCGCCGCCGTCTTCCGGCACGAGATAGAAGGACGTGATCTCGTCGCTTTCCTTCTCCTTGCGCGCGACGACGAAACGCCGCGTGCCGCGCCAGCCGCCCGGCGCGTTTTCGCGCTCGCTGTAGATGCCTTCCTCGAGTCCGATCAGCAGATCCGCAAGTTGCCCATAGGCCGCGGCCCACGCCTCGATGACGGCGTCGGTGGCGATTTCCGCGCCGAGCACCTCACGGATCGACGCGAGCAGGCAGCGTCCGACGATCGGATAATGTTCCGGCTGGATGTCCAGCGCGACGTGCTTGTTGATGATCTGGCCGACGAGCCCTCCGAGCTTCTCCAGTTCGTCGATGTGCCGTGCGTACATCAGCACGCCGTTGGCGAGCGCGCGTGGTTGCGCGCCGCTTGCCTGGTGCGCCTGGTTGAACATCGGGCGGACCTCGGGATACTCGCTGAGCATCTTGTTATAGAAGTGCGTGGTGAGGGCTTCGCCGCCGCTTTCCAGAAGGGGAACGGTCGCTTTGACGATGGCACGGTGTTCTGCTGACAGCATTGTTCGTTTCCTCGTGTGATAAAGGCGAAAGCAGGGCGCTTTCGCGTCTGAATTCTTCGGCAGAATCTATACACGATCCGTGCCAGAGTAGAATCGTCGATAAATCAATCGTTTATTATCAAACATGGTCGATTCGACTCTAGTCAAAAGGACTGCTGACGTAGTCGCAATGACTTCACGCGTGCTGCTCGATGCGCTCGTTCCGCTTATCGAGGACCTGTCGAGCGAGATGCCCGACACCGAGCGCTACCGCCGTTTGCTGCACACATCGCGCGCGCTGTTTCCGAGCGATGCGTCCGCGCTCTTGCGGCTCGACGGCGACACGCTCGTGCCGCTCGCCATCGACGGTCTTTCGGGCGATACGCTCGGCCGGCGCTTTCGCGTGAGCGACCACCCGCGGTTCGCACGCATTCTCGCGCGCGCTGAACCGACGCGCTTCGCCGCCGGCTCGGACTTGCCCGATCCCTACGACGGACTGGTCAAGGGCGTGAGCGGCGATCTGGAGGTGCACGATTGTCTCGGCTGCCCGCTCGTCATCAACGGGCGCGCGTGGGGTTTGCTGACGCTCGACGCGCTCGATCCCGCGCGCTTCGACGGCATCGACATGGCTTCGCTGCAGGCGTTCTTGAGTCTCGCGGCGGCGACCGTGAGCGTCGCCGAGCGCATCGATGCGCTCGCGAAATCGAGCGAGGCCGAGCGTCAGCGTGCGGAGGTGTATCGGCAGGCGAGCGGGCCGCGAAGGCGCGAAATGATCGGCAGCAGCGAGCCGCATAACCGCTTGCAGGAAGAGATTGCGATCGTCGCGTCGAGCGATCTGACCGTGCTCATCACCGGCGAGACGGGCGTCGGCAAGGAGCTCGTCGCGAGCGAGATTCACGCGCTTTCGCCGCGCGCCGACAAACCGCTCGTCAGCCTGAATTGCGCGGCGCTGCCCGATACGCTCGTCGAAAGCGAGCTCTTCGGGCATGTGCGCGGTGCGTTTTCGGGCGCGTCGTCGGACCGGCGCGGGAAGTTCGAACTCGCCGATGGCGGCACGCTCTTTCTCGATGAAGTCGGCGAGCTGCCGCTGCCCGTGCAGGCCAAGCTGCTGCGCGTGCTTCAGAACGGCCAGTTGCAGCGGATCGGCTCGGACAGCGAGCACAAGGTCGACGTGCGGCTCATTGCCGCCACCAATCGCGATCTCGCCGAGGAAGTGCGTGAAGGGCGCTTTCGCGCGGACTTCTATCATCGGCTGTCGGTGTATCCGCTCGTCGTGCCGCCGTTGCGCGAACGCGGACGCGACGTCTTGCTGCTCGCCGGCTACTTTCTCGAAGAGAACCGCTCGCGCCTCGGCCTCCTGAGCCTGCGTCTTTCCGCCGATGCGCAAGCCGCGCTGCTCGCGTATCGCTGGCCCGGCAACGTGCGCGAACTGGAGCATCTGATCGGACGCAGCGCATTGAAGGCGCTCGCGGCGCATCGCGAACGTCCGCGCATCCTCACGCTCACCGCCGCCGACCTCACGCTCGCCGGCGACACCGCACTGGCCGCCGATGCCGCGACGCGCGTCGAAGCCGCGCCGCTGCCCGCGCCGGGCGCCGACTTCCGCGACGCCGTGACGGCCTACGAACGCACGCTCATCCTCGACGCGTTGAAGCGTCACAACCAGAACTGGGCGTCGGCGGCGCGCGAGCTCGGTCTGGATCGCGCGAATCTCAATCGCCTCGCCAAGCGCCTCGGGCTCAAATGAGCAACACCTCGTTCATCTCGAAATGATGGACATGGCCGCGCAAAGCGACTATCTACAGTCCTTAGCAGATCGGGTCGACGTCGTTGCTCGTCTCAAAAAGATGCGGTTCATTGTTCGAACGCAAAAAACACTCGGATTTGTCACGCGCATCGATGTGACAGATTGAGACAATCTCTGAGTTGGGAAAAACGGGCGATCTCTTCTAAGATCAGAAAAGCCTAGCGCAACCCATCTGCAGCAAGAACATTGCAGCGCCTTGAAGAACCGAGCCGGACGAGCAGCACGCGCCCGGCACATCGAACACGGCAAATCGACAACGGGGGTTACGTGCGAAACGTGGCAAAGCTCGGCACATTCTTTTGGTCCGCGCTCTTCGCGTTTTTCAGCATCGGAGCGTTCGCGGCCGACAACGCGCCGCTGGAGCGCGCGCCCGACACGATGCAGGCCCGCGTGATGGGATGCGCCACATGCCACGGCTCGCAGGGCCAGGGCACCGACAACGACTACTTCCCGCGTCTGTCCGGCAAGCCCGCCGGCTATCTGTACAACCAACTGCTCGCTTTTCGCGACGGCCGGCGCAAGTATCCGCCGATGAATTACCTGCTCGCGTATCTTCCCGACGCGTATTTGAAGCAGATCGCCGAATACTTCGCGAGCGAACATCCGCCGTTTCCGCCGCCGTCGCCCGTCACCGTCGATTCGAAGACGCTCGAGCTCGGCAAGACGCTCGTCACGAAGGGCAACGCTACGCGCAACGTGCCCGCCTGCGTGAGCTGCCACGGCGCGTCGATGACCGGCATGGAGCCGGCGATTCCCGGTCTGCTCGGCCTGCATGCCGACTACATCAGCGCGCAACTCGGCGCATGGCGATACGGCACGCGCTCGACGGTCGCGCCGGATTGCATGGGGCAGGTCGCGAAACTGCTCTCTGACCGCGACATCACCGCGATCGCGGCCTACCTCGCGACGCTGCCCGCGCCGGCCGATCCGGTGCCGGTCGCCGCCGGTTCGCTCAAGATGCCGCTCGCGTGCGGCAGCGTCCACAACTAAGCGAGGACCCGACGTGCTCCGTTTTCGCCCATTCCGAGCGCTGACCGTCGCGGTCTTCATGGCGGCGTGCGCCGCGCCGATCGAACATGCCATCGCGCAGAGCGCCGACGCCGCGACCGTCAAGCGCGGCGAATATCTCGCGCGCGCGGGCGATTGCATCGCGTGCCATACGCTGCCGGCGGGCAAGACGTTCGGCGGCGGCCGTCCGATGGACACGCCCTTCGGCACGCTCTTCACGCCCAACATCTCGTCGGACAAGGAGACGGGCATCGGCAGCTGGAGCGCCGGCGAGTTCTACACGATGATGCACTCGGGCAAGTCACGCGACGGCTCGCTGCTTTATCCCGCGATGCCCTATACGTCCTATACAAAAGTCACGCGCGCCGACTCCGACGCAATCTACGCATTCCTGATGTCCACGCCGCCGGTGCATCAGCCCAACCGGCCGCACGAATTGCGTTTTCCGTTCAACCGACGCGAGCTGCTGTACGGCTGGCGTTCGCTCTTCTTTCGCGAGGGCGAGTATCAGCCGGACGCGACGCAATCCGCGGAATGGAACCGCGGCGCGTATCTCGTCGAAGGGCTCGGTCATTGCTCGATGTGCCACACCGCGATCAACGCGCTCGGCGGCAATGTGAAGTCGAAGGCGTTCGAAGGCGGGCTGATCCCGATCCAGAACTGGTACGCGCCGTCGCTCACGTCGAACAAGGAAGCGGGTCTCGGCGACTGGAGCATGGAGGACATCGTCGGCCTGCTGCATGCGGGCGTGTCGAATCGCGGCGCGGTGTATGGACCGATGGCCGAAGTTGTCTACGACAGTCTGCAATATCTGAGCGAGGAAGACGTGCGCGCGATGGCCGTCTATCTGAAGGCGCTGCCCGCGCGTTCCGGCGACAAGCCCGCGCCGCCGAGCCAGGCGGCCGTCGAGGCGCGCTCGGATCTCGCGCCGCTCGGCAAGAAGGTCTACGACCAGCACTGCGCCGAATGTCACGCGACGCAAGGCCAGGGCAAGCCGCCCGATTTCCCGCCGCTCGCGAACAATCAATCGATCGTGATGAACTCGTCGGTGAATCCGATCCGCATGGTGCTGAACGGCGGCTATCCGCCGGGCACGTTCAAGAACCCGAAGCCTTACGGCATGCCGCCGTTCGCGCAGTCGCTCTCGGATGTCGAGGTCGCGGCGGTCGTCACGTATATCCGCACCGCGTGGGGCAACCACGGCACGCCGGTTTCCGTGAAGGAAGTGAACGAGCTGCGTTCGGCGCCACTTTATTGAGCATCGACGACACCATGACCGAAGACCCGAATGAACTCGCGAAGGAAGACGCGCAACTCGACGAGATCGTGAAGCGCGGCCCGTCGGGCGCGATCGCGCTCGCGGGCATCTCGACCGCGATCGTGATCGGCATCTGGTTCATCTTTTACTTCGCCGTGTTCCTGCCGCGCGGCGTGATCCAGTGATTCATTAAGGCGTCGCATATGGCCATCCATCCAAGCTCGCACGATGTCGCCGAACGGGTCGAACGGCGCTGGGCGATTCTCGTGCTCGCGATCGTCGTCGTGCTGGTCGGCATGGTCGTCTACACCGGCGTGCACTGGGCGATGATGCCGCCCTCGCGCGTCGAGACGGTCCGCCCGGAAACGCTGCACGTATCGGGCGAATTCATCGAAAGCAATCTCGGCAGCGCGCCCGAGGCGGACGGCTCCGTGACGGTGCGTATCGTCGCGCAGCAGTATTCGTTCACGCCGCAATGTCTTGTCGTGCCGGCGGGCGTGCCGGTCACGTTCCGCGCGACGAGTTCGGATGTCGTGCACGGCTTTCTGATCACCGACACGAACATCAATTCGATGCTGGAGCCGGGCTATGTCTCGACCTTCAAGACGACCTTCGACAAGCCGGGCGACCATCTGATGCCTTGTCACGAGTATTGCGGCACCGGGCATCAGAACATGTGGGCGCATGTGAAGGTGGTGGATCGCGCCGAATTCATGCAGATGGCCGACAAGATGCCGGCCAATTCGCGGAGAGTGTCCTGTGTTCAATAGCAAGCGCCTCGTCCTCGCGCATTTCTGGCTGGCGTTCATCGCCTTCGGTGTCGCGCTGCTGCTCGGCGCATGGCAGATGCTCGTGCGCAGTCCGCTGCATCCGTGGCTGCAGAATCCGGAGCTTTACTATCGCTCGGTGACGGAGCACGGCACGGTGATGGGCTACGCGTTCCCGACGCTCATCGCGATGGGCTTCGGCTATGCGGTCAGCGAGCTTGCGTTGAAGCGCCCGCTCGTGGGTTTGCGCTTCGCGTGGCTCGGCTTCTGGCTCGTCGCGATCGGCGCGGTGACGGCTACTGTGCCCGTCGCGATGGGTCTCGCATCCGTGCTCTATACCTTTTATCCGCCGATGATCGGCAACGTGTTCTATTACGTCGGCGTCGTGTTCGTCGTGGTCGGATCGTGGGTCTGGGTGGCGCTGATGTCGGTGAATCTCGCGTCGTGGAAGCGCGAGAATCGCGGCAAGCCGATCCCGCTCGCGATGTTCGCGACCGTCGCGGGCGCGTATCTGTGGGGTTGGACGGCGGTGGGCGCGGCCATCGAAGTGCTGTTCATGATTCTGCCTGTCGCGATCGGCTGGAAGACGACCATCGACGCGGGACTCGCGCGCGTGTTCTTCTCGTGGACGCTGCACGCGATCGTCTACTTCTGGCTGATGCCGGCGTATATCGCGTATTACACGATCATTCCGCGCGCGATCGGCGGCCGTCTCTACAGCGATGCGATGGCACGCATCTCGTTCATCCTGTTCCTCGTCGTGTCGATGCCCATCGGCATTCATCACTTGTTCGCCGATCCGCAAGTCGGCTCGGGCTTCAAGTTCATGCATTCGGTCTTTACGACGCTCGTCGCCGTGCCGACGTTGCTGACCGTGTTCACGATCTGCGCGTCGGTGGAGATTGCGGCGCGGCTGCGCGGCGGACGCGGTCCGCTCGGATGGATCAAGGCGTTGCCGTGGGACAACCCGATGATGCTTGCGCTCGCGTTCTCGTTCGTGATGCTCGGTTTCGGCGGCGCGGGCGGGCTCATCAACATGAGCTATCAGCTCGATTCGACCGTGCACAACACGCAATGGGTGACGGGGCATTTCCATCTGATCTTCGGCGGCGCGATCGTCATCATGTACTTCGTGATCGCCTACGATCTGTGGCCGCATCTGACGGGCCGCGCATTGCAGAGCGTGAAGCTGATGCGCTGGCAATTGTGGCTGTGGTTCATCGGCATGATCGTGCTGACTTTTCCGTGGCATTTCGTCGGCATTCTTGGCATGCCGCGACGCATGGCGTTCTACGACTACAACGATCCGGCGCTTGCGGCGCAGGCGCTGTCCGTCGTGATATCGGTTGTCGGCGGGCTGATTCTGGTTGTGTCGGCGGTGCTGTTTTTCATCGTGCTCATAAGGGGACATCGCGCGCCGCTGGTGCAGCCCGAGGCGTTCCGCTTCAGCCGCGCGGTGCATGAGCCGCGCACGCTTCCGGTGGCGTTGAACAGCTTTGCGCTGTGGCTCGTGCTGATGATCGGGCTTACGCTCGTCAACTACGGCTATCCGATTGCGCAGTTGCTGGCGCGTTCGGACACGGCGGTGCCTGCGGTGCCGATCGGAGCGCAGCGATGAGCGACGAACGCCTCTTCACATTTCGCAATCGCTGGTTCACGGTCAGCGTATTGGGGACGATCGCGGTCGCGGTGGTATCGGCGCTGATAGGGTTCGTGTGGCTGCCTTCGGTGCAGCGCGATGCGCAGTTCGCCGGCATCTGGAATGCGATCTGCAGCGCGGCGGGCGTGCCGCGCGAGTGGTATGCGGGCGGCGCGGCGGTCGAGCCGAAAGAGAAGCTGACGAGCGTCGAGATGACGCCTCAGCTGCTCGACAAGGTGAGCGCGAATTCGATCGGACGTGGCGCGACGCTGGCTCTACGCTGCACGATGTGTCACGGCGAGCGTGGCATGAGCGAGGCCAACTCGCCGAATCTGGCGGGGCAATATGCGTCGGTGATTTACAAGCAGTTGATCGATTTTCAGAAGGGCGCGCGGAACAACGCGGTGATGTCGCCGATGGCGATGAATCTTTCGGATCAGGACATGCGCGATCTCGCTGCGTATTACGCGAACTTGCCGCGGCCGCCGGCGCAGCGCAAGGTGAGCAGTGCGCTTGCGCCGCCGATCGTCGCGCACGGTGCGCCGATGAGAAATATCGCTCCTTGCGCGGTGTGTCATGGGGGCATCGATACGAAGGCGGGGAGTCCGTGGCTCGATGGCCTGCCGGCGGCTTACACCAAATCGCAGTTGCTGGCGTTTGCCAATGGGACGCGGACCAACGATATCGATGGGGTCATGCGCAATGTCGCGCGCAATATGACGCCCGAGGAGATCGATGCTGCTGCCATGTATTACGCGCGGGAGTTGAATTCGGGGGCGAATGCGAAGTGATGTTTGGTTTGCCTTCGGCTTCTATCAAATCCGATTACGCGTCGGTCTATTGGCACTTCCCCTGTGCGGGGCTGCAGTAACTAAAACTAAAGAAAGCAGCTACTGATAGGCCCGCGGTCATGCGCGATTTGGCAATCGGGGATGCGTGTGCTTCGCTAGTGACATCGCTATCGCACTGCGTGCGCAAACCGATGGTTTCCCTTGAATGCCCGGCGGCAGCGCGTAGCGCTGTGCCGATGCTTTTTCGTGCTGAACCGGCGCGCTCAACGCATTCGGGCGGCAGACCGTGCGCGATCCAAGCTGGGTTAGGCCTATGAGGGCACTCTTTAGGCGAGTGCCATCTGCGATGAGAGAACTACCCAAATTGCGTGTGACCGGGGGCCTGAAAAGCTGCTTTCTTTGCTTACTTTCTTTGCAGCGGCAAAGAAAGTGAGTGCCGCCCCGCACAGGGGCAACGCCAACAGACCGACACGAAAACGGGATCCGGCGACATAGCCCAGAGCTAGAATGCACGCCTCACCACCGCAAGACAGAGCACCCTATGAAGGCATCCACATCAATCCGCCACGAGCAACTCAGCGACATCGACGCGATCGAAATACTGACCACTGCCGCATTTCTCGATATGCCCTATTCGAGCCACACCGAGCAGTTCATCGTCAACGCATTGCGAAAAACGGGCCGCCTCACGCTATCCCTCGTTGCGGTGGAAAACGGCGACATCATTGGGCATATCGCGATCTCGCCCATCAGCATCAGCGCAACCGCGAGCGGCTGGTTCGGCCTCGGTCCGCTTTCCGTGACGCCCGCGCGTCAACGCGAAGGCATCGGCCGCGAACTCGTGAAGGAAGCGCTCGCGCACCTGAAGCGCGATGGCGCCGCGGGCTGCGTCGTGCTCGGCGATCCAGGTTATTACGGACGCTTCGGCTTCCGACCCGAATCCGCGCTCACGCTCCCCGGCGTGCCCGCCGAATACTTCCAGGCGTTAGCTTTCAGCGAAAAAGTCCCCGCCGGAACCGTTTCTTTCGACGAAGCCTTCGATGCCCGCGCCTGACGCCTGAAAGCAATCGCCGCTAAGCCGCAAGGGGTTTCGTTGCCGCGAGAGAACGCTTTCTGTATCGTGGCCCGAAGAATGCTGAAAAAGTCAGCAGGCCAAGGAAAGAACCCCGAAATGGAACCTCAAAGCGAAGCGATAAAAACCGACGTGTTGATCATAGGCGCGGGCCCGGTCGGGCTATTCGCGGCCTTCGAGGCGGGCGTCATCGGCCTCTCGTGCCAGATCGTCGATACGCTCGGCCGCATCGGCGGACAGTGCATCGAGCTCTACCCCGACAAGCCGATCTACGATATTCCCGCGATTCCCTCATGCACCGCGCGCGAGCTCGTCGATCGCCTGCTGGAACAGATTCGTCCCTTCGACGTGCCGATCCACCTCGATCAACGCGTGCAATCCGTCACGCAGCGCGATGACGATCATCGCTGGACCGTGACTACCGAAAACGGCATGACTTTCGATTGCGCCGCGATCCTCATTGCCGCGGGCAACGGCGCGTTCGTTCCGCAGCGTCTGCAGTTGCCCGAAGCCGCCGCGCTCGAAGGCCGCGACGTGCATTACAGCGTCTCGCGCGCGGCCGATTTCGCGGACAAGGAGATCATCGTCGCGGGCGGCGGCGACTCGGCGCTCGACTGGGCGCTCGCATTGAAGGACATCGCCAGGAAGCTCACGCTCGTGCATCGGCGCAACGGGTTTTCAGCAGCCGCGAATTCCGTCGCGACGATCAAGCGCGCGGTCGAAGCCGGTGAGATGTCGTTCGTCGTCGGCATGATCGAATCGCTCGATGCGCCCGATGGCGTGCTGCGCGGCGCACGCATCAAGCAGGTGGAAGGCTCGACCGATCTGGCCGTCGACAAGATCGTCGCGCTCTACGGTCTCGTGTCGGAGCTCGGGCCGATCGCGACATGGAATCTCGACGTGCGCGGCGGCCGCATCGAAGTGGATACGTCCAACTATGAATCGTCGCGGCCGGGCATTTTCGCAGTCGGCGATATCGCCAACTATCCGAACAAGCAGAAGCTCATTCTGTCGGGCTTTCACGAAGCGTCGCTCGCGTTGCGCAAGGCGTATTCGTACGCGTATCCCGAGAAAAAGCGCGTGCATGTACATTCGAGCTACGACGCCAAGCTCGCCGAGCGCGTGAGCGCGGCCCACACGGCCGATCACGCGTGATCGCACGCATCGTCGGATGGCTGTTGCTCGCGTTGCTCGCCGGCGCGGCGATGTTCGGCTACGCGGTCTATTCGAAACGCATCGTGCTGCCCGAGCGTTACGATCCTTTCGCACCGCTCGACGTGCGCGCGCCGCAGGGTCCGCTCACGCGCTTCAAACTATGGCGCACGATGCACGACGCGCAACGCTGCGATGCCGCGCTCGCGCGCTCGGGTCTCGTCTATCGCGAGATGGCCGATGCGACCGGACCGGGCGGATGCGCGCTCCAAAGCGTCGTACGCGTCACGCAA
Source organism: Caballeronia sp. AZ7_KS35 (assembly GCF_023631045.1). Lineage (NCBI taxonomy): Bacteria > Pseudomonadati > Pseudomonadota > Betaproteobacteria > Burkholderiales > Burkholderiaceae > Caballeronia > Caballeronia sp. AZ7_KS35. The sequence goes on along the minus strand of NZ_JALQDV010000032.1, from coordinate 47,753 downwards.
TCGCAAGACGTGCGCTTCAGCGCGCCGTTTCTCGCGACGTGTCCGCTCGCGCTCGGCATCGCCTACTTCGAGCATCAATATCTTCAGGCGGCCGCGCTCGATACGTATGGCGAGCGCATCGCGCGCATCGAGCATGTCGGCAGTTATGCTTGCCGCAATGTGAATCATCAGCAGGACGCGGCGCTGAGCCAGCACGCGAGCGCGAACGCCATCGATCTGACCGGCTTCGTGCTCGATGACGGACGCCGCATCACGCTCGCTCGTTGGGACGATGCCGCGTCGCCCGACGGCCAGTTCCTGCGCCGCGTTCACGAAGGCGCGTGTCATGCCTTCGATACCACATTAGGCCCCGACTACAACGCCTTGCACAAGACGCACTTTCACGTCGACATGGGTCCGTATCGCGTTTGTCGCTGAACTACGCGTGTCGATGCGAAGGATTGCGGCACGTCGCATGATCGTGCGGCTGATCGTTCCACGCCGATCCGAGGATGATGCTGCAGAAGTTCAGGCGCCTGTAGTTCGGGTCTTTCAGCGCGAGGACATCGGCCTTGACGTTGCCGAAAGTGGATTCCGGCTTGGCGATCGTCCCTTTGGCGAAGGCGTCGATGATGCCTTCCTTGAAGTTCGCCTCGCGCGGATGCGCCGCGACGACGAGCCGGCGTTGATCGGCGCTGAACTCGTCGTAGGCGAGACCGAGCACATCCATCTCGACGCCCGCCGTGACGAGCGCGACCACCGGTTTCTTGTGCTGCGGAATGCCGGGCGTCGTGTGCAGCGCGATCGCATCCCACACCTGCTCGATCTCGCTTTCGCCGATGCCATGCCCGCGCAGGAAATCGCGCGCCGCGTTCGCGCCATCGACTTCGAAGCGGTCGTGCGGGCTGCTGTATGCATCGGTGAGGCCCATGTCGTGGAACATCGCGCCGATATAAAGCAGTTCGGGATCGTATTTCAGCCGCTTGCGTTCGCCCGCGAGCGCGCCGAACAGGAACACGCGGCGCGAGTGATGATAGAGCAGGTCGGGTTCCGTATCGCGTACGAGTTGCGTGGCTTCGCGCGCCATCTGGCTGTCGGGAATGCTGATGCCTGCGATGATTTCGCTCATGTTTGAAGCTCCGGAATGTGAGTCGATGAAAGACGCGAAGCGTCGTGCGTTGCTAAAATCGCGCAGCGCGTCCGATGCCTTCAGTCTCTTCAAAAGGCGCTCGCGTCTCAATCGAAACGACGCGTCGAACTCTGCCAGGCGCACGCCGTCTTCCGCCACGCGCGCTCATCACCGACTTTCTCTCCGATGCCGACAGTTGCAATCGCAATCTTTCAGGGCGTGCAGGCGCTCGATGTGGCCGGTCCCGTCGATGTCTTCGCGGAAGCGAACGGCTTCATCGCTGCCTCGGACGCGTATGAGATCACGCTTGTCGGACCGGAGGAGCGCATCGTGCGCGCGTCGAACGGCACGCGGCTCGTCGCGGATCTGCCGTTCGACAAAGCCGATCGCCATTACGGCACGGCGCTCGTCGCGGGCGGTCCGAGCCTTCCCGTCGATGAACCCGATCCGCGCCTTGACGCCTGGCTCGTCGATACGGCGTCGCGCTGCGAGCGTTACGGCTCGATCTGCACCGGCGCATTCGCGCTCGGTCACGCGGGCCTGCTCGACGGCCGCAATGTCACCACGCACTGGCAGAATGCGCCGCGGCTCGCGGAGCGTTTTCCGCGCGCACGCGTCGAACTCGATCGCATTTATATGCGCGACGGCAATCTCGTCACGTCGGCGGGCGTGACGGCGGGCATCGATGTCGCGCTCGCGCTCGTCGCCGAAGATCACGGCGCGCAAGTCGCGCTCGCGGTCGCGAAACGGCTCGTCGTATTCGCGCAGCGGCGCGGCGGACAATCGCAGTTCAGCCCTTATCTGAGCGCCCCCGCCGACGACACGTCGCCGGTCGCGAAAGTGCAGGCGTACGTCATGGAGCACATCGGCGAGCGGCTGTCCGTCGCGCGCATGGCGAGCGTCGCGGGCATGAGCGAGCGCAACTTCGCGCGCGCCTTCGTGCAACTCGCGCAGTTGACGCCGCACGAGTTCGTCGAACGGGCGCGCGTCGACGCGGCGCGCAATATGCTCGAAAGCAGCGACACGCCGCTGAAAACCGTCGCCTACGACTGCGGCTTCGGCACGGCGGACCGCATGCGGCTCGTGTTCACGCGGAGGCTCGGTGTATCGCCGAATGATTATCGACTGAGCTTTCGCACGCGCTTTGTGAAGTGATCGGGGCGCTGGCGCGCCGACGCGTGACGCCGGGTTCGCTAAAATTCGAGATGAACGCGGCCCGTGCGACAGTGCGCGCGCCGCAGAATCCACCCTCGACATATCGGAACAGCGAATGACGAAACAAGAGACCGCCACGCAAGATCCCTACGAACGACGCGCACTGCTGCTGCATCTCGGCGACGTGCTGGAGTCCGTGTTTTGCCTGAGCCAATGCGCCGACGAATACGCGAGCATCGGCGAAGCGGTGAAGGGCAACGACGCGCTCGCGGGCTTCACGCTGCTCGGCTTCGTCGACGCGACCATGCCGCCGCGCGATTTCATCCGCCGTGCATCGGGTGCGTTTTTCGTTTGGCCGAAAGCGCTGCTCGATGAAACGCTGAATCGCCCGATGCTGGCGAACACCGTGAAGCACGATCTTTTCGCGGACAACGCGAAGGGCTGGAACGCCTACATGGAAGAGCGGCGCAAGGAAGTGCCGTGGTTCGGCGAGGATCTCCCCGAAGTCGCAACGAGCGCGGCGCCTGCGCACGAAGCCACGCCGGCAGCGGAAGCGGAAAAGCCGTCGCGCTATTCGACGTGGCCGTGGCCGGACAAGCCGGCCGACGCGTGATCTACTGCTTCTTGCTCATGCCGCTCGCGCCCGAGTCGAAGCCGAGTCCGTTCGGCCGGTCGGGCGCTGCGCCCTTGCCCGATGACGTCTTGCCCGGCCGCGTCTTCAGCGCATCGCTGGCATTCGCGGCGGCCGCAGCGGGCGGCGTCACGTTTTTCTCCTGATACGCGGGCGTACTGTCGTAATCGAGCTTGTTCGGTTTTTGCGGCGCCTGCTGCGCGCTCGCCACGACGGCCAATGTGCCGCCGAGCAGAATCCCCGTCATGCGCCCGAGTGTGCCGATTGTGGGTCTCATCTGCTTCCTCCCTTTGTTCTGCACGTCCTCTTCGTTCAGCAAGGCGCGGACCCGCCCGCAAGTGGCGCGCGGTCGCAGACCCGCCGATGCGTAAAGCATGCTTGTCCGCGCGCAAGGCTTGCCGCGATAGGCGGCGCGCGTCTGGCGCGCGTTGATTGTGGTCAAAGGCGCGACCGACCCTCGCTCGGACAATTCTCACTTTTAACGTGAGTGAGCTAAAAATGAGAAAGGGTCTCGGGGCAATCGTCATGGCATGCGCGGCGTTGTTCGCGGGCGCGGCGCAGGCGGCAGGCGATGCATCGTCGAGCGATGCCATGGGCGGCATCCACGCCGGCGATGTGCTGGTTCGCCTGCGCGCGATCAGCATTCAGCCCGATGTGACAGCGGGGGGCACGCTCGGCACGCTCGGTGTCAACGTCAACAACGCGATCGTGCCGGAGCTCGATTTCACGTACATGATCCGCGATGACATCGGTGTGGAATTGATTCTCGGCACGTCGCGGCATCAGGTGACGTCGAACATCGGCGGGCTTGGCGGCGTGGGCGTGCTGCCGCCGACGCTGCTCCTGCAATATCACTTCAATCACGCGGGGCGCGTGCGTCCGTATGTCGGCGCGGGCGTGAACTATACGTACTTCTACAACGACAAGCTCAAGGCGGGCGACACGCCGGTGTCGATCAAGCACAGCAGCTTCGGCCCGGCGTTGCAGGCGGGCGTCGACGTACAGGTGGCGAAGAATTTGTTCGTCAACGCCGACGTGAAGAAGATCTGGATGCGAACGAGCGCATCGGCGGGCGGCGCCGATCTCGGCTCGCTCAAGATCGATCCGTGGGTGATCGGCCTTGGCGTCGGCATGAAGTTCTGATGCGCGGTTCATCGCGGCAAATGTGCGCCGCGCCGCGCATCGTCTGAAAGTTGGCGGAAGATGCCAGTGCTTCTGGCGTGGACGGTTCGGCGGGCGCGGTATCCTTGACAGCAGGCCCGGCGCAGACTCGCGTCGCTCGAAGTGTGTCCGAGCGGCGCAAGAAACTGCAACGACTAATAAAACCGCATCGGGGAACTGCAAGCCAATGAGACCTTCCACTTACGCGGGATTCGTTTTGCTCGCGGCGTGTGGCGCCGCCTTCGCGCAACAGCCGCTCACCGTGCCAGGCCGCAGCCAGAGCGCGTGGCAGCAGTCGATCGATAACGCCGCCTGCTACGGCTACGCCAATCAGACGACCAAAGTGAACATGGCGCGCGAGTCGCAAGCGCCATCGCGCGACGCTCAGGCGCAGCGCGACACGCGCACGCTCACGCCGCCGCGTCCGGTCGAGCCGCCGTTGCCGGCGAGTGCGGCGGGCGCATCGGGTGCGCTCGCGGCGTCTGCGGCGGCGCCTGCATCGGGCGCATCGGCGGCGATCGCCGCGTCGGGTGCGTCCGGCGCGACGGGCGTGACCGCCTTGCCGCATCCCGCATCCGGCGCGATGCCCGGCATGCCGGCGATGCCCGCATCGATGGCGGCGGGCGCATCCGGCGCATCCGACGCGATCTACGGCGGCGACATGAAGATGCCGCCGCTGCCGCCGCCCGAGCCGCCGATGACGCGCTACTGGCGCGCCTACAGCGAATGCATGCAGAACCGCGGCTACTTCACCCGATGAATCAGCCGCTTCACGAAGGCGGATGTGCGTGCGGCGCGGTGCGGGTGCGCGTCGCGGGCGCGCCGAAGGAAGTGAATCTGTGTCACTGCATGACGTGCCGGCGCATCCACGGTGCGCCGTTCGGCGTTTACGCGATCTTTCCGCGCGATGCGTTTGCCGTGAGCGGCGACACGGTCGCGTGGGCGAGCTCCGCGACGGGCAGGCGGCATCATTGCCCGCTGTGCGGATCGCCGGTCTATCTGGCGTTCGACGGCGTCGACGAAATCGAGGTGCCGACCGGCATCTTCGATGAAACCGGCCTTTATCCGCCGCAGTACGAAATCTGGTGCAAAAGCGCCGAGCCGTGGCACGACGCGCAAGGACGGCCGCGCTTTGTACGCGGCGCGCCCTGATTCAACCCGTCAGCATTCGACGATCGCTTTCACGACGCCCGCTTTCGGATCGAGCAGCGACGAGAACTGCGTCGGCACATCGCTCAGCCTCAGACGATGCGTGTTGAGCGCATCCGTCGGCACTTCGCCCTTGCGCATCGCGGCGAGCACGGTCTCGAAGTCCTCGGGCGTCGCGTTGCGGCTCGCGAGCAGCGTCGCTTCGCGCTTGTGGAACTCCGGATCGGCGAAGGAGATGCGATCCGGCACGATCGACACCAGCACGTACTTCCCGCCGTGCGCGATGAATTCGAAGCCGCGTTCCATCGCGCGCGAATTGCCGGTCGCGTCGAACACCACATCGAAGAATTCGCCATTCGTGAGCGTCGACAGTTGTTCCTTGTCCTGCTCGCCGATCTGCACGGTCGCGTCCACTTTCAGTTCGCGCTTGCAGAACGCGAGCCGGTCTTCGCGCGTATCGAGCGCGGTGACGTTCGCGCCGCGCAGCCGCGAGAAGGTGATGGCCGCCATGCCGATCGGACCCGTGCCGACAACCAGCACGCGCTGCCCCGGCTGCACGTCCGCGCGACGCACGGCGTGCGCGCCGATCGCGAGGAATTCGACCATCGCGGCCTGATCGAGCGTGACGCCCTCGGCCTTATGGACGAATTGCGCGGGCAGATTCAGATATTCGGTGAACGCGCCATCGCGATGCACGCCGAGCACCTGAATGTTCACGCAGCAATTCGTCTTGCCCTGACGGCACGCGATGCACTTGCCGCACGACAGATACGGCATCACGTAGACGGTGTCGCCCGCCTTCAGCCCGCTCGATGCGTCCGCTTCCTCGATGACGCCCGACAACTCGTGGCCCATCACGCGCGGATACGACAGATAAGGCTGATTGCCGGTGAAGATGTGCAGGTCCGTGCCGCACACGCCGACGCGCTTCACGCGCAGCAGCACTTCGTTGTCGGCGCGCTGCGGTTTCTCGCGCTGTTCGGCTTTCAGGGTTCCGGGCGTTTCGCAGATGACGGTCAGCATGCTGGATGTCTCGATATGTCGTTGGAGTGGGGCGTCCGTCAATCTAACGATGCGCGCCGATTTGGTCAAGCCAATTTCAATATCGAAAAAGTGGTAAGGCCGGATGCGCAGCCAGCGGCGCGGGCGGTTTCGCCTTATATTTCCACCAGAGCAAATCGCTCGGACAAGCGAAAAAAGGACGGCAAGTGCAGCAGCTTCATGAATTCGTCGAGCGGCATCCGCGGCTTTTCGTGCTGTCGGGCGCGGGCATCAGCACGGAATCGGGCATTCCCTGTTATCGCGATCGCGAAGGCCAGCGCACGGGCCGCGCGCCCATTCTGCTGAAGGACTTTCTCGGTTCGGACTACGCGCGCCGGCGTTATTGGGCGCGCAGCCTCATCGGCTGGCCGGTCGTGCAGAACGCGCAGCCGAACGCCGCGCATCACGCGCTGCGCGCGCTCGCCGCGCGTTCCCGGGTACATCGGCTCGTCACGCAGAATGTCGACGGATTGCACACGCGCGCCGGCAATCCCGATGTGATCGAGCTGCACGGCAATATCGGGCGAGTGCGCTGCATCGAATGCGGCGAGCGGCATACGCGCGCGGCCGTGCAGCGGATGCTGGAAGCGGCGAATCCGGATTTCGTCGGCTATACGGCGCCCGCGGTGCCCGACGGCGACGCGCATATCGAAGATCTCGATTTCGCCGCCTTCGACGTGCCCGGCTGCACGCGCTGCGGCGGCGTGCTCAAGCCCGACGTCGTGTTCTTCGGCGAGAGCGTGCCGCGCGCGCTCGTCGACGACGCGGCACGCTCGCTCGAAGCCGCCGATGCGATGCTCGTCGTCGGCTCATCGCTGATGGTGTATTCGGGCTATCGCTTTTGCGAGTGGGCCGCGAAAAGCGGCAAGCCGATCGCGGCCATCAACATCGGCAAGACACGCGCCGACGCGCTCCTCGCGCTGAAAGTCGAAGCGCCGTGCTCGGACGCGCTCGAACGCCTGATCGAGCATCTCGACGCACGGCCGGTGACGCGCTGACGCTTACTTCGCTTCGCGCGCAAGCGCCGCGATGCCTTCGACGAGACGCTCGGCATCCGACATGCGCGAGAAGAGCGCGGGCGTCACGCGGACGACTTCGCCCGCGTCGGGGCCGGGCCGCGTCACCGTGAAGACGCCGAAGCGATCGCGCAGCGCGGCGACGATCGCATCGCAACCTGCTTTCGTCGCGCGCCCGTTCAGGCGGAACGCAGTGATGCCGGCGGTCATCGACGGATCGTGCGGCGTCAGAATCTGCACGCCGGGAAGCTCGCTCGCGGGCTTCGCCCAGGCATCGCGCAACGCACGCAGACGCGCTTCCTTCGCCTTCGCACCGATGCGCCGATGCACGTCCAGCGCCGACGGCAGCGTGAACCACGCGGCGAAGTTCGGCGAGCCGGTGTGCACGCGCGCGCGGATATCGTCGGCGGGCCAGGAGCGGTCGCCGAGATACGGATCGATCGACGCGACGTGTCCCTTCCGGATGTAGATCGCGCCGCAGCCGAGCGGCGCGCCGATCCACTTGTGCAGGTTCAGCGCGGCGAACGGCGCGTTCAAGTCGGGCACGTCGAAAGCGAGTTGCCCCCAAGAATGCGCGGCATCGACGATCACTTCCGCGCCGGCTTCCTTCGCCATCGCCGAAATCTCCGCGACCGGGATCACGAGGCCCGTCGCGAAGCAGACGTGCGACAACAGCACGAGCCGCGTGCGCGGATGCGCGCGCAGCGCCTTCGCGTAGGTGTCGAGCACCGCTTCGCGCGTCGCGGGCTCCGGCATCGTAATACGCACGGGCGTGACGCCGCGCCGCTCGCGCAGCCATTCCATCGCGTCCTTGCCGCACGGGTAATCGAGATCGCTGTAGAGCACCGTCTCGCCCGGCGCGAGGCGGTTGTAGCCGCTGATGAGCGCGAGCAGCGCTTCGGTCGCGTTGCGCGTCAGCTCGATCTCCTCGACCGCGCAGCCCATTTCGATCGCGACGCGCTCCCGCAAACCCTGATACAGCGACATCAGATGCGGGCGGATCAGAAGCGTCGTCTCGCGGTTCACGCGCTCGGTCCAGTAATGGAACATCGCCTTGACCGGCTCGGTCATCGCACCCCAGAAGCCGTTCTCAAGGTTGATGAGCTCGTCGGAGTGACGCCACAGCGCGCGCACCGCATCCCAGTAGCGTTCGTTCGTGGCGAGACCGGCGGTTGGCGTCGGCGGAAGCGTCGCGAGCGCATCGGCGAATCCGGGCGTGCGGTGATCGAGGATCTCGGGCATCGGAATGTAGAAGTTCGTGGAAAGAAAATGAAATGCTTACCTAACTTCGCGCATCTGTATGGTAACGGTATTACCGAACGTCGTGGACAAAGTGCAGACTAATTGCATCTTTTCCCTTCAGTCCAAAAATCGTGAGCCGTAATCAGCTTTAGAGCGTCGCGCATCTTTTGCGCTCGATCGTTCGCTCGCGTAGCAGTATGCCGCGCGAAGCGATCACACGGACGCCGTATGTCCCCCGAACGGACCCTGAGAGAACCCTGAAAATGAACCTCAAGAACATCACGATCAAGAACAGGCTGATCGCTGGCTTCGGCATTCTGGCGGTGCTGGTCGTGCTGGTGGCAGGCATGTCGCTGCGCGCGCTGTCCGTCGCGACGGACGGCTTCGCGCACTATGTCAACGGCATCAACGCGCGCGCCGATGTCGCCGGTCAGATTCGCACGGCCGTCGACCGCCGCGCGATCGCCGCGCGCAATCTCGTGCTCGTCACGAAACCGTCCGATATCGAACTCGAGCAAGCCGAAGCCACGCGCGCCCACGAGGACGTGCAGGCGCGCCTGAAGCAACTCAACGACATGCTCGCCAGCGCGAGCGATACGAGCGACAAGGCGAAGAGTCTCGCCGCCGAAATGATGCGCGTGGAGGCGCTGTACGGTCCCGTCGCGACGAAGATCGCCGGGCTGGCGCTCGCGGGCAAGCACGAGGAAGCGGTGACGGCGCTCGACGACGAGTGCCGTCCGCTGCTCGCGCAACTCGTCAAGGCCACCGACGACTACGCGGCCTACACCGCGACGCGCCGCGAGGAAATCGTGCGCGCGGATCAGGCGAGCTATCGGACGCAGCGCAACGTGCTGATCGCGCTATGCGTGGTGGCGGCGCTCTTCGCGGTGATCGGCGGCGTGCTGGTCACGCGCTCGATCACGGCGCCGATCGGCGAGGCGGTCGGCATCGCGCAGACGGTGGCGCGCGGCGATCTGACGAGCCGCATCGTCGCGAATACGAAGGACGAAACGGGCGATTTGCTGCGCGCGCTCGCCACGATGAACGCGCGCCTCACCGACATCGTGAGCCGCGTGCGCGAAAGCAGCGGCGCGGTCGGCGGCGCGGCAAAGGAGCTCGCGACCGGCAATACCGATCTGAGCCAGCGCACCGAAGAACAGGCCGCTTCCCTGCAGGAGACGGCGGCGAGCATGGAAGAGCTCACGTCGACGGTGCGTCAGAACGCCGAGAACGCGCAGCAGGCGAGTTCGCTTGCATCGAACGCGTCGGATATCGCGAAGAAGGGCAGCGATGTCGTCGGCCGAGTCGTGAACACGATGAACGGCATCAGCGACAGCTCGGACAGGATCGCGGATATCACGGGCATCATCGAGGGCATCGCGTTCCAGACCAACATTCTCGCGCTCAACGCGGCCGTGGAAGCGGCGCGCGCGGGCGAGCAGGGCCGCGGTTTCGCGGTCGTCGCGAGCGAAGTGCGCAGCCTCGCGCAGCGTTCGTCGACGGCGGCGAAGGAAATCAAGGAACTGATCGCCGATTCGGTGGGCAAGGTGCGCGACGGCTCGCTGCTGGCAAGCGAAGCGGGCACGACGATGGCCGAAGTGACGCAGGCCGTCGCGCGCGTGACGGACATCATGCAGGAGATCGCGGCGGCGTCCGCGGAGCAGGGGCGCGGCATCGAGCAGGTGAATCTCGCGATCACGCAGATGGACGAGGTCACGCAGCAGAACGCCGCGCTCGTCGAAGAAGCCGCCGCCGCCGCGACGTCGCTCGAAGAGCAGGGGCGCAGGCTCAACGAGGCGGTCGCGTTCTTCACGGTGGAAGGCGCGGCGGCTGCGATCACGCAGGCCGCGCCGCGCGTGGCGCACGCGCCGCGCACGCCGGTTGCGAAAGCCGCGCCGCGCGTCGCTCAAGCGGCCGTGGCGCAGCCCGCCACCGCCGACGGCTGGAGCACGTTCTGACGCCGCTTCAGGCGTTCACGTCGACGATCACGCGCCCCTTCACCTCGCCGCGCAGCAGACGCGCGGCGACGTCGGGCGCATCGGCGAGCGGGATCGTCGTCGCGACGCTTTCGATGGTCGCGACCGGCACTTCATCGGCGATTGCCCGCCACGCCGCGATGCGCCGCTCGCGCGGCACGTAGACGCTGTCCACGCCGAGCAGCGCGACGCCGCGCAGGATGAACGGCGCGACCGACGCCGGCAGATCCATGCCTTGCGCGAGGCCGCACGCGGCGACCGCGCCGCCATAGCGCAGGCTCGCGCAGATGTTCGCGAGCGTGTGACTGCCGACGCAATCGACGGCCGCCGCCCAGCGCTCTTTCTGCAGCGGCTTGCCCGGCTCGGAAAGCGTCGCGCGCTCGACGATATCCGCCGCGCCCAGTTCGCGCAGCCGCGCGGCTTCCTCGGGACGGCCCGTCGACGCGATCACGCGATAGCCGCGCTTTGCCAGAATCGCGACCGCGAAGCTGCCGACGCCGCCGTTCGCGCCCGTCACGAGCACGTCGCCGTCCTGTGCGCCGATGCCGTGCTTTTCCAGCGCCTGCACGCAAAGCATCGCGGTATAGCCCGCGGTGCCGACGGCCATCGCCTGGCGCGTCGTGATGTTCGCGGGCAGCGCGATCAGATGAGCGGCGCTCACGCGCGCCTTCTGCGCGAGCCCGCCCCAATGCGTTTCGCCGGCGCCCCAGCCGTTCATCACGACTTTGTCGCCGGGCTTGTAATCCGGATGCGAACTCGTCTCGACGACACCCGCGAAGTCGATGCCCGGCACCATCGGCCAGGTGCGTACGACGGGCGCCTTGCCGGTGATCGCGAGTCCGTCCTTGTAGTTGAGCGTGGAGAAGTCGACGCGCACGAGCACGTCGCCGCCATCGCCGGATGAAGCGAGTCGGGCTTCGTCGATCGACTGAATGGACGCGACCGTGCGGTCGTCCTGTTTGTCGAGGATGAGGGCTTTGAACATCGGCTGGCTCCGGTTGAATTCGGGCGAGGCGGCGCGCGGCCGCCCCGTCAGGCACTACGGCGAATCAATGATGCTCGAATTGCGCGCGCGGGATCGGCGTCGCCTTCACCTTGTTGTACTGGAACTCGGGCAGCGCCTTGATCGCCTCCTTGGTCGCGCCCGCGAGCACGAACTGGCCGTTTTTCACGTCCAGTTGCTCGATCGGAATCGCGACGTCGTGACGCGCCACGCCGAGGAACTTGTTAGCGGCGATGATCGCGAACGAAACGGACTTGTCGGGCGCGACGATGATGTCGTTGATGACGCCGACGCGTTGTCCCTGTTCGTTGACGACCGGCTTGTTCAACACGGATTTCTTGATGCTCCAGCCATCGATGATGGCGGTCGATACTTCGACGGATACGCCGAGCGGCTGCGTGCCTGCGACTTGGGCGAACGATGCCGTGGAAGTCAGGCCAAGTGCCGACGATGCAACGAGCAGTGCCACGAGTTTCGATTTCATTGGTTCGATTCCTCAAAGGATTGGGGCAATCCGGTTCAATTGAAATGCGCGATTCAAGCTTCCAGCGCGGTAGAAGTTTGAACGTTTATCGTGGTTTCTGCAGGAACGGTGTCAGGTGGCGTCGCGCGCACTGCAATAGTGCGAACGTGCGGTGCGCGCGGTCAATGCGAGATCCGCTTGAGCGCGTCGCCTTTGTGAACGGCGCGCTTGCCGCTCTTGTCGCTTTCGACTTCGAAATGCGGATCGTCGTGCGATGCGTTGACCGTGTGGCCGTCGAGCGTCGTGCGCTCGGTGACGATGCGCACGATGCGGCCCGTCGTTTCGCCTTGCGGCGTATTCCAGCGGACGTGATCGTGCAGCTTGAAGGATTGGCCCATGGCTTGCGCTCCCGGAAAAAGTGGACGTTTCCCGAAGCGCAACGGCCATGCCCGTCATGTCAGGCGGGAAAGCGTCGCCTCGTCGGACTGGCCGTCGAAATATCGGCGCAGCGCTTCTTCGAAGACGGCGGGATCGTCGGCGGTGTGCGCGAAAAGGGTCATCGACGAATGGAATTTCATGTCGTCCGGATAGCCGAAAATCTGCCCGGCAGTGCGTCCCTGCAGCCCGTTGACGATACGCGTCAGCTCGACGAGCCGCGCGCCCAGCACGGGATGCGCGAGATAGGCGCGGGCTTCGTCGCGCGACGAAATCGCGTAGTGCTGCGCCATTGCGCTGTGCCCGAGGCCGACGATCTGCGGGAACACGAACCACATCCAGTGCGTGCGCTTGTGGCCGGCGGAAAGCTCGGCGCGCACGTCGTCGATGACGCTTTCCTGTGCGTCGACGAAACGCTGCAGGTCGTACGGATCGCTCATGCTCATCTCCTTACGCGACCGCATCGGCGATGCGCTTTCGCATCGCTTCATCGGGATAGTTGCCGATGCCCGCGCGCGCGTTATCGATCATATATTCGCGGCGTCCGGTGCCGGGGATCACGCAGGTCACGGCCGGGTTGCCCAGCACGAACTTCAGCAGGAGCTGTGCCCACGACGTGCAGCCGATTTCCTGCGCGAAATCCGGCAGCGGCCGGTTGCGCAGGCCCGCGAGCAGCGATCCGCCGCCGAACGGCTGATTCACGATGACCGCGACGCCGCGCTCGGCGGCGAGCGGCAGAAGGCGCGCTTCGGCATCGCGGTCGTTGGCGGCGTAGTTGATCTGCACGAAATCGATGCGCTCCGAGCGCAGCACCGCCTCGACCTGCGCAAACGCGCTCGACGTGTAATGCGTGACGCCGATGTAGCGGACCTTGCCGGCGGCTTTCCAGTCGCGCAGCGTGGCGAGATGCGTGCGCCAGTCGAGCAGATTGTGAATCTGCATGAGATCGACGCGATCGGTCTGCCACAAGCGCAGCGATTGCTCCATCTGCGCGATGCCGGCCTCGCGTCCGTCGGTCCAGACTTTCGTCGCGATGAACGCTTTGTCGCGCGTATGCGATTGCGCGAGCAGCGCGCCCGCGACGGCTTCGGAGGAGCCGTACATCGGCGATGAATCGATTACCGAGCCGCCCGCGGCGAAAAGCGCGCGCAGGACCTCGGCGAGCTCGCGGCGGCGGGCGGGGTCGTCGCCGGCGTCGAAGGTGCGCCAGGTGCCGCAGCCGATGACGGGCAAAGGCTCTTTCGTCGACGGGATCGGGCGGGTGTGCATGGGTTGGGCTGCCTGTGCCGTGTCGAATGCCTGCGTGGCGAGCGCGGCGGCGGTCAGGCGGAGGAAAGCGCGGCGGTTGGGCATGGGCGGGGCGATGTCAGCGGGGGAGTTTGCATAGTAGAGAACATCGGGCGATCCGTTTCGAACGTTCGTCAGCGAACGCGCAATCCGACGCCGATGCTTTCATCGGCACAGCCCAGTGCCACCCACGATTCTTTCTCTCCCCGAAACGCCTTTTGACGCAAAGTGCCTTCCCGCATTGGGCCGATACATCTACCTTGGATTGACGCTTTTTTGCGCTCGCGATGCATCGGGGAACTAACATACCGCCTCCCGCCCGCAGCCTTCCTACAAAAAATCAGCATGGCCGATATCGACAACATACGAGACATGGCGCCGCTCGACCTCATCCGCACTTTGCGAGCAGCAGGACGCGCCGCCGAAGCCTGTGCGCTCGCCGCGCAACTCGCCGCGTCGGCGAACCCGGATTGCTGGCTTGCCCAACTCGGCGTCGACCTGAGCTTTCTCGGGATGCACGCGCAAGCCGAGAAATTCCTGAAGCTCGGACTCGAAGAGCCGCTTTCGCAGGCCAATCGATACGCGCTGACCGAAGAGCTATGCATGGTGCAGTTCGCCCTCGGCAAGTTTCACGAGGCGAACGAACGCTATCGCACGATCCGCGGCAGATCGTATGCCGAAGTCTTTCATCAACTCGTTCTCGAATCCGATCCCGATTGGGCCGGCGCGCTCCCGGACAAGCTGCTCGGCATGGACGAGTCCGTCGCGGGCAAGCGAATTTTCATTTCCGCGGAGGGCGGCTTCGGCGATTTCGTGCAGTTCTCGCGCTACATCGACGCGCTGCTGCGCGAAGGGGCGAGCATGATCGTCTCCGAGCAATTTTCGGGTTGGGAGGAAGTCTTCCGACAGAGCGAGCAGGTCAAGCTGTCGATGGCGACGCAAGAGCAGCGCGCGGCCGAACTCGCGTGCTGCGATCGCGTGACCTTCGGTTTCAGTCTCTACGCGCGCTATCAACGCTCGCCATACTTTCCGATGGAAAATCCCGCCGCGCGCATCGCCATCGATCCGGCCAAGCGTTTGTCCGATGACGCCAATGCGCTGCTGAACGTCGAAACGACGCGCCCGAAAATCGGCCTGATCTGGAGAAGCGCGAGCGGCGTGCGGCACGAACCGTATCGTTCGATGCCGCTTCAGCGGCTCGAATCCTTGCTGACGAATCAGGCTTGTCAGTTCTATTCGCTGCAAGTCGGCGAACTCGGCGACGACGAACGCGCGATCATGAACCGCCACGGCGTGACCGATATCGCGCCGCATCTCTCGACCTTCGGCGACACGGCCCGCGTGCTGGAGAAGCTCGATCTGCTCGTCACCATCGATACGGGCACGGGGCATCTCGCCGGCGCGCTGAATCGGCCGGTGCGGGTGTTGCTGTCGCGGGCCTGCGACAGCCGCTGGCTCGACTGTCAGCGCTTCACGCCGTGGTATCCGTCGATGCGGCTCTATCGTCAGACCGAACTGGGCGACTGGACGCAGCCGCTCGCCGATCTCTGCGCCGACCTCGCATCCTTCAGTGCTTCTTCAGCGCCGGCGCCGTCCGCCGAAAGCCCCTGAAGCGCTCGCGCCGATGTTCCTCGTCGAAGTGCGCGCGCGCGGGCTTCACGAGATCGCTGCGCGACACGATGCCGACGAGCCGCCGCGACGCCTCGTCCGCGACCACCGGCAGGCGCTCCAGTTCATGCACGGCGAGACGCGTCGCGGCAAGGCGGCACGGCTCGCCCGGCAGCGCGAACGCCGGCGCGCCGTGCTCCATGCGCTGCAAGGCATCGCCGATGCTGACGCCCGACTGCGCCAGCGGCGACGCCCCGATCAACGTCCCGAGCGACGCCCGGTCCAGCATGCCGACGAGCACGCCTTCGCGCACCACCGGATACGCCCGATGCACCTGTTGCGGCCCGAAATGCTTCGCGAGCACGTCGGAAAGCGGCGTGGCGGCGTCGATCGTCAGCACGTCGCGCGTCATGACTTCATCGACGTGATGGCGCTCCAGCGGATCCACGCCGTATTCGCGATAGATGTGATAACCGCGCCGCGCGATCTTCTCGGTCATGATCGAGCGCTTCATGACGACGGTCGCGAAGCCGTGCGCGACGAGCGTCGCGGCGAGCAGCGGCAGGAGCGCGTTCGCATCGTGCGTGAGGCCGAAGGCGAAGACGATCGCGGTGAGCGGCGCGCCCAGCGTCGCGCCGAGCGTCGCGGCCATGCACACGAGCGGCCAGAGCGCGGTGTCGTGGCCGGGCAGGATCGCGCCGAGCGCGGTGCCGAGGCCCGCGCCGAGCATCAATAGCGGCGCGAGCACGCCGCCCGAGGTGCCCGAAGCCAGCGCGACGACCCAGATGATCGCCTTCACGGCGAGAATCGACAGCGCCACCTGAATCGCGATGTGCTGATGCAGCAGATCGCCGATCACGTCGTAGCCCACGCCGAGCGCGCGCGGCTCGAGATATCCGCCGATACCGACGATCACCGCGCCGAGCGCCGGCCACCACATCCAGTGAATCGGCAGCTTGTGGAACAGGTCTTCGAGCTTGTAGAGCGCAGCCGACAGCCCCGACGCCAGCGCGCCCGACAACAGCCCGGCCACGAGGCACGAAAGCAGCGAAATCATGTGCGGCGGCGGCGTTTCGAGCGGAAAGAGCGCGCCCGTACCGAATACCGCCGCGCGCGCGAAGCCCGCGACCGCGCAAGCGAGCGCGACCGGCAGAAAGCTGCGCGGCCGCCATTCGAATAGCAGCAGTTCGACCGCGAGCAGCACCGCCGCGACCGGCGTGCCGAACACGGCCGTCATGCCCGCCGCCGCGCCCGCGACCAGGAGCGTCTTGCGCTCCGCGGCGGTCACGTCGATGCATTGCGCGATCAGCGAGCCGAGCGCGCCGCCCGTCATGATGATCGGGCCTTCCGCGCCGAACGGCCCGCCGCTGCCGATCACGATCCCCGACGACAGCGGCTTCAGGATCGCCACCTTCGGCGACATGCGGCTCTTGCCGAACAGGATCGCCTCGATCGCCTCCGGAATGCCGTGTCCGCGAATCTTGTCCGAGCCGAAGCGCGCCATCATGCCGACGATCAGTCCGCCGATCACCGGAATGCCGATCACCCACGGCCCGAGCGTATTGAGCGCGGGCGAGTTGTCCTCGAGCGAAAGCGCGCCGAAGAAAAACAGGTTCGTGAACAGATGGATGAGCGCAAGGAGCACGACGGCCGCGAGCGTGGCGATGCCGCCGATGACGGCGGCGAGTCCGCATATTTTCAGCAGCCGGTCGTTGACCGAAAAGTCACGTTTGTGATGGTCCATGAAGGCGCTCCAGGAATTCAGAAATCGATCTGCGGCACGCGGAACGCGCCATCGAGAGACTTGATTTCCGCGCGATGCAGCGCGGCGAGGCGCGTGAGCACTTCTTCGCCGCGCGCTTCGAGATGCACTCGCACCTGACGGCGATCCTCTTCGCTCTGCGCGCGTCGCACGAGCCCGGCCGCCTCGCAGCGCGTGACCAGCGCCACCACGCCGTGATGATGCGATTGCAGCCGCTCCGCGAGTTCGCCGACCGTTGCCCATTCGCGGCCCGGATAGCCCTTGATGTGCAGGAGCAGCAGATATTGCAGCGGCGTGATGCCTTCGTTCTGCGCGGCCTGCTCGGAGAAGCGCTCGAAGCGCCGCATCTGATAGCGGAATTCGGACAGTTGCTCGAAGTCCGGCTTGTCGAGTTTGCGCGGAGTGTTCATCGGATTTCAGTGGACGCGCTCAGGCGGTCTTGCGCTCGCCCGCGAACGATTGTCGATAGAGGCCGGAGATCAGATCGGCTTCGGTGATCATGCCCGCGAGCTGATCGTGTGCGCCGACCACCGGAATGTGGTGATGCCCCAAGTGCGCGAACATCGGCACCAGATCGGCGATGGCGGTGCTCGTCTTCACGGTGCAGACGTCGGTTGTCATCAGCGAGGCGACGAGCGGCGGCGTCGTCGACGGGCCGCGCATCAGCCGCTCGATCGCCTGCTGCGCGCGTTGCCCGATGCCGTCGCGGCGCACCGGCGCCAGGTCCGCGCGCGTGACGATGCCGCACACGCGGCGCGTCGCGTCGATTACCGGCAGCGCCTTCACCTGATGCCTGTCGATGAGCGCGAGCGCCGCCTGCGCGCTCGTCTCGGGCGTGACGGAGACGATCGCGCGCGACATGATGTCGGCGCACGTGAACTCCGTGAACCGGCGCGCGTAGGCCTGCAACTGCGCTTCGCGAAGCAGCGCTTCGAGATCGTCCGGATCGACGTCGAGCAATTCGCTGCGGCGCGACAGCACGGCCTGCAGGTCGGCGCGCGTGAACGAGTCGGCGCCGGGCGGCGCGACCGCGGGTTTCGGCGCGGCGTGGCCGTGCGGATAGCGATGCCCGGTGAGCGCGTGAAATGCGATCGCCGACACGAGCAGCGCCGCCGACTGGATCGCCACCGGCGCGAACACGAAGCCATAGCCGAGCGCGTGAATCGACGGCCCGCCGAGCACGGCGGTCAGCGCGACCGCGCCCGAAGGCGGATGCACGCAGCGCAGCGCGAACATCGCGCAGATCGCGAGACAGATGGCGAGCGCGGCAGCGTCGACGGGATCGTGAACGAACATCGCGCAGCTGACGCCGACCGTCGCCGACACGATGTTCCCGCCGATGATCGACCACGGCTGCGCGAGCGGACTCGCGGGCACGGCGAAGAGCAGCACGGCGGACGCGCCCATCGGCGCGATGAGATACGGAATCGCGGATGCATCGCCGATCAGCAGATGCGCCAGCCCGCCCGTCAGCGCAATGCCGATCAGCGCGCCGAGCCCCGCGCGCAATCGCTCGGTCCAGCGCAGCGTGACCGGAGCGGGAAGAAAGCCTTGGAGCCAGCGAAGCAATGCGATACGCGTCACTTTTCAGCGTTCCGGGAAGAGTCAGTGGAAGGTCACACTGGCTGGCCGGATCGAGGGCGCGAAAAGCAAGCGTGCGACAATCGTGAAATTGTATCGCAATATGATACAAATTGTCGCGCGCTTCGATTCGTCCCAGGATTCGTCGCACTTTTGATCCGGTTGAACGGGCGTGCGCGGCCGCCATGTCCTCCTGTACGATGAGTTTTCCCTTGCGCGGCGCGGACACTTCGACATGGCACGTCGCAACATTTCCCGGATGGCGTGCTACATCGCGTTCGCGTGCGCGTGGCCGTGCGCGGCGGTCGCGGCGGACGAAGACCCGTCGACGATCGTCAGCGACGCTCATGAGTTCGTCGTCGCGAGCGACGGCTCGCTCACCGAAGACGACATCACCGTGCTGCGCGCGAACACGTCGGCGGGCGTCGACGAAATCGCGCAGCGCTACGTCTGGTATGACAAGAGCGTGTCGAAGGTGGAGATCGTCGAGGCCTATTCGATCGATGCGAGCGGCGCGCGCCACGACGTCTCGCCGGATCAGATCCGCGACGTTCAGGAGCCGCGCTCGGCGGGCGCGCCGACGTTTCAGGACGCGAAACTGCGCGCGGTGATCTTTCCGGCGATGGGCATCGGCTCGACCGTGCATCTGCGTTTTCGCAAGAGCCAGGCGGCGGCGGTCATTCCCGGGCAATTCAACTATTACGTCGATCCGGGGCAGCGGCCCGTCGTGCAGCAGACGCTCGTCTTCGATCTGCCCGCCGACAAGCCGCTTTATGCCGATGCGCGCGGCTATGTCGCCGAGCCGCCCGTCACGGCGAACGGGCGCACGCGTTACGCGTTCACGTACCGGCACGATCGTTTCGCGCGCATCGAAAGCGGCTCCGTGGGCTATGCGCAATACGGCGATCGGCTGATGGTCACGACCTTTCCCGATTACGCGAGCTTCGCGAAGGCCTACCGCGACGCCGCCGCCGATCCGGGCGCGACCGATCCCGCAATCCGCGCGCTCGCGCAATCGCTCACGCAAAACGCCGCCGACGACCGCGCCAAAGCCAAAACGCTCTACGACTGGGTGCGTCACCATATCCGCTACGTCGCGATGTTCATCGGGCAGAGTCCGGCCGTGCCGCATCGCGTGACGGACGTGCTCGCGAATCGCTACGGCGATTGCAAGGATCACGTCGCGCTCTACGGCGCGCTGCTCGATGCCGTCGGCATTCGCAACGAGCCCGCGCTCATCGGGCTCGGTTCGGTCTATACGCTGCCGTCGGTGCCGAGTTACGGATCGGGCGCGATCAACCACATCGTCACCTGGCTGCCGGATCTGAACGTGTTCGCCGACAGCACGGCGGCGAGCGTCGAATTCGGCTTTCTGCCGCTCGCCGACATGGACCGGCCCGCGCTGCTCGTGAATACCGGCGCGCTGGCCCGCACGCCCGCGACGCAGCCGCTCGCGCGCACGGCACGCCTGCAGATCGAGGTCGCGGACAAGGGCGAGGCGAACTTCGCCTACTGGGTCGAGGACGCGGGATGGAGCGCGGAAATCGAGCGGATCAACCTGCGTCTCGCGAATGCGCAACGGCGCGACCAGATCGCGGCGGACCGGCTCCGTTACACGAATCTGCGCGGCGCGGGGGCGTTGACGACGAGCGACGTCGATGCAACCGGCGGCCCGTTCGCGACGACGCTGCGCGGCACGCTCGACGACATCGTCTGGCCGACGGGCACGACGGCATTGCCCGCGCTGTCGAGCCTGTCGGGCGGCATCGCGACGGCGGTGCGCAACTGGCTCGCCGAGCGCGCGCGCACGCAGCCGTATCTGTGCATCGGCGGCACGTTCGACGAAACCGCGCAGATCACGCTGCCGAAGACGACGCACGTCGCCGAAGTGCCCGACGATCTCGATCTGACAAGCGATGTTTTTCGTTATCGCGCGCGCTATGTGTTCGATCCGTCGACCAACGTGATCCAGATATCGCGCACGCTCGACGCCCGCTTCGGCAGGCAAGTCTGCACGCCCGACGATTTTCGGGCGGCGCTGCCGCTGCTCAAGAAAATCGAGCGGGACACGCAGGCGCAGATCATCCTGAAAGCGCTGGGCGGATGAACCTCACTCCATGTCCCGCGCGACGCGAAAGCCGTTCTGCGATTGCCGCACGCTCGAGCTGTACTTGAAGCGCGTCGCCGACTGCATGTAGGCCGCGCCTTCGCGCCACGAGCCGCCGCGAATCACGCGCACGCTGCACGACGGATCGTCCCAGGCGCGGCCATCGGCGGGCGCGTTCTTGTAGGAACTGTGCCAGCAGTCGGCGACCCATTCCCAGACGCTGCCGTTCATGTCGTAGAGGCCGTACGGGTTCGCGGCGAACGATCCGACCGGCGTCGGCGCTTCGGGCTTGTACGGATCGCCGCAATCCTTGCAGTCGGCGGTGCCTTTTTTCATCTGATCGCCCCACCAGTACGTCGATTGCGTGCCGCCGCGCGCGGCGTATTCCCATTCCGCTTCCGTCGGCAAGCGATACGGCTTGCCGCCCACCTTGCTCAGCCATTTGACGTAGACCTGCGCGTCGTCCCAGCTCACGTTGCGCATCGGCGCGTTGCCGGGCGGCGTCGATTCGCCTTCGGGCGCGACGCGCGTGCACGCGCCCGCATCGGCGCAGGCGTTCCATTGCTCGACGGTGACTTCGTATTTGCCGATGGCGAACGCACGCCCGACCGACACGCGATGCGGCGGCTTCTCGGCGGGATCGTCGTTGTTGCTGCCCATCGTGAAGCTGCCCGCGGCGATCGGGATCAGCACAGGGCACGCCGGGCAATCCTTGATCTCGCCGCCGCTCGCCGTCTTGGCGGCCGGTTTCGTGGTCACGGCGGCGGGCGGCGCGGCAGGCGCTGCCGTCGTGCTCGGGCGCGGTTTTTCAGGCGCGGCAGCGGTAGCCGGCGCGGACGGCGCGGGCGTCGGCTTCGGCGCGGGTGCGGGTGCGGGTGCGGCCGGTGCGGCGGTCGCGGCAGGTGGCGCGGAAGCGGCGGGCTTTGCATTTCCGGCTGCGCGCAAACGCTCGATGCGCGCCTTCGCGAGCGCCGCGAATCGGCCGTTCGGATAAGCCTTCAAATAGGCTTCGTAATCGCTCGGATAGGTGCTGTCCTTGATCGAATCCCAGAACGTCAGTTCGTACTGCTCGTTGCTGTCTTTCGGCAGAATGCCGCGCGTGCGGACGATGCTGGCGGATTCGGCAGGCACGATGGCGGTCGCGTCCGCTATACGCATGTTCGACGTCGTATCGGCGATGGCGAAGCCGTCATCGAGCGTGGACGCGATCCACGGCCGCTGCGCGCCATGCGATGCCCGCGCGACATCCGATGCCGCCGCAGCGAACGCCGCCGGCGTCACCGATGACCGCGCGCCCAACGCGTGCAGCAACGCCGCGGTATAGCGACCGTTGCGCGCGTCTTCGGATGCGGCATCGCCCGGCGCAGCCGCATACGCGACGAGCGTGCGCGGCGGCAGCGTCCACGCCCGCGCGCGCGTTGTCTCGAAGGGATCGGTGAGACACATGTCGAGCACGACGATGTTCGCCGCGTCCGGCCGCGCCCGCGTAATGCGCTCGACGATGTCCCGCGCGGAAATCGCATCGCGCACGAGCGTCGCGGGGCGTTGCTCGCGCGCGTCGAGCGGCACGAGCAACGCATCGCCGCCCGCCTGCAATCCGTGGCCGGCGAAATAGACGAGCGCCGTATCGTCGGGGCCGAGGCGCGCGGCGAACGCATCGAGTGCCTGGCGCATCGCGGCTTCGTCGAGATTCGTGCGGCGCGTGACGTCGAAACCGAGCGCGTTCAGGGCGATGCTCATGTCGTCGGCATCGCGCGATGCGCTCGCGAGCGGCTGATCGAGATAGTCGGCATTGCCGATCACGAGCGCGAGATGACGGGGCGCGTGTGCGATCGTCGAGATCGGGGAAGAGGGCGGCGCTGTGACCGATGCCGCGTTCGCTGATACGAGCGTCTGGCCGATCGTCAGGACAACGCTCGCGATAAGAAGAGTTCGCCACATGTTCACACCCTGTCCGTCCGGCTTTGAGTTGAGGGCATCGCACTGCATTCGCGTGCGATGCCAACGCTTCGGGTACGGCATCAACAACGATAGCACGCGCTCAGACGCCGCTTAATCCCCTGAAAGGAGGTATCCGTCATGAGGTTAATCAGGCCCCCCGCGTGACCGTATCTTTTTTAAACGTTACGTCCTAATCTAAAAACCAGCGACGCAGCATCAGGTAATCCGCATCGCGCTCGAGCACGAGCGTTCGTCCGTGCCCGGAGCGATTTCCCTGGCCCATCCGCGAGGCCTTTCAACGAGAGAGGCGTGCAAAACATGCTGAGAAGAACCGTGCTTGGCGCGCTGGCTTCCCTGGCCGCATTGGCCGCCGATTCGTCGTTTTCCGCCGCGCGTGCCCGCACGCCCGCGCCGCCGAACGCCGAGGCGTACATCATCTGGCCGCCGGACGGGGCCGTGATCACGGGCGGCAAGCTATGGGTGCGCATGGGCTTGCGCAACATGGGCGTATGTCCGAAGGGCGTCGATCTGCCGAACGTGGGGCATCACCATCTGCTCGTCGATACCGATCTGCCGCCGCTCGATCAGGAGATCCCGTCCGATCGCAATCACCTGCATTACGGCGCGGGCGAAACCGATGCTCGCCTCGAATTGCCGCCGGGCAAGCACACCTTGCAGTTGCTGATGGGCGACTACAACCACGTTCCGCACGACCCGCCGGTGTATTCGAAGAAGATCACGATCATCGTGAAATGAGCTGTGCACTTGCCGAGGGCACATGACATGAACAAACGATCCGCTGATGCGCTCGCGCTGCCGCGTTCGCTCCTCGTCGCCGCCACGCTCGCGACGGCGTTCGCCGCGTCTCATGCGCTCGCCGGGACGACGCCCGCGCCGGCCAACGCGTATGCGTACATCGGCTTTCCGAACGATGGCCAGACCGTGCCCGCGGGCAAGCCGTTCCGCGTCTGGTTCGGGCTGCGTTTCATGGGCGTCGCGCCGCGCGGCGTGAAGTTTCCGAACACGGGGCATCATCATTTGCTGATCGATGTGGACCTGCCGCCGATGGATCAGGAGATTCCATCGGATCGCAATCTTCTGCACTACGGCGCCGGCGAAACCGAAACGATGATCGAACTGCCGCCGGGCAAGCACACGCTTCAGCTTTTGATGGGCGATGACAAGCACATACCGCATAACCCGCCCGTCTATTCCCGAAAGATCACGATCTACGTCAAGTAAGTCCGGGCGCCGCGTGATGCATCGAGCGGCGCCTTTCCCGATTGCTTTCATCCAACTCGTATCCGCGTGCGTATCGCGGAGGGGATCGTTCGTCCGCTGCAAATCGCACGGGTGTCGCCGGGTAACAGACAGTGAAGATCAGAAGTGTCGGGCGGGCAGCATCATCGGCTTAGAAGGACAGATGCAGCGTAAATCGGCGCAGCCCATATGCAGCGCGGCGCGCAGAGAAAAACGCATGACGCATGACGCGATTGGCACAGCCTGTGCATTGAATGGCGGCGAGCAGACAAGTTGCTCCGAGCCACCACCGAATGCGCGATGCGCACCCAAGGAGAGCGGAAATGAAGACGCTGACCATCAAGGACCTTCCCGTCACCGAAGATCTCGACACGCGTGCGATGTCGGCGGTGCGCGGCGGCTCCGCGGTCCTGTTTCCCGGCTTCATCTCGATGAACGGCACGACGCTCTCGATGCCGTTCAATCCGCAGCAGATCATCAATCAGACGCAGACGACGTTCAATCAGAACGGCAGCAACATCGCCTTCGCCGAAGCGCTGAAGTCGCAGTCGACGGTCACGCCGACGCAGAGCGCGAAGAACATCGCCAACGTGAACTTCGGCATCGCGGGCGATCTCGCATAAGCGAAACGTCGCGAGGAATGAACCGCATATCGGTGCGGTAAGCATCGAGGTAGTCGCAGCAAAGGCGGGGCGCGGGGAGCTTCGCCGTAACACCGCCCTCAGCATCGGGCGTAGTGGTTCGCGCGCGGGTCGCATCCGTCGCCGGACCGCGTCACGACGACGCGCGACGTGCCTCAAGAGCACGCGCGCGCAACGTGACTTAACCCGTATGGAGTCGCGGCGCGCCGTGTGATTTACTTGAATGACCGGACGGCCGGCGCCGTGCTTCTCACCCATGAAACTGACCGTCGGTGCGCGTTCACCGGGAGCGAGATCGTGCGAGCCTTGTTGCCATCGTTAGGGCTGGTTGCAGCCGCGCTGCTTTCGGGCTGCATCGACGTGACGCCGCCGACGTATCAGCGGCCCGACACGCCCGAGAAAACCGCCTTCACGAAGACCGACGCAGCGAAAGTCGCCGCATCCGACACGATCCGGCCCGACTGGTGGAAGCAGTTCAACGACCCGTATCTCGACTCGCTGGTTGAAAAGGCCATCAGCGGCAACTTCGACATCAAGGTGCTGGCCGCGCGCATCCAGGTGGCGGGCGCGCAGATCGGCGAGGCGCGCGCGGGCGCGTTGCCGTCGATGGATCTCGGCGCGGGCGCGAGCTTCGAGAAGACGACCGGCCAGCAGTTCTCGAAGCAGTACAACCTGGCGACGCAGGTGAGCTGGGACATCGATATCTGGGGCTCGGTGGAGAAGGGCGTGCAGGCGCAGAAAGCCGAATTCCGCGCGACCGAGGCCGACTGGCGCGCCGGTTATCTCGAACTCGTCGCACTCGTCTCGACGACGTACTTCCAGATTCTCCAGTTCGACGATCAGATCGATCAGCAGAAGCAGACCATCGCGACCAACCAGCAGATCCTGACGATCTTCGAAGGCATGCAGAAGAACGGCCTCGTGCCGAAGACGCAGGTGCTCACGCAGCGCGCCGAACTCAACCGGCTGACGCGCGAGTTGCTGGAGTTGCGCCGCTCGCGCGATCTCGCGAACAACGCGCTCTCGACGCTGATGGGCGTGCCGGCAGGCGAGTTCCGGATGCCCGACGGCAAGCTGCAAAAGCGCGTGCAGATTCCGCCGGTGCCGGAGGGATTGCCATCGCAGTTGCTCGCGCGCCGCCCCGATCTGATCGCGGCCGAATATCGCGTGCTCGAAGCGTATGACCTCGTCGGCCAGGCAAAGCTCGCGCAACTGCCGACCATCAACCTGACCGGACGCGCGGGCACTGCAAGCTTTCAACTGACCGATCTCCTGAAGATCTTCACGCTGAGTTTCGTGCCGAGCATCAATATCCCGATTCTCGATCCGTCCGTGCGCACTCACGTCAAGACGACCGAGGCGCAGACGACGGTGGCCGAACAGCAATATCGCAGCACGGTGATGAACGCGTTCGAAGAAGTGGAGAACGCGCTGGTCAATCTCGATTCGCATACGAAGCAGCGCGTCGAGCTGCAACAGGAAGTGGATCAGTTGACGATCGTCGCCGCGCAGATCGACGCGCAACTGAAAGAGGGCGTGATCTCGCAGCTTCAGGTGTTCGAGACGGAGCGCACGCTGCTCGCGGCGCAACTCGCGCTGCTCGCGAACCATCAGCAAATTCTGTCGGACACGGTGACGCTTTATAAGGCGCTCGGCGGCGGCTGGCCGACCGTCGATGTGCAAAGCGCAAGCAAGGACGGATTGAAGTGAAGCACTCCATGAATAATGTGCACCAAATTAATAATATGAATTGCTAACGATCGTGCCGAATCGCTCATGGATGGCGTGATGCAGCGGTGCAGCACGATTGACTACGACGATGCGTGACTTAAACTCTCAACAGCCGCCGGCTGCAAATGACTTCGATTACGGCGCGGTCCAACTTGTCCATGCGCCCGACGTTGCCGGGCAATCCTCTGGCGCGTCGGCGGCAGCGGCTGGACGTTCCTCGTGACATGGACATGGCTCAAGGCTTTTCCGTGGCGGATCCGCAGCCGAGCGTGGGCGAGGCGTTCGACGTCGTCCTGAAGCCCGCGCCGCATGGCGAGCTTGCGCGCGAGCTGGCGGAGAGACTCACGGAGATCCGTATCGACGAAAATCTCTTCGCTATCGGCCGCGCCGAAGCGCCGTTCGATACGAGTCCGCCCGAAGCCGTGGCGCAGCTCTCGCGCCGTCATGCGCGCATCTTCATCGAGCACGGGTTCGTCTATATCGCCGATCTCGCCAGCAAGAACGGCACGGCCGTAAATGGCACGCCCGTGCGCGAGACGCCCGCGCGCGTGCGAAGCGGCGATGTCATTTCGTTCGGCAGCAAGCTGTCGTATCGCGTGCAGTTCGCGCCGCGCGCGCGGCGTCTGAGTGTGCCGAAACCAATCGGCCTCACGCTTACGCCGCAGCGCGACGATCTCGGTCTTCAGCCGATCGAACTCGCGCAGTTTCCGTTTCTCGTTAGCAAGAGCGACGACACGTTTTCGCGTTATCGCGATGAGTATCCGCATCAGGTCAATTACGTGTCACGGCGCCACGCGCATGTGTTCATCAAGAGCGGCGCGCCGTTCGTCGAAGACCTCGGCAGCACCAATGGCACGTTCGTGAACGGCGAGCGGCTCGGCGCGTCGGCGGTCGAACTGAAGAACGGCGATAGCGTCGCGTTCGGCGGAACGCACTTCGCGTACGTGGTGCATCTGCACGGCGACGAAAGCGAATCGACGCTCACGGAAATCGTCGCGCAGGTCGCCGCGCCATCGCACGACGACGAATCCGACAGCGACAAGACGACCTTCGTCGGCTCGGCGCATTCGTTTCTCGACATCTTCTGCGTCGATCAGGCCGCGGCGCGCGAGGATGAAGTCAACGAAGAGGCGCAGCCGACACCCGCCGAGGAAAAGCGCCCGGACGCGCGCGCCGCGAAGCGCAGCAAGTTCGGGCTCTTCGTGTCGGAGTTGCGCCGTGTGCTCGCGAACGACGATGCGCGCGCCGCGCGCCGCACGCGCATCATCGTGGCGTGCGTGCTGACGGCGCTCGTTGCAGTCGGCGCCGCGCTTTTCTATAGCGGTTCGAACGAGCGTGAGGCCAAATCGCTGATGGAGCACGGCGAGTACGCCGAGGCCGCGGCCGTCACGAACGAATATCTGAAGACGCATCCGAAGGACGCGCCGTTCACGTCGATGAACACCGAGGCCGTGCTCAAGTCCAACGTGCCGCGCTGGCTTGCTGCACTGAAAAAGGGCGATTTCGCGAACGCGGACGCGATCATCGCGCAGATGCGTTCGCTCAGCGAGCACAACGCAGACGTGCATTCGCTTATCGACGAACTCGAATGGATCGGCAAGCTGGAAAGTTTTGTGATGAGCCGTGGCGGCGCCGAAGCGCCGATCCGCATGTACGGCGACGAGCCGCGCATCGGCGCAATCCTGAAGCATTGGGAAGCGGACGCGGCGGGACACCAGCGCGATCTGGACCGCATCGCGGGCTATGTGCCCGAGTTCCGCGATCCGTATGCGCTCGCGCTGAGTCATCTGCGCAAGCTGCAAAGCGACGATTCGGTGTATCTCGCGGCCATCGAGAGGCTCGATGCGAGCATCGCGAAGAATCTCGGCCAGGACGATCCCGATGCGATCGGCGCGGCGTTGAAGGAATATGCGGACAAGTATCCGCGGCTCGCGGGTCTCGATCGCGTGCGCGCCGATCTCGATGCCTACGCGGGCTTGCGACGCAGCATCAACGGTGCGAGCCTCGCGCCGCTCGCGGGTTCGGTCAGCGAGGCCCATTTCTCGACGCCGCCGTTCCAGGAAAAATTTCGGCAGATGACCGCGAGCCAGTTGCCGCCGCCCGACGTGCTCGCGCAATACACGAGCGTCGCGGATGCATGGAATCGCGGACAGAGCGCGCAGGCGATCGACGCGCTGCAAAAGCTGCCTCAAGGCTCGTGGACGCAGACCGTGCAGAAGGAACTCGCGCACAAGAAAGCCGTGGCCGCGCAGTTCGCCGAGCTGCAAAAGGCGCGCGGCTCGAAGGGCTACGAAGACGCGCTGCTGTCGTTCTACGAGACGCTCGATCTCGAGAGCGACGCGTTCTACGCGAAAGCCGTCGCGCCCGAATTCACCGCGTTGAAGGACAGGGCGACGGCCCGCGCGCAAGCGTTGATGACGCAGGCGCAAACGTCGTGGCAGCAGTATCGGACGAACGGCGGCATCGGCGGATCGCAGCGGCTCGAATCGGGCGTGTCGGATGTGTTCCGGACGCAGGCACGGCTGCTGTCCGACGCGGAAGACGCGGCCACGCGCGGCATGCGTATTTTCCGGCAGGTGAAGGCGGACAGCGCGACGGCGAAGTGGACCGCGCTCGCCAATGAGATCGACACCGAAGCGGATCTGCAACGGCGTTCGCTGCAGGATCTGCGGATGGTGCTCGAACCGGGGCTTCTCAATACCAAGCTGAGTCTGATCGGCGGAGGCACGAGCAGTGAAGAGAGACGCACACCTTAAGCCGCTGTCGGAGGCGCTAGGCGAACACGGCGCCGAAGGCATCGCGATTCTCACGGCGGAGCCCGCGCGGCTCACGCAGGGCCTTGTCTTCGCGATGGTGGCGCTCGTCGCGTCGGCGCTCGTGTGGTCGTTCGTCGGCCATGCGGACGTGATGGTGACGGCGCAAGGCACGCTCGCGCCGGAATCGGAAGTGCGGCGTTTCTATGCGCCGATCGACGGCGAGCTCGCCGATCTCTATATCGCCGAAGGGCAGCCCGTGCGCAAGGACGATGTCGTCGCGCGCCTGAATGCGCGCGGTGCGATCGAAGCGGCGACCAATGCGCTCGAAGCGCAGCTCAAGCTCGACGATGCCGAGCGCGAATGGAAGCAGTTCCCCGAAAAGAAGCTGCTGATGGAGCGCAAGATCGCCGCGCTCAAGGATCAGATGGATGTGGAAGAGCATCAACATCAGCAGCGCGTGGCCGAAGGCACGAGCAAGCTCGCGGAAGGTCAGAAGGCGCAGTTGCAGGAAGCGCGCAGCACGCTCGAAAACGCGCGCCGCGCCCGCGATGCCGCGAAGGTCGAACTCGACCGCTTTCAGCGTCTGCTCGCGTTGCCGGGCGGCGGCGGCATTGCGGAAGCGCAGGTCGATCAGAAACGCAATGCCTATCTCGAAGCGGACGGCGCGTATCGCGTCGAGCAATCGCGGCTCGCGGAACTCGACTTCCGTCTGAGTCACGATTTCACGCAGGCCAAGCGTCAACTGGAAACGAGCGGTCAGGAAGCGACGAGCCTGCGTCTGCAATACGAAGCCGCGATGCGCGAAGTCGCGAGCACCGAAGACAAGTTGCGTTTGCAACTACAGACCGCGCGCCTCGTCGCGGATGCGGCCGCGCGCATCAAGTTCGAGAACATCGACAAGGACAATTTCCTGTTGATTCTCGCGCCGGTGTCCGGCGTGGTGACGGACGTGACATCGACGCAGCCCGGCGACAAGATACAGGCGAACACGCCGCTCGGCGGCATCGCGCCGGCCAATGCGAAGCCGGTGCTCAAGATCGAGATCGCCGAGCACGACCGCGCGTTTCTGCGCGAAGGGCAGCGCGTGAAGCTCAAGTTCAATGCGTTTCCTTATCAGCGCTATGGCGTGATCGAGGGCACGCTCGCGTTCATTTCGCCCGCGACCAAGCCGAGCCCGACGAGCAAGCAACCCGTCTACGAAGGACGCGTGACGCTCGATCGCGATTCCTATCAGATCGCGGACACGAAGTATCCGCTGCGTTACGGCATGACCGCGACCGCTGAGATCGTCGTGCGCGAGCGGCGCCTCATCGATCTCGGGCTGGATCCGTTCCGCAATGTAGCGGGATAAATATGGGGGGTTACACGGGCGCCGCAACGCGAACATGATGCGCAATTCAACATGGAACCGAACGGAGAACGATATGACGGCGATTGTGCGTATCGACGACGAAGTGGTCGACGTCGGCGAATTCATCAGGTTATTGAAGTTGAATGGTCAGTTCGACAGTCTCATCGAGCAGCTCGTGCGCGACAAGCTCACGGTGCGCGCGGCGAAGAAGTCGGGTATCGCCGTGAGCGACGATGAAATCCAGAATCGCGCCGATCAGTTCCGGCGCATTCGCGGTCTGCATCGCGCGGCGGACATGAACAATTATCTCGATGCGCTGCATGTGAGCCTCGACGAGTTCGAGGTCTTCATCACCGACACGCTGTATCAGGAAAAGATGCTCGACAAGGTAGGCACGGCGCGCGAGATCGAAGAGTACTTCCAGCTCAACTCGCCGAAGTTCGACAGCATCGAAGTCAGTCATATCCTGCTCGACACCGAAGGCAGCGCGAAGGAAATGATCTCGTATCTCAACGACGATCCCGACAGCTTCGCCGACATGGCGCGCGAGCACTCGCTCGCCGACACGCGCGACGCGGGCGGCGTGATCGGCCGCGTGATGCGCGGACAGATGAAACCGGACGTCGAAGCGAAAGTCTTCAACGCGGAGGTCGGCGATCTGCTCGGGCCGTTCGTATCGGCGGACGGCGCATCGTATGAGATTTTCGCGGTGACGGCGAAGTATCCGGCGAAGCTCGACGAGGACGTGTCCGCGGAAATTCGCCGCCTGCTGCGCGAAGACTGGATGATGGCGCGTGCGCAGGAACACGTCATCGAAGCACGCTGATCGACCGGAACGCGACACGACATGGACGCTCCATCCAGCCTTGATTCGCCCGCTGACTTTCTTTCGTCGGTGGAGATTCTTTCGCCCTTCACGCGCGAGGAAATCGAGCAATTCGCGGCGCAAGCGGAGTCGCGGCGCTTCGGTTTCGGCGAGACCGTGTGCAACGCGGGCGATGCGGCCGATGGACTCTATATCGTGAAAGCGGGGTCCGTGCGTATCTTCACCGAAGAGCACGGCAAGGAAATCAGCATGGGGGTGAAGAAGGAGCGCGAGACCTTCGCGGATATCGCGATGCTGCGCGACTATCGCCATGAGTCGTCGGTGCGCTCCTCCGGCAAGACCGAGCTGCTGTTCATCCCGCGCACGGCGATCGACCCCGTCATCGCGAAGAATCCCGCCGCGCTCGCCTTCGTCACGAGCTATGTCGCCATTAACTCGGCGGGCGGTTTCGTCGCAAAGCTCTTCGATCTGCGCGGCAAGCTCGACAAGGCCGAACTCGAAGAATGCGTGCGCAGCGTCGGCGTGAAGCGTGTCGCGGAAGGCAAGGAGATTCTCAAGCAGGAGTCGCGCGACGACCGGCGTCTCTATGTCGTGCGGCAAGGCGAAGTGCGGATCGTGCGCGAAGAGGGCGGCGAGCGGCATGTGCTCGCGACGCTCGGTCCCGGCGAGATCTTCGGCGAGAAGGCCTGCGTGATGCGCCAGGAGCAGATGGCCTCCGCCATCGCGAGCACCGATACGCGCCTGCTCGTGATTCCCGAGAAGACCGTGCACTTCATCATCGAGCGAAACGTGAAGCTGCGCGAAGTGCTCGAAGAGCGCATCCGCTTCACCGAGCGCGAATTGCAGCGGCAGAAGAAGATCACCGAGCGCCGCAAGCTGCCCGCAATGCTCGATCTGCACACGAAGCCCGAACTGGGCGAGCGCGTCATCAAGCGCTTCGCGTGGATCGAGCAGGCGGAGGAGATGGATTGCGGCGCGGCCTGTCTCGCGATGATCTGCCGTCACTACGGCATCAACATGACGCTGGGCAAGCTGCGCGAACTGGCCAACGTCACGACATCCGGCGCGACGCTGGATTCACTCGCACGCGCCGGCGAATCGCTCGGCTTCACGACGCGCGGCGTGCAGTGCACGTTCGAATCGTTGCGCGGCTTCGAGATGCCGTTCATCGCGCATTGGGAGGGATACCACTACATCATCGTCTATGGCGTGTCGAGCGAGAACGTATGGGTCGCGGACCCGGCGATCGGCTTCAGGAAGATGACCGTCGGCGAGTTCGAGCGCGGCTGGAGCGGCACGTGTCTGCTTTTCACGCCGGGGCAGGATCTCACGCAAAAGGCCGTGTCGCGTTCGCCGTGGCTGCGTTTCGTCGGCTATCTGAAGCCGTACAAGAAGATCCTGCTGCATCTCTTTCTCGCGACCTTCGTCATTCAAGTGCTGGGCGTGATACCGCCGCTCATCATCCAGAACATTCTCGATGGCGTGATCGTGCATCAGAACGTGAACCTGCTTCATGTGCCGATCGCAGGGCTCATCATCGCGAGCCTGTTCACGCAGCTCATGACGACGATACGTGCGTATCTCGCGAACTTCATGGTCCGCAACATGGACTTCGCGATGATGTCGCAGTTCTTCAGGCACACGTTCTCGCTGCCGTTCGGCTTCTTCGCGAAGCGCAAGACCGGCGATGTGTTCGCGCGCTTTCAGGAGAATCACACGATTCGCGCGTTTCTCACCGAATCGACGGTATCGACCGTGCTGAACCTGCTGATGATCTTCATCTACTTCACGATCATGTTCCTCTACAACGTGAAGCTCACGTTGCTGCTGATCGCGTTCGTCATCCCGATGATGGTGCTCACGGTCGTCGCGACGCCGCGCATCAAGCAGAACGCGCGCGAAACGTTCTCAGCGGGAACGGATGCGCGTTCGTATCTGATGGAAGCACTCGGCGGCGTCGAGACGGTGAAGGGCATGGGTATCGAGCGCGCGGTGCGTCTCAAGTGGGAAAAGAAGTATGCGAAGTCGCTCGAAGTGCAATACAAGTCGCAGCGCTTCAATATCGTGGTGGGCTTGTGCAGCCAGTTGCTCAATGCGGCGACGACCATCGGCGTGTTATGGGTCGGCGCGAATCTCGTCCTTGCGCGCGAACTGACCATCGGGCAACTGATCGCGTTCAATGCCTACATGGGCAGCGTGCTCGCGCCGCTGATGGGTCTCATCAACTTGTGGAGCCTGCTGAACGATGCGGGCGTCGCGATGGAGCGGCTCGGCGACGTGCTCGATATCGAGCCGGAGCAGAAGCCCGAAGACATGCAGCAGCGCGTCATGCTGCCCGACCTGCAGGGCGATATCAGTTTCAACGGCGTGTACTTCCGTTATGGCGAAGGCGATGCGCCTTACGTGCTGGAGAACATCAGCTTCGATATCAAGCCGGGCGAGCTGATTGCGATCGTCGGGCGCAGCGGCTCCGGTAAAACGACGCTCGCGAAACTGCTCGTCGGCTTCTATGCGCCGAGCGAAGGCAAGATGACCGTCGATGGCTACGATATCAACGTCGTCGATAAAGGGTTCTTTCGCGCGCAGATCGGCTATGTGATGCAGAGCAACCTGCTGTTTTCGGGGACGATCGCGGAGAACATCGCGAGCGGCGATGAAGCGCCGGACAGAAGGCGTATCGAAGAAGTCGCGAAGATGGCCGACGCGCACGCGTTCATCGCGAAGATGCCGCTCGGTTATGAGCAGGTGGTCGGCGAGCGCGGCGTAGGATTGTCGGGCGGACAGATTCAGCGCTTATGCATCGCGCGGGCGCTGTATCACGATCCGCGTCTGCTCGTATTCGACGAAGCGACGTCCGCGCTCGATACGCAATCGGAAAGCAATATTCTCGGCAACATGCAGGAGATTTTGAAAGGGCGCACGGCGGTCATCATCGCGCACCGCCTTTCGACGATCATGCGCGCCGACAAGATTCTCGTGCTGTACGAAGGCGGCATCGTCGAACAGGGCAAGCATGACGAACTCGTCGCGAGAAAGGGCATGTACTACCAACTCGTGCAAAAGCAACTGAGCGCAGCATGAAAATACTCGACCAACCGGAAAGCGATAGCAGCGCGCCCGCGTCATCGGCGATTTCGTATGCGGGGCTCATCGAGAAGATCGAGATCTTGCGCTCGACGCTTCGATGGACCTCGCGGCTCGAGCGTCCCGAGATCGAAAAGCTGTTGCGGCAGGCGAGCACCCTGCGCGACGAAGTCATGCAACTGTCGCACAAGGAGCGCTTCGTGCAGGCGGCGGCCGCCGAACCGAAGCGCGATCTTCCGCCAGGCGCGCGGCGGCAGGCGCTGATCGAACGCAGCTTCGTATTCGAAGGCACGTTCGGCGATAACCCGAAGTTGCTGGAAGCGCTGGAAATCGCGGAAAAAGCCGCGCCGACGGACTTGCCGGTATTGATCGATGGCGAAAGCGGCACCGGCAAGGAATTGATGGCGAAGGTCATTCACGCGAACGGATCGCGTGCCGACAAGCCTTATATCTCGGTGAACTGCGGCGCGATTCCGGACAATCTACTGGAGTCCGAACTATTCGGGCATCGCAAGGGCGCGTTCACCGGAGCGAGCAATGATCGCAAGGGAAAATTCGAAAGCGCGCACACGGGCACGATCTTTCTCGATGAGATCGGCGAACTGCCTTTGCAGGGGCAGGTGAAGCTGTTGCGCGTGCTGGAAGCGCATGAAATTCAGCGCGTGGGTTCGGACGAGCCCATTGCGGTGGATACGCGCATCGTCGCGGCAACCAATCGCAACTTGCGCAAGTTCTGCGACGAGGGGCGTTTTCGCGAGGATCTGTTTTATCGGCTGAGCGTCATTCATCTGACGCTGCCTGCTTTGCGTGAACGGCGCGATGAAATTCCGCTGCTGCTCGCGTATTTCGGCGACGAAGCGGCCGCGACATTGAAGCGCCGGCCGGTGAAGTTGTCGCCGCGGCTACGGGATTTTCTGCGCAACTATGACTATCCGGGGAACATCCGCGAGTTGCGGAACGTGGTGTACCGCCTCGCGTGTCTTGCGGGCGATATGGCCGACATCGATCATCTGCCGGTCGACATACGGCCGAAGTCATCGCTCTCGCTCGCAATGGGCGGGCCGGCGGCGAGCGGAAACGGCATCGCGACGGCGAGCTCGCTCGCGGAAGCGAAGCGCGTCGCCAGCGACGAAGCGGAGCGCGCGTTTCTCGAACGAGGCTTGCAGGAAACCGGCGGAACGGTGGCCGAGCTTGCGAGACGGTACGAGATGAACCGCTCGCATCTGCAGATGCTTTTGAAAAAGCACGGGCTGCATTCGAAGGAGTTTCGAGCCGCGGCGCAGAAGAACAAGGAGGCGGGCGGTTGAGCCGCCTTTATATCGACGGATTCACCTGCGTCTTATCCGTCGCCATCAAATCGACCGCATGCGCGACGACCACTGAAATATTGTCGCGCCCGCCCCGCGCGAGCGCGATTTCCAGCAGCCTTTGCGCGGCGACATCGCAATTGCCCGGCGCGAGCTCGCTCATCATTTCGGCTTCGCTGACTTCGTTCGATAAACCGTCGCTGCATAGCAGGAACGTATCGCCGTCGTTCAGGGCGAGCGTGTTCTCGTCGAGTTCGAGCACATCGAGCGCGCCGACCGCGCGCGTGATCAGATGCTGCGCCGGATGATGCAGCGCTTCTTCCGCCGTGAGTTGCCCGCGCGCCTTCAGTTCCTCGACGTGGCTGTGATCGCGCGTGAGCTGCACGAGCCGTCCCTGGCGCAGCAGATAGATGCGGCTGTCGCCGGCCCATACATAACCGCACGCGCCATCGCGCGCAGCGAGCACGACGACCGTGCTGCCGATGCGCGACACCTGGCGCCGCGCCGCTTCCGCACGCAGCTTGTCGTTCACGTCGAGAAGACGCGCGCGGGCATCGGCGATGGTGCCCGCAAGATCGTTCGCCGGCGATACCTTCGCGAGGCTCTCGATCACCATCCGGCTCGCCAGATCGCCGACCGCGTGGCCGCCCATGCCATCGGCGACGGCCCACAGTCCGCGCTCGGGCGCATCGAGCAGCGCGTCTTCGTTGATCTGCCGGACGCAGCCGGTGTCGGTGCGGGCGGCGGATGTCCATCGAAACTCGGTGGTGAAGGTCACGGCAACCTCCGGAATGCTGGGTGACGCGGCGTCGGGCGGGCCTTGCGGACGATCCCGCTCATTGTGTACCAACGCGCGTCCGAAGCGAATCTTGATCTGCACCGCTTTAGCCCGCGCGATTCCCCGCGACCGAATTCGGGCTGACGGTAAGGCTCGCGCCGTTGCCCGTATTGCTGACCGCGACGTTCTGAAACTGATTGACCATCTGGCCGACCGTGATGTTCGTCACGTTATTGGTGATGTTGTTCGTGACCGCGTAGATGTTGTTGGTCACATCGACCAGCGTAATCGCGCCGGCTGCGGCCCCGCCGCCCGATGAACGCTCCACGAAAGGCGTGATCCAGCCGAACACCCACGGCGCACCGCCTCCGCCGCTGATGGCCGACATCGCCGCGTGATCCAGCACGCGGTCGTATTCGAGATCGCTGACGGTCAAGGCGCACATGTCGTTTCTCCGGGATGGCCTGTGAGCAGGACGAACGGATCAATGCAAGGCCCATGCCGACGCACGCCAAATGGCGGAGATTGCGTCCGAATCGCCGATGGGACGGCGTTCTGGCGGCATCGGCGCAAACGAAATGGCAGGGTGCCGAATCGCATCCGTTGGATCGTCGCCAACAAGCGATGTTGGCGTCGCGCCGCATAACCAACACACGCGGCGCGCGTCCGATCGGCCCGCACGACGCGAATTCTGGTGCAGCAGGTCCAACAAACGCGCAAGAAAACTGTTGGCCCATGAAAAACACAACGCCGTCGAAACACGCTCCCGATTCCGCAATAACCACGCGTAATCAATGGCTTATCAGAACTGGCAAGGAAGATGCAAAAGGCTAGGCAACCCGGCGCCGAACAAACACCTGGCGCCAGGCAAAGAAAAATCGGAGCCAGCCATGTCAACCAACCAGCAAATCGGACTGATCGAACAGCAAGCCGCCGCGAACGGCTTCTCGCTCGACGACGAACCCGCGCTCGGCACCGAACTCGTCACGCGCCGTTCCGGCTATGAACATCACGGCATCTACGCCGGCAACGGCATGGTCATCCACTATGCCGGTTTCGCGAAGTCGCTGCATCGCGGCCCGGTCGAGGAAGTCCCGGTCGAGCAGTTCGCCGCCGGTCATGAAGTCACGATCCGCCAGAACCCGGCCGCGAAGTTCGTCGGCATGGAAGCGGTGCGCCGCGCCCGCAGCCGCCTCGGCGAAGACAACTATCACCTGCTCACCAACAACTGCGAGCACTTCGTTACGTGGTGCCTCGACGGCCGCGCCCGCAGCCGTCAGGTGCAAGCGTGCTTCATCGATCCCCACGCGGCCGTCAGAGCCGTGGCGGGACTCTTCCGCGCCTATGTCGCCGCCGAACGCCGCCGCCGCATGAATGTGGCGCTCGCAGCCTGAACCTCACGTTTTGCCGATCGATTCCGAGGAGACCATCATGCAAACCACCGAAAACTCGCTGCACTGGGCCGTCGACAAATGGCTCGCCCCGACTGCCGCGCATCCGGCACGCGTCGTGCGTCTGTGCCGTTCGCATGTCACCGGCGCGCGCTACGTCTGCATCGAGGCGCAGCATCCGGGCGGCCCGCTCGCGATCATCTTCTTCCGCCATGACGACGGCACCTGGAACGTGTTTCCGCCGCAAGCGAAGCGTCCGTCGATGAGCGCGGCGCGCCTCG
Organism: Caballeronia sp. AZ7_KS35; assembly: GCF_023631045.1. NCBI lineage: Bacteria > Pseudomonadati > Pseudomonadota > Betaproteobacteria > Burkholderiales > Burkholderiaceae > Caballeronia > Caballeronia sp. AZ7_KS35. The sequence continues at coordinate 9,681 of NZ_JALQDV010000032.1, read as the reverse complement.
CCGCCTGAAGGCGCGTACGATCGGCCGGGACGCGTCGGGCGGCCCCGGCTTTGACACGGCAATCCCGCTGCCGCTACTCTAGGCGCATCGTCGCGGCCATTTGGATGAAGCCGCCGGTCGCACGGAAGCAGCAGGTCGTGGTAGTTTTGCGTCCGTGAACCAGATCGTACATTTTCGAGGTATTGCCGATGACCCAGCCCGACTCCTCTTCCTCCGCCCGCGCGACGCCCGATTCGAACCTCGGCGACAATCCGCTCGGCATCGCGGGGCTGGAGTTCGTCGAGTTTTCCAGCCCCGATCCTGCAGGGCTCGCCCGACTGTTCGAGACGCTCGGCTTCGTGCCCGTCGCGCAGCACATCAGCAAGGCGGTGACGCTCTTTCGCCAGCGCAGCATGAATTTTCTGTTGAACGCGGAGCCGGATTCGTTCGCGTCGCGCTTTGCCGAGTCGCATGGCGTCGGCATCGCGGCGATCGGCATTCGCGTGCTCGATGCGCAGGTCGCCCACGAGCGCGCGCTCGAATACGGCGCGTGGGATTTCGAGGGCGAAAAAATCGGCCCGAACGAGCTTGCGATTCCGGCGATTCAAGGCATCGGCGATTCCCATATCTATTTCGTCGATCACTGGCCGGGCAAGAACAGCGGCGAGACGTCGATCTACGACATCGACTTTCGTCCGATTCCCGGAGCACGCGCGGATCTCAACGGCACCGGCCTGCTCGAAGTCGACCACTTCACGCAGACGGTCGGCGCAGGCCGCATTCAGGAATGGCTCGATTTCTATCGGGAAGTGCTGCACTTCTCGGAGATTCATCAGGTGCATCCGGACTGGCACGTCTCGCAGGATTCCGCCGTCACGCTTTCGCCGTGCGGCTCGATCCGCATTCCGGTGTACGAGGAAGGCACCTATCGCACGGATCTGATGCAGCAATATCTGCCCGATCACGAAGGCGAGGGCGTGCAGCATATCGCGCTGGCATCGGCGGATATTTTCGCTTCCGTCGATGCATTGATGGCGCGCGGCGTGCGCTTCCTGCAGCCGCCTCCGCGCTATTACGACGAGATCGACGAGCGTCTGCCGGGCCACGGTCTCGACATCGGAAAGCTGCGCACGCGCGGCATTCTCGTCGACGGCGAGATTCTCGGAGACGGCACGCCGCAGCTTTTTCTGCAGACGTTCGTCGAGCGCAAGCCCGGCGACATGTTCTTCGAGATCGTCGAGCGGCGCGGGCATCACGGATTCGGCGTGGGCAATCTCGCCGCGATCGCGAAGGCGCGCGGCTGACGCGACTCATTGCACGACGACCGTCCCCGTCATGTGCGGATGCAGCGAACAGAAGTACTTGTACGTGCCCGGTTTGTCGAACACATGCGAGAAGCTGTCGCCGCTGTCGAGCGGATCGGACTTGAAGCTCTTTCCCTCGTCGGCGACGGTATGCAGCATGTCGTCGTGATTCACCCACGTCACCTTCGTACCGACGGGCACGGTAATCGTCGCCTGATTGAACGCGAAGTTGTCGATGGAAACGGTCGGCGCGTTCGCCAGCGCGACCTGTTGCGCGGGTTCTGCCGCGCACGCCGACGGAATCGCCACGCCGATGACGCCTTTCACGACCAGCGCAAGCGCGGCCTGGCGCAGCAGCTTGCCGGCGAGCGGGCGGAGATTGTCGGGCGAAACGTAGTGCGCAATCGTCGATGCGATCATGACTGCACCCCCGCGAGCGACGTATCGGTGACGGCAAGTTGCCCGCGTCCCGCGATATGCGTGACTTCGCGCAGGCCGAGCATCGTGCGCAATTGTTCGGATGGCACTTTCATCGGCCCCGGACCGGACGGTGCGCCCGGCGCGGGCTGCGGAAACGCCGTCGACATCGCCGAATAAAAGCGCATCTCTCCCTCCACTTTCTGCGCCACCTGATGGACGTGGCCGTTCAGCACCGTTACCGAGCCGAAGCGTTTCAAGAGCGCGAGCGCCTGCGCGCTGTCGTCGGTGCCCCATCCCCATTGCGGATACAACGCCCACAGCGGAATGTGCGCGAACACGACGATCGGCGTGCTGCTCGATTTGCCCTGCAGATCCGCCTTGAGCCACGCGAGCTGCGCATCGCCGAGAAAGCCGAGGCCGCCGCCCTTCAGGTCGATCACGTTGGTCAGGCCGATGAAATGCACGCCGCCCTGATCGAAGCTGTACCAGTGACGCGTGCTGCCTTTGCCGTATTGCCCGGAAAAGCGGTCGAAAAACGCGTTGCCTTCTTCGACCAGCACGTCGTGCTCGCCGGGAACGTAATGCACGTCCATGCCCGACTTGCCGATGATCTGCGTCGCCGTGTCGAATTGCGCGGGCTTCGACAGATGCGTGATGTCGCCCGTGTGGATCATGAACGCGGGGCGTTTTTCCATCGCGCTCACGCGGTTGATGGCTTCTTCGAGCGTGCTCGTCGGCTCCGTGTTCGGATCCTTGTTGAAGCCGATGTGACTGTCGCTGATCTGCACGAAGCTAAACGAGCCGGTCTGCTCGGCCGCTTCCGCCGACGAGATCAGGCGCGAAACGGGCACGCCGCCGCTCACCGTCCAGATGACGCCGGCGCCCGCCCAGGCCATGCACGAAAGTGCGGTGCGGCGGCGCTTGCCGTGCTCGTCGAGTTCGTCGCGTTGCTGCGCGGGCGGCAGTGCGTTCGGGTCGGGTTTCATGATGGTTCCTTTGATGATGACGGCCGCGGTTCTTGTCGTTCGAATCGGTGAAGTCGGGCCCACGGCGGCTCGGTGCATGGGCGCGAAGCCGGCGATGCCCGTTGCGGCGGGCAGGATCGCGTTGGCATCCGTCCATCGAACCAGCGAATGCGGCGGGATATTCCCGCTATATTTTTTTGAGTCGCCGTTGCAAACGGGAATAAAGCGCCCGCGTGAGGAGTATCGGATGGGAAGGCGCGGAAAAGCGATGCCGCCGCGCCCGAACGAAGTTTTCCGAACGTGATTGTGGAAAGGAGACCCGCGCGATGTGGCCAGGCAGGTCGAAAGAAGACAGGTCCGGGCGCCGCGGCCAGGCGGACGCCGAGGCGGTCCACGCGCGCTTCGAAGCGACGGTGATGCCGCATCTGGACGCCGCGTACAACCTCGCGCGCTGGCTGTCGGGAAGCGCGAACGATGCCGACGATGTCGTGCAGGAAGCCTATCTGCGCGCGTTCCGTTTCTTCGGCGGATTCGAAGGCGGCGAGGAGGCGAACGCGCGTGCGTGGCTGCTCGCGATCGTGCGCAATACGTGGTTCACGGAGTGGCGGCGGCGCGTGCAACTCGCCGACGCGACGCCCTACGACGAGGAACTGGGCGGCGACGAAGCCTTGCCGGGATGGTCGGAGGAAGGCGCGGCCGATCCCGAAACGCTCGCCGTGCGCCGCGACGAAATTCATCTGGTGCATCGCGCGCTGGAGGCGCTGCCGATCGCCTTTCGCGAGGTGCTGGTGTTACGCGAACTCGAAGACATGAGCTACAAGGAAGTTGCATCCGTGACCGGCGTGCCGATCGGCACGGTGATGTCACGGCTCGCGCGCGGCCGCAAGATGCTGGCGGGGGCGGTGCGCGCGGCCCAGGGCGGGCAGGACAAGCCGAGCGTGCGCCTCGTGCGCCGCGCGGGACCGGGTCACGCAGAGGAGTCGGGAAATGGAAAATAACGACATTGCCTCGCTCGATGCGAGGCTTACCGATGGTTCGCTGTATCAGCGCGCGCCGGTGCATCTGCGCACGCAAGTGCTGGCGCGCGTGCGGGCTCAGGCCGAGGAAGAGGCGCGCAGGCGCGAGCCGGCGCGTCCGGCGAAACGCGGCTCGCGCAATCCGTTTGCCGCGCCGTGGCCGTTCTTCGGCGGCGCATTCGCGGGCGCGACGCTCTCGGCGCTCGTGCTCGGCACGATGCTGTGGTTCCAGGCGCTGCCGCTCGTCTCGTCCGTATCGACGGGCTCGCCCATCGCGCAGGAGATCGTGTCGAGCCATGTGCGCGCGCTGATGTCGGATCGTCCGATCGACGTGTTGTCCAGCGACAAGCACACGGTTAAGCCGTGGTTCAACGGCCGGATCGACTATGCGCCGCCGGTGATCGATCCGGCGGGTCCGGGCTTCGCGCTCGTCGGCGGACGGCTGGATTACATCGATCATCGGCCGGTGGCGGTCGTCGTGTATCGCTACCTGAAGCATCCGATCGACGTGTACGTATTTCCCGAGCGCAAGGGCGAAGCGAAGACGGAGCCGGTCGTCACGCAATCCGACGATGGTTACGCGCTCGCGCGCTGGAATCACGATGGCATGACGTTCTGGGCCGTCACCGATGCATCGGGCGCGGTGCTGCGTCAGTTCGCGCACGCGATCGAAACCGGTGCGCCGCGATAACAAGTGCATCGCGCAAACGCTGTCATCGCTGCGATAGCCTGAAGAGTGCGCAAGGTTACGCGCGGTCATCCTCCGGGATGCCGCGCGTTTTTTTCTTTGGCGTTACGCGTATACCCGCTGTTTTCTCCGTTTCGAAAGCCATGAAAACGCTTTGGGATGCTGTGTAAATTCGCATCTTTTCCGGGTTATGCAGGGCTTTGCACAGTTGCGATGCATTGGGTGTGGCCTAACGCTCGTGCTCTTCGGGTATGTCCGAATATGGTCATATCCTTACATTTTTCTAAACTCGCTCACAGTCTATGTAATCGATAACGCGGAATGCGTTTAAAACGCATTGCGAAGTTCGCCGCGTTGCATGGGACTTTCAAATAACGAATCAGGCGACGGAGACACACATGAAGATGAAGCTCATTGCGAGCACGCTCGCGTTCGGCGTTTTCTCGTTGGCGCACGCGGCCGACCCGATCAAGATCGGCGTCGATGGTCCGTTCACGGGCGGTTCGTCTTCCATGGGTGTCAGCATGCGCGATGGCGTGCGTCTTGCCACCGCCGAGATCAACAAAACTGGCGGCGTGCTTGGGCGTCAGATCGTGCTGGTCGAGCGCGATGACGAAGCGAAGAACGAGCGCGGCGTGCAGATCGCGCAGGAGCTCATCAACAAGGAGAAGGTTGTCGCGGTTGTCGGCTATATCAACACGGGCGTAGCGCTCGCATCGCAGCGCTTCTTTCAGGAAGCGAAGATTCCGGTGTTCAACAATGTCGCGACCGGCACGGTGGTGACGAAGCAATTCGACGATCAGCCCGATAACTACGTGTTCCGCAACGCTGCCGCCGATCGCATTCAGGCACCGATGATCGTCGAGGAAGCGGTGACGAAGCGTGGCTTCAAGAAGGTCGCGATTCTCGCCGATTCGACCAACTACGGCCAGCTCGGCCGCGAGGATCTGGAAAAGGCGCTTGCCGCGAAAGGCGTGAAGCCCGTCGCCGTGGAGAAGTTCAACATCAAGGACGTCGACATGACGGCCCAGTTGCTGAAGGCGAAGGAGGCCGGTGCGGAAGCGGTGCTGACTTACGGCATCGGGCCCGAGCTTGCGCAGATCGCGAACGGCATGGCCAAGCTTGGATGGAAGGTGCCTTTGATCGGTAGCTGGACGCTTTCGATGGCCAATTACATCGACAATGCCGGCACTAACGGCGAAGGTGCGCGCATGCCGCAGACTTTCATTCAGGAAGCGAACACGCCGAAGCGCAAGGCCTTCATCGAGGCTTATCTGAAGGAATTCAAGCCGAAGAACGAGCGGATCGATTCGCCGGTTTCTGCTGCGCAAGGTTATGACTCGGTGTATTTGCTTGCTGCGGCGATCAAGCAGGCGGGGACGACGGATGGGCCGAAGGTCAAGGAAGCGCTCGAGAATTTGAACACTAAGGTGGAAGGTGTCGTGATGGTGTACGACAAGCCCTTTACGAAGGGCGATCACGAGGCTATTACGCCGAATGTGCCGGTTATCGGGGAGGTGAAGGGCGGGCGGGTGATCTATGCGTATGACGCCGATAAGAAAGGCGGCGGGACTCTGCGGTCCAAGCAGACCACTACTGCTTCGAATTGATTTTTTTATATCGCCGGATCCCGTAGTCGTGTCGGTCTATTAGCGTTGCCCCTGTGCGGGGCGGCACCTACTTTCTTTGCTGCTGCAAAGAAAGTAGGCAAAGAAAGCAGCTTTTCAAGCCCGCGGTCACACGCAATTTGGGTAGTTCTCTCGTCCTCGATGGCACTCGCCTAAGTGTCGCCCTCAAAGGACCAATCGGGCTTGGATCGCGCACGGTCTGACGAGCTAGTTTCAGATGGCCGCTGGTTCAGCACGAAAGAGCTTCGGCACAGCGCTACGCGCTGCCGTTGGGTATGCAAGGGAAACCAAAGGGCGGCGATTGCAGTGAGATGGAGACGTTAGTAGAGAAGCACGCGCGGACCCGATTGACCGGTCGGCCGCGAAGCGGGCCGGAGCTATTTGGTGCTGAACCCGTTTGTTGTGTGGTGCGATGACACAGACCGTGCGCGAGCCGAGCCCGATTAGGTGTTTGAGGGCACTCTTTAGGCAGCCCACGATGGACGAGAGGACTACCCAAATTGCGTGTGACCGCGGGCGTATCAGTAGCTGCTTTCTTTGCTTACTTTCTTTGCCGCTGCAAAGAAAGTGAGTGCCGCCCCGCACAGGGGCAGTGCTAATAGACCGACGCGAGAGCGGGATCCGGCGACGACACCGAGCCGACACGAAAACGCGATCCAGCAAAACAGCATCACGCAAAAGCTATAGACCGAAGCGAAATCAGGAATCTCAAGAAGCGCAGACCTGCACAAGAAAAACCCCGACCATGATCCTCCTTCAACTCGTCTATAGCGGCATAGCACTCGGCATGATCTACGCCGTGATCGCGTTCGGCTATCAACTCACCTTCGCCACATCCGGCACGCTGAACTTCGGCCAGGGCGATGCCCTGATGCTCGGCGCGCTCGTCGGCCTCACGCTCGTATCCGCTGGCGTCAACTACTGGCTGATGATTCCGCTCGTGTGTCTCTTCGGCCTCACGCAGGGCGCGTTCGTCGAACGCATCGGCGTGCGGCCCGCCATCAAGATCAAGTCCGAGTTCGGCTGGATCATGTCGACGATCGCGCTCGGCATCATCTTCAAGAACGTCGCGGAAAACGTCTGGGGCCGCGACGATCTGCGCTTTCCTTCGCCCCTGCCCGAAGCGCCACTGAAGGTCTTCGGCGCAAACGTGCTGCCGATGGAACTGCTCGTCGTCGGCGGCGCGCTCGTGATGATGCTCGCGGTCGAGTTCTTCAACCGCAAGACGATCTTCGGCAAGGCCGTGGTCGCGACCGCGAACGATCGCGATGCAGCGTCGCTCATGGGCATCAACACCGGCCTCGTCATCACGTTTTCATATGCGCTTTCGTCGTTGACCGCTGCATTTGCAGGGGTTTTGATCGCGCCGCTGACATTGACCGGCGCGACGATGGGCGCGGTGCTCGGCCTCAAGGCGTTTGCCGTGGCGATCATCGGTGGCTTGTCGAGCGGCATGGGCATCATCGTCGGCGGGATGATCCTGGGCATCGCGGAGACGACGACCGGCTTCTATATCTCCACCGGCTACAAGGACGTGCCGGGACTCGTGCTGCTCTTGATCGTGCTCGCGGTCAAGCCCGCAGGTCTCTTCGGCAAGACGGCGATCAAGAAAGTCTGAGGCGGCGACGATGAAAGCAAAGAACTGGATCGCGGCGCTCGTCGGACTCGCCGCACTCGCAATTTTCCCGGTGGCGTCGGGCAATCCGTACTACATCCACCTCGTCGAAACCATCATGATCTACGCGATCCTGCTGTTCGGGCTCGATATCGTCGTGGGTTACACGGGGCAAGTGTCGCTCGGTCACGCGGGATTGTTCGGCGTGGGCGCATACACGGCGGGCGTGCTGTTCATCAAGCTCGGCATGCCGTTCTATCTGACCGCGCCGCTTTCGATTCTGATCACAGCCGGCTTCGGCGCGATCCTTGCATTGCCCGCGCTGCGCGTGTCCGGTCCGTATCTCGCGATGGTGACGCTCGCGTTCGGCACGATCATCCAGATTCTCATCAACGAGATGGATTTCCTCACCAACGGACCGATGGGTCTCAAGATCCCGAAGCCGATGTTCGCGGGACACAGGCTCGACGAGGTGCAGTACTACTGGCTCGTCGCGGCGCTGCTCGTCGTGTCGCTGATCGTCGTGCATCGCGTGCTGAAGTCGCATCTCGGGCGCGCATTCGAAGCGCTGCGCGACAGCCCCATCGCATCGGACTGCATGGGCGTGTCGGTGTATCGCTACAAGGTAATTGCATTCGTAATCAGTGCGGGATTCGCGGGCCTCGCGGGCTGCCTGTACTCGTATTCCGAGCAATACATTTCGCCTAACACCTATAACTTCGAACTGACCATCCTCTTCCTGCTCGCCATCATCATGGGCGGACGCAAGACGCGCACGGGCGCGATCATCGGTTCGACGGTGATCGTCATGTTACCCAAGCTGCTCGACGATATCTCCAACTTCCGCGTCGTCGCGACGGCGCTGGCGGTCGTCGTCGTCGCGGGCGCCGCGCTTGCGCTCGCGAAGAAGACCACGACGCCGCAGCGCGTTGCGGTGCCGATCGTCGGCACGGCGGGACTCGCGGTGTTTTCGTTCTGGATCGAGGCGCTCACCGACTGGCGTCTGACCATCTTCGGTCTGATGATCCTGCTCGTCGTTTATTACCTGCAGGATGGCATCGTCGGCTTCGTGCGCAAGACGCTGAACCTTGGCCGCGTGCGCGTGACGAAGGTCGATACCGATGAGCTCGCGAGCCATACGCGCCAGGACGATGCCGTCGCGGCGGTCGATACGGAAGGCGCGGATACGATCCTCGACGTGCGCGGCGTGCTGATGCAGTTCAGCGGCCTGAAGGCGTTGAACGATGTGAATCTCACTGTGAAGCGCGGCACGATCCACGGCCTCATCGGTCCCAACGGTTCCGGCAAGAGCACGATGATGAACGTGCTGACGGGCATCTATGTCCCGACTGCTGGCGCGATCGAATACGAGGGGCAATCGCTCGCGGGGCGTACGTCGTCGAAGATTGCGCTGTCGGGCATCGCTCGGACGTTTCAGAACGTGCAGCTCTTCGGCGAGATGACGGCTTTGGAGAATGTGCTCGTCGGCTTGCATCACACGTTCAGATCGAACATCGCGGATGTCGGCGTGATGAGTCCGCGATATCGGCGCGAAGAGCGCGCGGCGCGCGAGCGTGCGTTCAACATGCTTCGTTTTGTGGGCCTGGAGCATGTCGCCGGAGAGGAAGCGCGCAATCTGCCCTACGGCAAGCAGCGTCTGCTTGAAATCGCGCGTGCGTTGGCGCTCGATCCGCAATTGCTTCTGCTCGATGAACCCGCGGCCGGATTGACCGCGCCGGATATTCGCGAACTCGTCGCGATCATTCGCAAGGTGCGCAATCATGGCATCACGCTTGTGTTGATCGAGCATCATATGGATGTGGTGATGAGCGTTTGCGATACGGTTTCCGTGCTGGACTTCGGGCAGAAAATCGCCGAAGGGAAGCCTTCCGAGATTCAGGCTAATGAGAAGGTTATCGAGGCTTATTTGGGGGGGCAGGCGGCGCAGGTGGCTTAGGTTTTGTTTTCGCCGGATCCCGTTTTATTAGTGGTCTATTAGCGTTGCCCCTGTGCGGGGCGGCACCTACTTTCTTTGCTGCTGCAAAGAAAGTAGGCAAAGAAAGCAG